>CAYZNY010000015.1:0-1097 GCA_964480265.1 uncultured Candidatus Saccharibacteria bacterium | reverse complement strand
CCAACCCAGCTAACTAGTTCTTGAATATACCCTGACACCCTATCAAAATTCGATCACAGACAGGCCTCAGTGGTGTCTTTCAATATTCAAAAACTAGTTAGCCAAGTTGGATCACGCCATCCTTATATAAAACACGCACAGGAATGACCAAGTTCGTTTTGGGTATATATGGCTCGAGAGGAAGTAGGAGGACCTTTTGGAGTATGAAAGACTCCACTGATGCCTGTTTTTGGTCGAGAGTAGATATAGTGTCAGGGCTACTCCAAAAGGCCCTCCTTCCTCCTTCACCCCTCCCGTACTTAGGGACTAGGCAATCCGAATAAAAGAAGTGCTTTGCACTTCTTTTTGTCCAGCCGAGGATAGCGAGTAAAGAAAATATGCCATATTTTCTTTTGAGCGACGCAGGCTGATTATAGGACGTTAGTCCGTGGATGCCGCTGTCCCGCTGAGCGTAAGCGAAGTTACGCGGATGGCAAAACCGGTACCACGGTAATTGTTACACTGAGGGACGACATCCGTCGGGAGCGTATTCAGGGCGTGACCGTCCGTAGCCGAATAGCTAGCATCCGACCACCAGTAGCCACCTGCGGTACGATAGCCGATGAAGCCAGCGGAACGATGGTAGTAGCCCGTACGGAGAAAGTTGAGAGGGGTTTTGAAGAAAAAGTCAGTTTTTTAACTTATTTTTTCAAAATTAGTAAAATTCTAACAGAAGTGATAATTTCAGATTTCTCCTAAAAATCTCCCGCTTTTGCCGATTTTTAGCCTTTTCCAAGCACTATTTTGCTGTTTTAGGCCATCTAGAAGCCACAGGAGAGGTTTTACCTCTCCTGTGGGGTAAAAACAAGCGTAAGAACTTTACGCTTGTTCTAGGGGCTCTACGAGCCCCAACTTTCTCCGTACGGGTGCATACTATCGTTCGTCTGGTTTTATTGGCAACCGCGTTAGCGTTGGTCATTGGCAATCTAGTACTAGTGCCTCTATCACAAGTGAGCATTTCCTAGGCACAAGCCCAACAGGAATCGCCTCCCAAGATACCAACTACCGTGGTTACGGTTTTGCCATCCGCTGTGTAGTACGGGAGGGGTGAAGGAGGA
>CAYZNY010000014.1:0-2970 GCA_964480265.1 uncultured Candidatus Saccharibacteria bacterium | reverse complement strand
GTTCCAGTAGTAACCGTCCAAGCCGACACGGTATAGCGAGCCATAGTGGTAATGGTAGCAGCCCGCATACTCAAACCCGAGCGGCGCGCTACGTAACTGGGTAGAACCGGAGGAAGAGCTAGGGATGTTGTAGGTAGTGATGATAAGCTAGCGCGCCGCTCAAAAGAAACATCCCGTCTGTGCTTGTACTTTCCTTTGATTTTGCTATATGATAAGGAGGGGGACCGATATAATCCTCGTTGTAACAAGGGCGAAAAGTATAGAAAAGTAGTTGTTTCGCATCGGTATACGAGGTATAATATGAGCTAGGAGCAACAAGGCACTTGAATACTAACAATAAGAAAACGGAGGATTATAGAGCTATATGAAGCTTGGTCTATCCTTTGGTCGAAAGCGGAGAGTCTTTTTAGGTCTCATCGTTACTTCGGTCAAAAAGCGAAAACCTCACCCGAAAAAGGTGAAGTAGACGCTTAGATTCTATAACTCAATCCTAACGCACTTTATGAATGGTGTCAAGTTTCCTATGGCTAATCCCGTAGACATGCCTTGTTACTCCGAAAAGACTCTCCTCCTTCACCCCTCCCGTACTACACAGCGGATGGCAAAACCGTAGCCGCGGTAATAGTTATACTGAGGGTAGACACCCGTCGGGCTCGTACTCAGGCTGCGACCGTACGTGGCTGAGTAACCGGTAACTGACCACCAGTCGCCATCCGTGGTACGAGCATAGAAAAAGCCCTGCGTAGAATACGTGCCCGTACGGAGAAAGTATTGACATTTTAAGCGACCTGTGATACAATAGGAGATATAGGGTTGAATTGAACTCTCGAACTTTACAATATTTGACTAGGTTTGGCGGTCAATAAATGAGTTCAGTTCTAAAAAGTCCCAGGACTTTTTATGCCGTGATGGCATGCCCAAAAAATATCTCAAAACAAGGGGGACTAGCATATGTCAGAAGAAAGAAAAAGGGCTGATTTGGCCGAAGAATTAAAAAGATTCAACGATATTTTTGAGGGTAACCGTGGAGAAACACTGTCAATACTTGCCAATGTTTTGGGCGGAGATCCCGGGCGGGCCTCCAATATTAGAGCGCTCACTTTGGCGCTGGAAGATCACACCAGCGAGCTGAAAAGAATTGAGCGTTTACTGGTAGATCATATCGAAAAGTTGAAGAATACTGGAAAGGCGCTCAGTAAATGCGCCAAAGAGCTAGCTAATCAAGCAACCGAGAAAGAATTAGAGAAGCGTAAATCAAGCGAAGCTCCTGCCGTAGGTCACTGCTCATACGAAAGACATTATTAAAACCGTGAATCTATGTCACCGCTCCTAGCCTCGTCTAGGAGCATTTTTATTCACGCACAAAAATAACCCCTGTTGGGGCTATTTTGATTATTTTAGTCCTAGGCGCATGCGCTCGGCTTTCTCGGCTCGGCGTTGCTCACGAATAATCGCTTTCTTGCGACGCTCGCGCTTCGAAATCGGCTTACTAAAACGCATTTGCGACTTCTTAATCGGCATGATTCCGCTCTGTAAAACCTTGCGATTGAAGCGACGAATCAAGTTCTCGTTGGCCTCGCCTTGATCTTTTCTAGTTACTTTAATTCCCATATAAAGCGTATTATAACAAAAATTTCGCCAGTCGGCAAGAGGATGTGAACAAAATCATCCAAAATACCTGCCAAACCTTGCCAAAATTGCCCAGCTAAGTTATAATTAGGCAAATATTAATCAGGTTGGGAGGGATTTATTCCCGTTATCACCACGGAAAGGATTTTATGTCTAATTTATCAAACCAAGAAGACCCAGCAATCGAGGCTTTGGAGAATAATACCACCGAAAGCGAGCTGGTTAGCGATATCAACGCCGGGAACGAGGTTGCAACCGAAGTCAGCGAAGGCGTCAAAATTGAGGAAGCCAAGGACGCTGCCGAAGAAAAATATGCCAAATCGGGCAAAAAGTCGAAAAAGCACATCGAGGAAGTAAAAGCCGAGGAAGAACGCCAGGCTCGTAAAGCCGAGACCAAGGCCGCCGAAGAAGCTGGCGAGAAGCCAAAAGGTGCCACCCCAGTAACCCGCCCGAAAATCGAGCGTCGTGGCAAAAAATACCAAGAAAAAGCTAAATTGGTCGAAAAGGGCAAAATTTATAGTCTAGAAGAGGCTTTGAAACTCGCCAAAGAGACTAATCCGGCAAAATTTGATGCTACGATTGAGGCTCATGCCCGGCTCGGGGTTGACCCACGCCAGGCTGATCAAAATATCCGTGCAACAGTCGTTTTGCCACACGGCAACGGCAAAACCGTGCGCGTGGCAGTGTTTGCTCCACTTGACGAGGCCAAGAAAGCGCTTGCCGCGGGGGCCGATATCGCTGAGGATGAGGAATTCGTCCAGCGCCTCGAAAAGGGCCAGATCGACTTTGATGTCCTGATTTCTACCCCGGCCTATATGCCAAAACTTGGTAAATTCGCGCGTTTGCTCGGGCCGAAAGGTCTGATGCCGAACCCGAAAGCTGGCACTGTCACCACTGATATCGAAAAGGCCGTCAAAGAATCAAAGGCCGGTAAAGTTGAATATCGCGTCGACAAGCAGGCGATCATCCATATTGGCCTCGGTAAGACCAGCTTCGATCAGGACAAACTACTCGAAAACGCCAATGTCTTCTTTGAATCGTTGAAGAGCCACCGCCCAGCCAGCCTCAAAGGCAGCTACGTCAAGAGTGTCTATATCACGACTACACAGGGCCCAAGCATCCCAGTAGAAAATATCTACAACTAGATCGACATCGAAGCTACCCCGGTTTGCGTCGTTTTTCGGCGCAAACTTTTTTGGACCGACCCTGCAAATATTAATAATCCCCATATTCTACGGGCTTTATTCCATAATGCTATTGACCTTTTTAGCGATGTGTGCTATCATATAAGTAGTAGGGTATATTTATACCCTTATATAAATATACCAACCCTGGGTTGGT
>CAYZNY010000013.1:0-8381 GCA_964480265.1 uncultured Candidatus Saccharibacteria bacterium | reverse complement strand
GGAGATTTAATAGGAGACCAACCACTCTTTCCTATTTTCCCACCCCAAATTGCTCCTAGCAAGAGCTCAGAAGTAGGCTATCTCTGGTGATTGTATATTTATGGCACTCAAACATCAAAGACGATAGTTATAGCATCTTAACAGTTAGAATGCCTAAATATCTCCCAGCTCGGTAGCTACAGAGCCTAAAACACATACTTCTAAGCCATATCTAACCACTACGGGATAGGAACCCAACTCATTCCTAAAGATTCGCCCGCCTTCGCTTGGTGGGAGCTACGGCGGAGCGAATTATAAGTCGGGGGAGGATGTCTCATTAGAAAGCCCTACAAACGGCTCTAAAAGCCATTTAGGATGCGACAGGTAGTATCTAAGTCACCAACCATTCCGTAGGAAGCAACCTACTCCATATTCATCAAAGTAGAGAAACAAAGGGGGCTCTAGGGGTATATCTAAGTAGTCTAGCGACCCACCTATCCTATTTTTTCGCCCCGATAGTCGTCATTATCTAGTCATTAAAAGCCCTTCGGGCTTTGTAGAGCACCTCCGTGGGGGATAAAAGATAGAGACATACAGCCTGCGGCTGTAGTGAAGAAGTAGGGACGAGGGGTTCTCATACCTCGTCCTGTCTCCTTTGAGCATATAAGAAGCGTTCACAAGACACTGTTATTGTAGTATACTATATGTATGAACCGAACCCAGTGGACATCCACAAATGAACGGTAAAACTTAATAGGAATTAGGAGTAGTTCTACACCCAAAGGGAATAGAGTTGACCTCATATAGAACAGACATAATACCTTTTATGCGATAGAAGTCCGATATAAGGTCGTTCCACATCGATTCTACAAGGGTCACCATAGAAATAGCCTAGGCGAGCGCCTAGGCTATTTCTATGTTCTACTTTTTTGGTTTCGTAGGTGGCAGGAGCGTGAATAAACAAATGCTTCCCACCGCGAGCATATATTATATATGGGGGCCAAAAGGTGCCGGCAAAACTACACAGCGGACGGCAAAACCGTTTCCGCGGTAATAGTTATACTGAGGGTAGACAGCCGTCGGGTTCGTAGTCAGGTTGTGACCGCGCGTAGCCGAATTGCTAGCATCCGACCACCAGTAGCCATAGGCGGTACGATTGTAGACGTAGCCATTGGAACGAAGGTAGTGGCCCGTACGGAGAAAGTGATAACCCGCACGTAGTTAACTATGCGCTATGGATAATTCTCAACCTTGAATCGACAGTGCGAGGTAGTCGCACAAAAAATGAGACGTCTTTGTACATAAGTGTACCTGACCTTATATACTTTTATACTTATAAAAAGCGCATCTCCCACCTTCTTCAAACATTGTCCAAGTCTGCCGAGCAAGTTCTCGGCAGACTGACTCCCCCTGTATCTATTATACCACTTTTTGGTCTTAGCGTTAGCTTCTTGCTGCACCGTCTACAGAAAGAATTTCTCCCGTAACATAGCTAGCCAGATCGCTAGCCAAGAATAAGAAGGCATTGGCGATGTCGCGCGGTTCACCAATGCGACCGAGCGGGATACTTTTGATTAGCGGGGTGATCATTTCTTCTGGTACGCCTTTCATCATGTCGGTAGAGATGATACCCGGAGCAACTGCGTTGACGCGAATTCCGGCTGGTGCTAGTTCCCTTGCCAGTGATTTCGTGATGCCATTGACGGCAAACTTACTAGCCGGGTAACCCACACCCGATGGTTGGCCATAAATACTAACCATCGAGGAAGTATTTAGAATTACTCCGCCGCCCTGCTTTTTCATAGCCGGTACAACGGCTTTAATCATGCGGAAAATCGCGTTGACATTGAGGTCGAAAATCTTTTCAAAATCGGCAACATCGGTGTCTTCGATAGGGTCTTTCGCAGAAATACCAGCATTATTAATCAAAATGTCAATTCGGCCGTATTTTTCTAGTACTTGATCGACCATTTTTTTGATTTCGTCGTAACTGCTAAGATTTGGCCAAAAACCTTCGGCGTCAAAACCGGCTTTTTTGAGCTCAGTAAGAGCCTTTTCGACACTTCCCTCGCGCGAGCCGAGGATAACTACCTTGGCGCCATTTTCTAGAAAAGTTTTTGCAGTTTCAAAGCCAATCCCTCTGGTTCCACCGGTAATGATTGCAATTTTATCTTTTAACATTTTTCCTCCTTTAATAACTTATTTTACCATACTGCGGGACGGCAGAAATCCAAAGTTGCCCCGGTGCGAGTTGAATTTCGTCGCCATTAGTATCTGTAAAAACAATTTGCGCATCTTGGGACTTTTTGGTCCAAGTCCCCGCGATTGCCTCGCCATTTTGGAAAATAATAACATCTCCACTGCCGATAGTTTTGATGGATTGGTGATAGTTATCAGCCATAGCGCTTTGCTGAACTTTCATAGCGATGACGACACTTGGCGCGACTTGCTTCGGTTCGCCGCAGTCGCTCTTGGTATTTGGTTTGGTTAGACCGGCCGGACATTCATAACTCAGGTGCGGTTTGCCATCTTGATGGCTGCGTAAATAGGTATTCGTCTCTGCGTTATAACTATACGCGACATTGTGCGAAGTATTGGCGGAAAAGTTGATCTTGATATTTGTGGCCGGAGTATATTCTTCGCAAGTAGCATCCTCTGATTCTTCGGCTTTTTGCGCGGCACACTCTGCACGCTCGGAGATTAAATCACTCGCAGCAGACGGCGTCATGCGTGGGAAAGTTTTGGGATTGCTTGTCGGCCAATCCTTACTTATATTATACTCATCCAGCAATGCCGGCGAGGTGAATAAATTATTCCAATTTCGCCCACTGCCATTTTCGCGCCACATGTAAGTATAGCTCTCGTTTAGCTCGCGTTGCCCACCGACCCGGAGCGCCTTCGTAGCTTCATTAGAACCACCAGCGTGCACCACGGTGCAATCAAATGGCGTGTCCCAATCGAGGTAATATGGCCGGAGCGACCGCACCGGGCCAATCGCACTCACCTCAGCGTTTTGAAAGACGGCCGCAAAGCGCGTAATCCCGGTTTCGGCAATCGCCTCAAAAATAACCGCTGCCGTTCCTAAACCAGCTTGCGGGCGAGCGCCATCGGTGCTACCATTCGGGATCTGCACACAATAAGTTGGGCTGGAATTGAGTTTTTTGTCGGCAATTTCGAGGCCAGTTAGCCGGCTATAAACTGGCTCGATATATTCGATTTCTTCTTCGCTAATAATAATTTCCTCGTCACTGCGTTGGCTGAGCCAGAACCAAACCCCCACGCCGGCGCTGACAATCACCACAATTGTAATAATCGCAATAATAATCTTTTGTTTTTTGGTCAATTTTTTGCGTGCGCGCTGGGATTTTTTAGTTTTTGGTGATTTTTTCTTGGCAGACATTGTTAATCATTCTCGATCGCGGTGATAGTATTTTGGATGCGCGCTAATGTCGCTTCCCGACCAAGGACGTTTAGTGTAAGTGGTAATGCTGGGCTAAATGGTGCAAAGCTGACGGCAATCCGAATTGCCGAGAAAAGTGTTGCTGGTTTTGCTCCGGTTTCGGTGAGTAGCTCGTTCAAAGCATCCTGCAAAGCTTGCTCGTTCCAATCCGGGAGGCCGCTCAGCTTCTTCACTCCGGCTTGCAGCAGCTCCGAGATTTCCGATTCGGAAAGTTTTTTGAGCGCTTTGTTTTTGTATAGCATTTCGAGGTTGATTTCGGGGTCGGTAAAGAAATAATCGGTCATATCCTTCAAATCACCCAGAGTTTTCAACCGATCATAGATAATCCCGAGTACTTTTTTGCGGTCCTTATCACTATAATCTTTGGCGGATTCTGGCCAAAAGCCAACCGTGCGTGGGTAAAATGCTTCAATTCCCTGTTCGTCAACCAGCTTACGAATCCATTGACCATTCATCCAGAGCAACTTAGTTTCGTCGTAGCGAGCGCCGGATTTTTGGACCTTATTGAGGCTAAATTTTTCGATTAGATCAGCTTTGGTATAGATCTCTTCCTCGGTGCCATCATTCCAGCCGAGGCTGGCGAGATAATTTAGCATGGCCTCCGGCAAAATACCATCGTCACGGTATTCCGTGACGGATTTGGCGCCGTCGCGCTTACCTAATTTTTTATTACCCGACGGCGCTAAAATATGCGGCAAAGAGACGAGCTTTGGCACTTCAATCCCTAGTGCTTCATAAATCGCCAGATAATTTGGAATACTAGGTAGATACTCCACCCCGCGCATAATATGAGTAATTTTCATTTCAGAATCATCGATGATATGTCCAAAATTATAAGTTGGCAGACCATCAGCTTTAATCAGGATGATGTCGTCTTGGGTTTCTGGGCCGGCTTCAAGATCGCCCATGATTTCGTCGTGCCATTTGCGCGGTTTTGGATCGGCTTTGAAGCGAATCGGTAAACCTTCATACCATTCTGGGGGATTTTTGGGCCGGAAATTCCGATAAAGAAATGGAATTTTTTCTTTTTGGCATTGCCCACGATACTTGCTGATTGTCTCGCTATCGGTATCGTCGGCATAAGCATGACCCTCAGCAATAAGTTTTTTTGCCCAATCGAGATATTTGTTCTTCCGTTCGGTCTGGAAATATGGACCATATTTACCACCGACTCCCGGACCCTCATCCCAATCTAGCCCTAGCCATTTAAGAATATCCTCAATTAATTCAGTTGCCCCCTCAACGTAGCGTGCTTGGTCGGTATCTTCGATACGCAGGACGTAAGTGCCGTTATTTTGTTTGGCAATCAAGTATGGATAAATCGCACTACGGACATTGCCAATATGAATATAGCCAGTTGGGCTGGGTGCAAAACGGGTTCTTACAGTATTTTTTTTCATAATTAAATTATAACACAGAACCTATTGCATTGAAGTCGCGATACTGCGGAGCTGCTTTTTAGTAAGGACGTCGTCCTCGGCGGTAATTTGATAAAGCACACCGCCGTTTACCCAGGCGGCTGAGGCGCCATGAATATACATGGTGATCCCCTGTTCGTGGGTGGTGGAGTAGTCGTCTTGCCAAGTTTTCTTGGCCAAATTGCGTTCCAAGGCGGCACTATCCCAGGCGGATTTTTTCTCGCTTAGGGTGAAACTTTTACCTTCAGAATTAGAGAAAGCTAGAATAATCTCGTTGTCGTCAGATTTAATGCCGGATAATGAAAAATCAGTCGGAACATAGGAGGGATAAGACAAATCCACACCGGCCTGCATTGCGGCGACCCGCACGGAAATATCTGGCACGTTGGAAGATACGACATAAACGATCCCGGCTACGCAAGCCGCAGCGCAGCTGAATGCTAGCACAAAACGCTTGACGCGACCTTTCTTACGCACGGATTTCTGGCGAGATTTTTCGGAGGCTTTGCTAGATTCCTCCATTTTGGCGACTTTCCGCATGGTTTTGCGCAAAGCCTCATCGTCATTGAGCTTTTTTGACGATGACGGATTACGGGTCCTAGCTGGCACCATATTGGCCGGGCGCATTGCCTGGCGGCCGCGCATATTTAGGCTGACGGTGCTGGATTTGGCTAAAGTTTGGCTGGCCTTGACAGCTTTTGCAGTCATCAGAGCCTGGCCCTGGCTGGCTCGCGATTTGGCCGCGATGGCTTTCTTGGCGCCGCGACTGGCGCTAGTTGCAATTTTGCTGGTGGATTTACTTACTTTGGATGCAGCTCGCTCAACCTTCGGTGTAATCATGACCTTTTTCTGGCTGGCAGCCTTGATGCCGGTGGATTTCTCGGTGACGGCGATAAATTTCTCGATTGTGTCGCCAAGCTCGGCGATTTCTGGCAAATCCGAATTTTGTTTGATTGCCTCGGCGTAATCCTTGAGATCTTTGATAGTAAGACTGATTTCTTCTGGGTCGCTCGACGCACGGATTTTGTTGACGTAATTTGCGACGGTATTAGCGATTTGGTCGATCGAATCAGCCGCTTGAATCTCGGCGGCAGCTGTGGCAAGATCGTCGGTGTCAACTTCCTCGATACCAGTTGGAAGGTTTGCTATTGTTGCGCCAAGGCTGGCGGCGGTATAATCCGCAGCGATGTTCATTGCCAGCTCGCGGGTATCGAGGTCAGCATTTTTGACTGGTGGTAAATCGGCCGGCTTGGTTGTGGCCGGAGTAGCCATTTTGTTAGTAGCGTCATTGACCTCGATTGCGGCAAGGTCATCCTCAGAAATATCGTCAATTACTGCTTCCTCGGTGGCGGATTTAGCAACCTCCTCCGCTGGATCGGTATTAGCCACTCCAACCGTGGCTTTTTCCTCTGGCTTGGGCGCTGGCGGTAGTGGCTCTCCACCAAGCTCAACAATCTTTGGCGCGATTGAGATCTTGGCTTTTTGCGATCGCTCGCTGGTTTGCTTTTCCAGGTTAGCCTTTTCTTCGGCCATGGCAAAGCGGATGCTTTCGAGATCATCGTCGTGCACACGCAAATTCACCAATCTAGATGGGCGCGTAGTAGAAACCGAACTATGCTCTTCGAGGTAATCTGCCATGCGCGCAGCCTCCTCGATAGCAAGATTTGTCGGTCGACCAACATAGCGACGGTTCAAAGTATTCGATGGCTGCGTCAAGCGATGCGTCCTAGCGCTAGACGAACCAGTCTCGAATTGATTTTTCATTCCCTCGCACTCCTTATGTTGATTCTGCTTATTTCTATTATAATCGTAATGCTAACAAAAAAGCAAGACCAAAATAAAGGCAACAAATAGTATATATGCTATAATATGGCTTATGGATTACGAAGAAAAACGTCGAAAACAAACTCTGAGAGTGATCATTGCCGAGACCGGTATGGTGATCTCGGTGATCGTGATTGTTGTAGTGGCGGTGATGGCGGCGATGGGATTTTTTATTTCTGGTGATGGCCAGATTGCTCAATCTGGCTTGGTGCAAGTACATTCTTTGCCGACTGGCGCTTCAGTAGAGCTAGACGGCTCGACGCTTTTTGCACGGACCAATCTTAGTCGGACGCTGCCCGAGGGCGAGCATCATTTCAAGATTTATCGTGATGGCTACGATACCTGGGAGAAGCAAATCAATGTTTATCCAGGTGCTCTTATGCGACTTTATTATCCGCGGCTTTTCTTGCAAAATCGCCCCGTCGAGGAGACCTTGGCGCTAAACAAGTCTGAGCCAAAAGCAAATTTGGAATTTTATTCCCCGTCGCGTAATCGTGAATATATATTATATGCGTTAGATAACGCCTCGACTTGGCATTTTTTGGATGTACGTGGGGACAAGGTGAAGGATACTATACTTGATCTTTCTGGGGTTCTCCCTGGTATGGTAGAGCTAGCCGGGGATGCCGGCACTGAGACAGCTGAGAATACATTGGCCGAGAATAAGGAATTTACTTTTGAGGGCAAAATCAAAAGCCTGGAATGGAGTGCTAATGCTGAAAAGGCTCTGGTTGAGGTCGAATATGCCGGCCAAAATAGTTGGATTTTGGTGAACCTGAATGATGTTTCAAAAAGTCTCGATCTCACAGAGACTTTTGGCCTTAATTTCGAGCGAGTCGAGATTATCGATAGCTCTGCCAACCGGCTTTATGTGCTCGAAAACCAGCATTTGCGTCAGATTGACGCATCGAGTAAATCGCTATCGAAAGTCCTACTGAACAATATTGTCGATTTTGATAATAGCGGATCGAGCGTAGTCTATCTCAACTCGACCAAAAATAAGGATGGGCAAACCGTGCGCGAGATCGGCTCGTATCGCGATGGCGAGGAAAGCAGTGTTCCGATCACGCAGGTGGAGGATGGTGCAGTGGTGTACATCGCATTGTCACGTTTCTATGAGGAAGATTATATTTGCTACACGATCGGCCAGAAGTTGACGATTACCTTTGGATCCTTGCCGACATACAAAGAGGACGCCGAGGGCGAGCAAGAGATTGATTTGTCGGAGCTGAAAGAGCTTTTGACGGATTATGAATTGCCACATCTGCCAAAGGCCTTAGAGTCGAGCCCCGATGGCGAATATTTGGTTGCAGAGGACGGTGCTAATTTTATGGTGACAGATCTCGCGACGGCCGAAGTCGCTGATTATGAAGCGATCAGCGCGGATCTGAAATGGTTTGACGCTAGTATGATGTATGCATTGCAGGATGGAAAGATTATTGTTTGGGACTTTGATGGCCAAAACCAACGCAATTTGGCCGAAAGCCGTGCCGACGACGATAAATCAGTCAGCGTAATCAATCAACCGGTGTTTGTGACGGCTAATAACCGCTGGATGTATTATCTGACGAAGGATAAAGATGGCGTGCTGCAACTGACGCGCGAAAGGATTTGGAGCTAAGATATTGCATTCGGACGACTAGACCCAACCCAGCTAACTAGTTCTTGAATATACCCTGACACCCTATCAAAATTCGATC
>CAYZNY010000012.1:0-10688 GCA_964480265.1 uncultured Candidatus Saccharibacteria bacterium | reverse complement strand
GAAAAAGAAGTGCCAGGATACGCTGTGTATATTCCCGTACGGAGAAAGTTGAGAGACATCGGGGTAGCAAGAGCGGCGCGCTACCTCATCATCACTACTTACAATATCCCTAACTCTTCCTCCGGTTCTACCCAGTTACGTAGCGCGCCGCTCGGGTTTGAGTTCACTGGCGGCTACGTGGCATCTGGCTCACTGGTCAGTGTTGGCTCGTGGGGCTACTACTGGTCGCGTTCGGCAACCTCGGCTAATGACACTTATACCCTTGGCTTCGGTTCCGATCGTGTCAGTGCACGAGGTAACCTCAGCCGTGGCCACGGTTACGCCGTCCGCTGTGGTGGGAGATAGTTGAGGTAACCTGTCTTTATTTGGTATCAAAAAACTCCCTATTTTCATAGGGAGTTTTCGAGTGTTGTTTTAATACAACTTGAAGCTAGCTTCACCGTTTTCGTAATCGTCGTAGTGCAGGGTTAGCTGTGTATCTTTTGCTGGAACTTCAAATACGAGCGAACCAGTTTTCTTGCCACCAGCCGCAAGGCTGCCACGGCCTAGATGATCATCTTGCAAAGAAGTTGCATAGTTATGAATATCACCATCACCGTTTTCTAGCTCAAAATCGAGCGGGCTATAATCAACTGTCTTCTTTCGAGAAGAGTTCGACAGCGTAAGGTTAACTTTTACATATTCCATGCCATCGTCTGGCGCGTCGAAACGATTTCCGGTGCTAAAATTGCGGGTAATAGAAGTCACCACGATATCAAGGTCCCCAACCTCGGCTGTTTCACCGATTTTGTAAACTGGGGCCTCATCCTCATCCTCGTTATCATAGTACCAATCGTCATCGCTATCTTCGTCGTCCTCATCCTCGTCGTAATAATTGTCGATGGTGGTGAATCCACTAGACGTTTGCTGAGGAATGTCATCGACCGCTCCGATTGCCGCACTTATCATTAGTGCAAACCCAACGATGCAGAGTACGAATGAGGTTGCAATTGTCACCCAGAACCAGACACGCTTGAATGGTGGGCGATCGCTTTTTGGTGTAGGATTATTTTTTGCCATAATTTTTCCTTGTGTTAATTATTTATATTATAATACACTTTGACCCGTTCGTGCTATAATATATATATGAACGTAAAGAAAGGTTTTACGATTATCGAGGTAACAATTGTGGGGGCGTTTGCGGCGTTACTTGTGATAATTTTCTTCTTACAGAAAGCAAATGTTGATGCCATGAATCGCGACGACGATCGTAAGGCTGCGATTAACGCAATGTATTATGCTCTCGAAGAATATTATTATCCAAAATATGGCTATTACCCGTCAGAGATCAACGAGGAAGTTTTGCCGGTGATTGATCCACAACTCTTCACAGATCCCTTCGGGGCTAATATTGGCACGGAAGCGAGCACTTATAGTTATGAGCCGGCTGATTGTAACACGGCAAATGAGTGTCAGGATTTCATTCTGCGGGCTAATCTAGAAAAGGAAGATACTTATATCAAGCGAGGACGGAAATGATTCGATTTGAATCTGATCAGCCAGTTGCCGTGAATGTGGCGACGGTTGAGGAATTATTAGCAGAAATTAAAAATGATCCGATGGGCGGCTGGTATAATTTGCCAGAAGAGATTGATAACGCCGAGGTTGAGAAAATTAAGGCGGCTGCCGAGCAAATTCAAGCACATTCTAAATACCTAGTTTGTATCGGAATTGGGGGGTCGTACCTGGGGCACAAAGCAGTTATTGATGCGCTTGGAGATAGTGGTCCGACAAAGATTCTCTATGCCGGGAATAATTTGAGCTCTCGTGAGTTCAAAAAAATGCTTGATGAGCTTGGAGATGCTGATTTTTCTGTCAACGTGATTTCTAAGTCTGGCACAACGACCGAGCCAGCGATTGCCTTTCGGTTTTTGAAGGAGAAGCTAAAAAAGAAATATAGTGATAAGGCTAGTGAGCATATTTATGTTACGACTGACACCAAAAAAGGTGCTTTGTATGGCGAAGCGATTCAGGAAAAATACACCAGGTTTGTAATTCCAGATAATATCGGTGGGCGGTATTCAGTTCTGACTCCGGTGGGGCTATTGCCGATTGCGGTAGCGGGGATTGATATTGACCGGTTGCTCGCAGGGGCATTTATCGAGCATCGCGAGCTGAAAGAAAAACATCCAAGTGATTTGCCGGCGGTTAAGTATGCTTGTTCGCGCGCGAAGCTTTTGCAAGATGGTTTTGATGTGGAGGTTCTGGCGAGTTTTGAGCCGAGCCTAGCGACCTTTGAAGAATGGTGGAAACAGCTCTTTGGTGAGTCTGAGGGGAAGAATCAACAAGGAATTTTCCCAGCCGCGACTGTTTATACGACTGATTTGCACTCTCTGGGGCAATATTTACAAGAAGGCCGTCGGAATATTTTTGAAACGATGCTTAGTTTTGTAAAACCGCCAGAAGTCGATTTTGAAATCCCCGAGCTAGAACAGGATTTGGATCAGCTGAACTACCTGGCGGGGAAGAAACTGAGTTTTGTGAACGAACAAGCTCGCTTGGCTACGATTGAGGCGCATCGGGCAGGCGGTATCCCAGTTTTTGAAGTTGTGATGCCGGATTATTCCGCAGAATCTTTTGGCGGGTTGATTTATTTCTTTGAGCTAGCCTGCGCTTTGTCGGCAAAAATGACCGGTGTTAATCCGTTCGACCAACCAGGAGTAGAGGCTTACAAGACGGCAATGTTTCGATTGCTGGGTAAGACAGGATTCTAGATGAAGCAACGGGTGGTGATTGCGCTGGGCGGTAATGCTTTGCAACAACATGGCGAAGTCTCTGCCGAGGCACAGAAGGCGGTTGCAGAGCGAATTGGGCGCGATATTGCAAAACTGGCCGATAAATATGAACTAATCATTGCGCATGGTAATGGCCCGCAAGTTGGGAATATTCTCTTGCACGAAGAATCTGCGGCGAGTAAAGATGCTCCGGCGATGCCGCTAGATACAGCAGTTGCAATGAGCCAAGGCCAGATTGGTTATTGGCTAACTCAGGCGATATCGAATGCCTTCAAGCGGGAAAAGAAGCGCCGTAAAGTCACTACGTTGGTGACCCAAGTCGTGGTTGATCGGAAGGATCCGGCTTTTCGGCATCCAACTAAGCCGATTGGGCAATTTTATACCGCGCGCGAAGCGGTAAAACTTGCAAAAAGTAAGGGTTGGGAAATGATGGAAGATTCAGGGCGAGGTTATCGACGTGTAGTTCCATCTCCGCAGCCAATTGATATCGTCGAGCGTCGAGAAATTATTACGCTGATTGAGTCTGGGGCGATTGTGGTGGCAGTCGGTGGAGGTGGAATCCCGGTAGCGCGTACCAAAATTTTGAAAATCCTAAAAGGCGTAGATGCTGTCGTGGACAAAGATTTTGCGGCAGAAAAACTGGCTGAACTAGTGAAAGCGGATATATTCGCTTCGGTGACTGCGGTGCCGAATGCTTTTTTGAACTTTGGCAAACCCGATCAAATTGCACTAGGGATGCTAAGTACAAAAGAAGCTCAGCAATATCTGCGATCGAGGCAGTTTGGAGAAGGCTCAATGAAGCCAAAAATGGAGGCAGTAATAAAATTTGCTAGCAAAGGGAAGATTGGGATTATTACTTCTCCTGATCATCTCGAATTAGCACTGCGACGCAAAGCCGGTACGATTGTTCAGAATTCTTAGACTAATTGCCGGGCAGCCAGGCGCACTGCCTCGCTCCAACTAGTTGCCACGTGTGGCGTGCTAGCTAATTCCTCGATTTTCATGCAGTTACGAACCGCCAAAGCAATTTCTTGGATGACGAGATCAGCCGCGGGGCAAACTACGGTGCCACCCATCACTTGACCACGAGCGTCGACGAGCAATTTTACGAAACCATCACGGAAATCATTGGTATTAGCAGCACTGATTGTATCGATCGGTACCAATGCAGAGCGACATTTGATGTTTAGTTTCTTGCAATCAGAATCATTCAGGCCAACTTTGGCGACTTTCGGCAGTGTATCCGTCATGCGAGCAAAACCGGCATAGTTGATGGACCCACCGGATTTTCTGAGAGCATTAGTTGTGGCGAGTTTGGCTTCATAAGTCGCGCGCTCGGTTGAACTTTCGCCACCAATAACATCACCAGCGGCCCAGATATGCGGGCAAGTTGTGCGCAAAGTTTCGTTGACGGCAACGCCTTTGTTGGAGTATTTTACGCCGGCATTTTCGAGGCCACAATCAGTGCTTGGCTCTGGGGCGGTTGCGAGCACAATTGCCTCTACGCGGACAGATTTTTCTTGACCATCACGTACGAAAACGACTTGCTTGCTCTTTCCGTCTTGCGCAACAGCTACCACGCGTGAGGAGGTCAGGACGGTGACCTGGAAACGCTTGTGTAAATTATAGGCGATAATTTCTCCGGCTTCGAGGTCCTCTTTTGGTAATAAACGGTCGGCTGCTTCGGCGATCAGCACTTTAACCCCAAGTGCAGCGAAGTACTCGGCGATTTCGCAACCAGTAGAGCCACCACCGACTACCATCACGGCTTTTGGCAGCTTAGACATTCTGAGGGCGGTATCTGGGGACCAACAATTTACCGCTTCGACACCAGCAATTCCACTGATAACGAGATTTGAACCAGTCGCAAGTAAGAACTTTTCGCTACTAATCTGCTGGCCGCCCACTGCAACTTCGTATGGGCTGATAAATTGGGCGAAACCTTTGTAGCAATCAATCCCAGCTTCCTCGAAGATTTTGCGTTTGCCACCACCCGCACGCCGGACGGCGGTTGCTTGCCAGTTTAGAACAGTTGGATAATTATAGCGTAACGTTGCACTGGAAATCCCAAATTTACCAGCTTCAAGTGCCTCGGTATAACGTTGAGAAAGTTTTAATGCTGCTCCATAGGGAACATCACGATAATTCAAAGTTGTGCCACCCCAGCGGTCAGCTTCGACAATTGCAGTTTTCGCACCAAGACTTTTCGCCAGCAAAGCCGCAGCACTGCCAGCAGCGCCACTTCCCAAAACTACATACTGATAATCAAATTTTCTTGCCATTTCCCACCTTTATATTATTTTACCACGATTTTGGTAAACATAAGCCAAATCAGCACTATACCGTTTGGTCTCGACGGCAATTTTACGATTCAAATCATCATTTGTGATTGCAGGGCGCGCTATCACCCAAACCCGAATTTTTTCAGTGACTTTGTCGGCGATTGTCTCTGCGGCCCCATCAGGGATACCAACGATCTTGGCGTTATAGAGCAAAGCTTGGCGAACCTTTTCAGCGTCAAAAGTTTGGGCAGTTACTAATTTGGCCGTCCGCTGGGAAATCTTACGAGTTTTCTTTTTGGTAATACTCATGGCACGATGACCTCAAAAGCAAAGATAAATATTCCTAGAATTAGAAAGCCAGTGCCGGTCAAGGCGCGCAGGAAAGTCTTATATTTTACTCGCCATCGCTGGACGTCGACCACGGTGTGGCCATGGCGGATAGCTAGGCGCAGAATAATCGGCGGGATAATTGAGATTACGGTATATAGTACTAGCGCAATAAGTTGGGCTAGGGGTTCGAGTCTCATTAGGCTGTTGCTAGCGACGATAACTAGGACTAGCGTAAACGGCATTTCTGCTAGGCTCGTTAGCATACCGAGCGAAAATGCTTCGGTATTGCTGTTTGTCTCTTTGGCGCGTCGATCAACAAAACGTGCTACTGTGCGCGGTAGCCACAGCTCGGTGCTGCGACCCCGGCGGTAATAAATCGACCATACGGCAATTGCCAGCGCGACTAGCATGCCGACTACGATCATCAATTCCTCGGGATAAAGTGCTTCACTAAAATAACGATTCATGATAAACGCTACCGCCCCAAAGCCAAGGAAAACTAATGTGCCAATACCAGCAATATAACTGTCAACTAGGCTGCGAGTCTTCTTTTTAATATGCTTGCCGAGGCTAGCATGATAAAGCAAAAGTAGTGCACCCAGACTCAGTTGCATTGAAGCATGAATTAGGGCTGCGAGAAACACCTCCGCAAATGGAATTACCATATCCATATTATCATTATAGCATAAGCTGGACGGATAGGTAAGAATTGATTAGTGCCGCTAGTTTTATTCATGCTTATGCTTGTAGTTTTTTCTGAATTTGGTATATGATAGGGAGGGGGACCGATATTATCCTTGCCGTAACAAGGGTGAAAAGTATAAAAAAGTTGTTGATTTTTGTTTGTTGCTGCATTAGAATAGGGCTATAAAAACAAAGTGGAGGAAATATGCGGAGATTGCAGACAAAGGCTCGACGGCTGTTATTGACGGGATTTATGCTCTGTGGAGTAGCAACTATAATTTGTGGTATTGCGACATATCAATCAAGAGGTCAAATACAGTCTCCCCGACAGTTTGTGGGAACTGGATTCACAGTAGACGATCCATTAGAAAATATTATGACTGTGAAGACAGGAGAGGATGATGGTGATGCCCCGCCAGGCAAGATGCCAGTAGTTGATAGCGAACCGCCTGTTCCAAAAGACGAATTTGAGCATAAAAGCCAAGTTGCAATTTGGGCGATCAACCCAGGCTATAAAATCAATGATCAAGCAGAAACTGGTGAGTTGATTGAACTACGGAATTTGTCTAGTGATCCAGTTGATTTGACCGGGTTTACATTACGTTATACCAACGGGAGTGGCAATACTTTGACGCTGCTGGAATTTCCAGACGGCAGTGTGATGCGGGGGAAAACTGTTCTGTTGCGATATAATAAATCTCCAAATAAAAATGAGGGTGATTTGGTTTATACCACTAGTTTGGCGATGGCAGCTGGGCCGCTAGAATTATGGCAAGATGATCAGCTGGTTGATACGGTTTGCTGGACGGGAAAGGCTGGTTGCGCCAAAGCCTTTAAGAGCTCTAGCCCTACTACGCTAGTGAGAAATATTACTGATGGTGAATTTTCTCATGTCGAAGACTATACCCCCAAGTTTGATCCAGAAAATCCAGGGTTATCGTTGCCGATAGTTCCTGGTAGCACTGATGACGCGGCAGAGCAGCCTACTCCGCGCTGTCATAAGCTGGAATTTAGCGAAATCTACTCCTATTATGTTGACGGCAAAACCGAGCAATTTATTGAACTATATAATCCGACTGATCAGACAGTCGATACGACGGGATGTCAGCTACGGTATAAGAAAAAGTCGTATGCGTTGGGAGAGATAATTGCGCCGGATAGCTACTATGCCTATTATCCAAACGGTAAGTTTAGCCTAACGAAGAATCCGAATACGTCAAATACAGTTGAGCTAGTCGATACGGATGCGCGAGTGGTTGACGAACTAACTTATGTACATGGTCAGAAGAAAGCGACGAGTTATGCTAAATTCTATGACTCGTCGGGAGCAGAAACTTGGTCACCGACTTATGCGCGTACGCCAAATCAGGCTAATGTATATCAAGAATTTCGGAGTTGCGAGAGTGGTAAGGTGATCAATCCTGAAACAGGAAATTGCGTAAAAGCCGACAGCGTGACGGATGCGAATGGCGCTTGCCCAGTGGGAAAATACCGCAATCCTCTGACTGGCCGATGCAAAACAATCGCAAAAACCGTGGCCAAAGAATGCGCACCCGGGTACGAGCGTAATCCGGAAACAAAGCGTTGTCGGAAAGTTAAGACAGCAAATACCGGTGCAGATTATACATTAGTCCCGGCGACACATTCTGATAGTAAAGTGTTTATTGCTGCGGGAGCTGTAATCGTGATAGTTCTGCTAGGAATATTATACGTCGTCTGGCAATTCCGGCGCGAAATTATACGCTCGTTCAGAAAAGCTCGCCAACGCATTGACAACGTTCGCAAACACTTCTTCGCGCGGGGCCGCAGCCGGGACCGGGACAAGTAACCCGAGCTCTTGATAATGTTTCAGGACTGGCAAAGTCTTCTCGCGGTATTCTTGGATGCGAGTTTGGAAGACTTCTGGCTTGGCGTCATCTGGGCGCAGCCCACGATCACCAAGGATTTTTGCAGCTTCCCAACGCTCGACCACGTCTTGCTCGGTCAATTGCAGTTCTACTACGGCCCGGATTGTGTGACCACTCTTTTTGGCGACGCTCATGACTTCATTTTCTTCGCCGTTCCAGCGACCAATCGATGATAGCACTAGTGGATATTTCCATAGATCTTCGCGCTCAAAATAAGGTAGAATCCATTCGAAAAAGACATTCTGAGGAATCAGCTTGCCATCGTGCGATAAGTTTTGTCCGGTTTCTTGCTCCATGGCCCGGATAATCATACCCGAAGAAAGAAATTTTCCGCCAATATTTTCTGCGAGGCGTACCCCGATTGTGTCTTTACCGCTCATCGGTAGGCCAAAAATATTAATACTACCAATACCAAGCCAATTTTTGATTTGCTGAAACTGTTTTTCCATAATGGAATAATTATAGCATTATTATTTACGTCTAGCGATAATCGCCTCGTATTCTTGCAGCAGTGGGACTTTGCTAAGGTAATTCTCCCACATTCCGAGATGGTTATTGGCGCGACTATCACTAGTGTCGCCGTAGCCATCGGCGAGGCGCGCAACCTCATAAAGTGGAGTAGAAATATCAGTTGCTAGCAGCCATTCCTTGCGGCAACCAGTACTGGTGACATGGATGTTCAGCTCGATATTTGCCACCCAGCAACGCCCACGATAGTCGCTGAAAAATAGCCAAGCTGTTTGCGTGTCTACTGATTCGAACCCTTCGCCCATAATCTGGCCGGCAAAAGCGGAATAAACCGAGTAGCGTACCATCAAGTTCTCGAAATCTGGGCCAGCCTCGTGGTTGATCGATAGCAGCTGTGGGGCGATTTTCTTCCGCCCGGCAGCAATGATTGAATTCGAATCGGCGTTGAATGGCTGTGGAGAAACTTCGCGATAGAAATCACCCCGGAGTTGGCCGCGCGTATAGGCGTCGCGGAATTCTTGGCGAGAGGCATAAGCCGGAGCCGTGCCCGCAAACAGGAAATCAGGATTGGTATTTGATAAATCAATCATGCCACCACGGCGCTCGATTTGGTTTAAGCCGGATTGAAGCAGAATTGGCAGAATAGTCGAACGATTGTCAAAACCCACCCCAAAAACATCAATCCCCTCGCCGCTGATGTCGCGGATATAATCTGGCAAATATCGCCAAATCGCGCTGTCTTTATCACGATAATAGCTACGGATTTTGACGCCATTGTTGGTTGGAATAAAAGCAATTGCCGCCATTTGGTCACTAGTTAGCTCAAATAAGTTAGAAAGATAGATTACTTGATTATCGACAGTGATTTCGTAAGTTGGATAAAGCCCAGCAGTAACAAGATTTGGAACGCTGAGCTGATATGACTGTCCACCCTGGACCCAAGGATCACCCTCGACTACGGCACGGTTCAGCAGCTGATTGCGGAGCTCATCCTCGACCATCGTCAGATTGACAGAGCCGATGGGGGCATCGACTAGGATAGACACTTGGTCGATTGGGGCGGTAGCATTAGGGTTGGTTTCGTCGGTCAAAGTGGCGGTCAAATCTTGACCAATTGCTTGGGCGTCTTTGCGCATGAGCTCGAACTGGCGATAGTAGTTGAAACGATCGCCATATAACTTCCGTTCAAGCCGGTCCATCGCCTTGATGTATTCGTCGAATTGGTCCGGAGAAGCCATATTTTGGATCTCGGCCAAGAAGCGTCGGCGTAAATCGGAGAAACCAACCGGTGTGCGGTAATCTGGTTGATGGCGTCGCGGTGCACTGATGAAACTTTTTAGATCGTCACTAGTGACATCTTGCCAATTCTGGGAATTATAGCCACAAACGACGGCGAGAATTTGCTTCTCGTGTAGATTTTTTATAATTTGATCAAAAATTTGCGGGGCATCATTGACATGGGAAGGGAAAGTCAAGAGAAATTTGTTTTCTTCTTCGGTAGGGATGCGATCCTCGCGCAGAGCCTGGATGAATGCTTCACGCCCGGCTTTGGGGTCGGTCTCGGGAATTTTGTGTGACGTTGGTAAACTGTGGTTCAGATATGGCACAAAATAAGCAATGATTGCTTCCTGCTCTTGCTCGACCGGAGTAGTTGTGGTAACCAAGGAAACTTTGGCTTCCTCAGGCGCAATTTTATGGTCGATAGCTTTCTTAGGCGTAGTAGTCTGATCAGTCGTGCTAGCACCAGCGGTAGATTTTACTGGCTTTTGACCATCCTGAGGCCCATCCCTTAATTCCTCAAACATAAGCTTATTATAACAAAAGATTTTGGGAAGGTAAAGTATTTCTTCCGCAGTTAGCAAAAACATTCAAAAATTATTTTATTCTAGTAGGATTTAGAAAAATGTGCTATAATGAAAGGGTTGCGATTCGTCGCAATGCTCATTTTCATTGTCAAGTGGATGTCGTAGCGCTTTGGCGCGAAAATATCCACATATGTACCCGTAGCTCAGCTGGATAGAGCGTTGGCTTGCGGAGCCAAAGGTCGCAGGTTCGAATCCTACCGGGTATACCATAGAAAATACCTCATCTTCTGATGGGGTATTTTCTATGGTGGTTTAGTAGAGGACAACATGTTCGGCGCGCTCCTAACTCCTCCTCCGGTTCTACCCAGTTACGTAGCGCGCCGCTCTCAACTTTCTCCGTACGGGAATATACACAGCGTATCCTGGCACTTCTTTTTC
>CAYZNY010000011.1:0-14036 GCA_964480265.1 uncultured Candidatus Saccharibacteria bacterium | reverse complement strand
CTCTGACCTCGTCTACGTCAAAGACGCGCTCTAGCCAACTGAGCTAACCGCCCGAATAAGTTTATTATATCACAAGTCAACCAATACGTATATATTTTATCTCATTTCGCTACCAAACTCCTCTCAACTTTCTCCGTACGGGCCTCTACGGTCGTTCCAATGGCTACATCTTCAATCGTACCGTAGGTGGCCTCTGGTGGTCGGATGCTAGCTATTCGGCTGCGTACGGTCGCTACCTGCATACGAACCTGACGAATGTCGACCCTCAGGGTAACGATTACTGCGGACACGGTTTTGCCATCCGCTGTGTAGTATGGGAGGGGTGAAGGAGGAAGGAGGGCCTTTTGGAGTAGCCCTGACACTATATCTACTCTCGACCAAAAACAGGCATCAGTGGAGTCTTTCATACTCCAAAAGGTCCTCCTACTTCCTCTCGAGCCATATATACCCAAAACGAACTTGGTCATTCCTGTGCGTGTTTTATATAAGGATGGCGTGATCCAACTTGGCTAACTAGTTTTTGAATATTGAAAGACACCACTGAGGCCTGTCTGTGATCGAATTTTGATAGGGTGTCAGGGTATATTCAAGAACTAGTTAGCTGGGTTGGTCCGAGCCATAAATATGCTATAATTTTCATAGATGTTCGAGTTTTTAGATTATCATTTTGATTTCAATAATTACCAAGCTAATTTCCGCTATCAAGGTACAGATGGCATAGTTTTTACTGAAAAAGTCACTTTTGCACACGAATCTGATTCATTTCGTCCAGAAAACTCCGAGATTCTCGACCGAGCGCTCTTTTTAGCCTGGATTTTGGTCGGCACGAGCTATTATAAATCGCATCCAACCACGGAAGTAAAACTCTCCACGGAGATCGACCGTTGGCAGGCGGGCTTCTTTAATCACGTTTATCAGGAAGGGCTGGGTCAGTTTGCTTTTGAAAATAATTTATCACGCGAAGAGCTAGCACATTTCCACCCGGCTGATAAAGGCCCGACTATTGAGGCTTATACTTCTTCAATGTCATATACTGGCAAGGGGAATCTCGTCTTGCAATCTGGCGGGAAAGATAGCTTGCTAGTGGGAAAACTGCTAGATAAGGTCAAAATTGATTTCACTCCATGGTACGCAGCGAATTCGGCCACAAAAATTTATCCAGCCGTAATAGATAGTTGGAAAAACCCGCCGGAAATCGCCGTTCGCGAAATTGACCTCGAAAATCTGCGCCCGGCAAACGGGCTAAACGGGCACGTACCGGTCACTTATATTAACGAGAGTCTAGCGATTATACAGGCGATTCTGGACAACAAAAACACTGTTATTGCTAGTATCGCCCAGGAGGGGAACGAAGCACACACAAAAATTGGCGACCTAGACGTCAACCATCAGTGGTCAAAATCATGGTCAGCCGAGCAGTTACTTGCCGAGTATATCAGGCGTTACATCAGCAAAGATATACACGTTGGCTCGCCGCTGCGCAAATACAGCGAGCTGAAAGTGGCCGAACTTTTCGTCAAAAATTGCTGGGAGGACTTTGGTGGAAAATTTAGCTCTTGCAACCGCGCAAATTATCAACAAGGCCAGCAAAACCAGGAACTGACTTGGTGCGGAGATTGCGCCAAATGTGCAAATAGCTATCTACTGTTTTGCCCATTTTTGCCAGCCGCAGAGTTGCAAACTATTTTTGGCGGGGAAGAACTTTTTGAAAAGCCAAGCCTAACCGACATCTATAAAGGGTTGCTCGGAATAGATGGATTCATCAAACCGTTTGAATGTGTCGGTACAGTGGCAGAACTTCGCAAAGCCTACGAAATGCGTGGCGATGATTACGGCGAACTGCCATTCGCAGTCCCTGGCAGTGATTTTGATTATCTCGCCGAATACCCGGCTCAGGAATTCTTTGCAAAATTTTTCTAATTTAGATTTCTAGCAGATCCGCGAATTTCAGCAAAAATCTCGTGCTATAATATATATTATATGGAGAATATACAGAAACGACTGCGCGACTTGTCGGCGAAGCTGGATGACGCATGGCAGAAACTTCAACTCAACCAAAAAATCACCCGCATTGGTGAGCTCGAACAAATTACATCCGACCCAGAATTATGGAAAAATCCCGAGCGAGCCCAAACTTTGCACCGTGAACTCAGTCAACTTTCTAACTCTATCCAGCCTTGGCAACTAATCAAAACTCAGGTTACCGACCTTAGCGAGATTATTACGCTGGGGGATAGCGAATTGCTCGCCGAAGCCGAACGGCAAATCGATATTCTTGAAGAAAATCTCGATGAACTCAAAAAAGAACTCCGTTTCACGGGCGAGTTTGACTCCGGTGATGCAATCCTCAGGATCACAGCCGGGGTGGGTGGCGTCGAGGCGATGGACTGGGCAAGTATGCTCGAACGCATGTATCTACGCTTCGCCGAAAGAAAAGGTCTCACGGTAGTCTGCCTTGAACGAAATAGTGGCGAGGAAGCTGGCATCAAAACTGCCGTCTATGAAGTCCACGGCCCGAACGCCTATGGACTGCTGAAAAGTGAGCACGGTGTGCATCGCCTTGTGCGGCTCTCACCTTTTAACGCTGATAATTTGCGTCAAACCAGTTTTGCGCTAGTGGAGATTTTGCCAGTAGTTTCTGACAGTGAAAAAGTTAAAATCGACGAAAAAGATCTCCGCATTGATGTCTATCACGCTGGCGGACACGGCGGTCAAAGCGTTAATACCACTAATTCCGCCGTCCGTATCACCCATTTACCGACCAATACCGTTGTCGCAATCCAGAACGAACGCTCACAGCTTCAAAACAAAGAAAAAGCCATGGAGATTTTGCGTGGTAAGTTGTTGCAGCTTCAACAAGAACAGAATGCCGAGAACATCAACAAGCTTCGGGCCGGGGAATCAGCCAAATGGGGTCAGCAAATCCGTAACTATGTTTTGCAACCATACAAATTAGTCAAAGATACTCGCACCAAACACGAAAGCAAAGACCCGGATGCAGTCCTTGACGGCAAGATCGACGAATTTATCGAAGCGTTTTTGGATATTGCACACTGATTACGCTTATGATATTATAGTGATATGATACTGCTCGATCGTGTCACTAAAACTTACCCGGGCGATGAAGACCCGGCGCTCGACAACGTTTCGATCCATATCGAACCGCACGAGTTTGTGTTTTTGGTCGGTAAATCCGGCGCTGGTAAATCGACTCTGATCAAGATGATCACTAAGGAGGAAGTGCCAGATTCTGGAAAGATTGTGATTGGTGGGATCGATCTTGATTATGTGCGTCGTCGCCACATTCCGCATTATCGCCGGCGGCTGGGGGTGGTTTTCCAGGATTATAAGTTGCTACCGACCCGCACGGTTTTTGAAAATGTTTCTTTTGCGCTTGAAATTGCCGGGCTAAGTAACCGCGAAATCCAAAAAACCGTACCAAAAGTGCTTGATCTTGTCGGCTTGGCAGATAAAGCACATAAGTTTCCGACCCATCTATCCGGCGGCGAGCGTCAGCGCGTGAGTATTGCCCGTAGTATGGCTAGACAGCCCAAGATTTTGATCGCTGACGAGCCGACGGGGAACCTCGATAAACTTACCCGCAGAGAAATCATCGATCTTTTGCAGAAAATTAACGATTTTGGGACAACTTTGCTTGTCACAACCCACGACGAGAATATCGTGAATAATCTCAGCAAGCGTGTCGTTACCCTAAAAGCGGGGCGGATTGTCGATGATCAGAAGGTAAACGGAATTTACCGCCTCGATAGCGAGCCGGAACCAGCTGTCGCCGAGTTTGAAGAGCCGCTTATTATCCGTACTACACCAAGAAGCTCAATGGCAGATGCTCGCCTTGGCTTCACGATGGAAGATGGAATCTATATCGAGCACGAGCGCCCGGCGGTGGGCGTAAAACGCAGCAAGAGTGCCAGAAGCTCCACCAAGCCACAGTCTAGCAAAACTAGTACAGCCCAGAAAAAGACCGAAAAACCGGTGGCTTCTGCTAGCAAAAAGGCTCCGGCGAAAAAACCAGCCCCAGCAAAGAAACTTGCCCAAGATTCCGCCAACCAATGGTATACCGCGTCAAAGCCGCTCAAATCTGCGCCAAAACTTAGCGATCTGAGTGGCGGACAAACTGTCAAACTAAAACCGGCACCAAGCCTGAGCCAAGCTGTCAAAAAACCAATTCCAAGGCCAAGGAGGGTGATTTAGAATGGTGGGTTCTAAAACTAACAAGCAGACAGATCGAAAAGTAAATAAAGCCAAGCAAAAGGAAAACCTCAAAACGCTCGTCGAAAATAGTAGCGTTAGCAAGGTGCGGAGTGCTGGACGCGTCCTTAAATACGGCGCAGCGAGCTTCCGACGTAATGTTTGGTTGAGTATTGCTGCGACCTTAGTCATGACCATCACACTAATTATTTTAATTATCACCGTCGGGGCCAGCCTGATTTTGACCGCAACCGCCGAGACGATGCGCCAAAAAATCGATATTACGGTTTATTTTGCACCGGGAACTAGCCAAGAAATTCTCGCACAGGCCGCCGAAGAAATGCGTGCCGAACAGAATGTCAAATCAATCGACATTTCCGATACTAATTCCGAATATCAAGCCCTGATCGACCAATACTCCGATGAAGAAAGCATCATGGCCGTGTTTGGTATCGAGGGGATGTCTGATCAGACTTTGTCAAAATTGCCAGCAGCAATGCGTATCAAAGTTTATGATCCAGACAATTTTTCTGGCGTCAAATACATTGTCGATAACAATCCGATTTTCCAGGAAAATCTCGACAGTAGTTATGATCCGACTTACGAAACCAACCAAGCCGAAATCGCTACAATTACCTCGTGGGCCAACGTCGCTAAAAATGGTGGTCTGATCCTTAGTGTCGTATTCTTAGTGATTTCAATTTTAGTGATTTTCAACACGATCCGTATGGCAATTTTCTCTCGCCGCGAAGAGATTTATATGATGAAACTAGTCGGTGCTGACCTTGGCTTTATCCGCGGCCCATTCCTAGTCGAAGCAGAGATCTGCGGTGCAATTTCTGGTATCTTGGCAGCTACGGCGGCATACTTTGGCTTTGATTTAATCCGCGGCGGGCTGGTATCGTATGGCGTCGATGTATCACTGGTCGATAACCTGCTAAGATCAAGTCACCTCGTGCTGGTATACCTCGGCGTAATCGCGATTGGTATGGTGGTTGGCATGATTTCGGCGCGACTAGCAATGAAGAAATATCTAAAATAGTTTACAGCACTTTACTTTTAAGCATAAACACTATACAATAGAACTATGAACAGACAAAAACACAAAACTATTGGTTTGCGTGCAGTTTTGGCTGTACTAATTTTGGTCGGAATATCTGTCGCGGGCAGCTTCTGGCTATTCCAACACGATGACGATACTTACGCCTATCCAGCAGCTTGCAACACCGAGGTCTGTCACCAAGCCTACGACCGCGCCCAGGCTTCGCAAGCAACAGCAAATGCTCTGGCCGAGCAAGCCAACACGCTTGAAAACGAAGTTGCAAAATTAAACGCCGAGATTTCCGCACTCGAAGCTGATATCGCCATGAAGCAGGAAATTGCAAACGGCCTAGCAGCCCAGATCGAAGAAAACCAGACGAAGCTCGGCCTACAACAAGCCGCACTTGCAAAATTATTAGTCGATATGCATTTCGAATCAGAAACAGACGCCATCACTCTGCTCGCTAGCAGTGAGTCGCTCGGCGATTTAGCCGAGAAACAAAGTCGTCAAAATAATTTCAAAGACCAAGTTGCATCGTCAGCCGAGGAAATCAAAACCATCAAGGACGACCTCGAAAATCAAAAAGTCAACATGGAAACTTTGATCGCATCAGCCGAGGAAAACCGTAGCCAAATTTCTGCCAAGCGCAATCAGCAATATGCGCTCCAAACCAAATACGAGCATGATTCAGCTGCATTTGAGCGGGATGCCGCAGCTGCAAGGGAAACAATGCAAAAAGAAATTGCAGCTGAAATTGCCCGTTACAACCGTGGTGGTACAGTTGGTGATGGTACCAATACTTATCCGTGGGCCGGGAATTGTCCGCAAGATGACTCCGATTATCTTTCTAGCCTAAAAAACGGCACTGTTATCGGCGGGTACGTCTGTCAATGTACGAGTTACGCCGGCTGGAAGGCTTACGAATATTATGGCGTCGTAATCAATTCCTGGGGCAACGCTCGAACCTGGGGCTCGGGCGCAATCGCCAGTGGCTACAAAGTCAGCAATACCCCAGCGGCACATACGGTTGGTTATAGTTCATCTGGCGTTTATGGCCACGTGGTTTGGGTCGAGAGTGTCAATAATAACGGCACGATCAATCTGACCGAATATAACAACGCCAGTAGCTCAAAGAGCGGCCGCCCAGGGGACTTTGGCGCACGCTACAATGTGCCAGCTTCGGCTTATCGTTATATCTATTTTAGATAGTTCTGTGCTATAATAGTCCTATGTCAAAGTGGGATGAAAAGCGAGTTAGCTTGGGGGGAGCAATCATTGGGTGTGTCGTGACACTCGTAGTTGGAGTTTTTGTCGGGATTGGTTGGAATAACCTTTCTAGCAATTTTCTGCCGTATCTCGGCGTAAAAAGTCAATCATCCACCAACGATTGGTCGGCCCTAGACGAGGTCTATATGAACTTATCAGTTTATTATGATGGCGAGATTGATAAAAATGCCTTGATCGAAGGCGCCAAAAAGGGTATGACTGATGCCCTAGGTGATGTCTATACAAAATACATGGACGTTGAAGAAGCAAAAGAATACCAAGACGCCCTGCATGGCGAGGCCGGATCGGGCATTGGTGTCGTGATGGCCCTGCGCGATGGCTATACCAGGGTTCTCCGGACGTTGCCAGACAATCCAGCCGAGAAAGCCGGTATCAAAGCTGGCGATATTATCTATAAAGTCAACGGCGAGGAAGTATATTCTGAGGATTCAGACACCATCAGTAGCAAAATTCGTGGCGAAGTTGGCACCGAAGTCGAGGTCACAGTAGTGCGCGATGGCGAGGAAAAAACTTTTAAAATGAAGCGCGAAACCATCAATAACGTCTCGGCCTACGTAGAGTACGATGGCGATACGGCAATTATCACCGTGACAAGGTTTGACAACGACACCGGCACAACGATCCGCAAAATCGCTCAGGATGAGTTCACCAAGAAAGGTGTCAAAAAAGTCGTCCTCGATTTGCGCAATAACGGCGGCGGATACGTTTCGGCAGCCAAAGATTTGGTGTCGCTCTGGATCGATGGCGATAAGGTCCTCGTCCAAAGGAGTAAAAACGATGGTGAGGAAGTTACCTATGCCAATCGCAACCAAGCCATGCTCCGGGATATGCCAACCGTTGTGCTCGTGAATGGCGCCACCGCTTCGGCATCAGAAATTGTCGCCGGCGCATTGAAAGATCACAACAAGGCCAAAATTATCGGCGAAACAACGTTCGGCAAGGGCGTTGTCCAGACTTTGCTAAATCTATCAAACGACACTTTGCTGAAAGTCACCACCGCAAAATGGTATACTCCAAACGGGGTTAGCCTCAACAGCGAGGGGATCAAACCTGACCAAGAAGTAGTCTTGACTTATGACGATGCAAATCATAGTCGCGATCCACAAATGGACGCCGCCAAAAAATTTTTGAAGGAGCAAAAATGATCAAAATTTATACCACCCCAACTTGTATTTATTGCCACGCGCTGATGGAATGGCTCGATGAGCAAAATATAGAATATCAGGAAATCGACGCTAGCAGCGATCCTGATATCAGCGCCGTGCCCGTGACCGAAATTGGCAAGCAAAGAATTATCGGTTTTGACCGGCCAGCCATCAAGCGGGCATTAGCGGATGAGAAAAAATAAACCCGACCTTCTGATTTTGCATGGTTATCGGGGTGCGCCGGTTGGCGTCGGGCAAATTGTCGAGAGATTAAAACGGCACGGTTACAGAGTGTATGCCCCAGCAGTACCGCCTTTTGCCGGTGCGAAACCACTAACAAAGTATACACCCCGGGCTTACGCAGACTTCGTAAAAGAATTTATCGAGAAAAATCACTTGGACCGGCCAGTTTTGATTGGACACTCTATGGGGTCGATCGTGGCAGCGGCTACTGCCGAGCAATATCCGGATCTAATCAACCAGAAGATTGTCTTGCTATCGCCAATATCAAAACGTACGCCACGTGCTTTGTCGCTGCTATCTGTCTGTGCCGCCTATTTACCCCGCAGAGTTGTCGATTATGTAACGACTAAATTCCTTTATGTCGCCCAGGACCCTAAAAAACTGCGTGAAATTCTCGATCTGACTGACCAATGCACGCGCACAACCAAAATTTCGCGACGCGAGATGGCAAAAGCCGGGCGGTTTTCGGCCGACCATGGGATTCTTGATTTTGATTTCAAAAAACAGACCTTGCTACTGGCAGGAGCAAAAGATCGACTGGTCAGCCAAAAAGATACCAAAAAACTCACCAAAAAGCTAGGAGCCGAACTAGCTTTTCTCGAAAATACCGGGCATATCCATAATTATGAACAGCCAGAAGAAACAGCAACAGAGATAATTAGATTTCTCGAAAAAGAGCCCTAACTTTCAATTATAGCATACATCGCCACAGAAGTCAACCCATCCACCATCTTTTCCGAGGCTTTTGGAGTTTTTTACCTTTCAGTTCAACCGCTTCTTGGTATATTTCGACAAATCGCGCCAGAGTTCGATTGAGATCATGCTGCTTGGCGATTTCGAGGCTCGCAGCACTATACTTCTTGCGTAACTTTTCGTCTTGGAGAATCCGCACCAGTGCCCGCGCCATCGCGCTAGTATCACCTGGCCGGCACAGGGTGCCATTTTTGCGGTTTTGGCACAGCTCGCCCACCGCGCCAGCATCCACCGCCACAAGCGGCAAACCGGTTGCCGCCGCCTCAATCAAAACAATGCCCTGCGTCTCCGTCTCGCTAGCAGTAGCAAAAACAGTCGACCCACGATAGATGTCCGCAATATCTGGCAGCATCACTCGCCCAAGGAATTTCACCGAATTTTGCAAATCCAAACCCTTGACCAAATCGCGCAACCGGCTGCAATCGGTACCATCACCAACAATCACTAACTCAGCCTCAGGGACTTTCGCTAACACCTCCACGAAGGCCGTCACAACATTGCCGATACTTTTTTCTGGATCAACACGCCCGACATACAACACCCGCGGACGGCCAGGTTGCAGGTGGAAATGTTTCATGACCTTAGCCTTCGGTTGGCGCGGCGTAAATTCGGACAAATCCACACCATTCGACAGCGGCTCGACCGGCACCTTGAACCGCCGGCGATTTTTTGGCACCAAATCGCCAATCGCCATTTCGGTCGGCATCGTCGCATATTCGGAATGCTTCAAGAAGCTCGCCATATAAGTCCGGAGTGCAGCGTCAACCGGGCGTTTGATTGGTTTTAGCATCTTGATTTGCCCAGTAATGTTATCTGGGTAGGCGTGGCCAGTGCTCACCATTGGTACGTCTTTTTTCTTTGCGTACCGACGCGCTGCAATTGCAATTGTTTCGGCAGTTTGATTATGAATTACATCAGGGCGAAACCGATCTAGTGCTTTCTTCATGGCGAGATATGGTTCCACCGCCACCCAGATGCCGTGTCGATAGGCTAACCTCGGCAAAGATTTGCCCAAGATTTCCTTTTGATCCGGAACTTTATTAATTTGGTCGGGATAAAACGGGAAGCGAATCGAGCGCAGATAGACCGTGCTCACGCCATCCCGACGACGCTTATGACTTTTGCCGGTGAAGCTTGGGCAAATCACCATCACCTCATGGCCCTGGCGGGCAAGCCCCTTGGCCAAATTATGCGCAAAAACCGCCACGCCGTTCGTCATAGGATAATATAAATCAGTTGTAATTGCAATTCTCATGTACTATATATTATATCATAAGTAATAGCCAAAATCCGCCACCGCAAAGTGCTTATACGTGTTATAATAGTATTATGAAAAAGTCAAGAACTCCCGACCTGGTAGTAGAAAACCGTCGCGCGCGGTTTGATTACCAGCTTGACGAAGAACTTGTTTGTGGTATGAGTCTTACTGGCGCAGAAGTGCGCCTGATCCGCGACCACCATGCGCAGCTAAAAGGAAGTTTCGTGACCATCAAATCTGGCGAACTATGGCTGAATAATCTCACCTTGGGCGCAGATACCACCAAAAATATTAAACTACTTGTCACTCGGCGACAGCTGGCGGCTCTGGTCCGCGCCAAGCAAGACGGTTTGCAGCTGGTCCCGGTGCGGATGCTAACCGGCGGAAGATATATCAAGCTTGTGATTGCCACCGGACGAAGCAAAAAGAAATACGACAAGCGCGAAACAATTAAACAGCGCGATATTGCGCGCGGGAGGTACTAATGCGACTTTTTTCTTGGAATATCAACGGACTGCGGTCAAGCTTAAAGAAGGGTGATTTTCAAGATTTCTTGAATTGCGAGCAGCCAGATATTCTTTGTCTGCAAGAAACCAAAACCAAGCCCGGCCAAGTAGAAGTCGATTTTCCAGAGTATCTTGAACTTTGGAATAGTGCCGAACGTCCAGGTTATTCCGGCACCGCAACTTTCACCAAATTCCAGCCACTAAGCGTCACGACCGAGTTTCCGCCCGATATCGTAAACGGTTATCCTTGGGACGGTGATAAACATGGTAATCCACTGATTGAGGGACGTATCCAGACGGTTGAATTCCAGCCATTTTATCTCGTCAATGTCTATGTGCCAAATAGCAAGCGCAACTTGGCTCGGCTCGAACTTAGGGAAAAAATCTGGGACCCAGCCTTGCTTGCTTATCTCAAAGAACTCGAAAAAACCAAGCCAGTTATCGTCTGCGGAGATTTTAATGTCGCTCACACCGAGACCGACCTTGCCCGCCCCAAAGACAACGAGAAGAATGCCGGCTACACCGAGGAAGAGCGCCAGGGAATCAAAAATCTCATCAATGCCGGCTTTGTCGACACGTTCCGTTATTTTTATCCTGGTGTGCAAAAATATAGTTGGTGGGCACAGTGGGCGCAAGCCAGACAGCGTAATGTCGGCTGGCGAATTGATTATTTCTTGATTTCGCCAAGTTTGCTACCAAATCTCAAAGGCGCCGAAATCCATGATTACATCATGGGCTCAGACCACTGCCCGATTTCAATCGAATTGGAGTTTGAATGAATATCGCAATTTTTACCGATCTCTATACGCCAGGCGGCGGAACCGGGGGGATCATATCTTCCATCCGGGCACAAAAAAGCGAGCTCGAAAAACTCGGCCACCAAGTCACCGTGTTTTGCCCTGGGTTCAAAACTTCCGAGCCCGGTGTATTTCTTGTCCCGACCTTTTCCCGACCAAAGATCAATGGCACAATGCTTTCACGTGGACCCAAGACCGTAGCAATCTATATCTGCCAAAACTTTCACGATTTTGATAAATTTGACTTAATCCATGTGAATTATGAAGCTAGTTGCAGTATTGCCGGCATCATGCTAGCCAAAGAATTCAATATCCCGCTCGCGCAGACTATGCATGGCCGCGAAGATATGGCAATCGCCGTCAATGTCCCCAAAGGAGTACGCGGGATAACATCTACTGGGCTCGAACAAATGCATGGACATTATCTACCCCATGATGTCAAAATCAAAACCGACCATTATCAAGCCCCAAATCACACCCGGGCAAAAATGTGGCAACTAATGATTAACCATGCCGAATGTGCGGATGTGATTATTGTCCCGTCCGACCATTTTGGCAAAAAACTCGATCACTATGGTGTCAGTAAGCCAATCATCGTTGTGCCAAACGGGCTGCCGAGCGAATTTACCGAGCCGGATTTTGCTGTGCGCGAATATCACGACGGCGACGTACTAAAACTGCTTTGGAACTCACGAGTTTCGACCGAAAAACGTTTTATGCCGTTTTTGCGTGCTCTACGCCGGCTAAAACGCCCCTATATGCTGTATGTCTACGGCGATGGCAACGCTCTGAAAAAAGCCCAGAGCTACGCCAAAAAATATGTCATGAAAGTGAAATTCTTTGGCGCCAGGCCACGTGACCAAATCATCACCCGGATGCGAGATTGCCACCTTAGCGTTTGTACGTCCTATAATTTTGACACACAGGGGATGGTGCTGATCGAAGCCGAAGCCACCGGCTTGCCGACTCTGCTCTGTGACCCAGCCCTCGCCGAGGATTTGCCTAAGGGTGGATATCTGCTCACGGCTGGACCAGAAATAGCCAATATTGCTGACGCACTCAACAACTTCAAGCCCGAAGAAATCCACCAAATGAGCAAAGTTATGCTGAAACACCGCCAGGAAACGGCTCAATCAGCCCAAATCGGCAAACTTATACGCGCCTACAAGACTGCGATCAAAAATCATAAAAAATGACGACTGCCGAGCAGCCGCCATAAAGCCAGTTAAAGTTTTGTGATATCCTCAGTCAAACGGTTACGCTTGACAATCATTAGTGCAATTCCAACGATAAAAATCGCTATCACAGCGAGATATTTTGCCGTGTTGCCCCATGAAGTCGCAAAAAGTAGCTCAAATAGCGTAATCGCGATTGCCCCCAGATAAATATAGCGCCGAAACAGAACTAATCGCTCGAAGTAGTGGAATCTTTTCCAAATCTCGACCAGGATACAGAAAAGCCCAATCACTACTCCCAGAATTAGCAAGCTGATTTTTGCCTGCGAGATTATTAGGTAAAGCGCCGTCGCTACGATCAGCATAATATCGGAAACTTGGTCGATAATTGGAGCATACTCGCGCCACCAACGTTTTTTGCCATCGTCCGGATAGTGCCATCGCCGGGCACAGATACCATCAAAAGCATCGCAAAGCTCGCCAACGACAAATAGCCAAATAATGACATCCTGCGTGACCTCGCTCGAAAAAAATATCATTATTGCGATAATTACCGAGATTATCACCTCGGTGCCGGTTAATATATCTGCTAAAAAGTACTTTTTCACTTGGATCCCCCCTCTCGATGAAAACTGGCCTCTACTTCCATTATATCACACATCGCTGCAAAAGTCAATAGGCTTATGCTTTACAGGGGGCGGTGACACTATTTTGCAAGAATTGCTGCGGTCGTTGCCTCAAAAGGCTTCGCGGGGTTATAGAGATTGTATCCAGCGACTTTGGCCGCTAATTTGCCCGACCAAAGTTCGAGCAGGGAATACTCGGTTTTTTGCAGAGGAGTTGACGACACTTTTCCGCCCTGCGCAACAATAATTTGCTGCTCGTGGAAAGTCAAAATCGTCGCGGAGTAGCTCAGCGTGAACTTATGCAAAGTTTCGACCGTCGCCATCAGCGGCTGAGAAAGCATTAGCATGCGCGGATAATACACGGTACGAAAAACTTTTTGCAGTTGCGCCATCGAAGCGATCAGGATTAGATTCGGATATTGGAGTAGCACCGCCGCCTCGGGAGCTAATAAATCCACTGTGTCGCGCATAACCAGTAGCGGGGAAGAAGTTCCCGCCTGAGTCGCCTTTTGGATTGCCGCTGACAAAGCGGCGGCCGTCGCTGAGTTGCGCGAGAAATCCCCAGCTAGGGCTACCAAATCACCGCTAGAACAGGCTTGTACTAGCCGCTCCGACTTGGCAAAAGAGCCGCTTTCGGTCGAAGGGGCAAAATCAAGATTCGCCAGTGGCGGGACCTTGCCGCGCAGCATATCAGGAAGCAAGATCTCAACCGCCCGGAGTGGGAACCCTTGGGCTAATATTTCGGCAAACTGCATGACGCCATGGAAACCCTGGTTATTACCACCAATAACATTGACACGGCCAGTTTTTTGCTCGGGAATGTTCCAGGAAAGGTCTGCGAATAGCGGGCTACTTTGTTTTTGCCAATAGGGAAAATCGAAATCTTGTTTTGCGAATGCCATTTGATATATTATATCATATATCGTCTAGATGGCTCGGACCAACCCAGCTAACTAGTTCTTGAATATACCCTGACACCCTATCAAAATTCGATC
>CAYZNY010000010.1:0-16118 GCA_964480265.1 uncultured Candidatus Saccharibacteria bacterium | reverse complement strand
ATAAGTAGTAGGGTATATTTATACCCTTATATAAATATACCAACCCTGGGTTGGTATATTTATACCCTTATATAAATATACCAACCCTGGGTTGGTCGTAAATTAATATCATAAGGGGGAATTAGTATGGAAACTGTTATTTCTATCGTTAGAACACCAGTCGTATCGCTCACACTCATGATTATTATGGTCGCAACTATCAAAATCTGGCTCAATCATGTTGAGATCTCGTCACTTGGTGACAAAAGAAGCCTTACCTACCGGCAGAATAGAGTTGTTTGTATAGCGCTCTGTGCAATTGGCTACCTCTGGCTACTTTATCTTAGTCTCTGGCCTGCCATCACCGGGAATCTCTGGCCTTTTATCACCGAGCATGATTGGGCGTTTAACCTCACTCTGACCATTTTTATCTTAGCGGGTGTCTTTTCTAGCCTGGCCTTAGAAGATTGCAGCTCTGGCCTAGCAATGCTCATGATGGCCATAACTTGGATTTTACCAATCATCGCTGTTTTCTTACATTATGAGAACGATGGAATTCATTTTGTTTTTACCACTTTTGCCGTCGTGGCACTCTTCTTTTTTGAAGTGGCAATCATCTGCGGGTGTGACCCGCAACAAGAGAATACCGAATAATCAGTTCCATTTTTGCCCGGCAGCGATGCTGGGCTTGATTTTTTTCTAATCTTTGCTATAATGAGAGTAGTTATTCTAAAGACAGTGGCGGAGATACAAATGTTGTGTTTTTGCGACGTTCGTGGCCTCTTAATCATACCACCGAGGAATTTTTTCTTCAAAATCTTCAAGAGTAACGGATTTTAACATTGCTAGCAGCTAATATTAATTTAACCTTAGGAACTTTTATGGCAATTTCAAAAGCGAAAAAAGATACTTTGGTTGCTGATTTGACAAATTTGCTGTCAGATGCAAAATTGACTGCTTATGCACGCTATCAAGGCCTCAGCGTTGCCGACATGCAAGATTTGCGCAAGGCGGCTCGCGAAGCTGGCGTCAAGATTAAGGTGGTCAAAAACCGCCTCGTGCGGGTTGCAATGGGCGAAGTCGCCGTCTACAAAGACACCGATACCACCGGTCTGACCGGGCAGTTAGTTTATGCAATTTCCGACGAAGACGAAGTTGCGCCGGCAAAGGTTTTGGCAGAGTTTGCCAAGGATCACCCAGCACTCGAACTTGCTGGTGGCTTTTCTAACGAAGGCAAAGCGATGGATCAGGCCGAGATTACCACTTTGGCCAAGATGCCGTCGAAGAACGAGCTTATTGCTCAGGTTGTTTCGCAATTGCTCTCACCGGCAAACGATACGATTTCGGCGCTTTCGGGCGGTCTATCTGGGATTATTTCCGGATTGGAAGCAAAAGCAAATTAGCAACTAATATAATTACCTACTTAAATTCTTAATAGACTATGGTGATTTAACTAGGCTTACTTGAAAATTTCTGCGACCAACGGGGGGCAGCCAAAACGAGCTAGACCCCTGTAACGACGGGCGGTCGCGAGTGTTTTTCAAGAAGATTAGTTAAATCACCATAGAAAATTGAAAGGAAATATAACATGGCTACTGATATCAAGAAATTGGCCGAAGAGCTAGTCAACATGACTATCCTCGAAGTCAACGAACTCAAAAACCTACTTAAAGACGAATACGGCATCGAGCCGGCCGCTGCTGCTGTCGCAGTTGCTGCTGGCCCAGCCGAAGGTGGCGCTGCTGCCGCCGACGAAAAATCTGAATTCAACGTCGTTTTGAAAGACGCTGGTGCTCAGAAAATTGCTGTCATCAAGGCCGTGAAGGAAATCACTGGTCTTGGTCTAGGCGAAGCTAAGGCTATCGTTGATGGTGCTCCGGCAACCGTCAAAGAGAACGTTCCGAAGGACGAAGCTGAGACTATGAAGAAGAGTCTCGAAGAAGCTGGTGCAACTATCGAATTAGCTTAATTTTATCACTGCTAGTAATGCCAAGTAGCCTCCATGTTGGAGGCTACTTTTGGTTTTCACCCCTCCCGTACTTAGGGACTAGGCAATCCGAATAAAAGAAGTGCTTTGCACTTCTTTTTGAGGATGCCGCTGTCCCGCTGAGCGTAAGCGAAGTTACGCGGATGGCAAAACCACCTCCGCGGAGATTAATATTTTGGCGTATAGTATACGTCGAGTTTGTGTCTAGGGCGTGGCTATTCTCGACGGAAACACTTACACTAGACCACCAGCGACCAACCTCAGTGCGATGCACTAAGTAACCAGTGGAACGGCCACAGTTGCCCGTACGGAGAAAGTTGTCTTTAAGATTCATTAAAACTTATTAAGATATGAGCCATTTAGAAAGAAGCCCCGTATGGGGCTTCTAAATACTTATGGCCAACTTCACACTTTTGGACACAAAGTCGTTTCTAGGGGTTCTAAATAACCAATTAGGGCATTTTATGCCCTAAATCTTACTCAAACTTATAAGAACAGGCTAAAAAATGGCAAAAATCCTCTCAACTTTCTCCGTACGGGCCTCTACGATCATTCCCGTGGCAACATCAGCAGTCGTACCGCTCATGGCGGCTGGTGGTCAGACGCTAGCAGTTCGGTTACGAGCGGTTACTTCCTGGTTACGTACCTGCCGGACGTCTTCCCTCAGGCTAGCTATTACCGTGGCTACGGTCTTGCCATCCGCTGTGTAGTACGGGAGGGGTGAAGGAGGAAGAACTAGTCCTTTTTGGAGTATGAGAGACTCCACTGAGGCCTGTTCGTGGTCGAGATTAGATATAGTGTCAGGGTTACTCCAAAAAGGACTAGTTCTTGTTCCTTATAGCTATCTGCCTAATTCTATCGGCATATGTCCAAAATGGGCCTAGGGTATGCTGTTTCTTTACCGCGTTTCCACTTACGCCTACTTTGTAATTTTTACAACACTATCGTTTTTACCACTGTTGGAGCGGTGGAAAACATCAAAAAAGTGCGGTTGACTTTTGACAAACATGGGTATAGTATAAGATTAGTAGTAAAGTTAATGACAGACTGGATGCGAGGTGATGTCTGAATTACCAGAAAAACAAATTAAAAGGCTACGCGGGCTGATTCAAGAGGCCGAGACAAATTTAGCCGCAGCAAAAGAATTACTGATTTCCGTGCTTGGTGATGGCGAGGCTATCACTGCTCCTCGTGATACAGTTGTTTCTAGCCCAGAGGGCAAAGTGATCGAGGGGGTTTTTGATGGTCAAATTATGATTGGCCCAGACGGGAAGAATTACCCTGTTCCGGCTAACTATGCTTCAAAATCCAAGCTGGTTGAGGGCGACATTCTAAAACTTACAATCACCCCAGAAGGGCGCTTCCTCTATAAGCAAATCGGTCCGGTTGAGCGCAAAACCGTCATCGGCACGCTAATTCACCACGACGAAAAATATTTTATCGAAGTATCTGGGCGCGAATACGAAGTTTTGTATGCTTCGGTGACTTATTTCCATCTGCGCGAGGGCGATCAAGTTTCTGCAATCGTGCCAGCCGCAAACGATGATGCCGCCTGGGCAGCAGTAGAAGCGGCATTGTAGTGAAAGCACTCTATCGCAAGTATCGTCCGACCAAATTAACGGACGTGGTTGGGCAAGAACAAGTAATCAAATCACTGGCTGACAGCTTGAAGCGGGGAAAAATTAACCATGCCTATGTTTTTGCTGGTCCACGCGGAACCGGCAAGACTTCGGTGGCACGAATTTTTGCTCACGCCGTGAACGATTTTGACTATCAGTTGGAAGATGATTATTTGGATATTATCGAAATTGATGCCGCCTCAAATAATGGCATCGATAATATCCGGGAGCTACGTGAGAAAGCTATTATTGCGCCAACCAGGGGGAAATACAAAGTCTATATCATCGACGAAGCACATATGCTAACCAAATCGGCAGCCAACGCACTATTGAAACTGCTCGAAGAACCACCAGAGCACGTGATTTTCGTGATGGCAACGACCGAAATCGATAAAATCCCCGTCACAATTCTTTCCCGTACCCAAGTTTATACTTTTAGTCTCGCCGATCCGGAGATTATGCTGACGCACCTGCAAAAAATCGCCGAGGCCGAACAAATTGATATCGACCGCGGCGGACTCGAAGTGATCGTAAAACGTGGTGGCGGGTCGTTTCGGGATTCGCTTAGTTTACTCGACCAAGTTGCGACGCTTACTGACGAAAAAATTACTGCCACAGTACTCGAACGCGCGCTAGGCATTCCTAGTCAGGAAAAGATAAAAACTTTGCTCGAAGCGTATAGCACCAAGGATGCTAATAAAATTGAGCAGAATTTTAAGGAATTACTAAAAAGCGGCCTTCGGGCTGAGAATATTGCTAGCGAACTCCTAGCCGAGATTATCTCTCACCCCGATGCTGAAACTTTGCCACTACTCCGGGCACTACCCGAAGTCAGCTCACCCTTTGCCGAAGCGAAGTTGCTGCTAGCTTTGTTTGAAGATTGTCTAAAAAATCCTACCAGCGCCAAAAAGGCTGCGCCAAAAGCCGAGGAGAGACCAAGAGTGGAAAAGGTGAAGACTTTGACAACCTCGGCGACAGAGGAAAAAGCTCCGGCTACGGATTCCGATTCCCAGACGAACGATACCAAAGATATCGAAGACGCAAGCGAAAATGCCGAGTTTGACTGGCAAGATTACATCAACAAAGTATCCAAAATCGACCCAAATGCTAGTAAACCACTCTCGAAGTGTAAATTCGAGTTCACCGGTGGAACCTTACATATCTACCCAGAGAATAATTTCACCGCCCAGGTTCTCAAAAATTCTAAGCATAGTAATATCCTCAAACAAGCTCTTGGCGAGAACGAATTGCAAATTCATGATACTCCGCCAAAACCATCCCAGCCAAAAGACGAAACAATCGCCAAAATCTCTGCTATAATGGGAGATGTACAAGAGATTGATGGCTCCGTGCCATTTTAAGGAGGTCCCGTGCAAGAACAGGCACCAGAGCAAGCTGGCGGGAAAGTTCCGCCACAGAATATTGAAGCTGAGAAATCTTTGCTCGGTGCGATTTTGATGTCCGACGATTCGTTTGCAAGCGCCCTGGAAATCGTCAAGGCTAGCGATTTTTATGATCCGCGCCACAGCAAAATTTTTGCCAGCATGACCAGACTCTTTGAAGCCGGGCGCAAAATCGACCTCATTACTCTGACTACCGAGCTTGGTAACAAAAAACTCCTCAAAGAAGTCGGTGGGCGAGCTTATGTTTCCGATCTCGAAGCATTTGTGCCGATTTCTTCACATGCCGAGGATTACGCCAAACTAGTCGCCGAAGCCGCAATGCGTCGTCGCTTGATTTCCGCTGGGACCAAAATTGCCGAGGCTGCCTATGAGGGTGGGGCCGAAATCGGCGAACTGGTCGGTCAAGCCGAGCAAAATCTCTTCGAAGTTTCCGACAAAACCGTTAAATCTGATTATAGCGCCCTGGCTGATTTGTTGGTTGATGCTTATGACCGAATCGAGGAACTATACAAAAACAAGGGCGCGCTCCGCGGGCTCCGGACTGGATTTCGTGATATCGATAAGAAAACTGCTGGTCTCCAAAAAGGCGACCTTATCATCATTGGTGCACGCCCAGCCATGGGTAAGACCACCTTGGCCGAAAACTTAGCCTATAACGTCTCAACTCGAAATGGCGACGGCCGAGGCGTGCTATTTTTCTCGATGGAGATGTCAAAAGAAGAGCTGATCGAGCGCATGGTTTCAAGCGAGTCCGGCGTCGATAACTGGCGGATCCGCACCGGTAACCTTTCCGACGAGGATTTTACCCGTATCGGCGACGCAATGGCCGAAATGAATGAAGCGCCGCTCTATATCGACGATACTAGCAATATGACCGTCCTGGAACTTCGTAACAAAGCCCGCCGCGCGATGCACGATCATAATATTTGTATGGTAATCATCGACTATTTGCAGCTTATCCAGGGAACTGACCGCTACAAGGGTAACCGCGTCCAAGAAGTGACCGAAATTTCACGCGGCTTGAAGCAGCTGGCCAGGGAACTAGAAATCCCGGTGATTGCTTTGGCCCAGCTTAACCGTGGCGTGACCGACCGCGACGATCCGCGTCCAGTGCTTTCCGACCTCCGCGAATCCGGCTCAATCGAGCAGGATGCCGACCTCGTGATGCTACTCCATCGTCCAGATTATTACCGCCAAAATGATGACGACTACGAGCCAACTAATCTGACCGAGTTGATTGTGGCAAAACATCGCCACGGTCCGGTCGGCAAAATCGAGCTCTATTTCCACCCCGAATTACTCAAATTCTTGTCGCTGGATAAGGAGCATACCGACCCACAATAACGGGGGCGGAGAGCGCTAGATATTGACTTTTTCGACGATATATGCTATAATGGAGAGATAAGGCTTATTTTTAGCCAAAATCGAGCCCGCCATGTTATAATTAAAACGTGAAGAAGCTCATCATTTCTAAACTTTTTCTTTATCGTCATCGCTTCCAAATTGGTTTTATTCTACTGGGGCTGGCGTATCTTGGGCTACTTTTTGGTCTACCACTGCTTTCGCCAAACGGCCTATCCGAAGGCGAGATGATTTCCGCGACCGAGTCTTATCAGCTTGATTTCACCTCGATTTTCAAGGGTGACGTGGTAGATTTGCCCTATCATGCACTGCAAAAACTCTCTATCATGATTTTCGGGCTGAACGTTTACGCCGTCAAATTACCGAGCATAGTCATTGGGGTTTTCCTAGGATTGCTGCTAATTTTGCTTCTTAATCGCTGGTTCAAAACTAACGTCGCGCTTATGGCTTCGATCCTGGCGGTACTTTCAAGCTCGTTCTTATATCTAGCCGGCTCGGGTACACCACTAATTATGCTAGTCTTCTGGCCAACCCTATTGCTGTGGCTTGGTTCAAAGATCCAGGGCGTTACCAAGCCCAAACCATTTTATTGCTTCATCTTCGCATTTGCCTTGCTTGCAGCAATCTTTACCCCGCACATTATTTATCTGGCTGGATTTATCGTTGTTTTTGCCATGGTTCACCCGCATCTGCGTTTCACCATCAAAACACTCCCGACAGTCCCGCTGATTTTCACGATTTTTATTATTCTGCTCGGGCTAGCCTCCCTAGTAGTGGGGGCGATTGTCAGCCCGGTAATTATTTCTGAGATTTTGCTCGCACCAGGACTGACGTTTGAGCAATTTTTCGTCAATATCCGCGAGGCCTTTGTCCCACTGTTCTCCTGGAACACTACCCTAGAAAGTGTCTTTTTGTCGCCATTTATCGGGCTAGCTTCGATTGCACTAGCCGTGATTGGACTACTTAGCACCGCCAAAGGCTTCTTTGCTAGCCGCAACTCGATTGCAACCTGGCTAATCATCTTTACTATCTTTCTGGCCGGACTAAATCCCGAGTCGGCAATTTTGATTTTACTACCGATGGCGATTTTAATTGCTCATGGTTTGCGTTATATTCTTGATAAGTGGTACGATCTTTTTCCAGATAACCCGTACGCACGGATTATCGCGATTTTCCCAATTGGGCTCTTTATGGGAATTATGATTATCAGCGGGATTAGTCATTTTATCTTTGGCTATCGTTATATACCGGCCGTAGCGAATGAATTTAATAGCGACATAACCTTGATTACAAAAAAACTCGACCAGGGAACCACGATTTTTGTAATCGACCAGCCGACTGAATACGAATTCCTAAAAATTCTCGAAGCAAACGGGCAGAATTTCGTGATCAGAGACCAACTTCCGGCAAAAGAAGAACTCCCCGAGACTTTTGTAACAATCGAGAAACAAGATCTAGACCAAGATCCAACTCGTATTATCACCTCGCCAAAATCAGAGAATTCTGATAGAATATATTTATATAGTAGCAGTAAGGAGTAGATAGATTTATGGGTGCAACAATGGACCAAATGAAGATGCTTAATCAACTTAGAAAAGCGCAAAAGTCCCTCAAAAATGAGGTCGTTGAGGTGGAAGCTGGTGATGGCGCGGTAGTCGTGCAGATTAATGGCGAGCTAAAAATCAAAAGCGTTAAGATTGACCCAAAGCGGGTCGACCTGGACGATATTTCCGAGCTCGAACATTGGGTAGAAGATTGCATGCGTGATGGTTATGCCAAGGCTCAGGAAATTGCCGCCGACAAAATGAAGCCGCTGATGGGAAGCCTGGGTAATTTAGGGCTATAATATGATTGATAAAATTGAATTAAGCGGTAGTAACTATAAGACTTCGGAAAGCTTTCATAAGTATGTGACCAAGCGGATTGGGAAGCTGGACCGTTTTTTGCCACGTGGGAACAAGAAAGACGTAATTGCTAAAATCGTCGTGACCGAGATCGACCGGGCGCATGGGAATAAATATGAAGTTTCGGCTTCAATGGAAATCCCGGGCGGCAAAGTGATTAGCGCCAAAGACGAATGCTCAAATGTTTTTGCTGGAATTGACATCTTGGAAGCAAAGCTAAAAGGTCAGATTCGGCGCTACAAGCTCGAAGCCACTCCACATCTCTCGAAAAAAGGCCTCAAAAACCTGTTTATTAAGAGAGGCTAGTGTGGTATAATACGGGGGTAAGTTCTAATGAAGGATTGTGGAGATTATGGCCGAGAAGAATACTGCTGGGAGCGCAGAGGCACCTAGCAAAAAACCTAGAAAATTGCTAAAAAAGTCAACGAGAGAGACCAAGCCGACCGACAAGCTCGCCGATCGAACGAAAATGACGCGCTTTTTGCAGGGCGTTTTTGGTGATGCGCAGAAAAAAATCTTGAAAAGACTTTATAAGAAAGTTTTAGAGATTAACGCGCTCGAACCAAAATACGAAAAAATGTCCGACAAGGAATTGGCCGAGCAAACCGAGATGCTACGTAAGCGCGCTGGCAAGGGTAAAGAAAAAGAGCTCGATGCAATCCTTGCTGATAGTTTTGCAGTGGCAAGAGAAGCTTCAAAGCGCATCCTCGGCATGCGCCCATTTGACGTCCAGCTGATTGGTGGTATGGTGCTTCATGAAGGGAATGTCGCCGAGATGAAGACTGGCGAGGGCAAAACGCTTGTTGCGATGCTCCCGGCTTATCTCAATGCTTTGACCGGCAAAGGCGTGCACGTCGTGACGGTAAACGATTATCTTGCTCAGCGTGACGCCGGTTGGAATGCACCAGTTTATCATTTTTTGGGGCTGAGTGTTGGCGTTATTATCAACCAGGCCAGTTTTGTTTATGACCCAGAATTTGAGAACACTGAGCATGAGGACGAGCGGTTTCACCATTTAAAGCCGGCCACCCGCAAAGAGGCTTACGCTGCCGATATCACCTACGGCACAAACAACGAATTCGGCTTCGATTATCTACGTGACAATATGGTCGACGATCCAAAATACTTGCGCCAGCGCGAGTTGAACTTTGCAATCGTCGACGAGGTTGACTCGATCTTGATCGACGAAGCTCGCACTCCACTAATTATTTCGGCGCCGGCTGGGGAAAATCCAGATTTGTATTATAAATTCGCGCGCATTGCAGCAGAGCTAGGTGACGACGATTACGTCTTTGATGAAAAACGCCGCAGCGTAGCCCTGACTGATGAAGGCGTTGAGAAAGTCCAGAACCTACTTGGGATTAAAAATCTTTACTCAACCAAACACAATCGCCAAGTTTACCATATCGAGCAGGCTTTGCGGGCGCAAGTCGTCTTTAAGCGCGACAAAGATTATGTTGTGACGAATTCTGGCGACGTAGTAATTGTCGATGAGCATACTGGGCGGCTTATGCAGGGCCGGAGATACAATGAGGGCCTACATCAAGCGATCGAGGCCAAGGAAGGTGTCGCCGTCAAACAAGAATCAATGACGCTCGCGACCATTAGTTTCCAGAACTTTTTCCGGCTTTATCATAAATTATCTGGCATGACCGGGACAGCATTCACCGAGGCGGAGGAGTTCCAGCAGATCTATTCACTCGATGTTATCCAGATTCCGCCAAACAAGCCAATCCAACGCGTTGATAAGGACGATTTGATTTATAAAACCGAGGCTGGCAAACTCAAAGCTATCGCAGAGGAAATTAAAAAATACCACGAGAAGGGCCAGCCGGTGCTGGTCGGCTCGGGTAGTATCGCCAATAACGAGCGAATTGCAAAATATCTTGATTCGCAAGGTATTAAATACGAACTCCTAAACGCCAAGAATAACGAGCGTGAGGCTGCCATCATCGAAAAAGCTGGCGAGAAAGGCGCAGTTACGCTGGCAACCAACTTGGCCGGGCGTGGCACCGATATCAAACTTGGCGAAGGCGTCAAAGAACTTGGGGGGCTAGTTGTAATTGGCTCAGAGCGTCACGATTCGAGGCGCGTCGATAACCAGCTGCGTGGTCGTGGTGGGCGCCAGGGCGACCCAGGCACAACTCAGTTCTTCGTCAGCTGCGAGGATGATTTGATGCGCATTTTCCAGGGCGAACGGATCGCAATGCTAATGGATCGTCTCGGTGTCGACGAAACCACGCCGATTCAGAACAAAAGTGTTTCCAAAACTCTCGAAGCCGCCCAAAAGCGGATTGAAGGATTTAATTTTGATTCGCGCAAAAATGTTGTGCAATATGACAACGTCATTAACCGCCACCGCAAAGTTGTCTATACTATGCGCCGTAAAATTCTTGACGGTGAGGATATCCATAGCGAAATCCAAAGACTAATGAAAGCAATCGCCAAAGATCTCGGCAAGGATAGTTCGAGAATCAATCCAAAATTTGTAGAAGATTTGCAATCGGTTATCGAAATTAGCACCGATCGCGCTGAGGCAATTGGCAAAATGCGCAAAGAAAAAGACCGCGAAGAAGCGATCTTGGAAGAAATCGAGCGGCGCTACGAGGAAAAAGAAAACGAGATTGGCGAAGAGATTATCGCTCAGGCCGAGCGCAAAGTTTATCTCCAAGTTCTCGATATTCTCTGGATGCAACACCTCGAAAACATGCAGCATCTGCGCGAAGGAATTCATTGGCGTAGTGTCGGGCAAAGGGATCCGCTAGTAGAATATCGTAGTGAATCACAAAAATTGTTTGATGGTCTTGAAAAAAATCTGCGTGAAGAAGTCCTCCGGATTATGCTGAGTTTGCGCAAACAAGAAGTTGAGCGCGAGCAGAACGAAGAATACGAATCGGAGCTAACCAAGATGGCTGAGAGCGCCACCGAGAAGGGTGTAAACGAGATTTCTGCCGGAGAGAAGAGCCTCGATAAGGAATTCTCCGAAGACGAAAAAGCGACAAGTCCCGAGAAGAAGCAAACCCAGTCGGCAAATTCTAGCAATCAAAAACGTAACGCTAACCGCAAAGCCAAGAAAAAGCAACGCCAAAATCGCAAGAAAGGAAAACAGCGATAAAACATTCGACCGAAGAGATTATTCTGACGTCGGGCGCAAAAGGCTTGCTGATTGACATCCCCGGCGCAAGCGTAATGGACACGAAATTTCAGTTTCGAGCCGGGCTTCGTTATGCCAAAAAACCAGAACTATACGAAATTTCACACATCGTGGAGCATCTAGCTTTTGGTGCCAATGCCGAGTTCAGTAACGAGCAAGCCTTCGAGGCAGAATTCACCAAAAATGGCGCCTATCATAATGCCTGGACTTCGGATTTTTCGGTTTGTTACGAAAGTGAATGTGCCGATCTCGAATGGGACCGAATTATTCATCTCCAACAAGTTGCAATCGCTAGCCCGCGGTTTAATAACGAGGAGCTACAAAGCGAAAAAGGCAATGTCCGTGCCGAGCTGACTGGATATATGAATGACTATAACCGGCTACTTTGGCCAAAATTGCAACAAAGTATCGGCGAAAACGTGCCCGGTTTACAGGAGCGGGTCAAAACTATTTCTAATATTGAGCTTCGGGATATCCGCGAGCATTATCGCCGCACTCATACCGCTGAAAATTTGCGTTTTATCATTGCTGGAAATCTTCGTCACCGCAAAAAAGAAATTCAAAAAATGCTTGAAGATTGGGAGTTGAAATCAGGTGAGAGATTTGAAATCCCGCGCGACGAGCTCCATGCTTCGGCACCAATTTTGATCCGACGTAAAGATGCATCCAATATTACCTTTGGTTTCTCTTGGATTGTGCCACGCAAGCTCGAACTAACCGAAACATACACCATGAACCTACTTAATCATATTTTGAATGGAACGACCGGAAGCCGCATCTTTGGGCAGGCACGAAAGCGCGGGTTAGTTTATGGTATGGGTAGCGATATTAGCAACGGTTGGCATAATACTTCATGGGATTTTGACGGCGAAGTCAACACCGAAAGTGCCGAAAAATTATTCGAGCTAATCCATAGCGAACTTGTCAAAATTCTAAATGGCGACATCAGCGACGAGGATATCGAGGCGGCAAAGAGCTACGCCACCGGACGCTACCAGATGGGTGCACAAACGGTTGGGCAAATTGCAGATTTTTATGCTGATAATTATTTCATGAACGGCATCGTAGGAAAATACGACGATATGCCGAGCGAAGTCAGGAAAATCAAAAAATCTACAATGGTTGATCTTGCCCGGGAATTTGTCGGTAGCGGAATAAATGCACTAGTCGCCGTGAGCTCGGTCGACAAAGCTAGCATCGTAAACTTAGCGGAGAAATTAAAATTCTCATGAAAATTGCAATCCTAGGTTATGGCAAAGAAGGAAAAAGCGCCAAAAAATGGCTGCGCTTGCAGTATCCGGAGGCAGAAATTGCGGTTTTTGATAACTTCAAAATCGAAGAACTAAAAAAGTTCGGACTGGAAGATTTTGACCTTATTGCACGCACACCGTCAATCTCGCCACACGAAATCGCAAAAGTTGCCCCGGGCGCAAAAATTACCAGTGTCACAAAGATATTTTTTGAGCAATGCCCGTGCAAAATCATTGGTATTACCGGCACCAAGGGCAAAGGCACGACCGCTAGCATGATCCGCGATTTGCTAACAAAAATCGGGCAAAAAACTTGGCTGGTGGGGAATATTGGCGTACCGGCGCTGGATATTCTTGCAGGTATTGAGGCGGACGATGTCGCCATTTATGAACTTAGCAGTTTCCAACTTTGGGATCTAGAAAAATCTCCGCATGTTGCCGTCGTGCTGCGAATCGAACCAGACCACTTAAATGTCCATAGCGACTATAATGATTATGTCGACGCGAAGGCCAATATCACTAGATGGCAAAATCCTGACGATTTTTGTATATATTATAAAGAAAATGCCGATTCAAAACGAGTTGCAGAGATGGGCAAGGCAAAGAAAATCGCTTATCCAGTCGAAAATGCTGAGATTAAAAAATTGACTGAGAATCTCCGCATTGTTGGTGAGCATAATAAGGAAAATGCGGAGGCAGCAATTTTAGCTACGGCCGCGATCCTTGGCGTGAAGCCAGAGGAATTATTGGAGCAACATGGAAGCGAACTTGCCGAGGCATTACGTAACTTCCGGGGATTGCCGCACCGTCTAGAATTTGTGCGAGAACAAAACGGAGTCAAATATTATGACGACAGTTTTTCCTCGGCATTCCCGGCAATGAGCGTAGCGATTGATGCTTTTAGGGACCGGCCAACTATTATTATTGCTGGCGGACTGGACCGCGGGCTAGATCTAACGGCCGCAAAACAAAAAATTTTCCAAAGTAAAAATATCAAAAAATCTATCCTGATCGGGCAAACTAAGGAAAAGCTCGCAGACGGGGAAAACGCGGGGAAGTTTCTTTTGGCGGATAACCTGAAAGATGCCGTGAGCTTAGCGCGGCATGAAGCCGAAAAATACCAAAATGCCATCGTGGTATTATCACCCGGCGCGGCTAGCTTTGATATGTTCAAAAATTTTGAAGCACGTGGAAAAGAATTTCAAAAAATCGTGCGCGAATTATAGCGTAAACAATCACCACTCTTGTACTCGAATTCTTGATATCTTCCGCAAATAAAAATCGAGTTTGTTCTTCCTGAAATGATCGATTTTTGCCCAAATCATGATTACGCTAGCGATTTCGTTGCGATAAAGCAGGAAAGATTGGTCGGAAATTTGCGTTCCCACTAATGAAAATCTGACTCGATCCAAAATCCTCCCCAAAGTACAAAAATCGCTATTTCGGGAAGTGGCCTGGAAATAATCACGGTGACAATAGGCAAAACTGAGCAAAAGTGCAAGAATTAGACTACGAACTGGCCGCTCCGAAATCGAAGCGATAAATTCGTTGATTAAACTTCGCTCATAATTTTGGTAGGCTGATTTGATATTCGCATTATGCGCATAAAAAGTCGGCGAAGACAGGCCGGTATCGCGGCAAACATCCCGGACACAAACCCCAAACTCGCGACCAGAAATATAAGAATTAAGCGCCTTCTGGATAGCACGCTCATTGCGCAAAAAAGTCTTGTGAGCAGAAGCCCTCTCCGGGCCTCGCTCGATTTTAGCTGACGACATCAATATCCTTTGATTAAGTTCTGGTTAATAATTTGCGCCGATTCGAATAGCTTTTGCCCATACATAATAGTTGGAAAATTGCAAATTTTACCAGCACATCCTTCTATTGTAGCACAGGTAAGTAATTTTGTCAATACATGAATGCAAATTAACCAAAGTAATACCCCCAACCCCTTCCTCCTTCACCCCTCCCGTACTACACAGCGGACGGCAAAACCGATCCCGCGGTAATTGTAACCCTGAGGGTAGACACCTGTCGGGTCCGTACTCAGGTCGCGACCGCCCGTAGCCGAATAACTAGCGTCTGACCACCAGTCGCCACCCGCGGTACGACCGTGTCGACGTTGCCATAGGAAAGAGCGTAGTAGCCCGTACGGAGATAGTTGGGGGGTATTCATAAAAAATTCTATTACATTTTCTCGCGACGTGGTATAATAAAACTTACCAGAAACATGAGCGGAATACCGCGCTGGCATATAACACTAACAGGAGAATATATGGCAACCATTGACCAACAATTTGTAGAATATATCGTAAAGACCCTCGTGAACAACCCGGATAAAGTTGATGTCGAGCGTGATATTGATGAGCGTGGCGTCTTACTCAGTCTTAGCGTTGACCCGGAAGATGTCGGTCGCGTAATCGGCAAGCGTGGAGCAACAGCCCAAAGTATCCGTACTCTTTTGAGGGTTCTCGGCACAAAAAATGGTGCACGTTATAATTTGAAAGTCGTTAACACTGATGAGGGTGAAACCGCTCCCGAAGGACGTTCAAATGCACCAAAAAATGACTTAGCCGACCAAGATGTCGCCGAGACACGGGTCGACATTGAGGCTGAGGCGGCAGAGGAAGCTCTGAATAAAGAGTCCGACGAAGCAGATGATCTTGCAGCGAAAACCCGAGCTGAATTGGCTGATTTGGACGATCTGGACGTCTAGATATATACCTTTGCGACCAAAACCGCCCTCCCTGAGGGCGGTTTTATGATGCCGACATTTTTCAGCACAATGGAGGAGGAGCTGGGGATGTCGCAGCGCACCCTCTCCTTCACCCCTCCCGTACTACACAGCGGATGGCAATACCGAAGCCACGAAGGTTGCTACCCTGCGGGTTGACATAGCTGCGATCGAAGGTGAGGTCGTAAGCGTAGTTAGACGAGGGTGCCGACCGGGACCAGTAGTTGCCGTTCGAGCCAACATAGTCCAGCGAGCCATCGTAGCAATAGTAGTTGCCCGTGAACACAAACCCGAGCGGCGCGCTACTTAACTGGGTAAAACCGGGGGAGGAGTTAGGGATATTGTAGGTAGTGGTGATGAGGTAGCGCGCCGTTCTTGCTATCCCGATGCCTCTCAACTATCTCCGTACGGGCGCTTACGTTCGTGCTAATGGTTATATCTACTACCGCACCGCAAATGGTTACTGGTGGTCAGATGCTAGCGGGTCAGAAACGAATGGGCATTATTTGAATACATACCCTACCAACATTCGCCTCCAAGGTAACGAATACCGCGGTTTCGGTTTTGCCATCCGCTGTGTAGTACGGGAGGGGTGAAGGAGGAAACAAGAATCCAAACAAAAAAACTCCATGCCGGAGTATTCTGTTTTACTGGTGGGCGATAGAGGATTTGAACCTCTGACCTCGTCTACGTCAAAGACGCGCTCTAGCCAACTGAGCTAACCGC
>CAYZNY010000009.1:0-22123 GCA_964480265.1 uncultured Candidatus Saccharibacteria bacterium | reverse complement strand
ACCGTGGTTACGGTTTTGCCATCCGCTGTGTAGTACGGGAGGGGTGAAGGAGGAAATAATCGTGCTATAATATAACCATGGAAGAATATACGACATACCGCACCGCCGAAAGCGTTTCTCCTCGGCACCCAGACAAACTTTGTGACCAAATCTCGGACGCAATTCTTGACGCCTATCTCGCCATCGACCCAAATGCTCGCGTAGCCGTCGAGACTTGTGGTGGGCACGGTATTGTTTATATTGTCGGCGAAGTTACTTCAACTGCCAGCGACATCGACATCCAGTCAATCGCCAAAGAAATTGCCGGTGCTGACATGGAAATTCACGTTAATTTGGTTGAGCAAAGTCCAGAAATTGCCGGCGGAGTTGATCTTGGCGGCGCTGGCGACCAGGGAATTATGATTGGTTACGCAACTAGCGAAACCAAGGAGTTGATGCCGCGTGAGGTAATCTTGTCGCGGAGGCTCAATCAATATATTTATCAGAAATTCCCGTTCGATGGCAAGACCCAAGTCACCCTGAAATTGCTAGATAGCGGAGAATTTGAGCTTGACTCGGTCGTGGCTAGCTTCCAAAATTCGACCAACCAAGAGCTGAAAGAGCTGGTGAAACAATTTATCACCGAGAATAATCTGCCTGGCACACCAGAGCTTCACCTTAATCCAGCTGGCGAGTGGCACCAAGGCGGCTTTGACGCCGATACTGGCCTGACTGGCCGCAAACTAGCCGTGGATAACTATGGTCCACGTATTCCAATCGGTGGCGGAGCTTTCTCTGGCAAGGATGCATCCAAAGTTGATCGGAGCGCTGCTTATATGGCCCGCCGAATTGCCGTGGATTATCTCCGTGCTCGAAATGCCAAAGAAGTCTTTGTGCGGCTTGCTTACGCAATTGGCCATGCTGATCCGCTCGAACGGACAGTGATCATTGATGGCAAAGATGAACAAATCCCACTAAAACCTGGCGCAGTTCCAGCCGATAACCAATCTGAAATTTCTGGCTACGATCTCACTCCGCAAGGAATTATCAACTATCTTGACCTCAAACGGCCGATTTACCAAGCGACCGCGCGTTATGGCCACTTTGGGGAAGGTTTTGACTGGGATAAAATTAATTAGCGCTTGCGCGATCTCTGGCTGGTCGCCCGCCGAGCCTCAGGGATTTGATCGAGCGTGAGATATCTCTCGCCTGGTTTTGGTTTTGGCCTAGAACCAGATTTCTGAATTTTACGGATTTGGTGGCGCTCGCGATGCGTCGCTACGGCCTCATAACCATACCCACCCGTGACCGGATCTTGAAAAATAAAAACATGATGCAAAGGGAACCGCGTCAGTGACAAATATAAAGTCAGGATCAAAATCGCAAGCACGATTGACACGAGCTGCGTAGCAAGCCCCACTTCCGGAGCATCTAGTAGCATTGCAAAAACAATCGAGCTTAGGAAGGACGCAACGAAAAAGATCGTGATATCGAGCGGTAGACAAGACCGCCAACCGGTCACAACCCGATAGCAATAGAAAAACGCCGGAATCACCAAAATCGGCATAATCATCGAGAGGCTCCGCGCCAGCCAATAGTTTGGATTATCGCCCAGGATCCAAATATCCACGAGCATACAAAAGAAAATCCCCGACAGAGCCAGCTTGATATGCTCCCAAGTGCTTTCGTTGACGGCCGAAAAAATCGCCACGAATTTGTTGCGGTGGCTGAGCTCGTAGGTAAAATGCAAAATACTACCGATGATCGCCGTCATTAGGCCTTCGACTAAGATAATTGTCCAGTTCATGACTCTATTATAGCACAGTGCCTGTGGTATAATGAATGGAAATAACTCCTAGGGCAAAAATGAACGAAGTGAAAGTTAAATCAATTTATCGGCATTACAAAGGCGACCTCTACTTGGTCGAGGATATCGCAACACATAGTGAAACTGGCGAAAAAATGGTCATTTATCGCGGGCTTTATGAAGACAGCCCACTTTATGCGCGACCGATGTCGTTATTTTTGGACGAACTAGACCCAGAGAAAGCAGAAAAATCCGGCCAAAAATATCGTTTTGAATTGCAAGAGATTAAAAGTCTCAGAAACAGCTGAAAATAATCTCACCTTCAAACCAGAAAAAGTCCTTGACTTATGTTTCCGGGCGCTATATCATTGTATTAGTTAAGTAATACAATGATATAGCGCCCGGCTAATGTGGCATTAGTCGAGTAGCACAATGAAAAGCACTATGTATCAATCAAATAACACAATTAAACCCGCAGGCCCAGATTTTCACTTCGACAACGACCGGCCGATTTATATTCAGCTGGTTGAGCAACTAGAAATTATGATTATTTCTGGCAAACTGCCACCAGCAAGCAAATTACCGCCCGTGCGCGAGCTTGCCACCAGAGCAAGAGTAAATCCAAACACCATTCAGCGCGCCCTCGCCGAGCTCGAACGTAAAAGTCTTATCTATACCGAACGTACCAATGGGAAATTCGTCAGCAAAAATCTCGCCCGTCTAGTAGAATCTCGCGAAGCACACATTAAAAATCGTATAGCAGAGTTTGTCGCCGAAATGCATGCACTCGGCCTGAATGAGCGCGAGCTAATTAGAATTATAAAAGAAGGAGGAGATAATGCCTAATGCCAAAAACGGCCCCAAAAAGCTAACTGACGATGTTTTACTCGAATATCGTAATGTATCAAAAACTTACGGCGATAAAACCGTTCTTAAAAATATCAATTTAAAAATTCCGCGCGGCCGCATCATTGGGCTACTCGGCAAAAACGGTGCTGGGAAGACGACTTTGATTAAACTTGCGAACGATTTATTGCAGCCTACAACTGGCGAAATTCTGATCGACGGGGAACCGATCGGCGTGGAGAGTAAGCAAAAAATTTCTTATCTGCCCGAAGCAACTTATCTCGACAAAACCATGCGCGTACGCGAAGCTATTCAATTTTTTAGTGAATTTTATCAAAACTTTGATACCAAAAAAGCCGAAAAACTTGCCAAGGTACTCGAACTCGATCTTGATAAGAAGATCAACAAAATGAGCAAAGGTATGCAGGAAAAACTGCAACTTATTCTGGTGATTTCGCGCAAGGCCGAGCTTTATATTCTCGATGAACCACTAGGCGGGATTGACCCAGCAACACGCGATTTTATTCTTGACACAATTTTGAATAATTTTGACGAGAACGCCAGCTTGCTGATTTCAACCCATTTGATTGCCGATATTGAGCGCATTCTCGACCAAGTGATTTTTATCAACGACGGCAAAGTGGTCCTAGAATCCGATACTGATACTTTGCGCCAAAAAGAGCATGAGTCGATTGATGAAATCTTCCGCAAACGCTTTCGCAGCTATTTATAATCCACCAAATTTGAAAGGAAACTATGTTAGGTAAATTACTCAAATATGATCTTGAATATATTTATAAAGTTCTCGGCATTTATTATGCGATTGTGATTGCTGGTGTACTGATTTTTCTGGCTACCGATTTTGAAAATCCGTCTGGAATTGTCGAGTTTATCCATCTATTCGTGGGTGGTGCTAGTTTCGGGCTTAGTATCGGCTTGTTCGTCAACGCCATCACTCGCTCCTGGGTACGATTTCAGAAAAATTTCTATGGCGACGAGGCTTATCTCACGCATACTTTGCCGGTCACAAAGCGGGAATTGTTACTTTCAAAAACGATTGCCAGTTTTGTAACACTGGTTGCCAGCCTTATGGTCCTCGTTTTTTGTACGATCGCAGTCCAAATCGGTTTTTCAGAACTTGGCAATATCAACGAAGTATTAAAATCCCAAGGTTCTAGCCTGCTTAGTATCGGCATACTACTTTTTGTCACGCTAGTTTTACAACAAACCTTCATTATTCTCTGTGGTTTTGCGGGGATTCTGATCGGGCATCGCAAGAACGAGCACCGCGGGGCGTGGTCATGGCTGGCCGGAGGCGGAATTTACCTTATCACAAGTCTGCTAATCGTTGGTATCACCCTGATTTGGAGTTTATTCGACCCGAGTATTCACGATTTTATTTTCAGTGGCAAGTCACAAGATCTCTTTAGTCTAGCAAACATCAGCAAAGTCGTCATTGGGATCGACATTATGTATTTCTTTGCATCCATTGCGACTTATGCTATCGCCCAGAAAACATTTGATCGTGGCGTCGACGTTGAATAAAATAGATTACTAGTCGTGCGATTCGGGATTTAAAAGTTTGAATTCAGAACAAGGCTCCGCGGTAAAATAGCCTTTGTCCTTGGCAACTTGATAGGCCGCCTTCAAAACTTCTAAATTATTTCGCCCGAACTTTGGAACTGCACCAAGTTCTTTCGTTGCAATTTCTCGCGCAGCCAAAGCTCGCCCATAGACCCAATTATTCTCACGATCTGGATCGGGCTTTGGCTCACCAATTTCAGATATGCGCGCCACCATCCGCGCCCACTTTTCCCGCTTTGGGCTAGATGATAACGTATCATCGATAAAATTCGCTTCGATATAGCCGAGGTAATCGCACTTATCAATTCTGCAATTAATTTCTTCCAAAACTTCGCGTCGCAGGGCCGCTTCTATATTACGGTCGCCAGCATCAATCCGACCGCCCGTCACACGTGGCTCACCATTTTTATAGCGCATTAGCACTCTGCCATCAGGCATCAGTAAAATCGCATGCACGCGATCGAACAATCCATCATCTGGCACCTCGCCAAGAAACAACTTATATTCTTCCATGTTTACCATTATAATATAGTTAATGGAAAAAGTTTATGCAGCAATCGACCTAAAATCTTTTTATTCTTCGGTTGAATGCCGGGAACGCGGATTGGATCCTTTGACAACCAATCTCGTCGTGGCCGATAGCAGCCGGACTGAGAAAACAATTTGCCTGGCGGTTTCGCCAAGTCTGCGTGAATATGGAATTCCAGGCCGCGCAAGACTTTTTGAAGTCATTGCCAAAGTCCAATCAATCAACTACGACCGCCAAAAACTCGCGCCAAACAGAAAATTTGTTGATAAAAGTTCCGACAAAGCCGTCCTGGCCGAGCACCCAGAATTTGCACTAGATTTTGTGATAGCAAAACCGCGCATGCAAAAATATCTCGATTATAGCCAAGAAATTTTTGCGACTTATTTAAGACACATTGCACCCGAAGATATTTTTGCTTATTCGATCGACGAAGTTTTTTGTGATATTTCTGGCTATCTCAAATTACATCATTATACACCGCGCGAATTTGTGACTAAAATAATCCATGACGTCTATCAAAAAACTGGAATCACTGCGACCGCCGGAATTGGTAGCAACTTGTATCTCGCCAAAATTGCAATGGACATTATTGCAAAACATGCCGAGCCAAATGAATTTGGCGTGCGCATTGCCGAACTAGGCGAAAAATCCTATCGTCAAAAGTTATGGACACATACGCCGATTACTGATTTTTGGCGTGTAGGCCCCGGCATTGCCCGACGGCTAAAAAGTCGGCAGATGTATACAATGGGTGATGTCGCGCGTTGTTCAATTATTAACGAAGATTTGTTATTCAAGCTACTCGGAGTCAATGCCGAACTTTTGATCGACCACGCCTGGGGAATTGAACCAACCGAGATTTCTGATATCAAAAATTATCAGCCGCGCGATCATAGTTTGTCAAACGGCCAAGTTTTATCACGTCCGTATTCTTATACCGAAACCCGCACAATCATCAAAGAAATGTCGGAGGACTTGGCGCTCAAACTGACTTTTCGTAATTTAGTAACCGACCAGCTTGTACTTGATTTAATTTATGATACCGATAATCAAACCACTGGCGAAACTAAAATTAATCGCTATGGCAAAAGTATGCCGCGCCCAGCGCATGGGACCTTCCGACTCGACGCGCCCAGCATGGAGCTATCGCAAATTCGTGCTGGATTCTTGCAGCTGTTCGAACAAATTGCCGACCAGCGTCTACAAATCCGTAAAGTAATTTTATCAGCTGGGAATCTGGCGCCCGAGAATACTGCAACTTCTGCGCCACGCCAACTCAATTTGTTTGAAGCTAGAAGTGATAATCGCTACGACCCAAAACGCGAAAAAGAACTGCAAAATGCAATCATTAAAATTCGCGAGAAATTTGGCAAAAATGCAATTTTTAGCGGAACAAATTTGGAGAACGAAGCGACCGGCAAAGAACGCCGCCGGCAAATAGGGGGACATAGCAAATGACCGAGAATTCGCGCTACGACGACATCATAAATCTTGACCGCCCGGCATCAAAACATGTCAAGATGCCCCGGAGTGACCGTGCGGCACAGTTTTCACCTTTTGCTGCGCTGACTGATTATCACGACAAAATTGCTCAGGCCGAAAATGTAGAAACCTACACTGGGCAGGAAGTTATAGACTTTCTAGATACCTAAGCAAATATTGCCAATAATCATCTTTGCGAGTCAAGCCGTCAAAATTATTTTTTATTCTTTGTGCCACTTGATATCAGCCACTTCCGCAGTCTGCAAACTCAAATCTTCGGTATCTATGTCCAAAAAAGTTACATAATATTCGTTGAAATGCCGATTGATCATGCTATCACAAACTTCGTCTGAGGAAGTCGCGCCAATAAAAACTAGTTCAGCTGGGTCAACCATGAAGCCAAGCTCCTCCTTTGTTTCGCGAACTACTGCCTGGTAGCCCCATTCACCAGCATCAACGTGTCCGCCGGCGGTATTATCCCAAAGGTTCGGCCACAGTTTACGATCTTTTGCACGCAGTTGCAATAGGACTTTCTGCCGATCACAACTCACAATCGTCAACGAAACCGCTTTGTGCCACAAACCCTGCCGATGACACTCGTCACGGCTGGCAACCTCACCAACGAACGCACCGTGCTCGTCTAGTACATCAAACATTTCTGGTGCAGGATTATTCGTCTTCATCTTCAACAATTTCGGCTTCGGCGATTGAATCAATCTCGCCGAGATTATCCTTACTTTTGCGCTTGATCGGATTACCATCTTGATCGCGGATGTCAATATCTACCTCGACCATACCGCTCGCCAAAAGCGCCACGATAGCGACAACAATTATAAGAATAAATGAAATTAGTGGTCTATACATATATTATATGCATTATAGCATAATTTTGCGTGGTCCCCGAATTTATAATAAACTATTGCTAGATGCAATACATAACAAAATATCAATCACCGCTTGGCGAGATTATTCTCGCCGCAAACGAATCCGTACTGACCGGATTACGGTTTGCCGAGCAAAACTGCCCAACTAGCGGACACAAAGAAGCATCGAACGCCGTACTAGAAGAAACCCGCGCGTGGCTTGATATTTATTTTAGTGGAAAAGAGCCAGATTTTACGCCAAAAATCCAACTTTCCGGAAGCGACTTCAAAAATGAAGTCTGGAAAATTCTCCGCCAAATTCCATACGGCAAAACTATGACCTACGGCGAAATTGCAAAAATCATCGCAGCGCAAAGAAAGATCGCGAAAATGTCGGCCCAGGCCGTCGGTGGTGCCGTAGGGAAAAATAAAATTGCAATTATTATTCCATGCCACCGTGTCGTTGGATCAAATAACAAAATAATTGGCTATGCCGGCGGGATTGAACGCAAAATTAAATTGCTGGATTTGGAGAGCAGAAGCTAATTTGACGTGCGTGATCCAATAATTTATAATATAAATATGAACGCAACACCCGAGATGATTGACATTTTAGACAATACTGGCACCAAATCCGGGCGAGTTGCGACACGCGATGATATTCATCGCTTAGGACTCGGGCATAAAATTGCTGCCGTCGCCGTGATTGACGACAAGAATCGCATTCTATTGCAGCGACGTAGCATGAACAAACTCATAAATCCCGGAAAATGGGATATCGCGGCAGCTGGACACGTCGATGCCGGGGAAGATACTTTCACGACCGCGCTTCGTGAAACTGCCGAAGAAGTCGGCCTAAAAGTGGGGGGGGGGATGCATTTTCTAATGAGCTACTCGGATGTCTCGACTTACAATTGGCACGGCGAGCAAATGACGGATCGGCAATTTTATGATTGCTTTGTCGCCAGAGTTCCAGAAATTAATACCGAAAATCTGACTCTGCAAAAAAGTGAAGTCCAAGCGACAAAATTGGTAGATGTTGCCGAGTTTAAAAACATGATAGAGGCAGGACAAATTGTTAATCGGCAACCTTTTTATGATGCAATCATTGACTATATCACGTATAATATTAGATTGGAGCAAATATGATTTCACGAATAAGAGTACTCTTATTTCCTAGCTATGCTAGGAAATGCCAAAACCTAGCAAAAGGGGGCATCAATGGCTGAACTAATTGATGTCCTGAATGAAAATGGTATCAAAACCAGCGAAGTCGTCACGCGCGACGAAGTGCACCGCAAAGGATTATGGCACCGTTGCATTGTGGTGGCGATTCTAAATGATAAAAACGAGATTTTATTACAACAGCGCGCCCACGACAAAGATAAAAATCCCGACATGTGGGATATTTCTGCGGCCGGGCATATTTCGGCGGGGCAAGATTCTTTGTCAGCCGCTGCTCGGGAAATTAATGAAGAAGTCAGCGTTAATCTTGGGCGCCATGTCGAAATTAGTGATTTTCGGTATATGTTTTGTTTTCGTCGCGAGCAGATCGTGAACGACGAATACGTCGACCGGCAATTTTTCGATTTTTTCATCCTCCGACAACCAGATTTGCGGCTCGAAGATATTAAAATGCAGGAAAGCGAAGTTCAGGCGGTCAAATTCTGCACAATGTCAGAACTCCGCGAGCTGATTGAGAAACACGAACTCGTCGAGCGTAACGCTGAGTATGCTGCGCTCGAAGATTATATTTTTAAGATTTAGGAGAGCAAAATGAAACTATTACTAGCATCAAGCGGACTGGCAAACGAAGAAATTATCTCGAACCTCGAAGAAATGGTCGGCAAAACTCGCGACAAAATCAATACTGTGATTATCAATGAAGCAATCAAGGGTGAGGACGGCGATATGCGTTGGTTTACCGAGGAATTGCAAAACCTCACAACCGTGCTCGGTGGGAATATCGAATTTATTGATCTGCAAGCGCACGGCTTGGAGTACATCAAAGCGCGGATCGACCCAGCCGACGTGATTTTTTGTTTTGGTGGCAATACTGACTACCTCGCTAACGTTTTCATGAGAACTGGTTTCGATAAGATTCTGCCAGAAATTTTGGCCGAGAAAGTCTGGATTGGTAGCTCGGCCGGGTCGTGTGTGATGTGTCACAAAGAAGCCGACGAAATTCAGGATGCAATTTATAAAGAACGTCGCTCGGCAGACCGTTTTATGAACCTGGTGCCGATTGTCTTCTTACCACATTTGCATGGCTGGTTTAAATTCGATCGTGCCGAAGTTATCAAAGCTTCAAAGATAACCGATTTGCCGGTTTATGCAATGTCCGATAATTCCGCGCTGAGAGTTGTCGATGGTGACGAGCCGGTAATCCTGGGAACCGATTATATCGTTGCAAAAAACGGCGAGATTGTCGCGGAGGAGAAATGAAACTAATCGCAACTCGGCACGCCGAAACAAATTATAATGTCAACGACTTAGTCAATTATGACCCAGCTGTCGACGTTCATTTGACGAAAAAAGGAATAAAACAGGCCGAAGATCTGGCTAAGCAGCTGAAAGATTTCGAGTTCGACAAGCTTTATATTTCAAGACTTGGGCGGACCAAGCAAACGGCAGAATTTATTAACAAGTATCATAACCTACCTCTAACCGTGAGTGAATTACTTGATGATACTAGGAATGGTTTTGAGGGGCGTCCGTATGGCGAAGCCAAAGGTTGGCGCGATGCTCAACCGGATCCGGTAACGGCGCGCTATCAAAATAAATATGAATCAGTCGCAGATATGACGAAGCGCGCCCAAAAATTCCTCGATTATATCAAAATGAACCACAAAAACGACGAGACAATCCTGGCCGTGACAAGCAGTCATGTCATTAAGCAATTACGCATGCTAAATGGAGAAATTACCATGCAAGAACTTCTCAACGCGCCGGCGAAGCATGCAACATATTATATTTTTAATATTGAAGCGGAGGAAAAATAATGCGCGAGATCCATAAAAAAATTAGTCCAGAATATTTCGAGGCAATCTTGTCGGGCGAAAAAACTTTTGAATACCGTGTCAATGATTTTAAGTGTGAGCCGGGAGACATTTTGATTCTGGACGAATACGAATATGCCAAAGGGCAGGATACTACGGAAGACCGCCGCCCAACTGGCCGCTCGATTCGCAAAAAAGTTGGTTATGTCGCACACGTAAAAGATTTTGATTGGCTAAACCGACCCGATGTCAAAGCCGATTTTGAAAAATACGGCGCACAAATAATATCGCTTTTGGAGGAAGAATGAAATTTACGAAACTAGAACATTCTGGATGCATTATCGAAGATAATGGCAAGAAAGTTATCTGCGATCCAGTCGAGATTGAAGAAAAATTACCAGATCTAAAGAATGTTGCGGTGATAATTATCACACACAAACATGGTGACCATTTCCAGCCAAAGGCTTTAGAGAAAATTATCGCAAGAAGTCCAAACGTGCGAATTTTCGCACCACAAGATTTTGAAATTGCTGAGATTTTTGAGCATCAAATTGAGAAAGTTATAGCTGGAGCAGAATGGGACATCGAAGGGTTTAATTTAAAATTCTTTAGCAAAGATCATGCGTCGATTATACCGAGTCAAATTCCATGCGCGAATATTGGCGTCGTCGTGAATAGTAGAATTGTTAACCCGGGCGACTCGTTTGATATACCAGATGATTTGCAGAATCCAGAATTATTAATGGTGCCGAGTGAGGCTCCATGGATTAAAAGTTATGGAAGCATGGATTATATTAGGAACATTCAGCCGAAGAATGCTGTGCCAGTACATAATGCCGTTTTATCAAAATTCGGGAACGGTATCAATAATAATTGGTTAAAAATAGCCTGCGAAGAGGTTGGCACAAGACTTGCAGTTCTGGAGGTCGAGGAGAGTATTGAGATATGAAAATTTACCTAGCTCGTCATGGTCAGACCGACTGGAATTTAGAAATGCGCGCACAAGGTCGCAGAGATTTATCACTAAACGCAACCGGCCGAGCACAAGCTGAGGAAATGCGTAACAAAATCAAAAATCTTGAATTTGACGCAGTTTATGCTTCGCCTTTGAAACGTGCCGCCGAAACGGCGAAGATTGCAGTGGGCAATCGCTATGATATTATCTATCATGACCTATTGCTGGAACGATCATTTGGTGATTTCGAGGGTAAAATCATAAAATCTTGGTCTGAGCTCGTAGATGGCGTTAATATTGACGATATAGATTTGAGCGAAATCCCCGGAAATGTCGAAACGGCCCAAAGTGTAATTACGCGCGCTAATGATTTTGTCGAATTCCTAAAACAAAATCACGATAGCAATGCACGGATTCTCATAGTTGGTCACGGCGGTATGTCAAAAGCTTTTGATTGGATTTTGACAGAGCATAGTGCTGGTGATATTTACGGTGCAACGCATCTCGGTAACGCGGAGGTGAAAGAATATGAAATCTAATCAAAACTACTTCCTGATTCACGGCAGCTCCAGCAGTCCGTTTTCGAACTGGCTACCTTGGCTATATGAAGAACTAAATAAACTTGGCAAGGAAGTCTGTGTTCCAGACTTCCCAACCGACGTTGGCTATCAAAATTACAAAAATTGGTCGAGTCTGCTCAAAGTTTATCTCGACGCTGGGCTTATTACCGAGAGTACCACCATTTTTGCGCACTCGATCGCACCAGCTTTTGTTTGTAAATTCTTGATCGAAAATAAAATCAAGGTCAAAAAACTAATCTTCGTTTGTGGCTTTAATAATTATATTGGTATCGACAAAGATTATGACGAAGTGAATCATACCATGTGCTTAAATAATCTCGCCGATATTAAAAATTTCTGCAACGAAATTATTTGTTTTTATTCTGACAATGACCCATATGTAAAATACGATACTGAAAAAGATTTTGCCGATACCATCGCAACCGAGCAAATCATCATTAAAGGCGGTGGACATCTGAATTCAGAAAGTGGCTACCGTGAATTCCCAGAACTATTGGAATACATAAAATAAGGAGAAAATATGCAAGAAAAATTACAACATTTGTATTTAACATCCAGCTTTCGTGGAGATGGCGTCGCAGAAATTGTTATGAGCGATATAGAAAAATTGCGAAATAAACCTGCGCACGAAATAAAAGTTTCGTACATTACCACGGCGGGGAATTTGCACCCGGCAGACAAGCGCGATTGGATCAACGAAGGACGAAAAATTTTGAAGAAACGCGGATGGCGAGTTTTCGACTACGACATCGCCGAAAAATCAGAACATGAAGTTGAGGCCGAACTCGCCGACAAAGATGTGATTTTTATGCAAGGTGGGAATAATTTTTATTTGCTAAAATGGCTGCACGATTGCAACTTTGATAAAATCATCCGGAAGTTGCTGGCGAATAATATGCCCTATATTGGCGAAAGTGCCGGCTCGATTGTTTGTAGCGAAGATATCACCGCGCAAAAAGCCATGAGTGCCGATGCACTAGACCAAGTCCCGGATCTAAAAGATTTTCATGGGCTAGGGCTAGTGAATTTTCTAATTCGCCCACATTGGAACAGCCAAGGTGCAAAACGCGAAAAGTTTTCCAAATTTCTCCGCGAAGATCCAGAAGGATTTTATGGAATTAACCAACCAATCATTTGCTTAAACGACAACCGGCTCGTCTATGTCGAAGGCGATAAATTCCAAATTCTAGAAGGTGTTAAAAAATGAATCTATATATTTATGGACTAGAATCTGACTTTACTGAGTCACAGAAAGAGCTGTTGCATGATAAATTTGCAAAAGTATCTTTTTTGAAAGAAGCGAATTATGAACTCGTAATTCAAGACAAAGAGCCAAAAGTCATCGCGCTCGATCCAGATATTACTGGCTGGGAATTATCGAATGAAACCATTGCAAAAATTCCAAACCTACAAGCGATTTGTTTGCAAACGACCGGTTACGAATGGGTCGATAGGGAATATTGCCGCGAATATGGCATCGCGGTTACCAATGTGCCACATTATGCTAGTGTTTCAGTTGCGGAAAAATGTGTCTTTATGGCGCTGGCGCTCGCAAAACGCTTCCCATACTTTCTTCGCAAAGGCGGTATGAGCTATGCGCCAGAATTTATTGGCGGCGAAATGTGGGACAAGCCAACCGATATCATCGGTTTTGGCGAAATTGGCCATGCACTCGCCGAGCGGCTAGAGGGTTTAGTCGGTAATAAAGAAATTTGTTATTATTCACACAATCAAAACGATCCGAAATTTCACTACTGGCCATTTGAAGACATGCTTGATCGATCTGAATTTATGTTTATTACGATCTCAAAAAATCCTGAAAGCGTTGCACTTTTTGATGACCTTTCGAAATTTAATAAAAATATGAAAGTCATTATTGTTTCGAACGGGTTTGAAGAAGTGACGAAGCGACTGGTCGAGAAGTGCGAAGCCGGGGAACTAGGCGGAGTAGCTTTTGAAAGTGACGACCCAGAAATTTTGCATCGCGAATATAAAAGTAACATTTTTGTTACGCCACCCAATGCCTGGTATACCAAAGAGGCACTCGCGCGCATGTTTGAAATCTGGATAGACTCAATGATTTCGATCGCAGATGGTAAAAATATTAATCAGGTAAATTAGGATGGAAGCGGATAAAACTAAAACTATTATCATAGTGGGTGGAATTTTGGAACAAGACGGGGAATATTTGCTCGTCCAAGAAGCAAAAGATAAAGTTCGCGGCAAGTGGAATCTCCCCGCTGGGCAACTAGATGCCGGTGAAACTCTGGTTGAGGGAATGAAACGTGAAGTGCGCGAGGAGAGCGGCTTTGAGGTCGAGCCAACCGGAGTATGTCAAATCGGTAGCCGCGTGCGGCCAGACACAGTTTTTGCGGCGATAATTTTTACTACCAAGATTAAATCTGGCGAAATCAAATTTGATCCAGAAGAAATCTTGGATGCAAAATGGTTTTCTTATGAAGAGATTATTGCTCTTGGTGAAAAGATCCGAAGCCGCAATCTGCTGATCGGTGCGATTGACAATGTGCGAAACAAAATTATTGCGCCGCTGGAAATTTTAAGTAATTATGACTAAACTCCGACAACTGGCCTCTCAACTTTCTCCGTACGGGATATTATGGTCGCTCTAATGGCGGTGTTCATGGACGTATCACCCACGGTAGTTGGTGGTCAATTACATCCAACTCAACTACATATAGCCGCTTTCTATACACGGACCCAGCATATATCAGGACTCAATATAATTACTATCGCGGTAACGGTTATGCCATCCGCTGTGTAGTACGGGAAGGGTGAAGGAAGAGTTAGGAGCGCGCCGCTCGAAAACGCATCCCGTCTATGCTTGTAGTTTTTTCAAAATTTGCTATATGCTGGATTATAGGACGACAGAGCGCCATGCTTACACCGCTCTACGAGATAAACTTAAAATTGTGGGGAGAAAGGAGTAATAGGTGGGTATAGCTTTGACTATACGCGTAGGTAAGCTACATATAAAAATTAGTTTAGGCAAAACCTAAACTAATACAAAAAACCTATCTACATCCTAACTCACTAATCGCGGGGAGTCAAGACTCCCCGCGAAGTTAAACGATGTTAGTGATGTAGTAGCTCTGTCGTCCAGTTTTTTTGATTCACCTTCACAGAGCTAACTCTCTTGTTGGTGGGCGAGAAGGGACTTGAACCCTTACTCGATTGCTCGAACCAGATTTTGAGTCTAGCGCGTCTACCAATTCCGCCACTCGCCCATTACCTCAATTATATCACCTATCGCTTTTGTCGACAAGTTCTTTGCAATAAAACCAGTTATGCTATAATATATACATGGATACGAATGGAGGTGGGAATAATCAAGGACGCTCCGCAGCAGCCGAAGCGGCACGTAAAAAAGTGCTCGCCGTTTATAAAAGCACCTTGCGTAACCTCGAAGAGTCCGAAGCCAAGCTCGCCAAAACCGAAGATGCTTATCTTGCGCCAAAGCCGATCTACTCCAACCCCGAAACCACCTACGCCGCCGAATCACCACAATACGATACTCTCAGCCCCACCGATTTTGCCGGAATGAATGGTGAAAACAGCGACCAATTCGACGAGTACATCAATTATGATGATTTCGACCAGCAGGATTATTCTGCACGTCCGACCTACCAATCCACGCCTGCTAGCGAAGTGGGCACCATGAAAAATCTACCCGTCAATCAGGCTAGTGTCGACGCCAACTGGCAACAATATCACTCGGCCTGGCAGCAATATTACCAAAAATATTACAGCGATTATTACGCCCAGGCTGCTCAAAATTATCTCGAAACCGAAAAAATGAAGAGCGAACGCACTGCAACCGGTCGAGCGCACCGGGCAAAGCGCCGTCGCAAGCTTATTCCGCTAGCAATTGTTGCTGTGATAGTTCTCGGAATTCTATTCTTGCAATATAACCGAATGATTTTCGCACCGATTATGGCCTATATTTCGCCGGATACTGGTTCAGTTGCGACTAGCATCGAGCCGGTCGACCCCACGGTTTCACAAGAAGTATCGCCAGAGCCACGACTTATTATTCCAAAACTAAACATCGATGTGCCAGTCAATTTCGATGTGCATTATAGCGACATTATGGAAGCAATGAACCACGGTGTAGCGCGTTTTAGTATTTCCGGTGCAGATGCGCTGCCGGGGCAAATCGGTAATCTCGTGATTTCTGGCCATTCGGCTGGGGATATTTATAGCAGCAATCCATATAAATTCATCTTTTCGGGCCTCGAACGCATGAACGCCGGCGATTTGATTTATATCAATTATAATTCGGTGCGCTATACCTACCAAGTTACTGGCAGCGAGGTGGTTGAGCCATCGAACGTCCAGGCGCTGATTTATCCCACCGACAAGCCAATGCTGACACTCGTCACTTGTACACCGCTAGGGACGTCGAGATATCGCTTGCTTCTTAGCGCCGAGCAGATCAATCCGGCCTATGAGCCCGCCCCAGCTGGCGAAGAAACGCCCGCTACAGAAGAAGGGGCCGAGCAGCAGCCAACCAACGAGCCAAATATAGATAATAACCTCGATATGCCAGCCAACTCACCGTCATTCTTTGAGCGAATTCGGCAAAAGCTATTTGGTAATAATGCAGAATAGCACCGAAGGCTACAACAAGATTAATAACTGGCCTCTCAACTTTCTCCGTACGGGCAGCTACCATCGTTCCAATGGCGGCATCGTCAATCGTACCGTACATGGCGTCTGGTGGTCAGATACTGGTAGTTTGGCCACGCTCGGTCGCACCCTGCATACGGGCCCGACGTACGTTAGTCCTCAGAATGGCAATTACCGTGGCTACGGTTTTGCCATCCGCTGTGTAGTACGGGAGGGGTGAAGGGAGGAAAGCCCAGTACTCTAGCCTTGCTTGAATATAATGAGATTTAGACCAGATTTGTTTGTTGTGGTATTTACAACTTAGAATGCATCGGTACCGAAGCATTCATTTGTTCCCATGTTGTAAATACCACATACAAACAAGTCCTATTCAAGCAAGGCTAGAGTACTGGGCTTTCCTTATTCAATGCTCCTGTGCTCACAGCAAACTCACTGGATCAATCACCGCACTATGATTTGGCCGCTCCAAATACGGCCGGAGCGCCGATACCAGCGCCTGACGCTTGGTCGATTTCAGCGTAATTTGCCAACTATAACCATGCCCAGCCCGCTCATGAAACGCCGGCATTGGTGGCGAAAGCGAAATATCCGGAAATTTCGCCAATTCTTGGTATGCAGCCTGGACTTTGGCTACCACAGTTTTCTCAGTCTTATAAGTTATGCCAAGACGCGCCAGGTACGCAAAAGGCGGCAGCCCCTGCCGACGACGCAAACCAAGCAAATGCTCGGCAAATCGCGGATAATCCGCCTTGATGGCAGTCTGGATCACTGGGTGCTCGGGCTGATAGGTCTGCATCACTACCTCCGCAATATCCAAATGCCCCCGCCCAACACGCCCAATCACCTGAGTCAGCAGCTCAAACGTCCGCTCCTCGGTCGCAAAATCCGGCAAAGCCAGCCCGGCATCCGCCTGCACCACCCCCACAGTCGCCAATTTTGGCAAATCCAGCCCCCGCGCCAAGGTTTGCGTGCCAATTAACAGCTTAATTTCACCAGATTTCACCTCGTCATATATCCCAGCCAGGCTCTCATGCTTCTTGTTATCACCATCAAAACGAGCAATTCTCACCTCTGGGAACAGACGAGATAGCTCTGATTCGAGCAATTTTGTGCCGAATCCCTTATGGATAATCCCAACTTTACCGCAGTGCGGGCAAGTTTTTGGCACCGGCTCCTCGTGCCCGCAGAGGTGGCAACAAAGGCGATAATCATCCGTATGCAGCGTCATCGGTAAATAGCAATCCGGACAAAGCGCCTGCCAACCGCAATCTTCGCAAATCGTTAGTGGCGCCGACCCTCGCCGATTGTGAAAAATCAGCGTTTGGTGCCCATTTTCCAGGTTACGTTTTATTTTTTCGAGCAAAATATTGGAAAAATAACGGTTTTTGCGAAAATTATCCCGATTTCTTAGATCTACCACGGTGATTTCCGGCGTTTTAGCCCCAGATTTAGCTTTCTCGTCTAGTTCTACTAGTGACTTTTTTTGACGTGCCAGGTAATAATCGGTAATATTTGGGGTCGCACTACCCAGGATACAAGCAATTTTTAGTTTCGCCGCCAGGACGCTCGCCAGGCGCAGGGCCGAGTATCTTGGCGGGTTTTCCTGAAAATACGCCCCCTCGTGGGCCTCGTCGATCAAAATCACCCCCAGATTAGCAACTGGCGCGAGTAGAGCCGAGCGCGGGCCAATCACCACTAGTGGCTCCCCAGTGTGGCCGGGGTAATCGGCCGTATTTTCGAGGATTTTTAGCCAAATATCACGCCGCTCAGCCAAGGTTTGACGAGAATGAAGCACCAACACCCGCTCGCCAAAGGTTTGCTTAAAAATTTGCACGAGTTGCCCAGTCAACGCAATTTCTGGCACCAACAAAATCGCCGATTTTTGGGCTTTTAGGGCATCTGCGGCTAATCTCAGATAAATATTGGTTTTGCCACTGCCTGTGACACCTCTGAGCATTTTTGTCACCCCTGGGGCTTGATTTAGCGCCGTTAGGGCCTTTTTTTGGGCCGAAGTCAACGGAATTAGGGGCAATTTTAGCTCGGCCGGCCCCGAAAAGGACGCGTTTTTAGCCCGCTCTACGGGCTTTTTCGCTCGCAGATGTGGAGGGGATGCAGTCTGGGCCTTTTTTTCGCTAGACGGGCTCTCACGGGGCTCTGAGGCAAAAATGCTATTTTTTAATGCCGTTCGCGCCTCTATTCCCGCCGGGACTAGCAACCCCATCGCCTCTGTTATATCAGCTAAATAATAATCCGCCAGCCACTGCATCGCCCCAGTCAAATGTGGCGGAATTGGCAGGGGATGTAGCAAACGCACGATATCTCGCGTCGAAAAACTAACTTTTGCAACTTTTCGCTCCACAATACCGGTCACGAGGCGCTTACCAAGCGGGATTTGCACGACTTGCCCCAGGCTAAGCCGGAGCTCGGAATGATAAGTCAGTGCCTTGCCGCTATTGCGATAGCGGACCAGCGGTATCACCTCATAAAACATGCCACCATTATAACACAGAGGTGTGATACAATATTTCTATGGGGTTTAAATTCTGTGAGTTGCCACTGAGTGAGTTTCGCGACGCTCGTTTTGAGTGCGATAATTTCTTGCAGAGCATCGAAATGTACCAGCGCTACCAAAATCTCCAAAAAGAGGCTTATCTCGCCGGGGTAAGACAAGGAAAAAAAGTTGTCGCTACGGGGGTACTAGTAGCGCGGCCGTGGCATTTTGGCAAAAAAATCTTCAAAATCGCTGGTGGGCCGCTACTTGATTACGATGGGGCCGATAGCTCCCAGATTTTGGCCGAATTTACGTCTGGAACGCGCGATTTTATCGCAAAAAAAGGCGGGATTGCCCTCGAAATTTCGCCAAATATCATATTGCAACCTCGGAATATGGAGAATCAGGTGATTCCAGGGGAGGACCATCTTGGCATCAAACAAGAATTGCTCGAACTAGGTTATAAATATCTCGGTGAATACGAGCAAGCTAAGTGGCTATTTGTGCTAGATTTGCGGGAGAAGACCGAGCAAGAGATTTGGGATAGCTTGCGGGTGACACATCGCCGGATGCTTAGAAAAGCCGAGCGGGAAAATGTGAAAATCCGCGAGATGACCGATGCCGAGCTCCCACTGATGAAAGAAATCCTGGCCGAGACTGGCTCGCGGCAGGGCTTCGCCGACCCAAGTCTCGAATATTACCAATCAATGAAGCAGGCTTTTGGCAACAAAGTACAATTCATGCTTGCAGAGCGGGACGGGGAACCACTGGCGGTCGCAATGTATATTACTGACGATAAGGAAATGATCTATCTCTATGGCGGCTCCCGGCGAGCTGGGCAAAAATATGCCGGTAGCTACCAAATGCAATGGTATATGATCAGGCAGGCGATCGCAAAAAAAGTGCCACGCTACAATTTTTATGGCACCAAACCCCTGGCTGGGAACGGCGTTTACCAATTCAAGCAAGGGTTCCGAGGTACGATGGAGGAACTTTTGGGGACCTTCGCACTTCCGGTTGGCTGGCTGGGGAAGCTTTATTTAAAACGACTCAAACCCCGCGAAATTGGAGAATTGCGGTAACTTGTAACTTTTACAACAGTGCGATATAATCAAGAGTAGGAAAGGGATAAATGCTAGATATTTTCATCACATCACGAGTGCGTCGCAAGATTATTGTTGTTTTTGCCAAGTATCCGGATTTCAAGACTCACGTGCGAGCTTTATCAAAATTGATCAAGGAAGACCCAGGGAACATCCAGCGCGAGTTACAACGGCTCGAACGGGGCGGGTTCCTGATTGTAGCCCAAAAGGGAAACACTAAAATTTATCAAATGAACAAACAATTTCCTCTGCTCAAAGAGTTGCAGAGTATGGTAATCAAATCTCAGCAAATGTCGAAGGCTCGCAAAACCGATCGCACTATCGGGTAGCCTAGGTAATGAGCAAAATTTTTCGACAATTATTGGAGCGGCGCGGCATTAGTCGGGATTATTTGCACCCGAAATACGAAAACGGCTATGACCCGGACCTCTTGCCAGATCTAGGCCCAACGATAGAACGCCTGGAACAAGCCCGCAAAAAAAGCGAGAAAGTTTTGATTTATGGCGACTACGACGTCGACGGTGTGACTGCCAGCACCGTAATGCACGATATTTTGCGACTGATCGGGATTGAAGAAATCGAAATTATGCTACCAAATCGTTTTCTTGATGGCTATGGCATGAGCAAGAAAGTGATCGAGCGGGCTAAAAAAGACAAAGTAGACCTCGTGATTACGGTCGACTGCGGGAGTCGCAATCACGAAATTGTTGACAAGCTGAGCCAGATTGGTATTGATACTATTATCACCGACCACCACGAATGTGACGAGACTTTGCCAAATGCGGTCGCCATTATCAACCCTAAGCGTAAAGACCAGAAAATCCCCAGCGAATTGCGCGATTTGGCCGGAGTTGGAGTGGTGTTCAAACTGGCCGAAGGGCTGGTGAAAGCTGGGCTGATCCCAAACGGGCAGGAAAAGTGGCTGCTCGACCTAGTCTTGATTGGCACAATTTGCGACAGTATGCCAATGAGCATGGAAAATCGCCGGCTTTGTTATTATGGCATGAAAGTGCTACCCAAAACCCGTCGCGCCGGCCTGAAAGAATTACTCCGGCTGGCCAAAGCACGTCGACTGCGCGGTGATACGATCGGCTTCCAGATTGGACCGCGGCTTAATGCTGCCGGAAGACTCGAATCAGCCGAAATCGCGCTGAATTTACTCCTGACCAAAAATCGCCCTGAGGCCGCCAAACTCGCTTTGAAACTCGAACAACTCAACAAAGAACGTCGCGAAAAGCAAGAGTCGGCACTTTCCGAAATCCAGAAAAACGGGATTGGCGAGGATCCGGTGATTATCGCGCAGGGTGATTGGCACGAAGGTGTTCTGGGGATTATCGCCGGACATTTGACCGAAAATTATCGCCGCCCGGCCTTTGTGCTGGCTCCGTCAGGGGAGAATCTAAAAGGCTCCGGCCGGAGTTTCGGTGATTTTAACTTGGCGCTAGCGCTGGATGAATGCCGAGATTTGTTGCTGCGTGGTGGTGGGCACGCCGAGGCTTGCGGGGTGACAATTCGGGCCAAAGATTTTGAGAAATTTCAGCAAAAAATCAACGACTATTATCGCAGTCTGGGACTCAAAAATCAGGAAAAGTTTTTCGATTTCCACGCCGACCTCGAAATCACCAAATTCTCCGAACTTTCACTTGAACTTGCCGAGGAAATCGAGAGTTTGGAGCCATTTAGCGCCGGCAACGATGAGCCAATTTTCTTACTCAGGGATGCACGGATTATCGAAGTGGGGCGACTGGGCGAAAATCGGGAACATCTACGCCTGCTGGTTTGGGATAGCAGTGGCGAGAGTATGAAACTAATGTGGTTTTATGCACCAGAAAAGTATCTGAATTTGGGCGTTGGTGGCACAGCAAATATCTGGATCACGCTGGAAGAAAACGAATTTCGGGGCACGAGGAGTATCGAGGGGAGAATTTTGAAGATTGGCTAAGATGCTGGTCGGTAAATCTTTGACAAAAATCCTTTTATTTGCTAAAATAGCTTTACGGCCTCTTAGTATAACGGTTAGTACATCGGGTTTTCATCCCGGCAACGCGGGTTCGATTCCCGCAGAGGTCACCAGATCATTCTGGGCCGGTAGCTCAGTTGGTTAGAGCACGGGCCTTTTAAGCCCGGTGTCGAGAGTTCGAGCCTCTCCCGGCTCACCAAAGAAATATCCCGAGTTTTTGCTCGGGGTATTTCTTTTGGGAATCCTCCTTCACCCCTCCCGTACTACACAGCGGATGGCAAAACCGTAACCACGGTA
>CAYZNY010000008.1:0-27934 GCA_964480265.1 uncultured Candidatus Saccharibacteria bacterium | reverse complement strand
GGTTTTGCCGTCCGCTGTGTTGCGAGATAGTTGAGAGGCGAAGCCTCCTCAACTATCTAATAATCCCTCCCGGTGAAATTTGTGAGAAATTTCACCCGTAAAAAAGGAAAGGATTTCTCCCGGCCAGCTTTCTCGCCCCTCCGGAGGGGGGAAAAGCGAAAAGCTAGGTTCAGAGAAATCCTTCTATTCGTGGGCTCGCTTGCGAGCCGTCCGCCTTACTCGCTTAGGAGCCCACGCATGGAAGAGTCCCCGATTTACGGAAAAATAAAATAGGTCAAAATAGGGTGGGCCGCCTTGTGGAAGAGGGCAAGGAGTAATAGCTTGGATCGGGCGGACTCAAAATTTCTTGGAGGTGGGGAGCGCATTTTTCAGAAGTATAAAAATTGTGCAAGTCAGGTACATTGCATAATAAAGTCGCTCTTGGATCCGCGTGGCTACACCGCGCTGGGCTCACGAGAAGTTGAAGTAGGGACCAAAAACACGCTCATCCGCTCGGGCTTGAGTTCACGGGCCTCTACTATTACTACCATGGCTCGCTGGACGCTGTCGGCTCGGACGGCTACTACTGGTCTCGTACGGCGAACTCGGCTGACATCGCTTACTACCTCCGCTTCAACTCCGGTGGCGTCTACCCGCAGAATATCAGCAACCGTGGCAACGGTCTTGCCGTCCGCTGTGTTGCCTTTTGCACCTTCTGGCGTAGAGGTCTCCACCTGCCTCTACGGCAAAATCCGCCAAAATCCAAAAAACTATTGACAAAATCGCAAAAGTTTGATACAATAGGAGTATATTCGGGATTTTCCCGCCCAACCCCAGCTAGACTGGGGATTATTAATTCTAGTCCGGCAAATAGAGATTGCGAAAAGCTTCACGGATAATTGTCTTGTCGCTATCGTCGATGTCGCCGATTTTGCGGTACAATCTAGACACGCTAATAACTCGAATCTGTGCCAAGACAGCAACCTGGTTCCTGCCCTGAAAACGGAATGGTGCATACCAAGAGCCTTGGTGGGGCTTCGACGTCAATGGTATGCCCAGGGAACCATAGCGACTCAACTTCTTGAAAATCAAAACTGGTCTTGCAAAGGTGCTACTTTTCCCATTTATCTCTACACCAACATTTTCACCCATTGCGCACCACCAGACTTCATTTTCGTGAATTGTTCGCAGGCGATTCATATTATGAAGTCTTTCTTTTAGGTCGATCCAGTCGTCAAAATGTTTCTCTTCGGTTATTTCTTTATTATATATCAACAGCCTATTTTTGCTATAATATATATATGGAAGATCGAGAAATCAAGTGTCCAAAATGTGGGGCAGTGTTCAAGGTAGACGAGACTAGTTATGCCAAGATTGTCAAACAAGTGCGCGATGATGAATTTGCACGCGATCTAGCTGAGCGTGAAAAGTCTTTCCAGCGTGAGAAGACCGCTGCGATTGAGCTGGCCAAAGTCGATACCGAGAAAACTCTCCAATCCGAGCTTAATCAGCGCGAAAATCGCATTGTCAAACTCGAAGCGGAGCTTGATAGTATCAAAAAACAGGCCGACGCCGAGCTAAAAAATCTGAGGACCAAGACCAAGATTGAGCTCGATAATGCCAAGACCAAATTCCAGCTCAAACTTGCCAATGAGGAAAGCAAGCAACAGAATCTCCGCGATGGCTACGAAACACAACTCAAACTTCGCGACGAGCAAATCGAACGCCTCAAAGATATGAAGCTGAAACTTTCGACCAAGATGGTCGGGGAATCGCTCGAACAATTTTGTCAGAACGAATTTAACAAGGTACGAATGGCAGCGTTTCCGCAGGCGTATTTTGATAAAGATAATGACGTTTCGGCGGCTAGTGGCAGCAAGGGCGATTTTATTTTTCGTGATTCGGTAGATGGGGTCGAGTCGCTTTCGATCATGTTCGAGATGAAAAACGAGAACGAAGCGACAAAAACCAAACATAAAAACGAGGATTTTCTGGCCGAGCTCGACAAGGACCGGCGCGAAAAAAATTGCGAGTATGCTATTTTAGTCTCGATGCTCGAAGCAGAAAGTGATTTATATAATCAGGGCATCGTGGACGTTTCGTATAAGTATCCCAAGATGTATGTGATTCGCCCGCAGTTTTTTATCCCGATGATTACAATTCTTAAAAATGCCGCCGAAAAGTCGCTCGAAGCCAAAAAAGAGCTTGCACTGGTCAAAAATCAGAATATTGATATCACGACTTTTGAGGATGACGTCGAGGCCTGGAAGTCGAGCTGGCTTTCTACGATGCAAAAGGCTGGCAAAAAGCACCTCGAAGCAATCGATCAGATCAATAAAGCAATCAAAGATCTCGAAAAAGTGCGTGATGCGTTGATACTTTCGGATAAACATCTAATCGCGGCCGAAAACAAAATGGATGATTTGACCGTGAAGCGCCTAACTCGCAAAAATCCTACAATGCGCGCAAAATTTGACGAGCTAGCCGAAGGGAAGTAAGATTTAGGGGTTTAGTCCGCAAACCCCGTTCGCTTATGTTTTTACTCTGCACGGCAATATGTTAGAATGTCGTAAAGGAGTTATTATGAAAATTTGTATTTGCAGCAGTTTGACTTTTGCGGACGAAGTGCTAGAAATTAGCAAAATGCTCGAAGCGAGCGGGCACGAAGTTTTGCTTCCGAACGGGATTATCAATCGACTCACCGAGCAGTCGAATTTTGATCCAGTCCAGGCCAAGATCGATACGAAGTCGAATCGTTTGCACGCTGAGAAAATCCGTGAATGCGATATGGTTTTGATGTGCAACTTTCCCAAGAATTGCACACCGGGTTATATCGGCGCAAATTGTTTTGCCGAGCTTTATCTCGCACAATATTTTGAGAAGCCGATTTTCTCGCTCTTTCCGCTGCCGGATATCCCGTATGTCAATGATGAAATCCGTTCGTTTGGAATTACGGTGTTGAATAACGAATTGAATTTGTTGCCATCGGAGAATAATTTTAGAAGTAATCCTGAGTCACTTCCACCAACAAATGATATGCCAAGTGGCTCGCGAAGTGATTTGACCAGTGATCCGATGCCGATGCCGCCAGCACCGAATGTGCCGATTCCGGCTGATCCATCGGCTTTGCCACCAAATCCGGCTGCAACTGCGCCAGCAGCGAATCCACAAAATTCTGCGATTACATCCGAGGCGGTGCATCGCGATGTTCCGGAGACTGGATTTCGCAACCCATTGAAGCAGGTGCGAGACAGCTGGTTCTCACTTTGGAATAAGTGACAAATGTGGTATAATCAGCCTATGCACTCGTAGCTCAGCGGATTAGAGCACTTGTCTTCGGAACAAGGGGTCGCGCGTTCGAATCGCGCCGAGTGTACCATGTTTTTTGATGACTTTTCGAGCGGCGCACTACAACATCCCTAACTCCTCCTCTGGTTCTACCCAGTTACGTAGCGCGCCGCTCGGGTTTGAGTTCACGGGCTACTACAAATACCGCAATGGCTCGCTGAACGGTGTCGGCTCGAACGGCTACTACTGGTCTCGTACGGCGGTCTCGGCCGACAACGCTTACCTCCTCTACTTCTACTCCGGTGGCGTCACCCCGCAGTATAGCAGCTACCGTGGCCACGGTTTTGCCGTCCGCTGTGTTGCGAGATAGTTGAGGCAGAATATGAGTTTTTGAGAAGTTATGATATAATTATAGAGTTGCGGAAGTGTGGCCGAGTGGTTGAAGGCGCACGCCTGGAACGCGTGTATGCAGGAAACTGTATCGGAGGTTCGAATCCTCTCGCTTCCGCCAAAATACGGACAAGAGAGCTTGCTCGCTTGACGGTATTTTGAAGGAAGCACTGAGGGGGAGCTTTTTCCTCTCGCTTCCGCCAAAAAATAGAATCATTATGCCATAGGTATGGTGGTTTTATTTTTCCGCTTACGCTTGTACCTTTCTTTAAGTTTGATATAAACTAGGGAGGGGGATCGACGTTGTTCTTGCCGTAACAAGGGTGAAAAGTGCAAAAATATGGTTATGTTGCATCGGTACACGAGGTATGATATGAGCTAGGAGCAACAAGGCACCTGAATACTAACAATAAGAAAACGGAGGATTATAGAGCTATATGAAGCTTGGTCTATCCTTTGGTCGAAAGCGGAGAGTCTTTTTAGGTCTCATCGTTACTTCGGTCAAAAAGCGAAAACCTCACCCGAAAAAGGTGAAGTAGACGCTTAGATTCTATAACTCAATCCTAACGCACTTTATGAATGGTGTCAAGTTTCCTATGGCTAATGCCCGTAGATATGACTTATAGCTCCGAAGAGACTATCTGCTTATGCTTCCGATAAGCCTCCTCCGGTTCTACTCGGTTACGTAGCGCGTCACCCCCAACTTTCTCCGTACGGGATACTATTATCATCAAAACGGACAAATTCGTAACCGCGAAACTAGTGGCGATTACTGGGCCATCACAAGCAATTCTGCTATGTATGGGCATAATCTAGGGACAAATTTGACAAATGTCCTGCCTCAGACTGAATACTACCGCGGTCGTGGTCTTGCCATCCGCTGTGTAGTACGGGAGGGGTGAAGGAGGAAGGATATGCTCCTTGGGCAGCTGTGAAAGTGGTCTAGACAAAAAGAAACGGCATAACACCGAATCTTTATATCTTAGGTGGAGCCGTTGACTGGGCTTGAACCAGCGACCTGCTCGTTACGAATGAGCTGCTCTACCAACTGAGCTACAACGGCATATGTATTATTGTAACATATATTAGAGATTACTGACTAATCTTAATTTCACCCCTCCCGTACTACACAGCGGATGGCAAAACCGTAGCCGCGGTTATCGCTGCTCTGAGGATTGGCATCTGACGGGCTTGTGCCCAAATCACGACTATGTGTAATCGAACTGCTGATACCGGACCACCAGTCGCCATACATAGCGCGATTAAGGATAATGCCGACAGGACTGCCGTAATAGCCAGTACGGAGAAAGTTGAGAGCGTATCGGCGTGGCAGAGCGGAGTACTACGTAATTATATAGAATTAAAATGCTTATGTTATAATAGGAAAAATAAACGAGGAGATTCTATGGATCTAACAAACATCTTTCAGTCGCCGGAGGTTCTAGGGAGCGGTTCGGCGGTAGTAATCATCTTCTATATTCTGCAAGTTGTGGCGATGTGGAAAATCTTTGAAAAAGCCGGGGAAGCAGGTTGGAAATCTCTTATTCCTATCTACAACCTCTATATTCTACTCAAACTTGTTCGTTTCAATTGGTGGCTTTTGCTTGGTTTGTTGATCTTCATTATTCCAATTATTGGCTGGGTGATTGGCGCGATCTATATGTTTGTACTTCAAGTGATTATCTGCTATCGTCTTTCGCGAAGTTTCGGCAAGGAGCTGGGTTACACAATCGGGTTGCTATTGCTCGCACCAATCTTCTATTTGATCCTAGGCTTTGGCAGCGCAAAATATAAAGCCCTCAAAGATTAGCAGCAGATTTAGTCTCAAAGCAATGTCTCGCGGTTGCGGGGCATTGCACTTTTTATGAAACATGGTACGATAAATTCATAGGGCCTGGGATATCTCATGGCTCAATATATTATTATGGAGGTGGTGCCATATGCACGTTAACTCTAGCAATACCGAAGCAGCTGCTAACCCCAGTAGAAAGACCAAAGTAGCTGAGATCACGCACAGCGACAAGGTCAAGGCAACCAGAGGAGCTTTGATTTACCAGGGCAAAGCGAACGATGTTTACGAAACCGACAAACCCGGAATTTTGGAAATTTATTCGTCGGACCGCGCGTCCAAGAATAACGGAGAGGAAACTACGATTATTCCGGGCAAAGGCAGAGCAAATAACATCATTTCTACGGCAATCTTCCAGGAGCTGGACCGGAAAGGCATTTTGACCCATTATCTTGGCCCGGGCTCGGATGAGCAGTCGAAATTGGTAGTCAAGGCAGAGCCGATTCCGCTTGAAGTAATTTTCCGATTTGAGACTGCGGGGAGTTTTGCAAGAGACTTCAATCTGCCGTCGGGCATACCGTTTGAGGACGTTTTTGTCGAATTCACCTACAAAAGCGACAAGGACGGAGATCCGCGTATCTCTGATTGGTCGATTGTGAAAGACAAGATCGTCACGGCTGAGCAACTTCAAAAAATTCGTAATCTGACCGAAAGCATTGCGAAAATCGCACAGAAGTTTTTTGCAGAATGTGGCGCGCGGCTGATCGATGGCAAGGTTGAGTATGGATTTCTTTCTGACGGCAGCATCGTCTTGATCGATGAAATTTCCGGTGATACTGTGCGGATCGTGGATATTAAGACCGGCGAAAGTCTGGACAAAGATCGTTTCCGGAAGAATCTGAAAGATTTTGCCTACGGATATTTGGAGATACAAAAACGCGTCGAGAAACATTCATAACGTAAAGCCGGCTTTACTAGTTCTATATAGCATAGAACTAGACTGTGGTTAGTTGCTTCAAAAGAGCCCCCTTCTTGGAAGAGGGCTCTTTGCGTTAAATTCGAGAAGCGTTCGAATTATTCTTCAATGCTAGCAAAAGCATCGAATGGTGCAACTGCTGAAACGTATACATCGGTTGCGTAAGTATCGATTGGCATCGTATAATCAATTTTTGTGCCACAAGTTAGCTTGAAATCGGTGCCATCGGTCGGGCCATTGAAACGATAGGCCGGTGCGGTAATTTGGTCGCGTGCTTGCACTGGAAGGAAACCATCAACCTCGGTCGCCGAAGCTAGGGAAATATTATAGCCCCAAGTATTGGCGCCAAAGTCAGCCGCTGGCAGACTACTTGCTCCGCCAAGATCAATTGGCGCAATCATGTGTGAGTTATTTACATCTGCACTACGCAAATTACGAGTCGAGTCGTTCTCGGCATAAACGTAAAGACCGAAGCCATTGGAGCTGTTTGTTGAAACCGAGAAGCCGGCGCTATCGGATGTGAAGCTATCAGCCGAAACATCATCCGCAGTCATACTTATATCAAGGTTGCCATCTGGGCTATCAGTTGCAAGCTCGATATATTCCTGCACATCAAAGTCGAATTCAAACTCGGTGCGAGTTTCGAAATCGTTGAAGTTTTGCTGAACTTTGAATTCCGTATCAATATTATCTTCGGCCGTTTTCTTATCATCATCCGGATAAGTTTTGACAGTATATTCAGTCTCGAAAGATTGCTCATCGGTTTTTTCGGTATCATAATCTGGTGCCGCTGTGACACCAAAGTTTACATCAAACTCCGCCGAACCCTCTGGCGGGGGTGTTGTTTCTGTATCCTCAGCAGCAAATGTTCTGCTAATTTCTGGGCAGACTACGGTTGCAAGCAGAGCGACCATCACACCACAACTCGCTAACTTAACGAATCCGCCTCTTCGCTTCTTTTGTAGACGCATTTTTATGTTATCCTTTTTGTTTTTATGACCTTATATCATATATTATTACAAACCATAAGTTCGATGTCAAGGACTTTTTTCGCTTTTTATGCAAAGAAACGCAGGCTTTGCCTGCGTTTTAGATGCTTAATTACTAAACCTAGCGGACTTCAACTCGTACGCGTGGCACGTTGCGGCCAGAAAAATGAGTTTTCTTGGTTTTGACAAAAGTCACAACGCCATCTTTGGCGGCATGAATAGTGAAATTGCGGCTCATATAAGTGCCTGGACCGGCAATCTTAGTCGCGCCAGTCTGGCGGACTAGTACTTCGCCGTTTTTGACTTTTTGGCCACCAAAACGCTTGACACCAAGACGTTGGCCGGCATTGTTGTGGATATTTTTGGCGGTACCGCCAGCTTTCACATGTGACATATTTTATTTCTTCCTTAAAATTATTATTTCACGGGCAACAACTTGACCTGCTCGGTGATACAAGAGGTCGCTTTGTTCCAAATTCTTAAAACTAGATACATTATAGCAAAGATTTTGTAATTCGTCAATATTTAGCAAGCGCTCATAATGTCCATCTGGTCGGAGCCAAGCTGGCACTGCTATCACGACTGGCGTGCCGGCATTGATTTGCGGGCTAAGGTTTTTGAGAAAACCAAGAATGATTGCCTTACACTCTCGTTTGGCAGTATGAAGTTTGATCTCGGCCGGAGGATTTGACATCGGCGGGCCGAGGTAAGTTTCGCAGGCAACCGCGTCGATTGGCTGTTCCCACTCAAAAGATGTAGCATTGCCCTGAGAAATGGGCAGATTCACATCTTCCCGGAACGCACTTCGTTCTGATCGTCCATTTCTCAACCATTCCAAATTCTTTTTGGTATATTCCACCATTCTCTCGCTGATGTCTGTCCCATATGGGATATAACCCATCAGCGTTGCCTCTTGGAGCAGGACCCCGGTCCCGCAAAATGGATCGAGGATCCGGGCACCTTTTGGCAGTTCTCCGCAGAGGTTGATCAAGATTTGCGCCAATTTTGGCGGCAACATGCCAACTTTTGCATCGCGTGCTGGGCGTTTTTGGTCGCGCCTGGCGTATTCTTCGATATTAGAAAGCTGGACTACTCGATAAAATTTCTGTTGGTATTTCAAGAGCTCGATTTTTGTTTCAGAAAAAAGATGATTATGCAGGCTGGTCGCGTTTGAGAGTACCGCGGTCTTGTTGGGAATTATCCGCACGCTGTGACCAGCTTTTACCAGTTGACGTTTGATCCTTAGTGCTTCGCCCTGGGCGATATAAGGCGAAGCTTTGAGGCTAAAATCTGATAAGCCAAGGGAAATTTTGCCGCTTTTTGGCAAGTTTTGCAGAAATTGTTTGATTTCAATTGGCTCGGCGATTTTGAGTGTGCCACCGAGCCGGCGGATATCGGGTACTTTTTCGCTTTCAAATTCGGCCAGAGCAGGTGAAATCTGGCGAACATTTGCAAAAAGCGCTTCGAGCTCGGCCAGCGAAATACGCGGTTGGCGACCTAATACGGCAACATATTTCTTCATACGTCAATTATATCATGCGTAGTTAATAATGTGCTATAATTAGAAAGTTATGTTTAAGAAAATTCTTACCGTGGTGACGCTAGCGCTGGTCTTGTTTGTGATTTGGCAGGCTTGGGACCAGATTATTGAAGCGATCAACTACCTTGCAAATACAAATATTCTTTTTGTGCTGCTGCTGATTCCAGAGCAACTATTTATGTATTATTGTGCTGGGCAAATGTTTTTCTCTTATATGGCGGCAAAAGCTAACGCCGAGCAAAAACAGCCGGAAAAAGATGGCGAAAGTTCCGCTGGGGTGGCAGAGAATTCTGCTAAGACAGCCAAAAAATCTACGGAAGTTATTGCGCCGAATAAAGTTTCGTCTTGGCTACTGGCACGGATTTCGTTCGAGCTGAATTTTGTTAATCATGCCATCCCGAGTGGCGGCGTGGCTGGCCTTGGCTATATTACATGGCGGTTGAAGGCTTTCGGTTCGTCAGTTGGCCAGACCAGCTTTATGTATGTGCTGCGCTATGTTATTACAATTTTGTCAAATCAGTTCCAGACCATTATTGCGATTATTATTTTGCTGATTGTTGGCGGCATCACTCGCGAGGCGTACTGGGTGATCGGGCTAACTTTCCTAATTTGTTTGGGTGTGATTGCTGCGGTTGCGGCGATAATTGTCATTGCGAGCAGTAAAAAACGCATCGCTTGGTTTGCAAAAGTTGGAGCAAAATTCCTAAATGGACTAGTGAAGGCGGTGACGTTTGGTCACAAAAAAGAAATTATCAAACGCAGTGTAATCGAGGAATATCTGGGCGATATCCATCGTGACCTAATGACGGCGCGTCGCAACAAGAAGATCCTCATTCATCCAATTGGCTGGGGCGTAGTTTATAGTTTTCTCGAAGTTGCAACGTATTGGCTGGTCGGGATCAGCATGGGGCATCCAGAAATTCTGCCACAAATCATGGTTGGCGAGGCCATTGCCTCGGTGATTGGCGCCGTAATGTTGACACCGGGTGGCGTTGGCGGCTATGAGGGAACAATGATTTTCATTATGTCAGTGCTTGGCGTGGATGTGGGTCTAGCGACGGCTGTCGTAATTACGACACGGGTTGTGGTGCTAGTCGGCACGATTGTCAGCGGCTATGGATTTTATCAAAATGCCGTTTCTAAAATTGGCAAGAAAGAGCGCAAAGAAATCCTAGGCGAGGAGTGATGTTTGCGGGGTTCGATGGCTGGCTGAGGATCGACGACGATAAGCCGTATTCAGTTAGCGAGTTTATCGAGCGGGCAAATGTTACGCTTGGTCGCGACCTAGGTGGAATTACCATTGAGGGTGAGGTTGGCAGCTTCAAGGTTAATCAGCGCAAGTGGGTCTTTTTTGATCTGAAAGAAAATGATGCTAGCGTGAGTTGTTTCTTACCCCTGAGCCGTCTGACAGTGGGGCTAAAAGATGGTATGAAAGTCGAAGTTCTGGTGACACCAAAAGTCACGCGCTGGGGAAAGTTGTCCTTGACGGTCGAGCGGATTATTCCCCGTGGCGAGGGTAATATTAAGAAAAGCTTTGAAATTTTGAAGAAAAAATTGGCGAGCGAGGGGCTTTTTGACCCGGCCAGAAAGCGGCTGTTACCGGATGACATCCGGAAAATCGGAGTGATTTCTTCGACTAGTGCGGCTGGCTACGCGGATTTTCTAAAAATCCTTGATAATCGGTGGGGTGGCCTGAAAGTCATGACGGTGAATACCCAGGTGCAAGGCGTGCAGGCGCCGGCGCAAATTATGCAGGCGTTGAATTTTCTGAACCAGCAGGCAGAAGTTGATGTGATTGCGATTTTGCGTGGTGGCGGAAGTGCGGATGATCTGGCGGCCTTCAATGATGAAGGGCTGGCGCGCGCGATTGCTGTCAGCAAAATCCCAGTGATAACTGGGATTGGTCACGAGGTCGATGAAAGCCTGGCCGATCTTGTGGCCGATGTGCGGGCGTCTACCCCGTCAAACGCGGCGGAGCGCTTGACTCGTGACCGGCGCGCGCTCAGCCAGCAAATGGCGACTCGGTTTCATGAGGCGAAGCGCCACTTACTTTCCGAGATCACGAAAGCTGAGGCTGACAACCAGGCAAAATTGCAAAATGCCCGCGAGGCTATCCTCCGAAAAATCGACCGCGCGGCGGAACATGTCGCTGATGCGCAGAAGTTGCTAGAAAGCCTGAATCCCGAGCGGGTTTTGGAGCGGGGATATGCACTACTTCTAGCGGGAAATAATACTATTTCGCCCGGGCAGGATCTAGATTTTATCACAAAGGATTACCTTGTCGAGACAAGGGTGAAAAGTGTTAGAGAAAGAAATGGCCCTCGTTCTAGTAAGCTTGCCATAACAAGGGTGAAAAGTGCTAAGGGTGCCAAGAGCGCCAAGGCAGATAAGGTATAATAAAGATATAAAAGGAGGAATATGCCCAAAAAAGACGAAACCACTAAACAACAGCCCGAAGCTCCGTCAATTAATGATAAAATTACCCAGCTAGACCACGAAATTGAGTGGTTCTATGGTGAGAATTTTCAGCTCGACCAGGCAGTAGAGAAATATCAAGCCGCCAGCGAATTGGCCACCGAAATCAACCGGGAACTCGGTGAGCTACGCAATCAAGTCGAGGTTGTTCGGGACTTTACAAAAAGCTAGCGCTTGGTATAATAAAGGTATGTTTAATAAAACACCTTCGGGCAGTGTGGTTGAGCCAGCTTCTAGATCCACTGGGGCAGTTTTTGCACCAGCCACTCCTGGCCAGCAAATCTCTCCGACTGGCGCGCCGGTCACATCTCAAAACATGGTAGTGCCAAAGAGTCAGGGTGAGCAGCGCCGCACCATCATTATGGTGATTATAATGGTTCTCCTGGCGATCATCTCGATTGTGTTTCTTATTTTGTTTATCATGAAGTTGATCGAGTCGCAAAATCTCATTGCCGATCAAGATAGCCGTATCGATGCCGCAGTGGCGGTTGCAGTAGCCGAGAATACTGAGAAGCTAAACGCCGAGTTTGAGATTGCCCGGAAAGATCCATATCGTGAGTTTCTTGGTCCAGAGGATTATGGCAGTCTTGCGTTCAAATATCCGCAAACTTGGAGCGTCTATATCGCCAAGAATGCCGCAAATGGTGGCGACTTCGAGGTCTACATGAACCCAGTCGAGGTTGAGGCTCCAAATAGCAATACCATCAATGCACTCCGGGTGACAATTCGTGACACTGCGATTGATTCGGTCGTGCAGACTTACGAGAGTTTGGTGAAGTCTGGCAAGTTGACTTTCTCGACCCGTCAGGTTGGCGGTGTGACGGCCAATCTCTATGTCGGCCAGTTGCCGAGCGGGAATTTGCAGGGCGCGGTGTGCTTGTTCAAATTACGCGATAAGACGGTTGTCTTGCAGACTGATGCAAATGTTTTCTTGGAGGAGTTCTATCGACTTCTTGATACTGTGACGATGAGCTTGTAAGGTGGGCATAATTAATGGATGAGCAAGAAATTCAGCGACGTCGTCGCGATCAAGAGGAGCAAGCTACCCGTGACCGGGCGCATCTACTAGGCTTGCCATATCTTGATACGCGCGATTTTGAGTTGATCATTCCCCTAGTCCCGGATCTTTTGACGGTGCAGGAAATGCACGAGAATTACGCAATACCGCTGCAAGCCGGGAGCGAGGATTCCCCAGCCCGGATCATGGTCACCAGCCAGACGCCAAACAGCTGGATGAAAAAACTCAGCGAGCGTCTGACGGATAGCGGTAATCATGTCACTTTCTTTTTGATTTCCAAGGCGGCTTTTCGGGTGTTTATGTTGCGCTACGACCCGCCAAAGGAGATTAAGTACGATGATATCAAAATTGCCTCCGAGGGAGATTCGGAAACGATTGCCGAGGTCAGTAAGACGCTCAATACTGTATCGACGGATAGGGTTTTTAATTTCCTGATCGACCAGGCTGATAAACTCGGTGCTTCGGATATCCACATTGAGAATATGCGTGATGGAATCCGTATCCGGATGCGTGTGGATGGGATTTTGCATCCGGTGGCCAATATCGATAAGGATCGGTATCGGATTTTTATGGGCGAACTTTCGGCCCGGGCAGATGTTTCGACGGCTTCGACCAAGCCACAATCCGGCCACATGCAACAAGAAATCCATCGTGATGGCGCGTCGCATTTGTTGAATATCCGTGTTGAGATGGTCCCGACTATGTATGGCCAGGATGCAGTGCTACGTTTGTTTAATTTTGACGAATCTTTGCTAAATCTTGATCTTCTCGGTCTTTCGGATAACGAAATGGGTATTATCCGGGAAGTAATCTCGCATCCACGTGGCTTGGTCTTGATGGTTGGTCCGACTGGCTCTGGTAAAAGTACCACGCTCTATTCGATTTTGAATGCTCTGAACACTACCGAGCGCAAGATTATCACTTTGGAGGACCCGATCGAATACGGCATCACGGGAATTTCGCAAATTCCAGTTCATACTAATGATGGTGGGAGTTTTGCCGAGGGTTTGCGCTCGATTCTTCGTCTCGACCCAGACGTGGTGATGGTCGGCGAGATCCGTGATCAAGACACTGCCAAGACTGCTATCCAGGCGTCAATCACTGGTCACCTCGTGCTTAGCTCTTTCCATGCCAATTCGACGTCGGCGGCCTTTGCGAGGATGATTGATCTAATCGGCACGAACCCAATTTTTGCAAGCTCAATTCGGTTATTGATGGCCCAGCGCTTGGTGCGCAAGCTCGCTCCGAATAAAAAAGCTTACCGCCCGGATGCTTATACGCTGGATTATCTACAACGCGTGTTAGCTGGTTTTGAGGGTATCAACTGGGATGCCTTGGAGCTTTATCAGCCAGTCCCGAGCGAGGAATATCCGTTTGGTTTTTCCGGCCGGACAGTCCTGATCGAGCAGCTTGTGGTGGACGAGGATATCCAAAAGTTCTTGCGTGGCGATGTTACGGATGTAAATACTCAGGCAATCGAATATTCGGCTCGCGAGCATGGTATGCTGACTTTGGAGCAAAAAGGTTGTCTTGCGGTCATCCGCGGCGACACCACGCTCGAAGAAGTGTCGCGCGTGATATAGCACGCTCAGCTGTGCTATAATAGGACTATGCAGAGTGAGGTAAGCGGGATTTTGGTGGCTGCGCATGATTTGAAAGCGCCGCTATGTCTGGTGCGTCAGCTAGCTTTATCAATGGAATTAGCGCCCGATGTTACTACTCGTACCCGGATCCAATCGCAGATTGTTGGCGTGTCCGAGCGCGCATTAAAGCAAATTAGTGACCTCACGAAATTAGCTAGGCTCGAAGATGGCTTGTTCAAGCTTGAACCAGTCAGTGTCCGTGGTGTCTGCGATGAGGTTTATCGCGATCTTGCCCCTCTGTTTCAGAATGATGGCCGCAAAATTTGCCTGGAATATCGCAATCGTCGTCGTCTGGCAGTGGCGAATCGCGAGCTTCTTAGTAGTATTATCCGCAATTTCTGTACGAATGCTCTGCATTATTCTTGTAAAGATACGACCAGCCGGTTGGAAATTTCGGACATGGGCGAGCGGATTCGGATTGGAGTGCGCGATTTTGGCCCCAGCCTGCCGACCAAGATTTGGCGAAAATTTCGCGAGGGCGGGCTTGATCAGCCGACAGCAATCGCCATGCGCTCGGGTAGCTCTGGCCTAGGGCTTTATTTTGCTTCGCAATTTGCGCGTTATATGCAATCGGATCTTGGCGCAATTCGTCATCGCGATGGCACTAGTTTTTTTATCGATTTGCCAGTTTCATATCAAGCAACGTTATTTTAGGGGTAAAATGCGGAAAGTTTTTATCATTGAGGACGATCACACTATGGCCGAGTGTATCGCGCTAAGCGTCCAGCAAATCAAGGATGTCGAAGTTGAAATTTTTGGCGATGTAATCACCGCCGTGCAAGCGCTTGACGCTGGACTTCCGCAGCTGATTTTTTTGGACATACTCTTGGACGGTCCAGATGGTTTTACTTTACTAAACGAGTTAAATTCTTATAGCGACACGGCTGAAATTCCAATTATCATTGCTAGCTCGTTGAGTTTTTCCAAGCAAGATTTGCTACCTTATGGTGTGGTCGAAGTTTTGAATAAAGAAACCATGACGCCGGAGCAGATTACGGATGCTGCGCGCGAGGTGCTGGTGGATGCCTAAGGATATTCGGGCTCAGGCGATTGTGCTGCGCCGGACAAATTACGGTGAGTCGGATCGGATTTTGAACTTGATTACTCCGCTCGGCAAGTTTTCGGTTTTGGCGCGGGGTGTCCGAAAAGAAAAGTCTCGCCTGGCCGGGGCGGTCGAGCTTTTCACGGTCAGCGATGTTGTTATCCACGAGGGCCGCGGGAGCCTGGCTACGCTCACTAGCGCGAAGATGTTGCAATTTTATGGTAAAATTCTAACCGATCTTCCAATGTTGGAGTTGGCTTCGAGTTTTTTGAAACGGATCGAGCGTGTAGCAGAGCAGACCGATAATCCAGAGTTTTTTGATATCCTAAAACAAGCACTAGCGGGTCTGGATAACGACATTTCACCAGAGCTAGTTTCGGTTTGGTTTGATTTTAATCTTCTTCGCGCGACTGGGGAAGAGATAAACTTGCTCTATGACACACGTGGCGAGAAACTGTCGCCCAATCAGCAGTATATCTGGGATAGCATCGAGCAAGCGCTAAGCCCTGACTCGCAGGGGATGATAGGCGCAAGCGAGATCAAACTGGCACGCCTGATCCTCAGCGCTAAGCTAAAAATTGTTGCGAATGTCGACAAAATCGGCGAAATTTTGCCCAAAATCGCCCATATTTCGAAAAAATAGCTAGGAAATATCAAAACTAGTAAGATTAAACCATAAATTAGGCAAAAACACCTAAAAGGCGTTAAAACTATTGACTTTTTCGATAGTGTGTGATACAATAGAAAGAGATACTATGTGTGTCACATTACCTCTCAGTTCTGAGAGAGTTCTTTTACAGAAAGGAAGGGTGTTGTTATGAGAACAACAAAGAGAGTTATGAAAGCGGTATTGTTGGGCATGTTGATGTTTGTCTTGATATCAAGCACGAAGACTGCCATGGCAGCTCAATCTCCTGTGGAGATTGAGAGGATTACTTATAGGGACTTAGCGACATTGCGTTATGGCACTAGAATTGTCGTGCGCGAAGGCACAAAATATTATGCTTCGGCCGATAAATTCGATCACGGACCGCATGGAACAATTGGTAACAGATATACCCCTTTGGGGGCTAATATCTACGTTGGTGGGTTTGCCTTACTGAATAAGAATGGTGAACTAATGAATTTTCGAGGATATAATCCGGCAGAAGTACCAATATCAAAGCGCTGGAAGGGCAAGATTGACAGTGCTGCCTGGGATAATATTTGGGTAGCAATTTTTCTTGACCCGAAAGATGACTCTGCAATAGGATGGCTTCCTGCTCGTTCAATTATAGCGATTAACGGTATTCTTGGTGACGGAAAATCAAATAAGAAGTTTCGAAATGGTATAAAAATAATAGAGAATACTGAAGGCGAAGATCTGCTACCAGAAGAGATCGATACCGCATTGCCAGACCCAGGGAATGCAGTTGAGGATCGTATCATCAAAAAGCATGATAATGGTGATAATAATCCGGATGAGGATTTCCTTTCGACGCGAGAAATTGCCTATGCTATTGAGGATTACGAAGAGGCTGGTAAAAAGACCGCGCTTTTATTGGACGCATCTGGTTCGGTGTCGGATTACATGTCCGATATTGCGGACTACGGTAATTATGTTGAGAAAGTCAATAAGGCAAGAGCAGTTATTGCTTTTGCACGCAAGCATAGCCTTATTAAGGCGGAAGATTATCTAAGTACATATGTTGATAACTCTGAAACCGATATTTATAGTCCACTGAACTGTCTATCAGAAATATCCCACCTGGAGATCTCTGGTTATGATAGGATCATCGTTGTGACGGATACAGAGCATAACGTGTCTACAACCTTAAAGATGCAGCCTGCTTTTAAGGGCAAAATCATAATTGTATGTACGGGGGAGTTGGATGATATCCAGAGAGATACGGTCACGGAGATTGAAGAAGCTTTTGGCACCACGGTATACCTTTGTCGCCTGGATAATGAACTTGATCGTGCACGAGCGTCAGAGTTGCTCAAATAGTAAAATACCGATGTTTTGACATAACCCCCTTAGAACTTTGGGAAACCTTCTGCTTATAAAGCGGAGGGTTTTCTCGTTTCTGCAATGGCGGGATTTCAATTTTTATAGTATAATATTTTTATGAATAGAGTTCCCCTTGCTGAGCGGATGCGCCCTCAGACTCTTAACGAAGTCGTTGGTCAAGACGAAATCATTGGCGACGGCAAGATTTTGACGGAGATTGTCAAAAACGGCGAGCCGGTCAATTTGATTTTTTGGGGGCCGCCGGGGACAGGGAAGACTACATTGGCACGGATCCTAGCAAAAGAATTTAATGCCGATTTTGTGGAACTCTCGGCGGTGACCGCTAAGAAGGCCGATGTTGAGACGGTAGTCGAGCGAGCAAAGGTGAATTGGAATCTCAAAGTTCGCACGGTGCTGTTTGTCGACGAAATTCATCGATTCAATAAGGCGCAGCAGGATGCATTTTTGCCTCATGTCGAGAGCGGCCTGATTATTTTGATTGGCGCCACCACCGAAAATCCAAGTTTCGAAGTGATTTCTCCGCTGATTTCGCGCTCACGGGTGGTTGTGGTTGCGCCGCTGGATCAAGCGGGGATTTTGAAGGTGCTCGATCGGGCGGTGAAGGCCGAAAAGGCCGAGAAGCGGGTAAGCCGCGATGCGCTGAAATACATTGCTGAGATCAGCGGTGGCGATGCGCGTTCGGCGCTAGGAGATTTGGAACTCAGTCTTAGCTTGGCCAAAAAAGTCAACCAAAAGGTCGTCGAAACGGCAGTTGGCAAGAAAATGTCGATTTATGATAAATCGGGCGATTATCACTATAATAATATCTCGGCTTTTATCAAATCGATGCGCGGGTCGAATGTCGACGCGACGCTCTATTATCTGGCGCGAATGGTTGAAAGCGGTGAGGATCCAAAGTTTATCGCCCGGCGGATGGTAATTTTTGCGAGTGAGGATATTGGTTTGGCTGGTAATGGCGCTTTGAATCTTGCCGTGAGTTGTTTTGAGGCAATCGAGCGGGTGGGGATGCCGGAGGGCGGTATTATCCTCAGTCATGTCGCAACGGTGCTTGCCAAGGCCAAGAAAAATCGCGATACTTATAATGCTTGGGCGAGAGCGAAAGACCTGGCACAGAAGAGTATGGGGTGTCAAGTCCCGACCTGGCTTCGCAATGCTTCGACAAAATTGATGGCCGACCTTGGCTATGGTGAGGGCTATAAATGGGAGGCCGGTTTCCAGCACGAGAAGGGCTATCTGCCAAAGGAGGTCGAAGGCCAAAAGATCTTCGAAGATACGGGAGGAGCAAAATAATGTCGCATTTGGTTGATTCGCATTGTCATTTGCACGATCCGGAGTGGTTTTCACCCGAACAGCAGCAGGAATTTCTGGCTCAGGCCGTAGAGAACAATGTGAAAGAGCTAATTTGTATCGGTACTAATCCAGAAGATTCGGCTGTTGCACGTGATTTTGCTACGCAGCACCCCGGGGTCTATTGGACTTATGGAATTCACCCGGAATTTGCCGGGAAGGTTGCGCCAGAAGCCAAAATTACGCGAACGGACAAGCTAGTTGCAATTGGCGAGATTGGGCTCGATTATCACTATGACGGGTATGACCGCGCAGCGCAAATTCGGCTTTTTGAGCAAATGTTACAGCTGGCGTACGATATGGATTTGCCGGTTTCTCTGCATATCCGGGAAGCTTTTGATGATGCGTGGGCGGTGCTAGACAATTTTCCCGGAACGCGTGGCGTAGTCCACAGCTTTACTGGCTCGAAGAAATGCCTCAAAATTGCCCTAGAACGCGGGTTTTATATTGGCGTAAATGGCCTTGCAACCTATACGACTACGCCTTTACCGCCACTGGAAAATATGGTTTTAGAAACTGACGCTCCGTTCTTGACACCAGTACCGTTCCGTGGTACAATGAATAAACCAGGGTATGTACGCAATATCGCGTCGTACTTAGCGGGAGAAATGGGTGTGGAAGAAAAATTTATAGTGGAGCAAACGACAAAAAATGCGAGAGAGCTATTTCACCTTCGAGGAGCAGACGCGTAATCCGCGGTTCGCATATGATTACGTAACGCCAGATTCACTCGAACTATACCAAGAACTAACCAAAATTTCAATGGAGATTGAACGATGCCGTGCGTTGTAGTAGGGTATGTTTTTGCAGCTCGTGCAACTAGGAAACAAGCCCGCAAAGCTTCTGCGAACGCTAAAAAAGCGGCTAAGCTTGCCAGAAAGCGGCCAGTTGCTCCGGCCATGGCGCAGACTAATCTTCGTGCTACTCGGACTCCGCAAACTATGAAAACGAATGAAATCTTGAAAATTCCTCACGGGCGCAAACCTTCTCGCGCGCAGTTAATCAATGCCGAGTCGCGACTTGGCAGCCAGATTTTCGGGCCAATTCCAGAGGGGCATCGGCGTGAATTTTTCCATGATAAGCAAAATATTTGGATTTGGCACGAAGCCTGGACGGACGAGAACGCTCACGCTCGCCAGCTAACTGTGCGCTATGAAGTCCGAAAAACCGGTGTTTACAAAAAAGTTGCAGCCGGGGCATATTTCAAGCTACAAGGCGCCGAGTTGGATAATTTCCGCAAAGCCGCCAATACTTACCTTCGCGTGGTGAAAAAGTGGCTGTATAGCTAATTTAACCAGCTTCGATCTCCCTAAACCCGTTCCTGCTCCATAGCCAAAGTGGGATATGGACGTCGATTGGCTGATATTCTGTGTTTTCAAGTAGTTCTTGCCAGCGGCCGATGACGATTTGCTGGACGTTGCCAGAATTGATCTCGTCATCATCCTGATTTTTATTTACGTCGTTATCTAGCGAATTGAATAGCTCGCGGATGTCGCCGTTGAATAATTCCACAAAAGTGCCGCAGAGTGCCAGCCATATTTCTGTTTGTTTTTGCTTTTGTAAGGCGAGCTTATATTTTGTCAAAGCACTTTGTACTTCATTGGAGGATTTTTCTAGGCAAGTTTTTGGGTCAAAAACGAAATTAGTTTCATTATCATGGAATGTTTTTAGCGCGCTTTCCCAAAGAGTGTAAGAATTTCTTTGATAATTTAGCGCCATCGGCAGTGTGAAATATAAATAGTTTTTCAAGCTGGAACTTCCAAGGTGTGGATTCGCATCTTCGGGCATGACTTCCCCGCCTAGTTCCCCATTTTTATACATTGTGAGGAGATGGTCAACTTTACGCAAAATCTCTTTTCTATCCATATTTTGTATTATACACCCCTCCCGTACTACACAGCGGATGGCAAAACCGTAACCACGGTAACCGTTATACTCAGGGTAGACGACCAGTGGACCTGTGAACAGATAGTGACTATTCGTAGTTGAGGTTGCAGTAACAAGCCACCAGCCACTATATGTGACACGATCAAAGATTTCGCCAACGGAACGAGCATAGTATCCCGTACGGAGAAAGTTGAGAGCGGCGCGCTACGTAACTGGGTAGAACCGGAGAAGAAGTTAGAAATGTTGTAGTGCGCCGCTCGAAAAACATATCCCGTCTATGCTTGTAGTTTTCTCAAAATTTGCTATATGCTGGAAGATAGGACGACAGAGCGCCATGCTACACCGCTCTACGAGAAACTTTAACAGCGGGGAGAAAGGAAGGAGTATGGGGCTCACACTAACCATACGCGTATGGAAATTACGCATAAAAATTAGTTTAGGCAAAGCCCAAACTAATAAAACCCTATCTATATCCTAGCACGCTAATCGCAGACGGTCAACACCATGTGGGCCGATAATCTACGATTATCGGCCCATCTGCGAAGTGAAACAATGCTAGTGGTGTAATAGCTCTGTCGTCCAGTTTTTTGATTTACCCTCTCAACTTTCTCCGTACTGGCTATTACGGCAGTCCTGTCGGCATTATCCTTAATCGCGCTATGTATGGCGACTGGTGGTCCGGTATCAGCAGTTCGATTACACATAGTCGTGATTTGGGCACAAGCCCGTCAGATGCCAATCCTCAGAGCAGCGATAACCGCGGCTACGGTTTTGCCATCCGCTGTGTAGTACGGGAGGGGTGAAGGAGGACCCTCCTACTTCCTCCCCAACCATATAGAGTGATTGGTTCAAGCCAATCACCGACCTAAATGGGTTATAATATAACTTAATATGGATAAATTATTAGATTTTTTCTCACCCACACATTATCAGCTCAGCCTCGAAATTGACCGCCAGAAGGAGACGATTTTTGGCCGAGTTTTAATTTCTGGTGTACCAACTTCTGAAACCATAAAATTTCACGCCGTCAATCTAAAAATCGAACAGGCTGGATTGATGGACGAGGATCATGGTAATTTTGAGTATCATGATGGCGTCTTGGAATTACCGATTGATATCGATTTGATTGGTCAAAATGTCACTTTCGAGATCACTTATCACGCAAAGCTAAACAAAAACATGCAGGGTTGCTACCTATCGACTTATCAGCACAATGGCAAGGAAGAGCGCATTGTGACAACTCAGTTCGAATCGCACTATGCCCGCGAGTGCTTCCCATGCATTGATGAGCCAGCCGCCAAAGCAACTTTTGTTTTAACTTTAACAGTGCCAGATTTTGAGTCGGGCGATGTCGTCCTGGCGAATATGCCACTTGCCAAGGAGGCAGAGAATCATACTTTTATGTTCGAAACTACCCCGCGGATGTCGACATATTTACTAGCTTGGACGATTGGCAAATTCCATAAAGTCGAAACCACCAATAAAAATGGTGTCAGAGTTGCCTCGTATGCGACTTTGAGCCAACCAATCCAGGCACTCGAATTTGCGAACGAAACTGCGGCGCGGGCGTTGGAATATTACGACGCAAAATTTGGCGAAAAGTATCCGCTAAAAAAGCTTGATCAAGTTGCTTTGCCAGATTTCGAGGCCGGAGCGATGGAAAACTGGGGGCTGGTGACCTACCGAGAATCAATGATGCTGGCCGACCAAAGCGCTACAATCGATACCAAGCGTTCGGTGGCGCTCACCGTCACGCATGAACTTTCGCACCAATGGTTCGGCGATCTCGTGACAATGGAATGGTGGGATGATCTCTGGCTAAACGAATCTTTTGCTAGTATTATGGAATATTATTGCACGGATATGCTTTATCCTGATTTTGAGATTTGGCAGAGTTTTTATGCCGGCGATTGTCTAGCGGCGCTGCGTCGCGACGCGCTTCCTGGTGTCCAAGCTGTCCAGCAGGAAGTTCATAATCCAGCCGAAATTGCAACTTTGTTCGACGGCGCAATCGTTTATGCAAAGGGCGCGCGGCTCATTTTGATGCTAATTCGCTTGCTTGGCGAGGACAAATTTGATCAAGGCGTGCGGGATTATTTCGACAAATATAAATATCAAAATACAATTGGTGACGATTTTTGGCAATCGATTCAGCCTTATGCTGATTTTGATGTCAAAGAATTCATGCACGCTTGGATTTCTCATCCAGGATATCCAGAAATTCGCAATGGCGAGCAGAAGAGATTCCTGCTAAATGGCAAAACCGACGACACCAAGTGGCCTTTGCCAGAGATTTTCGACGATATGTCGGGACACTATCTACTAAATTTGACAGATACCGAATTTGCCGGAAAACTCGAAGGTTTTGCAAATCTCTCCGATGGCCAGAAGTTGCGCTTAATCATCGATCGAGAATTATTGGCACGTACGCCTGCGGTAGCGTCAGCGTCGCTAGTCAGCTTGCTAGAAAAATTCCAGGTCGAAAAGTCTGCCGTGGTTTGGGATGTTTTGCAGATTATCATCGGCGATCTAAAATTATTCTGCCCACCCAAGGCCAAATCGCATCAGGACTACCAGAAGTTTTTATCAAAGACTTTTGGCGCACGTTTTGCCGAGATTGAATACGGCAAACTATCTGATATGGGAGAGATCAAACTTCGTGATGCTTTGGTCGGTATTGCCTTATACTGCGAAGACAAGCAAGTGCTCGGCAAGTTACGCGAGCTATACCGCGATGATATTTCTACTATCGATCCAGAGCTACGCAGTGCGGTGCTTCTGGCGATGCTAAAACAAGACGAGTCGCAATATTTTGATCGGTTTTTGGCCGAATATCAGCGCACCCACGACCCAGAGCTCAAAGCCGACTTGCTATATATCATTGCCACCAACGCCAAAGAGTCAGCACATCTCCAAACTTTGCTTGGCTTGCTTAGTCAGCCAGAGATTGTCCGTCCACAAGATCACCTGTTCCTCTTTGTCTATCTGATGCGAAATTACCGCCTGCGCGACCAGGCTTTGGATTGGTTGACTAGCCACTGGGATTATGTCAAGCAGCTAACGGGCGAAAAGTCCATCGAGGATTATCCGCGCTACGCCGCCGGTCTTATTCGCACACCGGCCGAAGCCGAGAAATTCTATCAATTCTTCACCCCGATGGAGAACGATCCGATCTTGGCGCGAACTCTAAAAATGGCGCGGGTCGAAATCGAGAATCGCCTGGGCCTGATTGCGCACGATCAGCCGGAGGTCGAGGAAGCCCTAGCGAAAAAAGCATGAAAAATCCCCAGGTTCAGCCTTAGCTTTACCTGGGGTTCGACTACGAGATAATTATTGAACGATTTCATATTACCGGGCAAGCCCGTAGTTTTTGAGCCACAGGTGAACCTCAGGAATTTCTTCCAGCGGTTTGGAATCGAACTCGAAAGCTTCGTCCGGAATATTGTCCAGATGCTTGACGATTCTTTTCAGCGCACAGGTTGCGAACTGCAAATCCTGCCAAGCTGCTGCGCCAGAGAAGGCGACATAAATTGTGTCGGTCTCGGTGGCTGGATTCCACTTGCTGCTGTTCAGCGAAGCGTCCAGATTCTCCTTGAAAAAGTGACAATCGGCGTTCAACCTTAATCCGCCAAAATTCGGTGCAATCCCAGGGCCGTTTTTAACATCGACCAGCCATTTGATCGCTTCTTTGCTCAGCTGATCTGCCATCAAAATCCCACCGTCAATGATATCGTCGCAGATTTCTTTTCCACGTTCCGTGTTCTGCATTCCGGCATCATAAATCCAGTTCAGGATTTTCTGTGCTTCCAACGGCTGCGTTGCGGCGAGGTTCATCATTTCCATTGTTTGGATTTTAGCCTCTGCCCAGGAGCCGCCTCCCTCGTCAGCCTGTATATCCAAGTAAAAAAGCTGATGGGGGGGGGTTCCATTATCGGATTCTGTTACAATCTTGGCGATAAAGCGCCAACCGCGCGGCAGGATAAAATCAAAATCCTCCGTCATGTTGGCAATGACATCCATGAGTTTCTTGGCGAGGGAATTATCTCTCAGTTCATTTTTGTATGCATTCGTTTTCATACGCGCATACCTCCTTATTTTTTATTTTTCCAGGAGTTATCCCAGGATATGAACGCGCTGGTGGGCGGTGCGTTCGTACCCTAGGATAATTAGTATGCTAAATATGTCATAATATAATGCATTTATCTCGTAATCAGGTTGCTAATTTGCTATCCATCACAGAGGCGCATCCCATAGACGGGGGCAAACCTATTGCTAGGATTACCTCTATTGTAGCACAGATTTGATTTTTTGTCAATAGCATTTTCGGAAAATGCTTGTGCTTCCTCATTAAACTAAAAGCGTCACACGGCAAAATAGGGGATAATGCTTGACTTTTTAGAGTAAGTGTGCTATAATGGAAACAGAGGCGGGATGTTCTGCCTCTGTTTTGCCAGAACAGTAACTGGCAAAACCGGGAGTATTGTATTATGTTATACTCCCCATCCCTTCATGTGAAGGGATGCAAGTTCTTTAAAAGTTAGTTGCAGAAAAATAATGCATATTCATGGATAGAAAAGGGGGAATATTCTATGAAATTTAAAGCAAGAGGTTATCAAAAGGAGTGCCTGGTAGAAATTACACAGGCCGTAGAACAGAGTGCCCAGCGCGCACTGGTCGTGATGGCTCCGGGTCTTGGTAAAACAATTACTTCGGCTTTCGCTGTGGAGGAGTTTTTTACTGGTCGTGAGTTCGGCCGGGTGCTGATACTCTGTCATTCCGAAGATATTTTGCGTCAGTCAAAAACGGAATATCAGAAGTTCTTTGGCGAGGAGTACAGCTATGGCATGTTCGTCAGCAACGAGAAAACTACACGCCAGACGGATTTTCTTTTTGCGACCTTTCAAACTATGAAAGATAATCGCAAAGTTTTTTCGAAAGACGCGTTTTCTTATATCGTTGTTGATGAGGCGCATCATAGCAAAGCTCGGACCTATTTTCCAACCATCCGCTATTTTAAGCCAGAGTTTTTGCTCGGTTTGACGGCGACACCTGATCGCCTAGACGGTCAGAAGATTGAGGAGATCTATGGCGAGCCGGTCTACGAATTGAACTTTGTCGAAGCTACATGTCGAGGGCTGCTTGCTAAGTGTGATTACGAGCTAGTGCTAGATGATTTGTCACAGGAAGATATCGATAGATATCTTGATAGTGACGAAAAACTGTCAATCGCGCAGCTCAATAATACGATTTTCGCACCAAAGCGCGATGAAGAGATTGTACGCTTAATCAAAAAATACTCTGCTGAGCAAGAAAATCCGAAGACAATGATTTTTTGCAAAGGTATCGAGCATGCTCGCAGAATCGCAAAATTGATGGGCGACGAGGCAACCTTGGTTCATAACGGTCAAAGCGACTCAGCTAACGATAGGGCGCTGAACGCTTTTCGTGATGGTAGGATTCGCACGATCGTTTCGGTACAAATGCTGAACGAGGGGATCAATGTGCCGGATGCAAACGTGGTTGTGTTTTTGCGCAATACGGTTTCGCCGAGCGTGTTCTATCAGCAGCTTGGCCGTGGAGTACGCCCGGCGCCGGGAAAGAAAAAGGTCAAAGTTCTGGACTTTGTCGGCAACTGTGAGCGTATCCAGACGATTTTGGAGTTGAAGCAGGAAATCGACGATTTTCGCATTCAAACCCCAGTGGAGAAGCCTTATGTGCATGGTGCCGGCGAAGCTGACTCGCGTGAGAAATTTACGCTTAATATTGCTACGCCGAAGTTTAAGGCGCGAGAAGTAGATATTGTTGATCTACTGGAACGCGCTGCTACTGGCCGGAGATGGACGAAAGAAGAAATCATCGCGGGTTTACAAAAAATGTATGCCGAAGGCAAAAAAGTGACTTGTGAGACGGTCAATGCGGAACCGAACCTACCGAACGCAGCTAGTATTGCTGCAAAGTTTGGGGGAAGTTTTGATAACGCGCTTAGGGCAGCAGGTATACCAATAAATGTATCGCGAAATATGAGCCGAGAAGAAATGGTCCGTGTTGGTAAATCGATGATTGCGCATGGAGAAAAGATTACGATATCTACAATCGACGCAAACCCAGACCTTCCGAGCTACGCGACTCTGTTTAAAAAATTTGGATCATTAGAAAATTTTAGAACAGCATGCGGGACTGGAAAGCTATCACAAGAAGAAATGATATGCGCCGGACGAGAAATGGTTGCAAACGGCGTAGCCATCACGACAAAAACGATCAATGATAGTCAAAAATTGCCAACAGATTATATGGTTAGGGTAAAATTTGGCTCAATTGCTAAATTTGCATCTCTATGTGGGGATGACCATCACCACGATAGATACTCTAAGGAGTTCATATTGGAGGCCTATTGGCGTGAAAGCAAAAAGGCTAAACACTGGCTAAATGGTGCTGAAATCAGGAAAAATAAGAATTTGGCAAGTTTAGAAGTATATTATAAGTTTTTTGGAAGAGGGGAAGGTTTAGTTTTAAAACTTATTTCAGAAGCACAGACTCTATACGGTGATATTCTTAACGATCAAGAAGTAATGGACCTGGAAGACGAAAAACACTCCGAAGAGACAAGATTGTTCCATGAAAAACAGGAAGCATGTGCGAAACGATATTATGAAGCTTGTGTTGAGAGGGGTCATTGGCTAAGTAGTGAGGAGGTCGAATGTATATCTGGGTTAGGATATGCGTCCTATTCTAGATTTTTTCAAGGTAAAATCACAGAAATGAGAACCTTTGCACATGAACTCTTTGGCGACCTGCCAAATCAAGCAGTATTTCGGAGTGATCTTCATTTTACGAATGAGAGCAATGAAAAGATGTTACGTGATTATGTAGACCAAAGTAGAAAGGCCGGGTACTGGCTCAATATCAGAGAAATAAATGAATGTTCTCAGCTGCTTTGTTATAGCGTATATCGCAAACGGTTTGGCGGTGTCAAAAAGCTTCGTCAACTTGCCATCGAGAAATACGGTGACTTCACCAAAGAAACTGCAACTAACTAACACTTCCGCACCAAAACCCATAACCGGGAAGTAGGTGCGGAATTTTTCTTGCAAAAGATCGCGAAATAACCATAATCCTATTGACTTTTCCATCAATCTGTGCTACAATAGAAAGATGGGGTTTAAAAATCGGATATTTCCACGATTTTGCCCTTGAATTATCATAAAACATCTCAGTTTCGGCCAAAAATTGGCTAAAAGTGCAAAAAAGTCGAAAAATCTTGCAAAAAAGTGTTGACTTTTGCGAAATGGTGCGATATACTGGGGAAAGTTAAACAAGTTGTGGAGAACAACCTCTGTATTATGATAGAGACATGCGAGGTAATCTATCAAGTCTAGAAAGATTTATAAATGCCTAGCTTTCTATGGTCTCGAATTAACAATTTGGACAACGATGAAGTACGAATTGACAAAGATTATTCTGAGTCAATGAGTATTATTGTAAGACGGAACAGTAGTCGATCGAACGTCGATTACTAGTTAAGTCAATGCATAAAAAGGTACATAAGGGCACTGATAGTGG
>CAYZNY010000007.1:0-37641 GCA_964480265.1 uncultured Candidatus Saccharibacteria bacterium | reverse complement strand
CTAACATTGCGACCAGTACAGCCGAAACATTAAGTTTCTCGGCAAAAGCAGACTGAGTTAATCCAGTCTCGTGACGAATTTCTTTTAATAATTCTGGGAATGTATACATAATACTAAATAAAAAAATCAAACACGGCTACGGGCGGCAGGAGACTGCTAGAAGAACAGGTCCTTCAGGATAGCCGCAATTTCGAGCGCAATTTTTGCGATCGAAAGTAGCTTCTGAATAACCTGCAATGCTCTTTCTAGCATTACTACCTCCTACCAACCCGTGATAAGGGCGCCACGATTCATCAATTATGGAAAAGTCTCTAACCATAGAGCGCTCCTTTCTAATAATTAAAGGTTGATATTCTCGACCTAAATGATTAATTTACTTGGTTCTCCGCATTGTAGCTACTAAAGAATAAAATTTTAACGCCCTGTAATGGCCGCAGAAAACTTTAGTAGCTTGTCATGCGGACAACCGTTACTCTCTTATTCGACTTCTCATTACACTATCAATCCTAAATCCTTTTTTTGGACTTGCGATTAATGATTGTTTTTTCTGATGTCGTGTCGCCGTCGACTTGTTTAGTCAAAGCGACCAAGCAACTGCAAAATCACCTAATCTATGGTGTTCAGACAGCATTATTGCCGTCTTGGATATATTAATCAGTAGCTTAACCTGAATCGATTTTTGTGAATGTTCTCCCCCTATCATCTATTATATACATTTTGTATAAGTCGTCAATAGTTTTTTGCCAGTTCTTTCCCAAAAAAGAGCCGCTTGCTTTGGGACAGTTGCGGCTTTTTGCATTGAACCTTCATCGGTGTACTTGTTGACTTAATTAAAACATTTCACAAGTTCATCGTCTATCCGCCTGCTTTGTGGGAAATTAGTAGGTAGTCAAAACATAAATTGCTTAAAAAGCCTAAATCTCTTCCGCAAGAACGAGGCCACACATCAACGCGATAGGTTAATCTTGTGAATAAGTCTTCACAAATTCTGTTAGCGCCCGGCCGTAAAGTTTGCTATATCTGTAGTAGACCATTCAGGGATCGTCGATTTCCGGGCACCAGGTAAATACCAGAGCTTTGGCTCTGGTATTTACTATTTTAACGCTTTGGCATGTTTATCGTGCCGGATTTTTGTCCCAAAATCTACCTATTTTTTTGGACAAAACATCATTAACAACTCAAATAAGTAGTATTTTGGCCCAAAAAGCTCTTGTTTTTTCAAAAAAGCTTTGATATAATAGAAGTGGTTTCGAGAGAGACCTATAACGACCAAAATAGGGCTAAGAGCAACTTCGGTTGCTCTTTCTCTTGGGGGGCTTTTAGCCTAAACTAGCCCAAATCAATCCAAACTAGCCCAAAAATGCCCCCAGCTGCTAGGCTAGGGGCATCTTATTATCTCGACAGATTATTCTGCGCAGTAGTTTTTGGTTACTTTCTCAAAGAAAGCCTGCGGGTGTGCGCAAACTGGGCAAACTTCTGGCGCTTCGTCGCCCACATAGATATAGCCACAATTGCGGCACTTCCAAATTGTTACGTCAGTACCCTTGAAGACGATATCTTCGTCGACCTCGTTCTTATAATCGAGGTAGCGCGCTTCGTGGCCTTTTTCGATTTTTGCGACTTCTTCGAACTTTGTTGCAATTTCGTCGTAACCCTCTTCGCGTGCAGTATCGGCGAATTCCTTGTACATGCTAGTCCACTCGTAATTCTCGCCCGAGGCTGCCGCTTCTAGATTCTCTGAGGTTGGGCCAACCTCGCCACCATGGAGATATTTATACCAAACTTTGGCGTGTTCTTTCTCGTTCTGTGAAGTCTCTTCAAAAATAGCTTTAATTTCTTCGTAGCCATCTTTTTTAGCTCGCGAAGCGAAATACTGATATTTGATCGCCGCCTGGGACTCGCCGGCAAAAGCTGCCTCCAAGTTTTTCCAGGTCTGACTATCCTTAGCCAATTCTTTCATTTTTTACTCCTTTACTTACTAATATATTATAGCACGCTCATTCGCTTTGCTTTGGCTTATCCCATACTTTCAGGCCGTCTTTCAGCCCGTATCTCGTGCTGCCAATGCTGAACGAAACTTTCTTCTTCTCCTTTGGCACGATAATATGGCAATGCACGCGTTTGATTGAAGCTTTCGAGCGGAAAGTGTCGCCAAACCGGAAGCACATCGCTCCGCCCGGTAAATCATAGTTTTTCCTGAGCTCGCTCCAAATCATTTGTAACTCGGCCCACATCTCCGGGGAGACATCATCTATATTATATATATCACCAAGCGCAAAAACCACGAATTGGTATTCGATATCTGCATACGGATAGCGATTTTTAGTCACATACCAATATTTCTTTTTTGCGACGACTTCTTGCTCTGGATCGACATTTTCTAATGCAAGAGGGTCTTTGCCGGCGTACTCGTTTTCAAGCATCACATCGAGCTGATCCTGCGACCGGGCATTACGCGGGTCGATATATTTGAATTTGCCATAAAGCTTATCTGATTCGGCGCGCGTCAGCTCTTCCTCACCGTCAATTCGCTCATGATATTTTCCGTTCTCGTCAATTTCTACCCGAATCGTTTTTACTCCGGCTTTCTCTGCCTTGGCGTGAGAGCGTTTGCTCCAATTGCGCTCTGGGTGGTCTTCGAGATAATAAAGTGTCTTCATGCCTTTATCGATCAAGGTCTTCATACACTTATCACAAGGGAAGAGCACGCTATAAACTGCCACATCGTCCAGCCTAGCGCCATCGATTGCTTTGAGCAGGTTGATCTCGCCGTGTTCAATTGTCGAGTAAAGCAGCTCCGAGCGCTCCTCAATATCGCGTACTGGAATACTTTGGTCGAACTTATTCGTGCCAAAATGCCACTTGCCATCAATTTTACAACAAGCCGCAGTCGGTGTCACCCAGTCGTTCGAGTTTTCTAGATAATCGAGCAATTTTGGCCAAGGCTCGGGCAGATTTTTGTAATCGCCGATGTTTTGTTTCAATTCGGCCACACGGTCGCTCACGCGGGGATCTTTTTTAAGCAAAGCTTTCACGCCATTTTTGATCAGCGTGCGACGGATAATGTCGGAGGTACTGGTGGTAGCTTGCCGTGGCAGGACCATAACTTTGCCACAGTATTTTTCTTCTAGCTCATTAATCTCGGTGTCTTTATAATTTTCCTTGATCGCGACAAGCACATCCGGGCGCAGAGTCTTGATCCAATACCAATGTGGCTCATTCAAAGTCTTGACGATAATCATGTTGGCGATATCGAGGCGCCTAATTGTCTGATAACGCTCGTCGAGCGGGATAATTGGGCGGTTTGCCCCTTTGCGTTTGCGAATCTTTTCGTCATCATCCATAGTAACGATCAAAAAGTCACAAGTTTTGCGGGCTTCTTGCAAATAGCAGATGTGTCCTAGGTGCAACATATCCCATGACCCTTGCACAAGGCCGATTTTCTTGCCTGCGGACCTAGCTTGTTCGAGTTGTTTTTCTTGTTCTTCTGTCATGGTTACCTCTAAATTGCGGTTGGAATGCCCTTTATTGCTGGTCCGGCGGTATAATCTTCGAGTACGAAATCGTCTGGGCGATAATCTTTGATATTATCGTGGTGATTTGCGAGTTTCAGGGTTGGGAATGGATGCCCCTTGCGGTTTAGAATTTCGTCAACGTATGGCAGTTGATCAGTATAAATGTGTGCATCAGAAATCAGATGTACAAATTCGTATGGCACCAGGCCGAGCACGTCTGCCATCGCCATCAAAAAAGCCGAATATTGGATCCAGTTCGTCGGGCAGCCAATCAGGATATCGCAACTGCGTTGGAACATCACCAGGCTGAGTTTGTCGCCAAAAACCCGGAAATGCATCCAGCCGTGGCAGGGTACCACCACGACTTTTTGCTGGTGATCGTGATTGCGGATGGTGTATTGCGGGATCCAGGGCGAGATAAAGTGCGCTTTGAGCTCTGGGCGCTCTTTGATTTGTTTGATAATCTCGGTGATTTGGTCGAATCCGCCGATACCTTTCTCAGCGTCAAAATTCGGATCCTCGGCAGTTGGGAAGTGGGCAAAAGCTGCACCATAGCTCCCCGGGCCGATATCGCCTGGTTCTAGCCCGCGCTTGGCGCATTTTTTTGGCGTAGCCCAATTTTTCCACCATTTACAGCCAAATTTTTCCAGTTCTTCTTGCGTCCGGGCGCCATTGATGAAGCCAAGTAGCTCACCAACTGAGGTTTTCCAGAATTTAATCTCGCGCTCGGTCAGCAGCGGTACGCCATTTTCCAGGAGGTTGAAACGCGAAGGGGTCGGTCCCATCAGGTCGATTGTATCAACTTCTTTGCCGTCTTTATCCACCATTACCCCTGGACCGCGAATACCTTTTTCCATCACTTCGCGAATCAAGCGCTTATATTGCTCGTCGACAGTCCGTTCTGTCACCGGTCGATATCGCCACTCTGCCATGTTCACTTGCCTCCTTCTTATGGTCTTATTTTATCATACCGAATGAAGATATGGAACGAAAAACTGGGTGGACTGCCCGTTCTGCTATTGACAAAATCAGTAATCTGTGCTACACTAGGAATACATCCTAGTTGAGAAAGCCTAGGCAGGTTTTTGTTAATGCTAGTTGATGAGAACATTATAGGAAGGGGGATTCAAAAATGAACATGAATCCGGAACTGATGAAATTAGTGATGTTGTTGCAAAAAGCCACTGGCGAAGAAATTATCGCCGACGCGGAGCTTGGCCACTATATCGATCTGCTTGAAACGTTGGATCAAGCAAATTTACAAGATCCTGAGCAGTATCCATGGCGCAATAAACAGGATGGTTATAGTAAAAGCATTCGCAATCTGATTGGCCATTTTCCGATGGTCGCCCCAGTCGCAACGGTTGTTGCCTTGAATAAGAAGGGGCAAATCTTATTAGAGCGGCGTAGCGATAACGGCAAGTGGACAATTCCCAGTGGCATCATTGAGCCGGGTGAATCCGCAAAAGATTGTGCCGCGCGCGAGCTTTATGAGGAGACTGGCTTGATGGTTGATCAGGGGGATTTACACCTTTTTGACGAATTTTCCGGCAAGCAGCATGTCTATCCGCACGGTGACGTAATTTGGTCGGTGAAATTGATCTACATTGTCAAACGCTTTCGGGGCGATCCCAAGCCAAATTTCGAGAGTACGGAACTGGTATGGTTTCATTTGAACGCTATACCGGAGAATGCCTCGGGCTCAACCAAGAAAATTGCCATAGAGCTTTTGGGCAGAGACCTAGAAATTGACCGGCTGTAGATATAATTCGCTCTTAAAGTTCCATTTTTGAATATCGAGTGGCGTTTTAAAACGCAAGGGCAGCCTGCTGGGCTGCCCTTATACTTGTTTAGGGGTTAAGCCTAGCCGATTTTGTGGTAAAATGCTTGACAAAATTGCATATGTGTGCTACAATTAGGGTATAAGGCAAATTTAATCTGTGCCACTAGCGTTTATGGTACCTAAGGCACATTTGTCTTAAGTATTTTTGACAATAGTGGTGCAAAATTTCAAAAGGGGGTCGTTTTATGAAGAATAATTTCTTAAAGGACAAAATTGCGAAGCTAGTACAGGGATTGGGCGCTTTCTTGGGCTTTGATGAACCGTCAAAGGTTAAGATTGAGATCTATTCAACACATTATAAATTTGGCAGTAGGGTTGAGATGGATCGAGAAGAATCTGAATCTGAATCAAAGCAATATAATGCAGAAGTCGAGCCAGCGGTAAATCAGCCCAGGCCTGAAGTTGCAGAGTCGAGGTGTCAACAATCTGCGGAGCCTGATATTCTGCCCGAGCCAGGGGCTGAGCTTGAAGTTTTCGAACCCGAACTGTCTGATCAAGAAGTCGTAGAGGCGATAGAAGAGATGCTCAAACCGGAAGTTTCGGTTGAAGTCAAAGTGCACGCTCCGGCAGCTACGAAGGTTAATGTTAAAGTTGATGTTGAACAAGCTTCGGGCGCAGAGGAAACGGTCATCGAGGTAGAGAGCAGCGAGCCGCGCAGTCGTTATAAAGAAAAAGGCGGCGGTTTGGATTATTGGGCAAATGCAACTGGTGAAGGTATCAAACTTACTGGGGCAACCAAATATCATGCCGTGAATATGGATAGACCTTTGATGCTTGATTCGAGTGACCTTAATATCGGCGAATTATCACTGCTCGATGATCCGGATACGAGAACTTATTTGGAATATCTGGACTGTGAAGATGCGGTTGCGTACGGTTTTTCGCCCTCCGAAGAGGAGGTAGCGATCTATTGGTTCTTATGTCATCTCTGCGATGAAAAAGGCTTAGACTATAACCGTCGGGATCGTCCTGAAACGGCGCGTGAGTATGAGCTGGCAAACAGAGGTTTGAAGCGCAAGCTCCGTATTAGCGATCGTACTTTGGCTAGTCGTATGGCTAGCTGCTAATATGTGGTAATGTCTGTCTGACCGTCCACAATTGCACCATGAAAACGCTACATATGTAGCACCAATCCCCATGCCTAGGCATGGGGATTATTCGTTTAGAAGTGATTTACGCCTTGTGTTTTTTGAGATGTTCTTTGGCTTTTAGGGTTACAGCGCGCCCGCGTGGAGTGCGAGTCAAAAGCCCCATTTGCAGGAGATATGGCTCATAATAATCTTCGATTGTGGCGGCTTCGTCGCCGGTGAGTGCGGCAATTGTGTTTAGTCCAACCGGGCGGTCGCCATAATTATCAAGCATCAGTTGCAACATATTGCGATCGGCTGGATCGAGGCCGAGTTCGTCAATCTCCATTAGTTCGAGCGCACCCGCGGCAAATTCTGGGCTAATATATCCATCACCGTGAACTTCGGCATAATCACGCACTCGCTTGGTGAGGCGGTTGGCAATCCGTGGCGTGAGCCGAGCGCGAGTAGCCAGCAGGCTAGTAGCCTCCGGCGCAATGTCGGTGCCAAGGATTTTGGCGGTCCGGGCGATGATTTGCTCGATTTCGGGCAGTTTATAGTATTCTAGCCGGTGCACTAGCCCAAAACGGTCCCGCAGTGGTCCCGCCAAGGCGCCAGTCCGGGTGGTGGCGCCGACTACGGTAAACTTCGGCAAATCAAGTCGCACCGAACGCGCTGCTGGACCCTTACCAATCACGATATCGAGCTTATAATCCTCCATCGCCGAGTAGAGTACTTCCTCGACTGCGCGCCTTAGGCGGTGGATTTCGTCAATAAAAAGCACATCGCCGTTTTGGAGGTTAGTCAGGATTGAGGCAAGGTCACCAGCCCGCTCGATCGCTGGGCCACTAGTAACGCGCAGGCTTGCACCCATTTCGTGAGCGATGATATTTGCCATCGTAGTCTTGCCAAGTCCCGGTGGGCCATAAAGCAAGATATGGTCAAGCGCGGTACCGTCATCGCGTTTTTTGACGGCATCAATTGCCAATTTGAGATTTTTCTTCAAGCGGTCCTGGCCAACATAGTCTGCAAAACTTAGTGGGCGCAGGGTGATTTCTTCGGATTCTTCGGCGGGGTCATTGCTGAGGGCGGTATCGACTAGTCGCTCAGATTTTTCGTCCGGCAGGTCCATTTTTCGTTCAATTCCCATGCCACAATTATAACACATGTGCTATAATCAGCTTATGTATAATCCGTATGAGCTTAAACATAAAGCCCCAACCAAGAAAGATTTTATTGATACGACCGATTTTGATCAGTCGGAAATTCTCGATATCATCAAAACTGCGACCACGGTGCGCGGTTTTTTGAAATCTAGCGGTACGCTTGAAACACTTTATCACAAGACTTTGGCGATGCTTTTTGAGCAGCGCTCAACCCGGACGCGGGTGTCGTTTGAGGTTGGTATGGAGCAACTCGGTGGACACGCACTCAACCTTGATCCGGGCTCGATTCAGCTTGGCGCGCACGAAACCGTCGGTGATACGGCAAAAGTTTTGTCGCGGATGTGCGATATGATCATGTCTCGCGTTAATCGTCATGAAGATATCGTTGAGCTTGCGCGTGAGGCGACGGTGCCGGTAATCAACGGTATGTCGGATTATAATCACCCAACTCAGGAAATTGGCGATATTATCACAATTTTTGATAACTTACCAGAAGGTAAGACGCTCGACAAAGTTTCGGTAGTTTTTGTGGGCGATTGCACTCAGGTTTGTGCATCACTAATGATGATTTGCTCAAAAATGGGGATGCAATTTACGCAGTATGCTCCGCCGGCGAAGTGGCTTTCGGACGATTATTTGAAGATCGGTCGGGCGAATAATCAAGATTATGGCGGCAGTGTGCACGTTTCTGATAATCCATATGTGCTCGAAAATGCGGATTTTATTTATACCGACGTTTGGTATGGGCTTTATGATAAGGAAACGCCAAAAGAAGTTTATATGCGTGATTTCTATCCGAAATATCAGGTGAACGAGGAAATGCTCGCAGCAACGGGTAATCCAAACGTGAAATTTATGCACTGTCTGCCGGCTATTCGTGGCGAGGAAGTAACGGATGCGGTGCTCGACGGACCGAACTCACTGGCTTGGGACGAGGCCGAGAATCGCCTCACGGCGCAGAGAGGGTTACTGTTATATTTTGGTGGCGTCGCACAGGAAGCTTTGGACGAGATTAAAACTCAGGTCGATAAAAAAGGTAAGGAGAAATAATGCCTAAAAAGAATAAGCCAGCTAAAAAATTCCGTTTGTTTAGCGCGGTGCTTGCAACTGTTTGTATTATTTTGGTTGGTGATGCAGTTGCACCGACAGCTGCCATCGGGAATTCACAATATGTATGGTGGATTTTGATGCTTATAGCATTCTTTGTCCCATATGGTCTGATTTCAGCAGAGCTGGGGTCGCAATACCCGTCGGACGGCGGTATGTACACCTGGATCGAGAAGGCTCTCGGCGAGAAATGGGCCAGCCGGGTAGCGTGGTACTACTGGATCAACTTCCCACTTTGGGTGGCCTCGCTGGCAGATCTCGTCACAACCTATCTATTGCAAATGCTCGGATTCGAGATGACTTGGCCAGTGATTTTGGCAATCCAGCTCGGATATATATTATTAGTTACCGTGCTAGGGATGCTGAGAATTTCACAAAGCGCCTGGGTCTCAAACTTGGGCGCAATTGTGAAGTTTATCTTTATGGCTGGGCTCGGTGGACTAGGGATTTATGTGCTGGTCACACAGGGCAGTGCTAACCCGGTTGAGTCCTGGACGGATCTTTTACCGATGGTCGGGGCTGATGGTGGATTTGATTTTACCGGTCTCGGTTTTGTGTCGCTAATTATTTTCAATATGCTCGGATTTGAAGTGGTTTCGACTTTTAGCGACGATATGCAAAATCCGAAAAAGGAAATTCCAAAGGCAATTGTACTGGGCGGAATTTTAATTGCGATATTTTATCTTTTGCCAAGTTTTGGTATCGGTGTAGCGGTGCCGTTAGAGGAATTGCAGACGAATTCGGGGCTACTTGATAGTTATAATAGTTTGCTTACGACGATTGGTCTTTCGGCAGGGGCAATTAAGGCGATTACGCTCGTAGTCGGTGGGATGTTTATCTATACTTTGATTGCAAATATCTCCTCGTGGACTTTTGGCGTCAACTCGGTCACAGCTTTTGCAGCGCAGGATGGCGCATTTCCAAAGTCATGGGCCAAGCGTAATAAGAACGGTGTGCCATATGTCGTTTCGATTTGGACTGGCGTAGTGGCAGCGATAATCTCGGTTGCCGGTATCTTGATTGCCGAATTTGTATCGGAAGACATCACGAACTTGTTCTGGACTTTCTTCTCGCTAAGTTTGGTCACACTACTAATGTCTTATCTCCCGATGTTCGTGGCGTTCTACAAGCTGCATAAACGTGGCCCGCAAACCAAGACCGGTTATTGGATCAGTGGCGGCAAGGTCAAGATTTTTCTCTACGCTTTTGTGCCGACGCTATTGCTACTAATTGCGCTATTCTTTACTTTGTTCCCAGAGTTTAATCTCGAAATGTTTGAGTATAATTGGCCGCTGATTGCCGGTGCTTGTTTGGCGGTTGTGATTGGCGAGATTATGGTTCGCAATGTGACGGTGACTTATGGCAAGTGGAATAAATACACCCGTGACGGCAAGAAAAATCGTGCATTAGGTAGTAAAAAATCAAAAGCAAGAAAAACAAGAAAGGCGACAAAATAATGCGAATAAACGATACAACTCCAAAGCAAGATGGATTTTATATGCCGGCGGAATGGCGCGAGCACAGTTGTACTTATATACTATGGCCAGAGCGCGAGGACAATTGGCGTGAGAATGCTGAGCCAGCTCAGGCAGTATTCCAACAAGTTATTCAAACAATTGCTAAATATGAGCCGGTAGTTGTTGGTGTAAATGTTAGCCAATATGCACACGTTCTAGAAATGAATATTCCTAATGTGCAGGTGGTTGAGCTATCAAATAACGATGCTTGGATTCGTGATTGTGGTGCGACTTGCGTGGTCAATGATCGCGGCGACGTGCGCGGAGTGGATTGGAAGTTTAACGCCTGGGGTGGCTTGGTAAATGGTCTTTACTTCCCGTGGGATCAAGATGATTTTATCGGTGCCAAGATGTGTGCAATCGAGAAAATTGACCGTTATCGGACGAGTGATTTTGTACTTGAAGGCGGTAGCATCCATAGCGATGGCGAGGGAACTATCTTGACGACCGAGGAATGTCTGCTCGATCCAGGGCGTAACCCAGAAATGAGTAAGGAACAAATCGAGGAAAAACTCAAAGAGTATTTGGGCGCGGAGAAGGTACTATGGATACCGAAAGGCATTTATATGGACGAAGACACAAATGGCCATGTGGACAATATTTGCCAGTTTGTGGCGCCAGGGAAGGTTGTGCTGGCTTGGGAAGATAACGAGGAAGATCCTCAACATGAGCGTAGTCAGATGGCTCTGGATTATCTCGAAAGCCAGACCGATGCCAAAGGGCGCAAGATTGAGGTCGTGAAACTCCATGTTCCGAACCCAATTACAATTACGGCCGAAGAAGCGGCGCATGTGGACCAGATCGAGGGGACCTTCCCGCGGCGAGAGGGTGATCGCTTACCGGCGAGTTATGTGAATTATTATAACTGCAATGGCGCGATTATTTTGCCAACGTTCAATGATTCGCACGATCAAGCGGCGATTGACATTTTGCAGGAGCTATTTCCGGATAAGGTGATTGAGCCGATCTATGCACGCGAAATCTTGCTCGGTGGTGGGAATATCCATTGTATTACCCAACAGGTGCCGAAGCCGTAAAGCTTGTGCTATAATATATAGCAAAGGGAGGCACAATGAAAAAGTTGCATTATGACGGACCAGTGGTCTTGGTGGTGATGGATGGCGTTGGATTAAGTCCGCGCCGGAGTGGGAATGCTGTACGCCAGGCGCATACAGAGTTCCTCGATATGGCGATGGGGAAATATCTCAACATTCCGCTTGAAGCTTCGGGGGAAGCAGTTGGCATTATGCCGGGACAGATGGGAAATTCCGAAGTTGGACACAATGCCATTGGCGCTGGTCAGATTATTAAGCAAGGGATTGCTCAGGTCGAGGCGGCGTTTAAGACTGGTGATATTTGGGAATCGAAGGCTTGGCGTGGTGCAATGGAACAACTGGGGGCTGGGCGCGACCAAATGGTCAAGACCAAAGGAACGAAGGCTATCCCCACCGAGGTTGTTGAAGACAATTCGGTAACCGTGCATTTTTCTGGAAAGGCGGCTAAGAAAAGTGCCAAGGAGCAAGCAGCGGAGTTCTGGAAGCAGCAGGCCAAGCATCAAGCGAAAAATAAATTACCACCAACACTGCATTTTTGTGGAATTTTTTCCGATGGTGGAGTGCATAGCGATATAAATCATCTCGAACAAATGATTCAGCGCGCATACGATGAAGGTGTGCGGAGGATTCGGGTCCATGCGGTTTTTGATGGCCGGGATGTGGCGCCGCAATCAGAGCCAAAATATATTAAGAGGCTCGAAAAATTTTGTGCTGGGTTCAAGGACGCAGATTTCCGGATCGCGTCAGGTGGTGGGCGTGAGATTATGGTGGCGGATCGTTACGAAAATGATTGGGGTAAAGTCAAGCTTGGCTGGGATGCGATTGTACATGGTAAGGCCCCGCGTGAATTTCGTTCCGCGACGGAGGCGATCAAAGTTTTGAGAAGTGAGAATCCCAAAGTCCAGGATCAATATTTGCCAGCTTTCGTGATTGTCGAGAATAATGCTGCGAAATCGGCTTTATCATCACGGGCTGAGCGGGCCAAAAGTTCTTCGGCAAGCACTTCGCATGGCGCAAAGCCTATCGGCAAAGTGCAGGATGGGGACGCGTTTATTTATTACGATTTTCGGGCTGACCGAGCGGTAGAATTCTCAGAGGCCTTCGTGGCGGAGGATTTTGATAAATTTGATCGCTCGACCAAAAATCAGAAGGTTATTGACGGTAAGGCAAATCCAGCGCCGAAAGTTTTTTATGCTGGCCTAACTGAATACGATAAGGATCGGCACATTCCAGAGCATATTTTGGTGCCACCGATTCAGATTAAGACTCCGCTGAATACTTTTCTGGGTAAAAATAAAATCTCGCAGCTGGCAGTTTCGGAAACGCTGAAATTTGGCCATATTACATATTATTTCAACGGCAATAGTTATAAAAAGGCGCCACGAGAACAGCATATTGAGATTAAGTCGGACTATAAAGCCGAGGAGCTGAATAATTATCCGTGGATGAAAGCCGGCGAAGTGACGGATGCAGTCCTAGAAAATCTGGATAAGTATCAATTTGCGCGGATAAATTATCCAAATGGTGATATGATTGGGCATTTTGCCGACCTTGAAGCGGGAATTGTCGCGATTGAGGCGGTCGATTTGCAGCTGCGCCGTCTCGCGGAAAAAGTTGATGCGCTTGGCGGGGTGATGATTATTACTGCCGATCATGGCAATCTTGAAGAGCTGATTGATAAAGACGGTATTCCAAAAACCTCGCATACGACAAATCCAGTCCCTTGCATTTTTTACGACAACACCAAAAATGCCAAGAGCTATCACAAGGCGGAGCTAAAAAATGCTGGACTGACCAACCTTGCTGCGACGATTGCGGTATTGCTTGGAGAGAACGATTATCCGGCTGATTGGCAAGAGTCGCTAATTGCGGTATAATAGGATTATGCTAATCCATGCTTCAAGATTAATTGGTTGCCCAGTTTTGAGTTTGCATGTTGGTGGACAGATTGCTCGTGTGACAGATCTGATCGTTGATCCAGATAATTTGGCTCTAATTGCCGTGCGGGTCGAGGGGCCAGTGGTTGATCCTGCGGAGGGGGACATCTTGTTGATGGATAGCGTGCGCGAATTTTCGCGAGCGGGAATGATCATTGATTCCAACGATGAATTTGTGCGCGACGAGGATATCGTGCGGGTGCAGAAAGTTTTGAAACTAAATTTTGATTTGCAAGGGCTAAAAGTCGTCACGAAGAAGCAATCTAAGCTGGGGAAAGTGGCGGATTATGTCCTGCAAAGTAGTACTTGGGAAGTACAGCAGCTGATCGTGCAGCGTCCAGTTATAAAAGCTTTTATCGATCCGGAACTAACCATTGATCGTAACAGAATTATCGAAGTTGATGATTATAAAGTAACAATCAAAGAAGAACGCGAAAAAACTAAAACTAAAATCAAGACTACTTCGGTCGAGGAATTGGTGCCAGATTTTGTTAATCCATTTCGGAAACCAGATTTTGCACCAGAAAATCAGAGCTCGTCCTCATCCTCGGAATAATTTGCGACTGCATCCTTAGCGCGGTTCAAGTCGAAACCTTGCCGGATAAGGTAGCCGATTAACTTAAAATCGTCAGGATATTTTTTGCGTTTTTTCTTGATAACTTTGAGCAGTTCTTCGTCTTCGGGACGGCCCACCTCTGCTAGGGCAATTTTTACATAGGTATCACTAACACCTTTTTGACGAAGCTCCATTTTGAGCCTTTTTTGACTAATGCCTCGCCGTACATAGCGGTTTTCGACGAAAAACTTAGCAAATTTTAAATCATCGAGATATTTTTTCTCGATCAGGCGCTGCATCACGAGCTCGATCGTGTCGTCCTGAATTTCTGGAAGCGCGGTTTTCCCTTCGCGTTCACGTTGCCGATTCAGTTGTTTACGTTTGAACTTCCGGCGTTTCAGATAAGTCGAAGTTTCTCGAACAGAGTGTGGCCTTGTGAGTAACCATTCAAGCGTGCGTTGATAAAGTTTACCAAATTCGGAAGCGGCGCGGAGTTCTTTTAGGCGCTCAGGCGTGACGCTCTGCCTCACCTTAATATTTAATTCTACAACCTGCGCGACGTCAAGCGAAAAAGCGAAATGTCCATCAAGGAAGATATTCACACGGTTAGGGTCGCGCACTCCGGCAGTGATTTTCGTGATTGTAAAATTATCTGCATCGCCGAAATCACTGAGGCAAAATGTATCATTTGCCATATCATCGTCGCTACCATAGATAGCCTCAGCTTCTAGGTGTCGCTGCTGTTTTAGATGATCTTTTGCACTCAGCGATTCGATTTCCAGCATATGAAGGGCTATTTAGACTCGGTGTCTTCGGCTGGTTTTTTGGTTTTTGCAGGCTTTTTTGACTCAGTTTCGACATCATCCAGGCCGGCAGCTACGCGAACTTTATGCTCTATCTCAGCTAGCAGCTCGGGGTTCTCTTTGAGCAAAGTCTTGGCGGCTTCACGACCTTGGGCAATTGTTTCGCCGTTATATTTCAAGAATGCACCGGCTTTTTCGATAATGTCTTTCTGAATTGCAATATCGAGGATATCGCCGACTTTGCTAATCCCCTCATTATACATAATGTCGAATTCGGCAATCCTGAATGGCGCCGCAATCTTGTTTTTGACAATCTTGACTTTGGTGCGATTACCGGCGATATCATCGCCAGCTTTAATCTGCCCAATTCGGCGAATATCAAGCCTTACCGAAGCATAGAATTTGAGTGCGTTACCGCCAGTAGTAGTTTCCGGGTTGCCAAACATCACGCCAATCTTCATACGGATTTGGTTGATAAAGATAACCGTGGCCTTGGATTTTGAGATAATCCCGGTCAGCTTACGCATCGCCTGTGACATTAGACGTGCCTGCAACCCCATTTGGGCATCACCCATATCGCCATCAATTTCAGCTTGGGGAACGAGGGCGGCGACTGAGTCCACCACGATCAGATCAACCGCGCCCGAGCGTACTAAGGTCTCGCAAATTTCTAGCGCTTGCTCGCCATTATCTGGTTGGGAAATGAACAAATTATCGGTGTCAACGCCAATCTTTTTGGCGTAGCTTGGGTCGAGTGCATGCTCTGCATCGATGAAAGCTGCCTGGCCGCCCTCTTTCTGGATCTCGGCGATCGCGTGAAGTGCCAAAGTGGTCTTGCCAGAAGATTCCGGACCATAAATTTCGATAATGCGCCCTTTGGGGTAGCCACCACCAAGAGCCAAATCAAGGCTGATTGAGCCAGAAGGAAGCAGCTCGACATCAATCTTGCGACTTTCGCCGAGTTTCATAATTGAACCACTACCAAATTGTTTGGTAATTTGGGAAATTGCTAAATCCAGAGCTTGTTTCTTACCGGAATCTTCGGGAGTCGAAGCGTCTTTTGCCTTTTTTGTCGTCATATTACCTCTCTTTACTGATTATATTGTAGCATATTTTGGAGCAATAAAGCATGATGTTTGGAATTGCACCAAAACCTTTACAAGCAATCCACGCGGTGATAGAATGGGATTAGGTTTGGTTATTACTTCGGCTTCTTGGTCGAAGTAATTTCAATTTTAGCGACTATGCGCCAAAATCTGAGCACCAGTGACGTAACCCTCCTTTCTATTCTTTTAAAGTTGCTGTTCGGGCGCTCTATTGCTCCTAATTCCCATTCTAGCCAAGTTTTTCTAAAAATCAAGGCATTTTTCACCCCTGTTATGCCAAGGTAGCATCGGTCCCCCTCCCCATCATATAGCATTTCACGAAAATACTACAAGCGTAAGCATAACAAAAGGTTTAGATTAAAACAGCTCTACTCTGTCGGCACAAAAAACTTAGAACCGTGCAATATATGTTGTAAAAATTACAACAATATGCAGCCTAATCGTCCAGACAGTTAATCAAAGAAGCAATTATAACCCAGCCGATGGCTCGATTTTCGCTCCGAGTTGATTCAGACGCTCGGCGAAATCTTGATAACCGCGATTGATTGAATAAACATTCCTGAGGATCGAAGTCCCCGGCGCGGCCAACATCGCAATCATCACCACGACGGCCGGACGAAGGGCTGGGGGAGCGACAAGTTCTGCTGGCCGCCAGTTGGTTGGCCCCTCGACATAAACGCGATGAGCATCCAAAAGCTCGACTCGGGCGTTGAGATTTTCAAGATAGGTAATATAAACAGCGCGGTTTTCGAATACCCAATCATGGATTAGGGTGCGTCCTTTGGCGGTCGCGGCAATCACGGCGAAAAATGGCAAATTATCGATATTAAGACCAGGGAAAGGCATCGGGGCAATCTTATCGGTCGGCGCGACTAGCTCGGACTTATGCACCATCAGATCAACTAACCGCGTGCGCCCATTCGTACTGTAATATTCTGGGGAAATGGCGATTCGCGCCCCCATCGATTTGAGCACTTCGAGCTCGACCTCCAAAAATTCAATCGGTGCGCGCTGAATCGTCAAATTGGATTTTGTCACCAGCGCAACAGCGATAAACGACATTGCCTCGATTGGGTCCTCGGCCGGGGAGTATTCGACATCGGTGTTGATCTCGCGTTGTCCGGTCACTTTGAGGGTGGTTGTACCAATGCCACGGATATTTACGCCTAGTTTTTCAAGGAAAAAGCATAAATCTTGCACCATATAATTTGGCGATGCTCCGACGATTGTAGTTTCCCCTGGATAGAGCGCAGCTGCCATGAGGATATTCTCGGTGACAGTATCGCCACGTTCAATCAGTACAATACGCTTGGGCGGGTAAGGATTTTCTACTTCGTCGATGCGGCTACGGCGTTCTTGACGTTTTTCTGGCTCGACTGTGGCGGAATAAAACCCACTGCAAGCGCTGGCGTCAACCTTCAAACCGAAGCGCGATAGGGCCCTGAGGTGTGGTTCGATCGTACGAGTTCCCAGGGTGCAACCACCGGCGTAGGGTAGCCGGAATCTTTTCATTTTATGCAGTAGTGGCCCCATAAACATCAAAATAGAGCGAGTTTTTCTGGCCGCTTCGATATCGATTTCGCTCATTTGTAGTTCAGCTGGCGGGTTGATTTCGAGGTCACGATCGTCATTGACCCAGCGACATTTGACGCCAATCGATTCTAGCACTTCGATAATACGAAAGACTTCTTCGATCCTAGCGAGATGTCGGAGCAAAGTAGTCCCTTTATTCAGAAGTGAAGCACAAAGCAAAGCCACGGCGGCATTTTTGCTGGTATTGATCGTGATTTTGCCGTGCAGCTCGCGTCCACCGCGGATGAGAAAATTCTGCGATACGGTATCATTGATAGAGAGGATTTGACCGCCTAGCACCATTGAAAGTTTCTGAATAAGTTCCAATGAAATATTCTGGCCACCATTTTCGATGCGATGGATCGCTGATTGGCTGGTCCCAACTTCCTCGGCCAGTTTCATCTGAGTCCAGCCCTTGTCGCGGCGTAACCGGCGGACTACCTGCCCGATTGCCCGCTGATAGTTGGCGTCTTTAATTTTCTTACGCATACAGATATTCTACTACGAATATATCACATTGTGAATAGGGATTTTCGGCTTTATATCATGGCATGAATATTGCCTAGTTGGTCTCGCAAACGACATTGTTCGCGTGTACCCAACCCTCGACCGAGCCGCCATCTAGGTATTGGCCTTTGGCCGAGACTACACGCATGATTCCGCCCTTCCTGATATAGGAGTCGATTGGGTCGGTAATAATATATTCCTGGTCTTTCGGCCCAAAATCATGCGTATTGACGTAGGTCACGATCTCTTGCAGCAAATCTGGGGAAATAATATATTTACTGACGTTGATAAGATTTGAGGGCGCTTCGTCGACGGATGGCTTTTCAACGACGTCCGTCAACAGGCCATCTTTGATGGAGAGAATACCGTATTTATCGACTTGGTCATGCGGAACTTCTACGCCAATCATTGCAGACTCTTGATCCCCCTGCACGGCCGCAAGGAGAGATTCGGATGCGCTCTCTCCGCCTGGATTCCAGATGAAATCATCGCCCATAAAGACCAGTACTGGCTCGGTGATATTATATTCTTCCGCGACCATTGCAACTGGCACCGCGGTACCATATTTGCCAGATGGATCTTGCGGCAGATAATGAATTTTGACGTTGTCTGGCAAAGTCTTGGCTAGTTTGAGGCGATCAGTTTTGTCGCGGTCAGTCAGATATTGGTTGAGAGCGAGATTATCCTGGTAAAAAGCTTTGACCTGGCAAGGTTCAACATTAGAAATCACCATGTAAATATCAGTTACGCCGGCCTTGACAAGCTCTTGCACCGAATAATCGACTAACGGGCGATTCCCGACTGGTAGCATCGATTTCTCGATAATTTTGGTAATTGGCAATCGACGCGTGCCCCATCCTGCCACGGGGATAATTGCTTTGGTAATCATAATAACTCCAATTAATCTAGGGCAATTATAGCACGAAATAATCTTTTTCGAGCCGAATTAGGCGATTCGGGAGATTAAAATATTTGCCAGGGGCATAAGTCCGGATAGCGTGCAGAAAATCTCGAAGTTGCGGGCGAGTAGCAGAAATACCAGCAGATAGAACTCCGGCACGCAGTAGTTCCAGCGCGACTTTATCGTCGAGGTCATCAAACCAACTTCTTTGCCAGGGGGAGTCATGAGGAGGAATCAGCTCAGCTACTAATTTGTCAATTTCCTGTTTCAGATTTTTTTGTTCCCGCCACAGATGGTAGATTTCTTGTTTCTTTGAGCTAGGGAAATCGATTAGTTTTTGACGCACGCGATTGCGCAGATAGTGATCACTAGAATTAGTCGGGTCCTGACGGAAGGTAATATTATGCTCCGCGGCGTATTTCAGAATTGCCTTTTTATCCCAGGGCGTATATGTTCCTATGACTTCCGGCGTGAGGAAGGGGCGGATAATTCCTGGTGCATCCAAGACGGCGAGTCCGCGCCAGCCAGTACCACGAAGTAGGTTGATGGCGACACTTTCTACTAAATCGTCAAGGTGGTGGGCGGTGAAGATTTTGGGCCGGTCAGGTTTGGTGTCAGAAGGCCCTGCGGTCTGAGGGGCAGCTAAATCAGAGGCCAGGCGGTGTAAGAAATCATAACGATGCGTGCGGGCAACTTCCTCGGAGACATCTTCGCCCAAATTATCTTTTTGGTAAAAAAATGGAAGATGGTATTTTTTTGCAACAATATCCTTCACAAAATCCGCATCGTCTTTTGAGGACGGGCGGGTTCCGTGGTCAAAGTGGCCAACAATTATATCACGTGGTGAATAATGGCCACACTGATATATCATATCGAGCATTACCATCGAATCAACGCCACCGGAAACTGCCAAAATAATCTTCATGAGACTAATTATAACATTTTATACGGAGGTTATTTGCTGATATGGGATATATATAATATAATATATAAATATGGAAACTAGTAAAATCCGGAATTTCTGCATTATTGCGCATATTGATCATGGCAAATCGACGATTGCAGACCGGATGATGGAACTAACCGGGACGGTATCGAAGCGCGAGATGCAATCACAATTGCTCGACTCAATGGAGTTGGAGCGGGAAAAGGGGATTACGATCAAACTTGCGCCGGTACAGATGCACTATAAAGGTTATACGCTGAATTTGATTGACACTCCGGGGCATGTAGATTTTTCTTATGAAGTTTCGCGGTCGCTTCAAGCGGTCGAGACAGCGGTGTTGGTTGTTGATGCGACACAGGGGATTCAGGCGCAAACGCTTGCGAATGTCTATCTTGCACTCGAACAGGATTTATATGTTATTCCGGTGATCAATAAAGTTGACTTGCCAGCGGCTGACGTCGAGAAAGTTTCTTTGCAACTAATGAATTTGCTTGGTTGCGAGCCGGAGGATATCATTGCGGTGTCGGGTAAAACCGGGCTGAATGTTGACAAAATTCTTGATGCAATTATCGAGAAAGCACCCGGGCCAAGGAAGATGGGCGATCGCGAGCGTTTTTCGGGAGCGTCACTAACCGCCTTATTGACCCGGGCGCTTATCTTCGATTCATATTTTGACGATTATCGTGGCGTCGTGCTTTATGTGCGGGTTTTTGACGGCGAAATTCCCAAAAATGCTGAGATCCAGATGATGGCGGCAAATGCGGATGGAATTGCGCTCGAAGTCGGTGTGCTGACGCCAAAAATGTCGCCAGCGGAAAGTCTGACCGAGGGAAATATCGGCTATATCGTCACGAACCTCAAAACTACGCGCGAGGCACGAGTTGGCGACACAATTACGCTAGTAAAAAATCCGGCAAAGATGCCACTTCCGGGATACCGGGAGGTTCTGCCGTTTGTCTATGCAGGATTCTTCCCGGTGTCAAACGATCAATATGACGACCTCAAAGAAGCAATCGAGAAGTTGGCGCTATCAGACTCGGCTTTGCATTATGAACCGGAAAATTCGCCGGTGCTCGGCTTTGGCCTTCGGATCGGTTTTTTAGGGCTACTTCATATGGATATTATTCGTGAGCGCCTGGAACGCGAGTTTGGTCTTGATCTTGTGATTACAAATCCGTCGACTAGTTATGAAGTGACTTTGGCAAACGGTGAGGAACTTAGTATTCGCTCGGCGGCAGATTTGCCAGACCAATCGGAGATTTTGGAACTGCGTGAGCCGTGGGTGAAGGGCGAGATCATTGTCCCGACCGAGATGATTGGTGGTGTCTTGGGGTTGATCAATGAAAAACGTGGCCACCAGACCAACCTCAGCTATGTTGAAGACCGGGCAGTGATTGATTTTGAGGCGCCGATGGCGAATCTCTTGACCGATTTTTATGATCAGCTAAAATCAATTACTTCTGGCTATGCGAGCTTTAACTATGAATTAGCGGACTATCGGCCCGAAGATTTGGTGCGATTGGATTTCCTGGTGGCGGGGAACCGAATTGACGCACTAAGCTTGATGTGCCACCGCAGCGAGGCTGATGCCTTGGGGCGGGAAATCACTAAGAAACTTAAAGAAGTAATCCCGCGGCAAAATTATGAAGTAGCTTTGCAAGCAGCGATTGGCGCGAAGATTATTGCGCGCGAAACTATCGGTGCATATCGCAAAGATGTTACAGTGAAAATTCATACCGGCGATCGTGATCGCAAGGCAAAATTGCTCGAAAAACAAAAGCGTGGTAAAGCGCGAATGAAACGATTCGGGAAAATTGATATTCCGAGTGAGGCTTTCACGGTGATGCTGAAAAGGGATTAGATGTTAGGTGAAATTCGGGCCGAGCTACTAGACTTCTGCGACGACGGTTATTTGGCAGTATCTCGATGCGGAGCCGAAGGAATATTACGAGGAAATTATGATTGAGGGGATTGTGATCGCGACCGCATCGATGTCAACCATGGAGCGTTTTGACTATCTAGCGAATTTCGTGCCAAAAATTCACGATTGGGCAACTTGTGACTGCGTGGCAGCAAGCTTCCGAATTAAAGATTCTGAGCGGGAGGAATATTGGGATTTCATTATGCGCTATCAGAAAAGTGCGGCCGAATTTGAGGTGCGTTTTATGCTAGTGATGATACTCGATCACTTTATTTTGCCGGAATATTGGCCAAGAATAATCGAAATTTTAGAAAATTTGCCATCAAATGCGCACTATGTCGAGATGGCGGCAGCGTGGCTGATTTCGGTGATGATGGTAAAAGAGCGTGAAAGGACGCTAAAATATCTCAGCGGGAAAAATAATTTGTCGGATTTCGTGCAGAATAAAGCAATTTCTAAATGTCGGGAATCGTACCGTGTAAGCAAGGAAGATAAGGAACTTTTAAAAACTTTGCGGCGATGATAATATAAGGGCATGACAGCGAGTGCAGAATTTTTGGATATTGACGATGCGGATTTAAGTAAAAAAGTAATTTTGGAGCTCGAAAAAGTCACGCCTTTGCCAAAGAGGAGGAAGAAAAATAATGGATCATAGAGGCTTGCCAGAACGGCTAGATCGAAAGACGATTTACGAGAGCGACTATGTTTGTTTGCATGCCGACAAAGTTAGAATGCTTGATGGAAGCATCATAGAAAAATATCATCAGATTCACTACCCGCACAAGGCAGTATGTGCTGTTATATTTAATGATAATGATGAAGTTTTGCTTATCCAATCTAGGCGCTATACTACGATGCGCTTAGAATGGGAAGTCCCGGCCGGCCGTATTGAAGACGGTGAAACGAAAGAGGATGCTGTGCGTCGAGAATGTATGGAGGAGACTGGCTGTACAGTCAAAGATTTGAAATTCTTGTGTGTCCAGAATCCAACTAATGGTATGTCTGACCATGCATGCTATGTGTTCGCCGCGAGAGTTGGTGCGGAATCTGCAAATATTGATGAGAATGAAGTAAAAACAAAAAAGTGGGTATCGAGAGAAGAAGTTTTAGAAATGTTAAGAAATAATGAAACAAGAGATGGAATCTCGATTCTGGCACTACTTTTTGCGTTCGAATTTTATAAATAACTTTTAGAACTTTTTGCTGGTAGCCGATTTTGCCGCCATCAGCACATGCTCGAATAGTGCTGTGACCGTTAGCGGGCCGACGCCGCCAATTTTTGGCGTAATTGCCGTGAAGTCTGAGCGTTCGCGAATTTTGTCGTCAATGTCGCCGACTAATACACCGCCCTCGCTAGCGGTGCCGGCGTCAACAACCACCGCTCCGCCAGAAATCATCTCGTCCTTGATTAGATGCGGAACGCCAGTCGCACTGACAATCACGTCAAAGTTTTTTAGCTCCGACAAATCGTCGCCGCGATGAAAAATCGCTACATCATAGCCAGAGCCATGCCACATCTTGGCCAGCGGTCTGCCGACCAAACGTCCACGCCCCACGAGGGCAATTTTTTTGTTGCCGAGATCGATATCATAACCGGCCAAGAGCCAGTTAATTGCTGTTGCCGTGGCAGATTCAAAAATCTCGCCGCCCCCCAGCCCGTCAACATCTTTTTCGGGCGCAATTTTGGCTAGTAACTCATCGAGATTATGTTCTCCGGCTAGCGGAAGTTGAACTATGATGCCATGGATGGTTTCGTCCTGATTTGCCTTGGCGATTGCCGCTTCGATATCATCCTGGCACCAATCCTCAACCGCGACACCAATATCATTTCCGTACTGTTGTTTGAGTTGGACATATTTTTTGATTACTGGGTTATTGCTATCGCGAATAATCACTAGTTTTGGCCAGATTTTTTGCGATCTTAGCGCGCGCACTTGGTGCGCTTGGTTTTCCTTCATGTAGCCAGAGATCTCGGAACCGTTTAGGATTTTCATTTTTCGGGGATCTCCACTGGTTCTTGCTCGATGGCATAGCCAAATTTGTCACGAACAGTGTCGACGATTTCTTTGCGCGCGGCGGCGAGGTCGGCATAGCTTTTGGCGTCTTCGTTGATTAGGACCAGTGCAGCTTTATCGCTGATTTTCATACCGTGCAACTTTTTGCCTTTTAGTCCAGCGTGCTCGATCAGCCAGCCGGAGTTGATTTTACCGCTGTCATCGTTGCTACGCCAAACCGGAATGCCTTTTTCCTCGGCTTCATCGGCGCCAACTTGGTCGAGATAGATATTTTTGAAAAAACTGCCACTGCTGGCGATTTCTGCTGGATCTGGCAACTTGTCGGCGCGAATAATAGAGACCATGCGACGGATATTTTGCGGGGAATAATCAGTTTCGCCGTGCTCGATGATGTAGTTTTGCAAGGAGTTATAAAACGGCGGTTCGAGATAATTTTTGTTCAGCCTGAGGGTGATTGAAGTGATAAAATACCGACCGGCGTCATCACCATGATTAAAAGTCGTATAGCGGTAATCCATTTTTAGGTCCGAGCGCGGAATTGTGGCAAATTGCTCGGTTTTGGTGTCGAAAACTTCGACGGAAACCAGGACGCGGGCTATGTCTTGGCCGTAGGCACCGATGTTCTGGACGGGCGCCGCCCCAGCCGTACCCGGGATTTTACTCATTGCTTCGATGCCAGAATAATCTTTTTTACAGGCAAACTCGACTACATGGTCCCATTCTTCACCACCCATGGCTTTGAGTTGTAGTTCATCATCAGTCTCGGCAAGGATTTCAATTCCACGGAGCTTGTTTAGCAAAATTACGCCGGGGAAGCCACCATCCTTGCCGATGGTGTTTGCTCCGCCACCCATGAACCAGACCGGTAGGTTATGCTCGCGCGCAAAATTCCAAGCTTCGGTGATATCGTCGCGCGAGGAAATCTCGCAAACATAGCGCGCCTGGCCACCGATGCGCATGGTAGTAAGTTCAGAAATTGGTACATTTTCGCGAATTATCATTGTTTCATTATATCATTTTTGTTTTGATATGGAAAAAGCGACCATAATAATTTGGGCTTTTATTTTTGTCCTTGGCATGATATAATAAAGAAGTTCCATAACTTGGGTCGGTAGCTCAGCTGGTTAGAGCACCTGCCTCTTAAGCAGGGTGTCGAGGGTTCGAGCCCCTCCCGACTCACCAAATTTGCACGTCACGTTTGATACAAAATAGATAAGGCGTTTGCCCCGATTTATAGGGGTGAACGCCTTATCTATTGATTAGGAATGGCAAGCGAATAAGAATTTGAGGGGAGAATTATACCACGAGGATATTGGGAGTTTGATGGTAATTTTACACGATGCACCATTTTACACCAAGATATGGTTTCTCCTCATTCATCTCTATCTCGCAACACAGCGGACGGCAAAACCGAAGCCACGGAGGCTGTTATTCTGCGGGTAGACGCCACCGGAGTCGAAGTAGAGGTTGTAAGCGTAGTCAGCCGAGTACGCCGTACGAGACCAGTAGTAGCCGTCCGAGCCGACAGCGTACAACGAGCCGCTGGTGGGCCAGTAGGTGCCCGTATACTCAAACCCGAGCGGCGCGCTACGTAACTGGTTAGAACCGGAGGAAGAGTTAGGGATATTGTAGGTAGTGGTGATGAGGTTCACATAATCGGCGGAGGAAGGTAAGGTCCAGCCCCTCCTCCTTCACCCCTCCCGTACTACACAGCGGATGGCATAACCGTAACCGCTAGTACTATTGTGATATCCAGTATTGTTAGGTGAAACTTCTAAATGCCCGATTAAGATAATTGGATAACCAGTGGGCCGATTAGTTGCAGTCGTCCACCAATCTCCGTTGATATTGCGATTTTGAATGTCTCCGCTTCGCCCACTGTATTCGCCCGTACGGAGAAAGTTGAGCAAAACAAAACTAAGCGAACCAATTCGCAAACTATTTCTATCCTAGCATATCGTAAGCGTTTTGTCAATAGGCAATATTTTGCTTGGAGATTTCGACCGTTTGCTTTATAATAAATGCATGAATATGAAACAACGTAAAATCTCTGCGCTGACTGTTGGTTTACTTTCGGCAGTGGTGGTATTAATTATCGGGCTAGTGCTCGCTCTCACTATCAAACCTAACCAGCCGGCTGTGGTCCCCGTGGTGGAGACAAACGCTAGCTTGCCGACTCCGGAAATCACCGATGGCGTTCGTGGCGAGCAGTTTGGCGTTGATAAGAATATCAATGAGGAAACTATCGATCAATATCTTGGGCGCGACGACGCCGTCTATCGTGATATGCGCATGTTGATTGACCCGGGGAATTATGCCGCCATCGGTGGTGATTCATATCTTTCTGGCTACGTTGACGGATTTGAGATTGTGCCATTTCCTTATATCGTTAATGTTTCTGGTCTTCCAGAGGAAGTCGGTTCGACTTATACTGGCAAGACGCTCTTTACTCAGAACGATAATGGCGAGGTGAAGGCGAATTATGCCGAGTCGATGCAAATTCTCGAAGATCTTTTCCCGAAAGATAAATATATTTTCTTGATGTGCGGTGGCGCAGGTTATGCCGGCATGACGAAAAACTTGCTGATCAAGCTTGGTTGGGATGCAGATAAGATTTATAACGTTGGCGGCTATTGGTTCTATGAGGGCGATAATAATGTCGCTGTTAAATCAACAACCGATGATGGCAAAACGACTTACGCTTTCTGGAAAGTTCCGTATCACGAGATCGATTTTAATCGTTTGACGGCGAAATAAATGAGTAAGCGTCGATTGGTCGGGATAATTGCTGGTATTGCGGCAGCGGTTGTGCTGGCTTTGGCGGCGGTAATGATTTTCTGGGATAGCCGGGTTGTGCTGAGCGAGGAATATCGCGGTGCAGGCGGGATTGGTATGGTTACGACTGACGATCTTCGCACGATGATTGATGATAAAAAATCTTTCTTGCTCTTCGTTTCACAGCCAGGTTGCCAAGCAGCGGAAAAGCTGCGGGGAATTTTACAAGAGTTGATCGCCGAATATCCAATTCAGTTTTTTGAGATTAGTTTTTCTGATCTAAAAGAAAGTGGCCTAGCGAGCGAAGTGCGATTTTATCCAAGTCTGATGGTTTATCGGCAAGGGCAGTTGGCGGATTTCCTCAATGCTAATGATAATGCGGATACAGAAGCTTATAATTCGCTCGATGGCCTGAAAAAATGGCTGACGGATATTGTGATTTTGAATAAGTAACAGGGATGGCTCTATGGGGACAGGTTTGCCTAGTTATCATTTTTGCGGTATAATAAAACGGTGGGGAATAAGTGTCCGTAGCTCAGCTGGATAGAGCGTTGGTTTCCGGAACCAAAGGTCGCAGGTTCGAATCCTGTCGGACATACCAAAATTTTATATTTGATTAACCAGACCCAACCCAGCTAACTAGTTTTTGAATATACCCTGACACCCTATCAAAATTCGATCACAGACAGGCCTCAGTGGTGTCTTTCAATATTCAAAAACTAGTTAGCTGGGTTGGTCCTAATCACTCTATATGGTTGGGGAGGAAGTAGGAGGGTCCTTTTGGAGTATGAAAGACACCACCGAGGCCTGTTCGTGTTCGGGATTAGATATAGCGTCAGGGTTACTCCAAAAGCCCCCCCTTCCTTCTTCACCCCTCCCGTACTACACAGCGGATGGCAAAACCGTTTCCACGGTCAAAGTTTTTCTGGAAATAGACGATAGTGGGGAAAGCAGATAGATTATAGGCAGATGAACCAGATTCGTTAGTATTTGACCACCAATAGCCATTTGCGGTACGATTGCCGACGTCGCCATCGGAGCGAACATAGTAGCCTGTACGGAGAAAGTTGAGAGGATTCGCAACACAGCGGACGGCAAGGCCGTTGCCACGGTTGCTGATATTCTGCGGGTAGACGCCACCGGAGTTGAAGCGGAGGTAGTAAGCGATGTCAGCCGAGTTCGCCGTACGAGACCAGTAGTAGCCGTCCGAGCCGACAGCGTCCAGCGAGCCATGGTAGTAATAGTAGAGGCCCGTGAACTCAAGCCCGAGCGGCGCGCTACGTAACTGGGTAGAACCATGATGAATAAGTCGTATGGTATAATACGACAATGAAAGCTTCGCATTTGCAATTGGCTTATGGTACAAAAATCATCTATGATGATTGCGGATTTATTTTAGAAAATGGTGATAAAGTTGGGGTTGTGGGTGTGAATGGCGCCGGCAAGACGACGCTTTTTCGGATTATTCTTGGCCAGCAACAACTCGATAGTGGCGAGATTACTCTCCCCGGGCATCGCATCGGTTATTTACCGCAAGAAATTACTATCCCACCTGACGACCAGGGCATCACGGTTTGGGAATATGTCGCTTCTGGGCGGCCGGTTGATGAGTTGCAGGAGCAGCTGAATAGTGAATATGAAAAATTGGCTAAATATCCCGATAGCGCAGCAATCTTAGAGCGCATCAACAACTTGCAGGATTTAATCGATTCCTACGACATTGCGAATTTTGATGGTGAACTTTTGAAGATTCTTGATAAAATGCACCTTTCCGATCTTGTTGATCGCCCGATGCGCGATCTTTCGGGCGGACAAAAGTCCAAAGTTGCTTTTGCGCGGGTTTTGTTTGAGAATGCGGGTCTGCTTTTACTCGACGAGCCGACTAATCACCTTGATGTTGCGACCAAAGCTTTCGTTTCAAATTATCTGCGCCACTATCAAGGTACCGTGCTTGTGATTTCGCATGATGTGGAATTTTTGGATGCAATTACAAATAAGACTTTGTTTGTGAATAAAACTACTCACAAAATGAAAATTTATCGTGGGAATTATAGCGAGTTTCGGCGGCAATATGCAGCCGAGAAATCGGCTGAGGATGCCCGCATTACCGAGCAAGAGCGCGAAATCAAACGTCTGAGCGAATTCGTTGCGCGGGCGCGAGCAGCAAAGCGTTCAAACACGGCGTTGATTGGCATGGGGCACCAGCGCGAAAAAGTTTTGGCCAAAAAATTAGCCGAGCTTGGTACTCGTGAGCACGAGTATGCGCACGTTGCAATGCGAATTACGCCAACTCGTGAAAGTGCCAAAACCCCGCTCGAAGTCCAAAACCTGACTTTTCACTATCCGGACGGCCCAGTTTTGTATGACCGCCTATCCTTTTCGTTGACGCGAGGCGAGCGGTTTTTGATTGTGGGTGAAAATGGTGTTGGCAAATCGACTTTGCTGAAACTAATCGTCGGTCAACTTATGCCAACTAGCGGTTCAATCATTTTTGGTGCGCATACGACGGTGGCGTATTATGCGCAGGAATTGGAAATTCTTGACGAGCGCCGTACGATCCTCGAAAATGTCAGTAGCTATGATTTCACAGATACCGAATTACGTAGCATGCTAGCAAACTTTTTGTTTTATGACGATGACATTTATAAAAAGGTTGAAGTTTTGTCACCGGGAGAAAAAGCTCGGGTGGCGCTTTGCAAAATTTTGCTCGAACGTGCGAATGTCATTATCCTTGACGAGCCAACCAATCATTTTGATCCAGAAACGCAGAAAATCATTGGCGAGAATTTGCGGGATTATACCGGTACAATTATTATGGTCAGCCACAACCCGGCGTTTGTGGAGCAAGTTGGAATTACGCGGATGTTGATTATCCCGCCTCGCGAGCAAGCAGGTGAGAAATCAAATCGTCCCGGACTGGCTTTGATCAAGAATTATTCGCGCGAACTGCTGGAATATTATTACTATCTTAATTCAGAACTAATATAAGGAGGCAATCTTATTCGGCTTTTTTGCCGCCAATCATCATGATAAACTTGGTGGTTCCGGTGATGTCGTTATTCTTGCCGGCATAGTTATCATATTTCTCGGCCAAGGAGACTAGGCGTTTGATGGTGTCCGATGTCACTTTGACTTTACCGTTCACAAAGTTTGCTAGCGGCTGGATGCCTTCACGGTCGAATTTGGTCATTCCGGCACTCAGGGTATTTGCACCACTTGTGAGTTGATTGGCGCCATTTTGCATCGAACTAATCGCATCGGCGAGCATCGGTTTCACTTTTTGCTCGGCGGTGGCAGCAACCTGGGTGGCAACTTTCTCGGCGGTAGCAGCTGCGGTCTGGGCGGCAGTTTGTTTGAGCGAGGCAACCGAACTTTCGGTCATTGCGTTTTCGACTCCGGCTACAAGTTGGGCTTTGACGGCGGCGACATTCTCGGGTGGGCAAGTTGCTCCGCCAATGCTAGCGCTGCACATTTTGTCGGCTTGTAGTTCGAGCGCGCTCATCAGTGTGTTGTTTGATTCGATTTGTTGCTTGATGCCCGCAGCAATCATCGCTCGCTGCGCCTCCACTTGGGCGGTTGCGGCACTACTAGCAGAACTTTTGATTGAGTTCATTGTTGCTGTGTCGATGCTAATGTTCATTGTTTGCAGTTTTTGCTTGGCGGCTGCGATACCGGTTTTTAGCTCGTTTGTGCCGCTCGCAAGAGTTTTTGAGCCATTGACTAGTTCCTTGCTACTGCTCGATAAGATATTCATATCGCCATAAAGTTGGTCGAGTTGAGTGAAAGTTTTGAGGCTGTCGGCATCGAGCAATTTCGGCGTCACGATACTATAAATTTCGCCAAGTTCAAGTTTTTCGGTATCAAAACTCAGTTTGATTTCGTCAGCATTTTTCAGCTCATCGAGTTTCAAACTCTCATAGAGTCCCGGTGCTGCCACCGCCGCAACAGCAATCTTTTTACCGTTGCTAGTAGTTTTACCATTTGTTACTTTGACATTAGAAACTTTGGTTTCGTCGAGCGTGGTTGCCATCGCCACGACAAACGGCGTATATAAATCGTCAACTTTGGAATGATTGATATATTTGAGCTTAATCTCGACATGTCCAGCCTGACCAACAATTTCCTCGATTGGTTTTTCCTCACTATTTAGGGAATAAGTTACCTTCATCTCTATCGGCAGCTCTTTGGTCGTGGTTCCACGGTAATAAATATCTTTGTTGTTGGCTTGCCAAGTCAGATTTGAGCCATCAACGGTGAAAGTTTCATAGCCGTTGAGATTTTCGATATCTTCCAAAATTGATTGGTCCAGCAACTCGTTTTCTTTTAGATCGTTGATCAAATGCTCGGTGACCGAGATATTTTGCGCAGCACCATCACTGCCGATTTTCACGTAGACCGTTTCGTCTTGCGACATCGCTAGTACGCTTGGCACTGGTGCGATGACCGTAGCGCTTGCAAGAGCAGTTAATAATATATTTCGATAAATTTTACTTCGCATGTTGTACTCCTATTCGTTTATTAAATCCGATGGTTGTTTTGCGGATAATCCCATCGCAGGCGACGAGTAAACTTGGCACTACCGTCACGACCACGATCATACTGATAATTGCACCGCGGGCGATAAGCTCACAAATCGACCCAATCATATCAATCTGCGAGAACAGGCCGACGCCAATGGTTGCGCCAAAGAAGCACATCGCACTCACGAAAATAGATTGGATCGAGCTCCCGAGGGCATTTTTGGCGGCCGCTAGCTTAGGCAAGTTCTTTTGTCGCTCCTCCAAATATCTCGTTGTCAGCAAAATTGCATAGTCGATGGTGGCGCCAAGTTGAATTGTGCCAATGATAATCGAGGCAATAAAGGGAATTTCGGTGCCAGTGATATACGAAAAGCCCATGTTCAGGAAGATTGCAAACTCAATTGCCGACATCAGCAAGACTGGTAGGGAAATGGATTTGAGCACAATCGCCATAATCACGAAAATTACCGCAATCGATACCAGGTTGACATTGGTAAAATCTCGGTCCGAAATCTCGACCAAATCTTTCATGAGCGGGCCTTCGCCAGCGACGATCGCGCTATCATCATATTTTTCGACGATTTGGTTCAGTTTGGAAATTTGCTGATTCAGCTCATCGGTGGCAATGCCATAATCTGACAATACGATAATCGCGGTGTGCTCGTCCGAGTGGAAGAGATTTTTGAGCTTGTCGTTTAGTAGATCCTCGGACAAGCCGTAATCGTTCAAAATTGTCGGGCTGAGTGCAGCACCAATCCCGTCGACCGCGCTGATTTCCCTAGTCATGCTGGCGAGTTTGACATCGTCGAGCTCGCTGCTGGCCAGCACGATCATTTGCGATTCCATACCATAATCCTCACGCAGGGCAGTGGTGGCTTTTGAATATTCATAATCGGCCGGAATAGAAGAGTCGAGTTTATAGTAGACCTCGGTTTTGGTGTTGAGGATATAGGCCGGCACCAGCAGCACGACGAATATTACCAAAATCGCTTTGCGGTGTTTGAGGATAAAATCGCGCACTTTGGTGAACTTTGGGAGAATTTCGCGGTGACGAGTTTTTTCGATCCACTTGTCGCAGACCAGTAGTAGCGCCGGGAAAGTCGTGATGGCGCAAATGACGCCCAGCACGACACCTTTTGCCATCACGATACCGATGTCGGTACCGAGGGTCAGGCTCATAGTGCAAAGTGCTAAAAACCCGGCAAAAGTGGTTAACGCGCTCCCGACCACCGACGAAGCAGTTGCTTGGATGGCTTGGCTCATGGCGGAAATCCGATCTTTCTCGGTCTTTTTAGCGGCCTCGTATTTATGATAAAGGAAAATCGAGAAATCCATTGTCACACCTAGCTGCAAGACGGCGCTAATTGCTTTGGTGATGTAAGAAATTTCGCCGAGGAAGACATTTGTCCCCATGTTGAAAATTAGTGCGATGCCGATACTTCCAATCATTAGGAATGGCACGAGATAAGAGTCCAGGCAGAGCATTAGGATTAGCAGTGACAGCCCGACTGCGATCAGCACATAGATGATAGTTTCGCTATTGAAGAGAATTTTGGTGTCGAGCACCATCGCGCTCATACCGCCGATCAAGCAACTTTGGTTGGCGATCGAGCGGATTTCTTCCACGGCTGCGAGAGTTTTTTCGTCGCTAGTCCCATCGCGGAAAGTGATTATCATTAGCTCGGTATCGTCGTGAGTGGCTTTTTCGCGGATTTCGCTGGGCAGGAAATCCATCGGAATAGCAGTGCCAGTGAGGTCGGCCAGACTGATAACTTGATTTACCTCGTCGAGCGAGCGGATTTTCTCCTCCAAATCAAGTTGTTGTTTGGCTGGCATTTTTTCGACTACGGCGACCGAGAACGCCCCCATACCGAATTCGTCAGTTAGAATTTCCTGACCTTCGATAGTCTCGATATCGGATGGCAAATACACGAGCAGATCATAATTGACCTTAGTCGCGATATAGCCAATTATTGCCGGTATCATCAAAATTCCTGATAAAATCACAATCAGGAGGCGATGTTGGCAAATAAACTCGCTAATTTTCTTCATTAAATTTGACTCCTTTATTCTTGGCTAGTCGGGTTTTGGCTGGCAAATCGCCTTTTGGCTGGCAAATCGTTGCGCAAAATGACCAACAGTCAGTTTTATAATTCATATTTTATATCTGTGGAATAGCTTTGTCAAGACTAAAAATGACCATTGGTCAACTTTATCTACCCCAAAACGCTTGATTTTCTCAGGAATTTTTGTATAATAGAGGCATGTCTATATCCACGCTAGTCACAAAACGGGCCAAGAAGCGCTTAGCCAAGAAAGATAATATTGCAACGGCTGCTTATGGGCTTTTTTTGGAGCAAGGATTCGATAACGTCTCTGTCCAGGAAATTACCGAGCGCGCGGGCGTAGCCAAGGGGACTTTTTATCTTTATTTTCATGACCGCGAGGAGCTGAAAGAATACGTCATTGCTCAGAAATCTCACCGGCTTTTCCAGGAGGCAATTATCGCCCTTCGCCAGACCTATATTGATACTTTTGAGGATCAAATTATCTTTATTATTAACTATGTGATCGACGTGCTGGCGCACAACACGGACGCGCTGAGGTTGATCGCCAAAAATTTGTCATTTGGCGTTTTTAGCAAACGGCTGGGCGAGGTTTTTACGGATAACGCCGACATCGTGCACTTAGTGACTCGTGCGGCCAGGCAGAGCCAGCTCCGGCTGCAAAACCCGCGAATTTTGCTATTTATGATTATCGAGCTCGCCAGCTCGACTTGCTTTTCTTGCATTCTAGAATCAGAACCGGTCGAGTTAGCAGTCTATAAACCTTACCTCTTTGAAACAATCCGGCAAATGATCCGGGCCGGTAGCGAACCGTTGTGATAAGATAAAACTATGGAAACTAAAAAGAATATTTTGGTTGCCTTTGTTCTGAATCTCGGGTTTTCGATTTTTGAACTTTTTGGCGGCCTTTTTACAAACAGTATTTCGATTATCTCGGATGCTATACATGATTTTGGCGATGCACTTAGTATCGGTATTGCTTTTTTTCTCGAAAAGAAATCCGGCAAGGCGCCCGATGAAACTCATACTTATGGCTATGCGCGCTATTCGATTTTGGGCGCATTCATCACGACGGTAATTTTGATTGTCGGTTCGGTCTTGGTGATTGTCGGAAGTATTGGTCGGTTACTTCATCCCGAACCAGTGAATTATACCGGTATGTTAATCTTTGCGATTTTTGGCGTGGTTATCAATGGTCTAGCGGCATATAAGACCCATGGGAGCGATTCATTAAACCAGAAATCGGTCAATTTGCACATGCTAGAAGATGTGCTTGGCTGGGTAGTAGTACTGATTGGTGCAATTTTGATGCGATTCACTGATATCTCGCTCCTTGACCCGATTATATCGTTTGTGATTGCGAGCTTTATTGCGGTACATGCTTCGCTAAATTTCAAATCTATTCTCGACCTATTTCTTGAAAAAGTGCCACATGACGTTTCGGTGCAGGAGTTAGGCAGAGCTTTTAGGGAAGTACCCGGAGTGAAAGACGTACATCATCTACACGTTTGGAGTATTGATGGAGAACATAATTATGCAACTATGCATGTCGTGACGGATAAAAAGTCAACGCAGGACTTGAAGGAAGCTTTGCGCGAGAAAGCACGGGATCAGCATATCGGTCACATCACGATTGAGTTTGAGAGTTCGCATGAAGATTGCGCGGAGCATGATTGCTGTCCTCAGGCTGGGGGATGGTCACGCTCACACCATCACCATCATCATTAGATTAGAGATCCCCAGTAGCAAAGTTGCATTTACCGGTTTCGTCGTCAAAGTTAGCACTGAGATAGTGTCCGTCACTACTATACCATTGGTATTTCTTGGAGCCCTGGCCCCTCTCCTGGATGGTGCCACTCACTCCCCCCAGTAGCTCAACAAATTGGTCGTAGGTTACGCCGTCTTCGTCACCCATTTTAGATTGGATTTCTTTCCATTTTGAAAAATCAGCCAAATGCGGAACTAGATTTTCTGGGTAATCAATATTGATAGTCGTGATGGAGGTAGCTTCATCGGTCCCAGCGTCCAGAGTGGCAAAGCGAGCTTCAATGGCGGTGTCTTCGGATAGAGCCCATTTATAGATTTTGAGATTATCCTCCTCAATAGCGAGCTCGGCATCGCGGCCAACGACATCATTCATTTCTTCGAGTGTGCTGGTGGGGTCGAGCTTATAAAGACATTGGAAGACATCGCCGCATTTTGCCATACCATCAGGGTATTCGTCAGAACCATCGCCACGCAGCAAATTCCAAACCAAAAATCCCGCCAGCCCGAGCACAATGACGGCAGCAACAATCACTATCGGCCGCTTGCTACCGGTGCCATGCTGGTTCACACTCTTTCTCGTCATATACCTCCTCAAAATCTTATCAACATATATATTATAGCATGACATTTTAGCATGTTGGCAAGTGTCAAAAATCAGCGAAAAAGTCTTGGAAAGTAAAACCGCTCGTGGTATAATGCCGGTATGAGTAGACAAAATAAACAACTTCAAACTAGCAAGTTTCTTTCTAAGGTGCTTGCAGTTGCCTCCTCCTTGGCTTTGGCGCTTTTCTTGGGAGTAGGCACATATTTACTGACTATTGATAACGCCGTAGCTGAGGGTGAAGCCGCCACTACAAATGGTACCGATAGTGCTGAAGTTGAAGTTGATGTCAATATTCCAACCGTTCTTTCGTTAGCCGCTTATCCATTTGGTGACCATAGCGCCGAAACACACTTGGTTACGCTTAGCCCGGTAGCGAACGGTCCACTCGTAACAAGTATGCTCGACCTCGTCGTGCGCACAAATGTCATGACTGGCTATCAGTTGACAATCGAAGACACCGACACTGTCAATGACATGACCAGTACAACCAATAGTGCAGATATCATTCCAGCCTTGGCTGCTGCAACCAACACTGCTGGCTTTCCGGCAAATTATTGGGGTTATAGCGTTGGTGAGTATAATTCTAGCAGTAGCGAGTTCCAGGCTGTGCCAGTCAGCACGCCAACTTTGATTGCTGAGTCAGACAGTCTACTCCCAGGCGATGGCGAAACTACCGTCGTCACTTTTGGCGTCAAGACTGACAACGGCACGCCAAATGGTGTCTACGAGGACGAAGTCGAGTTTACGGCTAGTCCGAAATTATTACCAAAGACTTACAAATTACTCATTCATTATCGTTTTGAGGACGGTACGGAGGCTGCTCCGGATTATTCGGTCAGTTTGGATGCAAATGCCGATTATAGCGTTGACTCGCCAGAAGTCACCGGCTATTACCCAAACCAGGCTACGGTTTCGGGGAACATCGGCACCGATTCGCTAGTTGTAACCGTAATATATAGCCAATATCGTAGCGTGACCGTGAAGTATGTCTATGAAGATGGCACTTCGGCTGGGGCTGACGCTGTGGAGACTGGCCTCAAAGCTGGTGATACATACAATATTCCTACACCAACACTTGCTGGCTACTATCCAGATCAAGATGCCGTGTCTGGCACAGTCGCCGATCAAAATGTGGTCGTGATAGTGACGTACAAAAAATATTACACCGCAACCTTGAAGTTTGTGGACGAAGCGGGTACCGAGATCAAGACTGCCGAAACCCAGACCAATCTCAAAACGGGAGACACATACAGTTTTGATATCCCGACCATCGCTGGCTACTACACCGACCAAACTGGACCGCTGACTGGCACAATTGCAAACGGTAATGTCAGCCTGACTGTCACCTATAAAAAATATTACAAAGTCACAGTTAGCTTTGTCTACGAGGACGGTACTACGGCTAGTGCTCAGGTAGTCGAGGATAATCTCAAAACTGGCGATGCCTATAATGTTCCGGCACCAGCGATTAGCGGCTATTACCCAGACCAAGATGCTGTGTCCGGCACCATCACCAATCAAGATGTCACCGCGACTATTACCTACAAAAAGTATTACACCGCGACTGTGACCTACGTCTACGAGGACGGTACTACGGCGAGCCCAACTCAGACCCAGACTAATCTCAAATCTGGCGATAGCTACAACTTCACCGTGCCAGCGATCACTGGATATTACGCCGATACCACCGGTCCGATCACAGGGAACATTGGCACTGCCGATTTTAGTAAGACTGTCACCTACAAGAAATATCGCACCATGACCGTTTATTATAAAGATACTTCTGGGAATACTTTGAAGGCTGCCACCACTCAGAATAACCTCAAAACCGGCGAAACTTATACTGTTACGGCCCCGGATATATCGGGCTACAAACCAAAACAAACTACTTATACTGGTATTGTCCCAGCGAATGATTTCAGCGTGACAGTCGAGTACACCGCAGCTGATCTCTCGAATTTGCCAAGCGGTACCGAGATGCAAGATTTTGGTGGAGTTTGTGCCGCAACCACTACTCCGTCGGCTAGTGAAACTACTGTTCCAGAAGCAACTCTTGTTGATGGTCGTGATAACAAGTCCTACAAAGTTCGCAAGCTGGCTGATGGCAAGTGCTGGATGGTCCAAGATCTCGATTTCCGGCTTAATACCTCAACCACGCTGAATTCGGATACTACTGACCTCCCAACTGGAACTACCTGGACACCAAATAATACCACCCAAACTTCGACTGGCACGACTTGGGAAACTCCAAGCCCAACTACGGCACGTAGCTACACAAATGGCACGCGTACATACTATAACTGGTATGCGGCGACTGGCGGTACTACCAATGCTTCGACTACTTCTGGTGACGCACCTGGTTCCATCTGTCCTAA
>CAYZNY010000006.1:0-67812 GCA_964480265.1 uncultured Candidatus Saccharibacteria bacterium | reverse complement strand
GGCTATGAGCAGCAACGTTAGGTGGTTCGCAAACGACCCGTTCTGTTCTACCAGATTATATATTGTATTCGATAAATGAATAAAGAGAACGCTTGCTTCGATTGACGAAGTGAGCGTTTGTTTATTAAAGGTGACGTAGGTTTTTTTGGGGGGGTGTTCCTCTCTTCACCCCTCCCGTACTACACAGCGGATGGCAAGACCGAAGCCGCGGTAATCGTTATTCTGAGGGACGACATTCGCCGAGCTCGTACCCAGGTTGCGACCGTAGGTGGCTGAGTAACTGGTATTAGACCACCAGTAGCCATCTGCGGTACGAGTGACGATGTAGCCAAGGGAACGACCGTAGTAGCCCGTACGGAGAAAGTTGAGCAAAGGTTCTTGCTTACGCTTGTACTTTTCTCTGATTTTGATATATACTAGGGAGGGGGCCGGTATTATCCTTGCCGTAACAAGGGCGAAAAATATAAAAAAGTGGTTGTTTTTGCAACAATCTCAAAGTATAATTGATTCAGGATGACTCTACCGTCCGATTTTATTAACTTTCATAATACAGAATGTCCGTGCAAAGAATCTGTCATTTCCTCTTTTCCGTAATTCATCCGTCCTGGTGTTTTTATGCTGGCGTAGTGGGGGCCATCATCGGTGTGGTGGTCAGTCTAGTGATTGGCCGAGTTATGTTTGGTAGTATTATTTGGTTGCTAGCGGCAATTTGCATGCTGATTTTTAGTATTGTCTTGTCGCGTGGGGCTTTAATTATTGTCGCTTTGGCAGCAGGGTTTATACTCGCTAGTGTGCGAGTGGCGCCAGAACTTTACGGGCGAGAAGTTTTTTCTAGTCTTGCCAACCAGGAGATAAAGCTCACTGGGACGATCAGCGAGGATCCGCAGGGCGAGAATGGTAATTTCAAGTTGCGCCTAAATGATATATTGATTGATTTCCAAAATCACGACTCGCTTCAAATTGCCGGGACGATTTATGTACAGCTAAACACTCGGTCTGAGTTGGAGCGTTCGGATAGAATAACTTTGGCTGGGAAATTAAATCCTGGTTTTGGCGTTTTTGGTGGAACGCTCTATCGGCCAGAGCTGTTAGCTATCGCGCGGGAGGAACACGGTGATATTTTTGCGCGCATCAAGCGAAATTTTGCTGACACGGTGAGAAAAATATTGCCAGGTGCAGAGGCAGATCTCGGGCTGGGATATTTGGTAGGTGATAAATCTGGCCTATCGGAAGAATTTTCGGAACAATTACGGGCGGTCGGCATGACTCATGTCGTGGTCGCATCGGGAGCGCACCTTGGTATTTTAGTGGGGGCGATCCGGAAGATTTTCGGCCGATTGTCGCGGTTTGCTGGGGTGCTTGGCGCAGTTTTGGCGATTTTTGCTTTTGCCCTGATGGTCGGGTTCACGCCTTCAATGACGCGAGCAGTGCTAGTAGCACTCTTGGGACTTCTGGCCAGCTATGTTGGGCGCAGTTTTTCACCGCTAAGGTTAATTCTTCTTGTCGCTATGATCACGCTGCTGATTACGCCGATGAACTTATTTAATCTTGGTTGGCAATTGTCGTTTGCGTCGTTTTTTGCCATTCTTGCACTTGTCCCGCGTTTGAATCGCATGCTTTATGGCGGAAAATCGCCACCGTGGCTGGCCTCGATGCTGATGACTAGTATTATAACAAGTATCACTTGTGCACCAATTTTAATTTATAATTTTGGGACAATTTCGTTACTTTCTTTGGTGGCAAACTTGATCATTTTGCCGACTTTGCCGTATGCAATGTTTTTGGTGCTAGCTACGGGCGTTGCTAGTGTAGTGCCATTTCTTGCCATGTTCATTGGCAAGTTAGCTACGATGTTGCTTGATCTGCATATTTGGGTGGTCGAGTTTTTGGGTGAACAGAAAATGTTTATCATGGAACTCCCTGCGGCGGATGGTAAAATTTTCGGGTTATATTTACTAATAATAGGTTGGTTGGGGTGGATGATGTATCAGCAAAGAAAACATAGTAAGTTTTTGTCAAGTGGAGATTGTGATATAATATAAATATGAAAATTCAGTCGAGTGATGACATGATGGCATTGGGAGAGAAGGTTGCCCAGAGAATCTCAGCCCCAGCTATATTGGAGTTAGTTGGTGATGTCGGCGCGGGGAAGACGACTTTTGCTCAGGGCCTAGCCAAGGGGCTCGGAATATCAGAAAAAGTTAGTAGTCCAAGCTTCACGATTTCCAAACGTTATGCCCTGCCCGGCGGCGGGGAATTAGTGCATTATGATTTTTACCGGCTAGACGATGCTGGAATCATGCGTGATGAGCTGGCTGAAACTCTGGCCGCCAATCAGAATATTGTTGTCGTTGAATGGGGCGGTGGAGTTGCGGACTTGTTTGACGGTCAATCAATCAAAATTGAGTTTGCAATACTAGAAGACGGCGGGCGTGAGGTTATGATAAACGGGGAACTTGCAGCGGGGTTAGAAAATGAAGCTTAGCCTGGACACATCAACCAATGTTTGTATCCTGAAACTTGACGAGCACGAGTATCAGCATGATTTTGGACATCAAATGACCGAGAAGATACTAAGCTTTATCCACGAAAAGTTGCAGGAGAATGGTGCGGATTGGAAGGATATTACAGAAATTCATTATTTTGCTGGCCCAGGATCGTTCACTGGGCTTCGGATTGGCGCAACAATTGTGAATACATTGGCAGATCAATTACAAATTCCGTTATACGACCAACATGGCGAGAAACATAAGATTATTTTGCCAGATTATGGTCGGCCAGCAAATATTTCTACACCTAGAAAGTGAAAGAAGACGATGATGCAGACTCCACAATATATCACTGATTTTTTGGAATGGCTGACGGGCTTTATTAATTATGAAGCGGTGCTAAATAAATATACTAGCGATGATCACATTTTTAGCTTGGAGCCAATACGTGATTTATCGAAAAGGTTAGGCTCGCCAGAAGAAGCCGTGCCGACAGTTCATATTGCTGGTTCGAAGGGGAAAGGCTCGACTGCAAAAATGTTGGCTTGCATTTTGGATGAAGCTGTGGGCTCGCCAATTTCGATTTATGCTTCGCCCCATGTTTATGATTTCCGGGAACGGGTCTGCACGTCGCGTGGATTTTATGACGACGATGTCTATGAAAAATCGATTCAGGAACTAAAAGAAGTAGTCGCTCGGGATAATTTGACGCAGGTAAGCTGGCATGAATTAACCACGGCGTTTGGATTTTTGTGTGCAAAAAACGCCAAGACAAAGTATTCCGTAATCGAAACTGGCTGTGGCGGACGACTCGATGCGACAAATATCGTGAATCCGGAGCTCGCAATCATTAATCGGATTGAGCTCGAACATATGGCCTTGCTTGGTGATACACTTGAAAAAATTGCAGCGGAAAAAGCCGGGATTATCAAACTTAGGACGCCAGTCGTGGTTTCAAAACAAGCAAAAGAATCGGTCGTGAAGGTCTTTCGGGATACAGCCGCCAAACTTGATGCGCCGATTTATTTCGTGGAAGACTATTGCCAAATTTCTGAATTGCATTATGAAGATTCGCAGATGTGTATGAATATGACTGGGAAATTATGGCAACGGCCGTTAAATTTGAAGCTCAAAATGCTAGGCGAAAAGCAAGCCGAGAATGCTGCGCTTGCGGCTTTGGCGGCAAAAATTTTGTTGCCAGAGCTTACTGAATCTGTCATCGAACGTGGTCTTGCGAAAGCAAGTTTACCGGGACGATTTGAACAGCATGGAAGGGTAATTCTTGACGGTGCGCATACTCCGACGAGCATCGAGCAAACGCTCCACACGCTTGAAACTTTATATCCGGACCAAAAATATAATTTGCTTTTTACTATAAGCGCCGGGAAAGATTTGTCGCACATTGTGTTACTTTTTCGGGAACGTTTTGAGAAAGTCTATTTGACGGTTTCGGGTGGTACCAGAGCCGCGGATTTGGCTGATATTGAATCGGCCTTCCGGGCGGCTGGTGTCGATTTCATTGCGAACGATAACTATCAGGAAGCCATTCGGGCGGCGTTAGAAAATACTCACGAAAACGAAAAATTATTGGTGACCGGGTCGTTTTATTTGCTTAGTAAAGTTATGAATGAACTTTGAGTGACCGTCCTGGGGTTTTCTTTTTGGCATTTTTATGATACAATGAGAGCGGAAAGTTATTAATTTATATTTTTTGTTACCCCATCGACATAGAGAAAAATGTCGATAACAATGAGAAAGGCTAAACTATGGATGTAATTCCAGTAATTATTGCCCTTGTGCTAGGCGCTGGCGCTGGTGCGGGTGGAATTTTTGTATATAATAAGAAAAATGAAAACGGTGGAAAAAACAAGGCGGATGATCTTGTGCGGAAAGCCAAAAACGAGGCTTCAGACATTGTCTTAAAGGCCAAAAACGAGGCTTCGGAAATCGCATCGAAATCGCAGGAAGAAGAAAGTTCGCGTCGCAAAGAATGGAAAAAAACCGAGAGTCGCTTGACCGAGCGTGAAAATAATCTCGACAACAAGTTGGACCAGCTCGAAAAGAAGACTGAGCGTTTGGTGCGTCAAGAAAAGGAACTTGATGATCTTAAAAACGAGGTACGCGAGATTCGTAATCGTCAGCAAGAAAAACTAGAAAAGATTGCCGGTCTTTCGAAAGTTGATGCACGTGATAAGTTGATGCAGATGACTGAACGCGATATCAAGCAGGATTTGGCTGGGCTAGTTGTCAAAGAGCAAAAAGAAATTAAACACGACCTCGATGAAACCGCGCAAGCAATTTTGCTTACAGCGATGGAGCGAATGTCGTCAGAAGTTACGGCCGATCGTACTGTGACAGCACTGAAACTGCCAGACGATGATATGAAGGGTCGGATTATCGGTAAAGAAGGTCGGAATATTCAAGCTCTGCAACGTGCAACTGGCGTTGATATTATGGTGGATGACACACCGGGTATGGTGGTACTGTCGAGTTTTGATCCAATTCGTCGGCAGGTTGCACGTTATGCCTTAGAGCGTTTAATGAAAGATGGTCGGATTAACCCATCGAGTATCGAGGAGGCAGTTGCTAAGGCCGAGCGCGAGATCGAAAAAGAAGTGATGCGGGCAGGTGAGGATGCCGCTCGTGAAGTTGGCGTGGTGGGGATTCCGCGGGAGTTGCTACATTTGCTTGGTGAGTTAAAATTCCGGACAAGTTATGGGCAGAATGTTTTGCTACATTCGGTCGAAATGACCCACATCGCAGGTATGATTGCGGAAGAAATCGGTGCCGATAAGCGAGTGGCCAAAACCGCGACTTTGTTGCACGATATTGGCAAAGCCGTGACGCACAAAATCGAGGGTAAACACGCCGAGATTGGCGCAGAGCTCGCAAAGAAATATGGCATGTCGGATGAAATCGTCCACGCTATGGCGGCGCATCATGATGATATTGAACCGACAACGCCAGAAGCGGTGATTGTGAAGATTGTCGACTCGCTTTCGGCGGCTCGCCCGGGTGCACGGAATATCTCGGCCGAGAATTTCGCTGAGCGGATGCGCGATCTCGAAAACATTGCTACGAGTTTTCCGGGGATTGATAAGGCCTATGCAATTTCGGCAGGTCGTGAAATTCGGGTGATCGTTGAGCCGAAGCAAATTGATGATCTTTCGGCATTGAAGCTAGCTCGCGATATTGCAAATAAAATCGAAGCTACGATGTCGTATCCAGGCATTATAAAAGTGAATGTAATCCGCGAAACGCGCGCTGTCGAATATGCCAAGTAAAAATCCGGATGCGGTGGGGCAGACGGCTGGCTCTCCACTCAAAAAACGCCTCAGTACCAAGACTATCGTCAAACTTTGGCTAGTTATCATTGTTGTGATTGCATTGATTGGCTATCTAACTTGGGATATTATTGCTACCGGGCCGTTAATGCGATTCCTAACAAACCGCGACGAGCTAATCGCTAGCGTGAAATCTTGGGGAATTTTTGCGCCATTACTTTTCGTTTTGTTGCAAGTTTTGCAAACGGTAGTTGCGCCAATTCCAGGGCAAGTCGTGGGCAGTATTGGCGGATTTATTTTTGGACCGTGGGGAATTCTTTGGACATCAATTGGCACATTGCTTGGCTGCTACATTGTTTTCAAGCTTTCGAAACGTTTTGGGCGCCCATTTTTGGAAAAGATTTTCAAGAAATCTGCCGTTGATCGGTTTGACTTTATCATTAATTCCAAAAGCGCGTCGTTAATATTATTCCTGATCTATTTGTTGCCGGGTTTTCCGGATGATTTGATATGTTATATTGCGGGGCTCACAACTTTGCCGGTGCGCAAACTAATGCTGATTTTAATTTTGGGACGCTTGCCGGTAATTATTGTGACAAATTATCTCGGCGCAGGGCTCACAACTAATCTTTCAGGAGTAATTACAATTTCGATTATTGCGGTAGTTTTGCTAGGGATCGGGATTTGGCAGCGCGAGCGAATTTTGAGTTTTCTAAAAAAGCATTCTGGCCACCATTCGGATAATGAAAAGGATAACCAAAAGAAGGAAAAATAATTTATGCGAGAATTTACACCCAAAACCGCGCGCGCAATACCAAAGCAAGCCAAAAACGTTTTCCAGGGCGAGATTTATAACGTCTATCAATGGCCACAAAAATTATTTGATGGCTCAGAAGCGACGTTTGAGATGGTTAGCCGGCCGGACACAGTAAAAATTATTGCAGTAAAAGGTGATAAAATCGTGATTGTGCGGCAGCGCCAGCCGACTTTGGATTGGTATTATGATTTCCCGAGCGGGCGGCATGATAATCCGGCCAAAAATGAGCTCGCTGCGGCAAAGCGCGAACTGCGCGAAGAAACCGGCATGGTTTTTAAAAATTGGAAGCTGATCGATGTAAAGCAACCGTTCATTAAGATTGATTGGCTGGTCTATACTTTTCTAGCGACGGATTTCGTGGAGCAGGGTCCGCAGGAACTTGACGCTGGGGAAGAAATCGAGGTGCTAGAAATGAGCTTCGATGAAGTGAAGCGGTTGTCGAGCCACCCAGAGGCAATTTATATGAAAAACGATACCGAATTCAAGAAATATCAGTCGCTCGGCGAGCTATTAGCGGCGCCGGGGATTTATCAATATAAGTAAGTTATGGTATAATTATATACAATGAAAACTACGAAAAAAACCGATGAAGTCGCAGAAAATAAAGATCGCTTGCGTGCGGTGTGGCAAGAAGTCTATCGTAAACAAAAAAGTTTGTTAATTGCAATGATTATCTTGACGGTGGCGAGCTTGTTGCTGTTTATTTTGTCGCTGACAGTGCTTCGCCCAAGCAGCAATGTAGTTATTATTGGATACGGTGATGTCTATGGCGAGATTGCCGGAATCAGTGGTGGCTATCGGCGTAGTGGCTGGATAATGATGCTAGCTTTCCCGATTTTAGCCTTGATTTATGGGATTTTGCATAACTTGCTGGTGCTGAGGATCTATCGTAAATATGGACGCGATGTTGCAATGATATTTGCTGTGATGTCAATTGTGCTAGTGATGGCAACTTTGCTAGTATTATTCCGATTAGTCGGGGAGTGGTAATGTCGAAGGTAAATAACGTTCCGGAAATTCCCGAGGGGAAGCGCACCAAGAAATATCGGTTTTTCGAGATTTTGCCAGGGTTGCTAAGCTACATGGCGGTGATTTTGCTTTTTGTCCTTTCGCTGATTAACCCAGTTTTGGGAGCGATTTATTTGCTGATCATTATCGCCACAACTTTAGTCAAAGCGATTGGGTCGGCTTTTCGGACTATCCAGGGTCACAAAATCATGTTGGAAGCCGAGCGGGTTGACTGGGCGAAGCGGCTAAACGACCTCGAAAATCCACATGCCGCCTACGAAAAACGTCGTGATGAGGACGATAAAAGTTATAACTTTGACGAGCATGTCCAGAATTTGCGTTTGCTTTCGGCGCTCGAAGGCGAGCAAGCTCTGAAACCAAAAGAAATTTATCACGCTATTATCATGACGGCTTATAATGAAGGTCTAGAAACTTTAGTGCCGTCGGTCGAGGCAGTGCGTGACGGAACTTTCCCGGACGAACGGATTATTTTTGTGCTGGCATATGAGGAGCGCGGGGGCAAAAAAATGGAGCAAACCGCAAAAGAACTTAAAGAGCAATTCGATGGGTGTTTCAAAGATTTTATTTTGGTCAAGCACCCAGAAAATTTAAAGCACGAGATTGTCGGCAAAGGTCCGAATTTAGTTTATGCTGGGCATCAGCTGGCAAAATATATCGAGAAATCAGACATTCCAAAAGAAAATGTTATCGTCACCTCGCTCGATAGTGATAATCGCATGAGCAAAAAATATTTGGACTATGTTGCATACGAATTTTGCGTGCGCCCAGACCGCCAACATTATAGCTATCAGCCTATATCAATTTTTACGAATAATATTTGGGATGCCGCTGCGCCAATGCGCGTGATTGCTGTTTCGAATTCATTTTTCAATATTATTTCAACGATGCGCCCGCACTTGCTCAGAAACTTCGCTTCGCATTCGCAGCCACTAGCTGCGCTTGAAGGCATGGATTTTTGGAGCAAACATACGATTGTTGAGGATGGCCACCAATATTGGCGCTCGTTGTTCTATTTTGATGGAAAATATAGCGTTGTGCCAATTCGGGTGGCAATCGGCCAGGATGCCGTGCTGTCCGATACATTTTGGAAAACCTTGAAAGCACAATTTGTGCAACTTCGGCGCTGGGATTATGGCGCGAGTGATATTGCTTATGTTGGGGATTATCTATTTTCAAAAGATTGCAAGATTCCGTTTTGGCAACTTTTCCCGAAATTTGTGCGACTTTTGGATGGCCATGTCACGCTAGCTTATATGGCTCCGATTGTAGCTTTTGGCGGTTGGGTGCCGATGTTGATGAACCTAAGCACGCGGGGTGCGCTGGCATTTAATCTCCCAAATGTGGTTGGCGTGATCCAGACGATTGCTGCGGTCGGGCTGATTATTACCGTGATTACTTCGCTCAGGATGTTGCCGACTCGGCCAGAAAAGTACAAGAAAAATCGCACTTTCCTGATGGTCTTGCAATGGATATTGATGCCGGTAATCGCAATTGTTTATCAGAGTGCGGCCGCGTTTTATTCGCAGACGCGTTTGATGTTTGGCAAGTATATGGAAAAATTTGATGTAACAGAAAAGGTGGTAAAAAATGACTAAGCTAAAATCAGCCCTCTTCACAACCCGTGCCGATAAAGCACTTCCGCTTTGGGAGGGTAACGTCGACCAGATATATTATTATAAAGAGGACTTGCCAGAGCATTTTCCGGAAATCTCCGAGGTTTATTTCCGCGATCCGTTCAACGAGCCGAGTCTGCCGATTAGCGACGACAAAATTGACGAGATTACACGGCGATTTTTTGTAGATAATCCAGAATCATATTCGCTAGACGGAATTCATACGATTGACGATTATTATATCGAAGACAAATATCGCCAGTTCCAGAGGTTTGGTCTTGAATTTATGCCGCAGACTTGGTTGGCTAGTGAGGTAGAATTTATTCCGCAGGAGCATATTTTGAAGAAACGAGTGTCTTGTCGTTGTCGTGATATTCACTTCGAGAAGCCAAGCGATGTGGACTTAGCGGAATATATTGTCCAGGATCGGCGGCAAATCTGCGAGGAAATGCGGGTGTTCTATTTGCGTGGTGAGGTCCTGCGCACGGCAGAAACGCGTACTAGCAAGACTGAAACCCAAAAGGTCAAGGCGACTGGCTATCGTGATTTGTCGGATGCCGAGATGGATTTTGTGAAACGGGCAATGGCTAAGATGCCAGAGCTTGACTTTGTGGGCGTGGATTTGGCCGTGCAAGAAAATGGCAAGTTGATGATCATCGAGGTGAACCGTTCGCCGCAGTTTGCTGGATATTACCGCGTAACTGGTGTGAATCTGGCCGAAAAGGTCTTCAAGCGCTAGAATCTGGTACTATACTTGACAAAATTAGCAATGTGTGCTACAATGGAGAGATAAGGCTGTCGTACGGCGACAGTCTAGTATTGTAATGCTTAAAATTGTCATAAAAGTAGAAAAGGGGGCGATGAGATATGACAAACGGGCATAAATTAAAAGCAGTAGCATTGGGAATTACCACCAAATGCTCTCATTGGTGTGATATTTGCTATGAAACGGCAAACTTGGAACGTCGGGAACGGCACGATGGTGACCTCAAAACCTTATTCCACATTGGCGATAAGCTGGTGGAAGCGGGGATAGAGGATGTCGAACTGGTCGGGGGCGATCCGGCCGAGTACGCGCGGATTGGAGTTTTGGCGCACTATCTGAAAGATAGCGGATTGAATGTCCATATTCTGTCCAACACGCATTTTTCTTGGCATGATTATGCACCATATGTGGCATCTTTGGAATGGACGGTACATGGGCAGCAACCATATCATGATGCCTATACGACGCATGGAGCCTATAAGGAAACTTTGCGGCGGTTGCGATCGTTTGCTAATATGAAGCGTTCGGATCAGCAGATCGGTATCACGGTGAACTTTACGCCGGTGATAACAGAGAGTTTGTATGATACAATCAGCGAGCTGGCGAATGATCTGCCGATTGATTATATCCAGGTTCAACGGGTCGGGCCATTCGGTGGTGCAGCAAATGGTGCGTATAGGCTCGAACTAAGCGACGTTATCAGGGTTTTCCAGCAGGTCCAGATGGTGGACCAAAAATGGGGAATCGAGATTGAAGTTGTCGATTCTTATCCGATGTGTTTGTTGCCGGAAGACCTGCGGAAGTACACTGCAAGATGTGATTGGGGGTACAGCACGGCCTATGTGGATATGAAGGGGAATTTATCGCGCTGTGCGGTGAACCAGATTCCGATTGGGAATATCTTGGATCCGGGATTACCATTGAAGCAGCTCTGGGAGCAACATCCTGATTTGAGGAGATTTCGCGAGAAGAAATATCTTTTGCAGACGTGTCAGGAGTGTAATATGCTGGAAAAATGTGGCGGTGGTTGCCCGGTGAGCTGTGGCGGCTGCGATCTTTCGTCTGACGAGTTGATGATGCGCACGCAGGCGTTTGAGTAGTCCAATGCATTGGAGGGTTATATATTATATATAGCCCTGGTATATTTAGGAAGGAAGCCGGCAATCTCTTGCCGGCTTTTCCATGTACTTAGAATTAAATCTATGATAGAATAAGCATAGGAAGTGTGGGCAAAAAGTCAGTCTAAAATCGAGGAGGTGCCTAGTGAAAGATAAAAATCATAAAACGCCAAAGTATATTTTTGTGACTGGCGGTGTGCTTTCTGGCGTAGGCAAGGGTATCACGGCAGCGTCAATTGGCGCCATTATGAAGGCGAAGGGCTACAAAGTTTCGATCCAAAAATGTGATCCATATCTAAATGTTGATGCTGGACTTTTGAACCCAGTGGAGCACGGTGAATGTTTTGTGACGGCTGACGGGCGAGAGACCGATCTCGACCTGGGACACTACGAGCGATTTCTTGATTTTGAGACGAATAAATATTCGGCGGTACTTTCGGGTGCACTGTATTCTGAGCTAATTGAAAAAGAGCGTAGCGGCGGATTTCGGGGCAAAACCGTGCAGATGGTGCCGCACTTTACGGATTTGGTGCAAGAAAAAATTGCTGCTGCGGGGCGTGGTAGCGACATTCATATCGTTGAAATCGGCGGTACTGTTGGCGATTATGAAGGTTTGAGCTTTATCGAGGCGATCCGACTTTTTGCTAATCGAGTTGGGCGGGAAAATTGTCTTTATATCCACGTGGTTTATGTGCCGTGGATCAACACCTCGAAGGAGCTAAAAACTAAGCCGGCCCAAAATGCCCTGAAAGATTTGCGCGGTTTTGGGATCATCCCGGATGTGGTAGTCTGTCGGACTGAGCGCCCAGCACTTCGCTCAATGTGCGAGAAGATCGCATCGTTCTCGGGGATTTCGAGCGATGCCGTGTTGAACTTGCCAGATATTGATTCGGTCTATGATGTGCCATTTAATGTCCTGAAATCTGGCGTGCTAGAAATTTTGAATAAATTTATGAACGACGATAGCGAGCCAGACATGAGGAAATGGCAGGAATTTTCTAAAAAACGTGGCGAAAAATATGATCGGACGGTCAAAGTTGGGTTGGTAGCAAAGTATGTCGGAAACGAGGATACTTATATTTGTGTGACCGAGGCTTTGAAGGCGGCTGCGGCGTGGAATGGCGTGAATTTAGAAATTCAGTGGATCAATGCTGAGGACGCCACTGATAAAGATTTTGCGAGAGTCGATGGTCTGGTGGTGCCAGGCGGATTTGGCGAGCGTGGTGCTGAGGGGAAGATTCGAGCAGCCGAGTATGCGCTCGAAAAAGATGTGTCGTATCTCGGGCTCTGTCTTGGTATGCAAATGGCTTGCGTGGCGGCGGCAAGGCGTGGAGGCATCAAGGATGCCAGCTCGGAGGAATTTGGCGCAAAAGCTGGCCAAAATATTATATATATTATGGACGGGCAGGCTGGCAAAGAGTCAACTGGCGGCACGATGCGCTTGGGCGATTATCCGGCCAAATTGAAGAAGGGTAGCAAGCTCGCAAAAATTTACGGTCAAGAAAAAGTAGTTGAAAGACATCGGCACCGATATGAGGTTAATCAGCAATTCTTGCCAGAAATTGAAAAAGGCGGATTGATAGTCGCGGGGACCAGCCCAGACGGGAAGCTAGTCGAGTTTGTCGAGGCGCCAGGGCACAAATTCTTTGTCGCGACGCAGGCTCATCCGGAGTTCAAGAGTCGCCCGCTAAATGTGCATCCACTTTTCTTTGAGTTCATAAAAAGTCTGAAATAAGCCTGACCAGACGGGTCCTGGATTGGCACAGATAGGGAATGATGTTATAATTAGAGTAAAGGAATGGGAGATTCTAATGAATAAAGTAAATAAATGTTTGTGGGGAATTGTTTTGATTACTCTGGGGGTTATCTTTGGACTTAATGCTATGGACGTGGCGGATATCGACATCTTTTTCCCGGGCTGGTGGACGCTATTTATTATCGTGCCGTGTACAATTAGCTTGATTACTTCGAGTGATAAGTTGGGCAGTTTATTAGGGGTGTTGATTGGGATTTTATTGCTGGCTGGATGCCTGGATGTGCTTGATTTTGATATTGTTTGGCGGTTGCTAATCCCGGTAACACTTATCATTATTGGCTTGAAAGTCATCCTTAAAGGCGCGACAAGTAGTGACAAGGCGCACAAAGTTGCAAAAGAACGCGAGCACGAGCGACGCGCAAAACTGCGCGAAGGTGAAGTAGTCGAGGATGACGATCCAGAATACTGGGCTACCTTTTCTGGGCAAAAGATTAGTTATAGCGGCAAGACGTTCAAAGGTTGCCGTCTCGAAGCGGTATTTGGGGCAGTAGAGCTCGATCTTCGCGGGGCAAAAATCACCAAAGATGCCGTTATTAAATCTAGTAGCATATTTGGTGGTGTCAAAATCATTGCCGATAGCGATATTAGTTTTGAGACTACTTCGTCAGCACTTTTTGGTGGCGTGACTAATGATCACAAGAACTCTAAGCCAGCCAAGAAAACAGTCTATGTTGACGCAACCTGTATCTTTGGTGGGGTAGAGATCAAATGAGGACGACTTTCCAAATCATCAAGGCCTTTGCAATCGTTCTCGCAGTAATGATTATTGTATCAATTGTGGGTGCGGCTGTTGCAGGCGTCGAGGCGCTGGGGTTGCTCGGGCACAAGTCTGAAACCGAGTATACTGTCGTGACGGATGCCGGCTATACAGATGTGCGCGAGCTGGATATTAATGTCAAAGCTACTGAGCTAAAAATTGTAGAAACTGATGACGATCCGGTGCGGGTAGAAACCACGAGCAAATATATTGATCAATGGCAGGATGGCAATACTTTGCATATTACGGAGCGCAGCCATGGCATTTTTGGTTGGAATGCAGTTGGCGTGACTACGATTTATCTCCACAAGAACGCTCACTTTGAGCACGTGAATTTGGAGGTTGGAGCTGGTACGTTAACGGCGACGGCTAGGATCAGTACGCAGAGGTTGGCAATGGATCTGGGTGCCGGGCATGCAACGATCGAAGAGCTATATGTGAACGATCAAGCCAAGATTGAAACTGGCGCAGGACTGCTGGAAGTCCATCATGGGAAGGTGAAAGATCTTGATTTAGAAATGGGCGTTGGCAAGGTTGCGATCAATCTGCGTCTAGTTGGCGATAGTAAAATCCAGACAGGCACCGGAAAGCTAGAACTCGGCCTTGATGGCAGCAGGGATGATTATAAGATTCTAGTCCATAAAGGGCTCGGTAGCGTTACGCTCGATGGCGCGGATCTGCATGATGACGAGAAATGGGGATCTGGGTTAAATCAAGTTGAAATCGAATCCGGAGTTGGTGCGGTTGAAATTACGACCAAAGCGGAGAAAAAGAATGATTGACGACTTGCAGAAGATTTTAGCGCGGGCTGGGGATGAATTATATGGCATTGGTACCTCGGCCGAGCTTGCTCCTGCTCCGGAAAATACTGGCGCAGATTATGCAACTAATTTGGCTATGCAGCTTGCAAAGTTGGTTCATAAGTCGCCAGTGGTGATCGCGGAGGAGATAAAAACAAAAATAGAGGAATCGGGCGAGCAGAATTTTGAGCTTAGCGTGGCTGGGCCGGGTTTTTTGAATTTCCGACTTAGCGACGACGCATTGCAGGACAAAGTGGACGAATTGGCTGAGGGTGTGAAGCTGGAAAAACAAAATTATGCTGGTAAAACTGTGGTTTGCGAATTTTCCGACCCAAATCCATTTAAAGTTTTGCATGTCGGACATTTGTATACCAGTATTGTCGGCGATAGTATTGCAAGACTGCTCGAATGTGCCGGCGCAAAAGTGGTGCGAGCAAATTTTGGTGGTGATGTCGGCCTGCATGTAGGGAAGACTATGTGGGTTTTGCGAAAAGAAATAGACACAACAAACCTAGACAGTTTGACGATTGAGGACATTGCAAAAGCTTATGTTGAGGGCACCAGGGCTTATGAGGAAAATGAGAAAGCTCATCAAGAAATTACTAAGCTGAATTCTGAGATTTATAATATCGCTCTAAATGATTGCCACGATTCTGATCTCGCAAAGCTATATTGGCATGGGCGCGAGCTAAGTTATCAGTATTTCAAAGATTTTTATAACGAAATCGGCGTGCATTTTGATAAGTTTTATCCAGAATCAACCGTGGCGCTGCGTGGTCTAGAAGAAGTGCGGATTGGTCTGGACCGCGGAGTGTATGATGAAAGCGATGGCGCGGTGGTTTACCGTGGCGAGAAGCTTGGTCTGCATACACGCGTATTCATTAATCGTGAAGGCTTACCGACTTACGAGGCCAAGGATGTTGGGCTGATTTTCACCAAGTGGGACGATTGGCGCTTTGACGAAAGTGTAGTAATCACCGGAAACGACATCATTGATTATATGAAAGTAGTGCTGGCGAGCGTCAGCGAAATGGAGCCGAAGCTATCTGAACGGACGCGACATCTGACGCATGGCCAAGTTCGGCTCGCTGGCAACCAGAAAATGTCGAGCCGCAAAGGAAATTTCCTAAAAGCGGTCGATGTGCTGGATATGGTTAAGTCTGAGCTAGCGAAGGTCGCAGAAAAGACTGATCCGAAAGTAGTGCTGGCGGCGGTGAAATATGCTTTCTTGAAATATCGACTAGGCGGGGATATTATTTTTGATCCGAAAGACTCAGTCGCGACGACTGGAAATTCGGGGGTGTATTTGCTGTATGCTGTGGTGCGGGCAAAGAAAATTTTGCAAAATAGTGGCGGTGAGGTCATGGATGGATCTAGTCACTTAGAGGTATCCCGAAAGACCGATGGCGAAAGAGTTGATCCTAATAGTTATGTACGGAAATTGAGAGTAAAAGTTGCGCGGTATCCTGAGGTGCTCGCAGAAGCTATTGATGACAAGTCACCAAGCAAACTCTGTACCTATCTATATGAACTAGCGCAAGAGTTTTCGCGGTTTTATGAGCATGTCAAAGTGGCGGGGAGTGATCAAGAGCAGGAGCTAAAACTACTCGTCACGGCGTATCTTAATGTAATGGAACATGGGCTGGGGATACTGAGTATTGATGTTCCGGAGGAAATGTAAATGAAAAAAGCAAAGCTGTTATGGATTGATCTTGAAATGACCGGACTCGATCCAGAAAAAGACCGGATTCTTGAAGTCGCGGCGATTGCAACTAGCTGGGATCTCGCGGAGATGGCGAGCTACGAAGGCGTCGTGAAAGTGGATGATAAACTAATTAAAGAGCGGATGGTGGGAGAGTTCTGGGAAAAGAATCATGAAAGCCGTGATGGGCTGGTTCAGCAGAACGAGCATGGTAAAACCGTTAGCGTAATCGAAAACGAGTTATTAGATTTTGTCGACCAGTGGTTTGGTAAAGAAATAATTTTGGCTGGGAATTCGATCCATCAAGATCGGAAGTTTATCGACCGTGAATGGCCAAAGTTAGCAGAGCGGTTGCATTATCGGATGCTCGATGTGAGCGCTTGGAAAGTTTATATGGAAGGTGCGCGCGGGCAAAAGTTCTTAAAACGAGACCTACATCGAGCGCTTGATGACATCCGTGGAAGCATCGAAGAATTGCAGTGGTATGTAAGCATGTTGAAAGACGAAAAATGATTGAGATTGCAAAAATATCAGGAATTGGCGAATATACTGAGCATAAACATGGTGACAAAAACCAAGATTTGATTTTTGAAGCACCGAACGGGAGGGCTTTTGCAGTGCTACGAACGAAGACAATTGAGCTGCGTTGCGACCAGAAACTGCGCGATGTTTTGAAGGATCGTTACGAAACTGTGATGGAAAGTCGCTATTTTGGCAAAGGCGGAATAGAGATTATCCCGACTGGCCAAATTTCTGATCCGGAAATCGAAGATTTGGTGCGATTAAGTTATAATTTAACCTTGCAAAAAGCATGAATCCGGCGCGGCGTAAACTTTTGCTGGCGATGGGAATTTTTTGGACTGTGGTGGTCCTGGCGGTTTTGATAAATTCGTTGGCCTATATGGGCACTGCGCGACCATGGTTATTCGGCAATTCAATCTCTTGGTATGTCGGCAGCCGGACTTGGAGCGCGTTGCTATTTGCACTGGGGAATTGTATCCTCGCGATTTTAATGAGTCAGTTTTTGTGGTCGCTGGGGATGGCGTGGAAAATGCCCCGAGCGTATTTCTTTTTCGTCGCCCTATTAGTGGTCGCCTTAGCCTGGTTATCAGTGTTTCCGCTTGGATATTTTGATTCCGAAGCTAGTGAAAGTTTAATCAGTTATCTACATAAGGCTGGCTCGCGCACGATGTTTTTTGCAATGGCCGTGACAGTAGCATTTTTGATGATCAGGGCCAAAAGCAAGCCGCTTCGGATAGTCTTAGCAGTTTTTGTCGGCTATGCGGTCTTTTGTGCAGTCGCAGCTTTGATGGGGCTTGGTGTTTTTTACGCTGGACTGCTATTCTTTGAATCGATTTATATTTTGACTTTTATGATACTAGTACTGTGGTGCGACAAGGAAAGACTTAATTAGCTTTGGGATTTTGCATCGACTCTTTGACGATTTTTTGAGCTAGCTTCTGAGCACTTTTTTGCTCTTTTTCACGTTTTTCTGCGGCTCTTTCGGATTTTTCTGCTTTTTGCCGCTCGTCGTGGCGCGTGTTGAGATGGTTGATAGTCCGAACCAGGATGAACACCGTGAAGGCGATCACCAAGAAATTTACGACGTTTTGGAGAAAGTTACCGTATGCAATGTGAGCGGTGGTATTAAGCCCAAAAATATTTGGAATGTCGATTGAGAGCGAGGAGAAATCCAGACCACCCATCAACAAACTTGCAATCGGCATGATGACATCGTTGACGAGGGAATTGGCGATACTCGTAAATGCGCCACCAACTGCGACACCAATCGCGAGATCAACAATACTACCGCGATTTAGGAATTCGCGAAATTCTTTCATAAAAGCTGATTCAGCAACGGTTTTGACCAGATTAGGCTGGGTATTAGATTTTTTCTGAGTTGCCATAAAACAATTATAACAGATAAAATCTAATTGTCACTACTGGCAGAATAGTTTGCTAAGTCGGAATTAGAAGTGGCAAGATTGGATTGATATTGCGAGTAAATGTTTTTGAGATTTTCGTCGGAAGTATGATTGATGGCTTGTTCGAGCATCGAGAGCAGGAGGGAAGTTTGAAGCAACATCTGGTTGGCGTAAGTGCGATCGAGCATACCATTGAGCTTGGCGTCGGTCAAAGTGCTTTCGAGGTTGGTTGTATATTCGCTTTCGCTAGTTGAAAGTTCTTTGTTGCTGCTAGCAGAGTTCTTGAAGGTTGGGTCCATCTGGTTGATCGCAGCAGTAAGCGTGGACGACAGAGTCAGACCAATCGAACGTAGCTTGGATGAACGCAGCGACCGGTTATAAGTCGTGACAGTCTTTTCAAGATTAGAAGTGCGCAGATAAATTTGTGGGCCAAGATTGGCGGTGGGATTGGACTTTTTGCCAATAATAGCGCCGACAATTAGCAGAATAACGAAAACCGCAACACCAGCAATAGCGATTTTTATGATCGTGCCAAAACCTTGGGCCTTGGCGCCAGTTTTGACCGGCCGGCTAGTCTTAGAAATCTGGTTCAGATATTCAAGATTATTCATAAGCTTATTGTATCATAATTAAGGTAAAACGGAGGAAAACTATGCTATAATCATAAGTATGAATGGTCACCATGGAGGTAATGAGGAGATTCAACGGCGCGTGCGGGCGTGCGATTATCTCGCGGTGGCGCAACTTTTTTTGCAAAATAATTTTTTGCTTGAAAAACCTCTATCGGCGGAGGATATCAAGCCGCGCCTGCTTGGCCACTGGGGGACTTGTCACGGGATCAACGTTGCTTATGCAAATTTGCGAGCTTATTTTTGCCCGGAGGGTCAAGGGGCGACTGCCAGCGATAGCGACCGAGAGGCGGTGCTGCGGGCGGCAGGGCGGTCCAAAACCAAGGTTGCGACCGAGCAGGCAATTGCTATTCGAGACCGTCTACCGAGAAAGTCTATCAAAAACGAAGTCTGTGAGAATTTTCGGTTTATCCTTGGGCCGGGCCACGGTTTTCCAGCTTTGCAGGCAAATTTGTTTTATGACGGAGATTTAGAAACCGTCGATCCCAAGGCGACACGTGATGCGGATGGCTTGGCTTATATTTGTCATAATTTTTCTTGGCCAGGGGGGTTCCCGTCACATGCTAGCCCGATTACGCCGGGTGTAGTTTGTGAGGGTGGCGAGCTCGGTTATGCACTGGGGGCAGCTTATGGGCTTGCGCTTGGTCACCCGGAGCAAACCATTGCCGTTATGTTAGGAGATGGCGAGCTAGAAACCGCCACTGCACTGGCGTCATTAAATCTTATTAAGCTAGTGGGGGATCAGCATTATCATGGTTTGGTCTTGCCGATCCTACATCTGAATGGATACAAGATCTCCGGTCCAACGGTTTATGGCCGCAAGTCTAGGCGTGAGCTTTCAGAGCTTGTGCGTGGTTTTGGATATACGCCGCTGTGGGTTGAGGGTGATGCGCCGGATGTTTTCCAGGCTGCTTTGCGCGAGTCGGCTAGGATTGAGCATCCGTTTATTATTTTCAGAAGCGAGAAAGGCGAAACTGGCCCGAAAGAGCTTGATGGTAAAAAAGTAGCGGGGAATTATCTTGCCCATCAAATTCCGCTTCCGGAGGCAAAGACCGACCCCGAGCAGCTAAAAATGCTAAGCAGCTGGCTGAAAAGCTATGAGTTTAACGAGCTATTTGATGCCAAGAAAGGATTTTTGCAATGATTGATCAAGTCAAAAACCCTGGCAAGGATCTATTCTCTCCGGCCAAGAAGATTGGTGCCGTCTTGGCGAGCTATATGTTGCATCACGACGACTTCTATTTATTCTCGCCCGACGAAACTACCAGCAACAAGCTTGACGTGGTTTATGAGGTTAGTAGCCGCCTGTGGGATTTACCAAAGGAGGCCTGGGATTTGCCCGAGTCACCAAATGGGCATATCGTGGAAATGCTTTCTGAGAATGCGCTATTCGCCTGTATGGTTGGGCACCTTATGAATGGTGAGCCAGCCGCAATGACTAGCTACGAGTCGTTCTTCACGATTATTGGCTCGCAGGTGATGCAAGAGCTAAAATTTATCAAACAATCAAAATCAGTAGCCTGGCGCGAGCCGATTCCAGCAATCAATTTGCTCTCGACCAGTACTTGTTGGCGGCAGGATCATAATGGTTTCACTCACCAATCGCCAGAGCTAGTCTCGATGCTGCTTGGTAATCCCAGTGGTCTAGCCAATTGTCTTTTCCCGATTGACGATGTTGCAGCTGAGGCGAGTATGATTTATATGCTGAAATCGCAGGACGTAGTAAATCTTAATACTTTCAACAAGATTGATTTACCACGTTGGATCGATTCGCATCAGGCCGATCAGATGTTGCACGATGGTGGTGCGGGTGTACTAGATTTTATTTCTGATGATGGCGAGCCAGATTATGTTTTGATCGGAGCGGGGGATATTGTCTCGGGCGAGGCGATTCGCGCAATCGAGATTTTGCGGGGAGATTTGCCAGATAAGAAATTCCGTTTTGTGAATATTTGTGCTCTCAGTTATGGTAAAATCGGCTTAGTCGGCAAGACACTTAGCCAGAAGAAGTTCGACGAACTATTCTCAAAGAAAGTTCCGATTATTGGCAATTTCCATGGCTATGCCGGTGCTTTGAAGTCGATTTTGGCCGAATATACCGATGGTAAGAGGCTGCATATCCATGGATATAATGAGCAGGGCAGCACAACTACACCGTTTGAAATGCTGAGCCTGAACCAGGCCTCGCGCTATGATTTGGCGATTGAGGTCGCAAAAATGGAGGACAGAGAAGATCTTGCATTGAAATATCAAAAGGTGATTGACGAGAATCGTGCTTTTGCTCAGCAAAACGGTATTGACAAAATCAGCTATCTGTGATACAATAGAGAGATAGATTATGGAACTAATAATTTTACTTATTTTGGTGCCAATTTTGTTGGAGACGACAATATTGACGGTTAAATCGGCCAGAAAGCCGTTGATTGGGGCTGGGCAGAGGCGCAAAGTCTATGTTGATACATCGGCGCTGATGGACCCGCGACTATTACCGGTGGCTGGAACTGGATTTATTGCCGACGAAGTGGTAGTGCCACGGAGTGTGACGAACGAATTGCAACTTCTGGCCGATGGCAAAGACTCGGAGAAGCGGGCGCGGGCACGCGCCGGGCTTGATGCGGTACGCGAGCTCGAACGGGTGGTTTATTTTGAGATGGTTTTGCTCGAAGATCCGCTTGATCATACGCCGGTTGATAACCGTTTGCTAGAACTAGCCAAGGCGAACCATGGTTGCATCTTGACTAATGATTATAATTTGCAGAAAGTCGCCGAAACTGAGCATATTGATGTGCTAAATTTAAATAACTTAGCTTTGGCATTGAGAAATGAATATGTGCCGGGTGAGCGCGCAAAAGTGAAAATTGTAGCAGCTGGATCTGGCAACCATCAAGGTGTAGGGTATCTGCGTGATGGGACGATGGTCGTAGTCGATGATGCAGAAAAGAAGATCGGCAAAGAAATTGAGGTGGAGTTCGTACGTCTGAATCAGACCGCCTCCGGAACGATGATGTTTGCAAAACAAGTGGCAACCCGGCGCCAAACATCCAGAACCACTGCAAAAGCCATAAAAGTACCTGCGCGGAAGGCCGTCACGAAACCGGCTACAAAAACGAAGCGCGTGAATAAGCAATCAAGTTAGAATTAATTCAGCTTGTAACTATTGCGATAGATTGTGCTACCGTCGGCGCTAGTCGTATCGACCTGGATGATTTTGTAAGTATCAAGCAAGTCAATTGTCACTTCGCCAGAAGCTGAGCCGGATTTAGCATATGCTCCGTCGATCTTAATTTCGTAGTTACCAAGTTTATTCCCGGTCTTGAAAGTGATAGTCAGTTTATCGCCGTTTTCGCTCTTCTTAAAATCAACTACGGTAGTGCTGCTGACGGTTGGTTCCTTGTTGGTCGGCTCATCCGTACAGACATCCATCTGCCCATATTTATACGGTTCCTGAACCGAGAAACTTTCGCTTCCAGAGATCGGATCTTTATACTTTGTTACCTCGATCTTGATACGCTTGCCAGCTGGTGTACAATCACTAGCTTGGAGCCCGTTTTCGGCATTGAACTCAACCATAAAAGTACTAGTGCCAGATTTTTCCTTGTTGTACCAGCTTGGCCAGATATCAGTCCGGCCGTTGACCGTCAGGTCTTGCAGTCCAGCTGGACGCCTTGGCTCGTCCCCAGACTTCCACTTACCATCTGGACCATAAACTTCTTTGTGTACACGTTCCATGTAATCGTTGATGACGCGGCGGACAATTGTATTGCTGGTGCTAGTGAGGCCAGAACCATCGTGATTGCCATTCCAAACTAAGGTCGCAACGACGGTGGAATAACTTGCCATAAGGGAGTCTTTACCTTGGCCACGGCGAGCAGTGGTGGTGGTACCGGTCTTGCTGGCGGTCCAGACACCTGGCACGACGAAACCAAAGGAGTAGGATTGATTACCGAAGTTATATTTGGCGCGAGATTTAGCATCGCTGAGGACGCTCGAAAGCTCATAAGCGACCTGCTCGTCGATCACCCGCTCGCCCTCGGTATCTTGATAGCTTTCGATTACTTTGCCGCTCGAATCTTTGACTTCTAGGACATAGCTGAGATCCTTGAATGTACCGCCACGGGCCAGCGAGGCATAAGCATTGGCGTGCTCGATTAGTTTGACTCCGCAGCCACTACCAATCGCCATCGAGAGGCCGGCCGTAGAATTTTCTTGACAGTAGGAAATATCACCAAGGGCGCGTGCGGTTTCGAGACCTTTATCGATCCCGACTGTCGCAAGTGCTTTGACTGCGCCAATATTGAGTGAGTTCGAGAGCGATTCGCGGAATGTGATTGTACCATAGAATTTGCCGGTTGCGTTATGTAGGGTGCAGCTACCAGTATAGCCGGCACAATACATTGAGTCGATATTTTCATCAACGGTGATACTGCCTGGACCATAGACTTGGTCTCCTTCCATCGAGAAGAGCGGAGCGTAATCAAGAATTGGCTTGATGGTGGAACCTGGCTCAATCAGGGATGTGGTCGCATTGACCTCGCCATAGATTGGCGTATTCCAATCAACTGAGCCCACCATGGCGATAACCTGGCTAGTTTCGACGTCGACCGAGGCGAGCGCGATATTATCGCTACCGTTTGTGTAGCGGAGGCCGGCGCCAGTTGTTACTGCGTCTTGCGCAATCTGCTGTGCGCGGTAATCGAGAGTCGTCTTAATGGTATAACCACCTTGGCGCATAGTTTGGATGCCATATTTTTCTTCGAGTTGCTTCTTAACTTCCATCACGAAGTGCGGAGCTTTGATGTCTTTGTACTGATTGCTCTCTGGCAAAATCTGATCAAGGATTGGCACTTGCTTGGCGGCATCGGCGTCCTCCTTGGTGATATAGCCAAGCTCGGCCATCACATCCAGCGTCTTGTGTTGACGTGCGATCAGAGCTTCGTTGCCAGCTTCGTTATATGGGTTTAGCACGGCGGGATTATTTGGGATAGCCGCGAGCAGAGCAGACTCGGCCAAAGTAAGATCTTTGGCACTCTTACCAAAGTAGGTCTGGGCAGCACTCTCGATCCCGTTGCGGCGCCCACCGTATGGCGAAATATTGAGGTACATTGTGATAATCTGCTCTTTGTTGTACATCTTTTCGAGCTCGATCGAGAGGATAAGCTCGCGAATTTTACGCGAAATACCACCACGGTTTTTTGAGGCCGCTTCGTCGGCGAAATAGACTTGCTTGATTAGCTGCTGAGTCAAAGTCGAACCACCCTGGACGCCTTTCCCACTCAAAGTCGAAAGCGTCGCCCGTACTAGCGCCCCAAAATCTACCCCGGCATGCGAGTAGAAATTGCGGTCCTCAATGGCAACGGTCGCCTGGCGGGCATAAGTTGCAATTTGGTCTTCTTCGACGGTGAGGCGGTAATCAGAGTCGCCTTTATCCTCCCAGAGAAGATCACCATTACGATCGTAGTAAGTATTGATAGTATCGGAAATTGAGAGGTCGCTGAGTTCGATCTCTTTGATTTGGTTTTTATAATAAATAAATAGTGCGCCCACAGCGATGATACCAATCAAAATCATGGCGGCAAAAATCTTGCCGATGCGCTTCAAACCGGCTTTCGAGAACCAATAAGCCTTGACCCTCTCCCAGCGGAAATGGGCAAAAAACCGCGCCGGCTGAGTTTCTGGCAAGGGGCGCAATCTTTTCCCGGTGGGAGAAGTTGATTTTTTATCTAGACGTTTTTTTACGCCAGTCTTCATATCTTTCGCTCGTTCTGAAATAGTTTTTTTCTGGACGGCTAAATTGGAATAGACGCCCATGTCGCCCCGCCCGCTGGGTTTATTCACCTTCTTCTTGGCTTTCCCCCATAAATCTTTTGCTTTTTTTGCCAAATCTGCCATATAACTATTATAGCACGCTATCTCACGATGGCGAATTTATTTTTGCCACGTTTCAATAATGCAACCTTATTTAACTCGATATCTTCGCGGATTTTCTCGCCGTTGACCGAGATTGCCCCAGCACTTGCCAACTTGCGTGCATCGGTTTTGCTGCTGGCGAGCCCAGTTTGCACGAGCGCATCAAAGAGCGTAGTCCCGCGCGCTGCGGAGGCCAAATAGCCATCGAGGTCCGCAATTTCGCCTTCGGATAGCTCCCCGCCGAATAATTTTGCAGTCATTTGCTCGACTTTATCGGCTTTGTCGGCACCATGGACGACGGTCGTTGCTCCGCGCGCCAGAGCTTTCTGAGCAGTGCGCTCCTCTGGATGTTCGACTTGTTCTTTCATAATTTGCTCAATTTCAGGTTTTTCGAGCAAAGTGTAGATTTTCAGCAGATATTCGACGGCGTCATCGGGCTGCCCCAGCCAGAATTGATAAAAATCAAACACTGATGTGTAATTCCCGCCGCCATTATCCTTTGCTGCAAGCCAAATTGCATTGCCCTCAGACTTGCCGAACTTGCGCCCCGAGGCCGGATCGATAATAAGTGGCGTGCTCCATGCATCGGCATTTTTATTCTCCAGACGGCGGATAAGGTGAATCCCACTCGAACAATTCCCGAATTGATCTGCGCCACAGAGCTGCAAATCAATGCCATATTTACGATAGAGATGTAAGAAGTCATAACCCTGAATCAAAGTGTATGAAAACTCGGCATAAGAAATCCCCGAACCACCTTCACCGATGCGAGCTTGGACAAACTGGCGGTCAAGTAGTTGCGTCATCGAGAAAGCCTTGCCAATCTCGCGCAAGAAATCGAGGTATTTAATATCTTTGAACCAATCATAATTATCGACCATTGTCAAATCGGGAACGTTGATGATCTGCCTCATCTGCTCGCCGATGCATTTTTTGTTGTGCGTAACTTCTTCGAGCGATTTTAGATCGCGCTCGCCGTTGTCCTTTGGATCGCCAATTTGGCCAGTTGCCCCGCCGACTAATAAGTATGGATCATAGCCGTGGCGCACAAAACAAGCGCACATCATCAGGGAAGCAAGATTGCCGATCGTCAAGCTATCGGCCGATGGATCAGCGCCCAAATAGAACTTTTTTGAAGGACGATTGTCAAGTTCGGTTGGATCTTTGATGGTTGTTTCGGCCTGGAAGCCACGCCAAATTAGTTCTTCTGATAATTTCATGGAATAATTATACTATAAAACCGCCGTTTATAAAACAAACGACGGTTTCACTATTAGCGCAAAAGAGAGTTGACCGCTTGCTGATATTTTGTGGCGTCGTCATTACTCTCGGATCCAATTCTGCCATGTTTTGTGTCAATTTCTGCAAAAATGGCGCCATCATAAATTTGATACAACGATTCCAGCTCTAAGAATTCATCCTCAGTACTTACTATTACGCCACAATTTACATAATCAGACTGAGGATCTCCCCAACCTATCCAAAACAGTTCATCAACGAGTAGTGCAATAGAAGTACAGGTTCCGATGTCAGCCGGGATTATGGGGGCTACTGCCAACCATCCCAATGCGTATGATATCACTTCTGCCAGGGGCGAAAGACAGCGTGTCAGGTAGTAAAACTCGGAGCGCAAAGCCTCTGGGTGACTACATGGATTAATTAGGATAATTTGAATCGTTCCGAGATTTTCTGCATACTCTAATGGTTTTGCACCAACGGAAACTGCGCACACGATATCATCTGCTTGGGCGATATCTTCTACCTGTTGGGCTGCGGCTTTTGGATTGAAACCAAAATAAGAGTATTCCAGGTAAGCCTTTTCGTAGCCTTCAATATCAATATAGCGGTACGCGGTTTTGGGCTGGTTTTGCAAACCAGCAATCAGCCAAGCTTTGCTAGGCGCTTCTGGAGTTTGATCATCAATAATCAGTTTCCCTCCATGATAGAGCCTTGCGACGGTGCACGATATTATATTGATTAGATACAAAATCAATATAACCTTTGGCAATAAATTGTTCGTAGTGATGTCTAGCAAACAAATCACATCCTTTCTTTAAAATTCTTGACCAGGCTCGCCACACATATGCCTATCTTCCATTATATCACACTTGATCCAAAAAGTCAAGAAGCTTGTGCTTGTGGGCGCTTTCTGTGTTACAATTGGCGTATAACTTTGGAGGTAAGATGAAAAAAGTAATTGCATTTGATGTTGACCAGACTGTGAATGTCGCCAAAACCCCAATCCCACCAGAGATGGCGGAAGTGCTTCGGGAATGTCTGCGCTTGTTTGAGATTTGCCCGATTTCGGGGCAAAAATTCGAGCAATTTTTGATCCAAATCGTTGATCCGCTGATCAAGGCTGGCGCGACCCCAGACGAGCTCCAACATCTGCACCTGTTTGTTGCTCAAGGCACGCAATATTATAAGTATATTGGCAAATCGGAGGCTTATGACCCCGCTGATTGGCAGCAAGTTTATAATTATCCGCTCAAAGAGGAAGATGTTGCAAAAATTACAACAGTATTAGAGGAGGCAGCGCGCGATTTGGGCTACTGGGAAGCAGATAAATTGGCCGAGGGTGACGAAATTATCGAGAATCGTCTTTCGCAAATCACATTTTCGGCACTTGGTCAAGCGGCTGGGACAGAGGCAAAATATGCTTGGGACCCAGATTGCAAGAAGCGCGAGGCAATTGTGGCGAAATGTCGTGAAAAATTGCCAGATTTTCTCTATGAAATTGGCGGGACTACCTCTATCAATGTCGCTGCGCCGGGGATGAATAAGGAATTTGGCATGACTCACCTCTTTGAAGAGCTAAAAGTCGGGAAAGACGATGTGCTTTATTTCGGAGATATGACCCAGCCAGGCGGGAATGATTATCCGGTGGTCCAGATGGGCGTAAAGACAATTACCGTGCGTTCGCACGAGGATACGCTGTATGCGCTCAGGGGAATTGTGGGGATAGTAGAGTAGGAAAACCCTCCTAGACGTGTCTAGGAGGGTGACAAACAAATTGACAAAGTAGCGAGTTATTGCTTACTTCTTATTTTCGCAGAGTTGTTTAAGTAATTTGGCGTTTCCTTCGGCGTTGTTTTTTTCTGTGTCGATAAAGTTGTAAATTAACTCTATGCACAGCCCGAGCTGCGACTCCGTAAAGCCAAATGAATGCTTAACGAATTTGTGACCTCCTTCTTCGGTGCTTGGTAAGCACAAAATCACTCCATCGCTCAGTATTTCCATTCTGCCACGACACTTGTTATATACGCATGAAGCCAACTGTGCGTATTTTGGTACCAGATTCGCATACGACCGTGCCATCAACTTATTTTTTTCCAGAGCTCGCACGAATTCGACTTCCGCATCGAGAAGTTGCTTTTCAGCATAGCTTGTTAGCTCGCCGATCGACATCTTATAGCTGTATTCGCGAGAGATCCCATTCGGTATAGACTCTCGTTTTGGTGCACTGAAAATATGTGCATCCTTATACTTTTTGCATAGGGCTTCGACCTGATCATCAATATCACCATAAAGACATTCAAGCTCTTTGATCTCTTCCTGCATTTTCTCTTCTATATCATCGCACATCTGTTTTAGTACTTTGATTTGCAGATACTTAGCATAGAAGTAGAGCTCTGCCTCGTGATCCTCATCCATCAGGCGTGCCTCGGTGACAGCAACTGCATCCTGCAAATCTCCTGGTATGAGTTTTATGACGTAATAATCAATACCTTCACCACCAGATTTTGAGGATTGCTTTTCAAAGAACCTAATTTCTGGATTATGCTTGAAGAATAGTTCGTCCCTTTTTCTACCATTGGTATTGCTGTGCGCTCCACCCCATGGTACAGCCAGGAGTAAATCGGTTGCGTCAGATAACGGTTTAGCCCTAAAACGCCAATCGCCGTCTTTTTCGCTTGCAATGCCCCAGGCAATAACACAATCGAAATCGTTGCCTGCAGGATCAAATGGTAAATGTGGTAATACATCGTCGGCATCCGTGTAGTTGACGATCGTTGATATATCGCCGAACTTACCGTATCTGAGCCGTAAAGTATTGTCTGCCTCCATGATGATGCTTGGAGCATATTTCTCCGTGGATTTCCAGGAGAAATAGTGACCATGATCTTGCACGGAAGCAAATACCGTACCGCAAATGAACTTCTGGGCATATTTACGCCCCAAAGATGTCAGATCACCGACTGTCACCTCCTCCATCGGCGTAAAATTACGCCCAAGCTTGGAGAACAAGTCCACAATGTTATCCGCCTCCATTTCTTCATGAGCTGGCATCGTTTCGCGAGCATGCTCGATTGCTTTCAACAAGCTTTCTTCGCCTGATGCCGAAAATACGGTTTCAAGGAGTCGAGTCTCGGTGGTCAGTTTGTTCATTACCGTTTTTGTCGTCTCCTTTACTTCTTCGGTGCTGGGTCTACGGGTTTCAGTTTTGTTTGTCTTAGCCATAATGGCCTCCTTTCTATATCTGGTCGTAACCAGCACGCCAATGCCGAGGGTCTACCCCATATTGCAGTAGAACTTTGTCTACGCAGTGACGCGACTGCCTAGGCAGCTATAAAACAACCGTATAGGTTCTTTTATAGCTACCTAGGTTAGGATATGTCAAAGACAAACATAAAAATTGCATTTGTCAACTTGTTATTAAGATACCAGACTAAACTAGCCTATACTGATTAGTGTAACACGTATTTGCATGGTAGTCAACCATAAAATATGCTTAAACTATTGACTTTTTTGCCAATCTATGCTACAATGAAAGCATAAGGCTAATAAATTACGCTGCGGGCTCGATACCTAAGGCGTAGGGCCTTAGGTAAATTAAAAGTTTGCAGCAAATTTTCTCAAAAAATATAAAAAAAGGGGGAATTTGTATGAGAAAAAGTAGATTTTTGGAGAACGCCCAGTTTGTCCTTATGTCCATAAGCGGGTTGGGCTTCATCTGTTATTTGATTATGAGGACTAAGGTTGGCGTGATGTCTGGTCTTGTAGACACCCATCTTCTCGTATTTGCCATATCGACAATCATTTATATGGCTTCTGTTTGTCTTGAAGAAAAAAAGGATAAATTGTTAGAGCCAGAGAGGTTGTGCGATGAAAGGTCGGAATGCTTAGTCAGGATGACGAAGGTTTTGAGACGGGTAAACTTAGTTGTTGTCTGTATTGCTTTTATACTAATCGTCATTTGTTTTCTGGCGAGGACATCACGTGATGACTTACCGGTGACGGTATCCATTGAAGAGGTTTCTGGCAAAGTAAATGGACATGTCGCCCCGCCGATCGACTGAATACTCCATATTGGAAGAACTCTATTTTTGTTGCAACAAAGGGCATGCGATATTCGCATGCCCTCTTTCTTTTTATACGCTTAGTCTTGTGCTATAATATACTGTATGAAATCATACATCGTGGGCAATTGGAAGATGAACTTCACAGTAGGAGAATCTTCGGTATATCTTCATAAACTTTCTGGGCGCGTGCACGCGTACCGTGACATTGAGGTAGTCGTGGCGCCGTCACTAGTAGCTTTGCAGCCATTATCCTTGCAGATTGATCGCAAAAAGTTGAAACTAGCAGCACAAACGGCAAATCCGCGTGATTTCGGTGCCTATACTGGCGAAGTATCAGCGGCGCAGCTGCGCGGGATTGTTGATTATTGCATTATTGGTCACTCGGAGCGTCGGCAGCTTTTCCACGAGAGCGACAAGTACATCCGTGCGGCTGTGGCAGCGACACTCAGGAATCAAATTCGGCCGATTCTCTGTGTTGGTGAGACCGAAACCGAGCGGACTTTTGGCGAGACTTTCGACGTTTTGCGCGACCAAGTGCTTGGCGGGCTTTCGGAAGTGTCGGCAGAGGAACTAGAAAAGGTTATCATTGCCTATGAGCCAGTCTGGGCGATCAGTACGACTAGTGGCGCTAGCATGGCCAGCCCTGACAATATCGCAGAGGCCGTGAAGTTTATCCGGCGGATTATTGCTGATGCTTATGGCAAAGAGATCAGTGAAGAAATTGCTGTATTGTATGGTGGGAGTGTGAATCCGGACAATGCCGGAGGGTATTTAACTATACCAGGTGTGAACGGTCTGTTGGTTGGTGGCGCGAGTTTGATCGCTGACCAATTTGTTGATATAATCGAAACCGCAAAGAAGGTGAAATCTTAGATGGACAAAGTAGCCAAAGATTCTCGGGAAGACCAACCGGCCAAGAAGCCGGTCGCGGTACGTTCGGCGAAAGAGGCGATTAATGCTATGTATGCCGATAAAGAGCAGTCTGGTTTGGGGGATTATTTGGCAATGTCGGCGCGGGAAATCGTCAATGCGACTGATCAGAAAAAAGGCGCCGAGGCAAAATCGGCGGCAAATTTGCATAAACACGCCAAAAATGCGCGCAACCAACGCATAGAATCAGTACGGACATCGGCGTCGGCGTTAATGAAGATGGCCTCTTCACGTACGAAGACTCCCTCCAACCGGCTACAAGCGACGGATCCGATTGCGCATAAAGCGAGTGGGCAAGGCGCAAAGCCGGTAGAGGTTGGGCCAGAGAAGATTGAAAGTAAGGCGCCAACCGTGGTGCGGACTTCTCTAAAATTGAAACCCAAAAAACCAACCGTGAAGGTTCCATCGGAGGCGAAAACTCGTGCAAATAGCGGTATTCGCCTGCCAAAACAGCAGATTTCTCTGAGTCAGGTTCATACTCATAATCCGCAGGTATTCCAAGATGTAGTGCGGGTTGGGCCCGGAAAGAAACCGGTTGCTAAAACGAAGGATGTTGCCCAGAAACCTGAGGAAGTTACAGTGTCGAAACCGAACCAGCCGGCGGGGAATGCTGCCAGTAATGCCGATATCCGGCTGAAAAAGGTTTTGCCGGGACAACAAGACGATATTGAGAAACCGGTTCTGAAACCAGGTACCGGGAGCACCCACACGACGAAACCTAGCCCAATTGATTCAATTAAAAAGAAATTTGCACCGGCGCCAAAGGGGTTTGCGGCCAATAATTCTCGTGAGGCACGCCCAGATCGTCCGTATCAAGTGGAAGATTATCTGAATCCGAGCCATGCGACCAAATCCGTCCCGGCGACTGACGACGCGACGCATTATTACGGTTTGTCGGAGGATGAGTTGGTAGGGAACGCAAAGGGCGTGCAAGTTAATCGTGATAAAATGGCGGCCGAGGCTGGGCTTGGTATGATTGAAGATTATAGTTCTAGCGAAGAAGTCGCAAAGGATAAGCCGGCCACGGTGCTTAGGCGGGATTCGCCGGATAATAATAAATACGCGTTGAGTGCGCAATCGCCGTATTATCTCAAACCAGAGAAAGAAATGAAGAAGCGCCCACTGTCGGGCAATGGCGTGCCGCGCGCGCAGACTGAGGTGGCAACATCGGTTCACGCTGGGCAGGACCTTGAAGAAGAATTGCCGAAAAAGAATCAATACAAGAAAAATGCCAAAAAAGCTAAAAAGCCGAAAAACACCGTAGAAAAGAAGGCGAAGAAGGTCCCGCGCGATATTAATCAACCGACGATGATCATCCCGGCGCATCATCGCTCGAATGCGCCACTGGTCGCGTTGCTACTTCTGACGGTGATTCTTGGCGCGACGGTGGGAGCGCTGGCATATCTATTCTTCTTCCAGTAAGGTATTGAGCGCGCCTCTACATTGTGGTATAATGATGGCGTACTGGTGTGGTGGGATTAGCTCAGTTGGTTAGAGCGTCTGATTGTGGTCCAGAAGGTCGTCGGTTCAATTCCGATATCCCACCCCAGAGCATTCAAATCTGCACCAGAAGGTGCTTTTTTGATGTCTGTAACAGAGAACAGAGGGCTAATTTCGTTGGTTCCACACTTTTTATTCTTGAGGTCAAAATATATGCCATTTGGAAAAATCATCTTTTGAATAGCTTGCTTAGTCTCTAAATCGCCATCTCGCCAAAGTTTAGCTGGCATACTCATAAAGTTGCAGACATACTCAATGTCGGCTTCTCTCAATAACTGGATTTGCTTCAGATCTGCGAGTTCAGACTCAATCCTACTACGATCGGCATCATATGACCCCATTAGCTCTCGCTGTTCACCGTCGTCGAGCCCCATATCGTTCTTTAAAAGCTTCTTAAGAGCATTTTCTTTATCATTCCGAATCTCTTTACTTTTTGCTTCAAGCTCGCTAATTTGTTTATTGGTATTGCCGAGTTTTTTGAGGGCCGTGCGTCTCACAATCTCTTTGAATAACTTTACCATTTCTTTGGTTGGCGTAATTTGCTTGAGATAGCATTCAAAAATCTGATGGGCATCGGAAGCACGAATAGATCCGTGTCCTCTACATTTACAACTATAGCGTGGAGTGTGCTTGCCGGAACCACTTTTTGGTGCGCTATAACGAAGGTATGGAAGCTTGCCTTTTGTGGTTTTTACTTCTCTTTCCTCGTCGGTCATCATTGCGCCACAAATAGCGCAACAAGCAGTTTTGCTGAGTGGATATTCCAATTCATTACTCTTTTCGTGGGGTTTGCCATTTTTATTTATAATTCTTTGATTTTTCTCGTATGTCTCTAACGATATTATGCCTCCGAACCTCATTTTAACCCTTTGCTGGTTGGCCATCGTTTTTGATGTATGATATCCAGCATAGATTTCGTTTGTTAAGATGCCATCTAGAGTGCTTTGCGCGAGCAGTTCACCTTTGAAGCCGCGGATATCTATTTTATGGGCGATTTGAAGTAGATCCGATGATAACAAATCACCCTCGGAAAAACGGTTAAGCAAAAAAGCAATTTTATCTGCAAGACCATTGGTGTTGTCTGGCACCAGTATGGCGTGGGACTTCTGATGACCATCGCGCTGCCTTCCTTCAACGAATATGCGTTCAATCCTATATCCTAGTGGCGTTCTGCCACCCATCCACCAGCCACTGTTGCTAAAAAGGTCATCCATATTATTTTTAGTAGAATTAGATTTATTCTTATTGTCAATTTGACCAGTAAGAACACCGAAAATCATTGGAATGTCGCCAGTCGGGTCTTTTTCGTCGCCGTAATTCTCTGTTGCTGATAAGAGCCGTACACCGTTCTTGTGCAGCGTGGGCCAAATATCGACATAAAAAGAAGCTAGGTTTCTGGATAACCGTGTGCTGTCGTGAATGATAACGAAGTCAACTTCACCCTTGTGTTTCTTGATTGACTCAAGCATTCTTTGAAGGTCTGGCCTATTAGCATCTTTCGCTGAATAACCTGGATCCTCAAACCAATCCACGATTTCGATATTGTTTGCTTCTGCATAACTTGTTATTTTCTCTGTCTGTGTTCCCAGAGAAGCTCCGTCTACTTGCCCTACGGTAGAAACGCGTCTGTAACCATAGGCCTTTTTTCTAATGCCGTCCATATAATCTCCATAATACCATTAGTTATCGTTTTTGTGGAACCAAACTTGCGTCGAGCATCTTGTTGGCAAGAAAGTTCATCTGACCAATAATATACCCAAGCTCCTCGTCTGAGAACCGACTTGAGGCCTCTTTGCCAATAATCTTTCTCGCCTCCTTAACACTAATGATTGGCTTATCGAGGAGATCCTCAATTGACTGTTTTTGTTTTGCCTTGTCTGTTTTTGAGTGGCTGAAAATATCCTTTGACATCTGCAATCACCTATGGCTAAGAGTTGTTATGCCGGTGAGCGTCACCAATAGATGTCATTAAGATTGTCCGTCTGTTAGCCTATTAGTCAGACGAAGTCTTGTATAGTTTTATACTAGCACGCAATCGCTAGAGGATTTTTTATTTTCGTACGCTTTGTGTATTTCACACTATCCTACCCCTATTACCAGCAACGCATTTTCCGTATTCCCACTTGTTTTTGTGTTATAATAAAACTGTTTAGAGTCAATCAATTAGCAGCTGTAGGTAAGAAAACACTCAATACCAGTGCTTTTCGCCCCAAACTAGGACATCGTGCCAAGGGGGCGAAAGCCTACTTGCTAATTGGACTCTAAACACCCAATGCACGGTGTCCTTTTTGTTTTTGGATACCTTGTGGGGATAAGTTAACTTAACCAAAACAAGGGAGGCAAACATTATGCCAAAAATCAACTTTAACGCTCGTAGCATCTGTGCTGCGATTGGTACTGGAGCACTTTGTGCGACTTTGTCGCTGGCTCCAATCGCCACAAATCTAATGATGGGGAATGGAGCTGTGTATGCTGGAGGAGGTGCTGCTTGTAGCCCCAATGTACCAATGCCGTCATCGTGGGATAATGTGCAAATTAGCAAGGGGAATTTTACCGATATTCTCAACTCTGCTAAAAAAGTGGATGGATATGACGCTTTTGCTAAATTCCAAAATGCTGACAATACAATGGGTGAAACGCTCTCTACAATAACCAGCACTCTAATAACCGAAGCAAAAGCAGCTGGTGCCATCAAGGATTGGTATGATTTCGATGGACGCTCTTATGAATCCGTTATAGAAGAGGTCAAAAAAACAGACGGTTATGACACAGATACGGCATTACAAGCCGCAGTATCAAAAGCAGAGAAATCTTATGCAGAGATGCTAACCACCTACAAGAATGCTATCAAAGCAGCATATCCATCAATAAATGTTTCTGACACCTCTGACTTGGGCACTTTACGGAATAGAGTTATTGACCACTATAATAAGACTGTCTTTGGTGAGTCTATTTTCTATCAGTATGAATCAATATTCGAGTTATCAAAATCTCTAGACCCAAGTGTGACACAAGATGACGGCAGCTTTGACTACAAATACGCTGCTTATGAGCTCGTCTGTGCTGCTACCCAAATTGACCCCAACTTCAAAGTAAACTACATCCTCAGTACCGACCCATTTGGTGACAACGGTGGGGATATTACTACTCCTCCAACTGGTGATAATGCCAATACGGACAATAAACCAAGTAATACTATCGAGAGTAGCGACAAGAATGTCAAAGTCAGTGGTGTCAACATCAATATCAACTACACATTGAATGTCGATAAAGTTGCTGATGATTTGCTCAAACTAACTGGCAATAACTTCAAGAATAGTCTCAACCAAGCCTTCTACGATATCTACATCCGTGATAGCCTAAACAATGTCGTCACTGATACTGGCAAAGTCCAAGTATCTATCAAACTGCCAAGCAATATGAATGTAAATAGCGATTTTGTCGTCTATTATGTTCCGATGGCTATGAATGGCGAATATCTCACCGACCAAGCCCAAGCCATCAAGGGTGTTAAAGTCAGTAGTGACGGTTGGCTAACCTTTGAGACTGACCACTTTAGTGTCTACGGTATTGTTGAATATCCAAAAGGCAAAGCCCCAAACAGTGGTGTTATCGCCAAGAGTGACGGCTCATCTGCTGCAACAGCTGGCATTAAAATTGCTGCTGGTGTTGTATCGGTTCTAACTGCTGCTGGTGCTACTATTGTGGCTCGAAGGCAAATTCTACGCAAAAAGAATAACAAATAGTTTTAGCTATTTGCAGTACTTGTGAGGGATAGTCTAATACTGGGCTATCCCTCATTCTTTGCTAACGATTCCTCCCACACTTCCACCCTACACGAGTGGAGGACATATCTACCGTAGGTTTCTTTCTCAATCCATTCAACTCGGTCGGTAGTTTGGTTGTAGTAGGGCCTAGAGAATACCAATTCACCAAAAGCATTAATCGGAGCCTCAGAACGAGTCGGAAGGATATTTCTTGGACTTGGCTGCCGTCTACCAGTGTTTTGGCTAATTATGCCCTCTGAGGCTTCTAGGGCTCGTTCTAAGGGCTTTTCTGATGCGATACGAACACGGACAGGCTTCTGACGCTTCAGCGTCTTTCTAGAATAGATATGAGCCTTTCTCGTGTACCTTCGGTACTCGCTCGTACGCTTCAAAGCTTCGCTAGTCCACTTTTGGCGATTGGTAGCTTCTTTGATAACTTCAGCAAACTCTAGCTTTTCTCGATTCCATCTCCAAAAAGTGTCCTCAGATATCCCAGCCCCATAGCAAGTATCACGGATAGTTAGCCCATCAGCGATATAGTCGACAATTTGCGCTACTAGTTCTTTGTTGTATTTTGACGGTCTAGCCATAATAGTTTTACTATACCATTTTATCTGCTGATGATTTTTTGGTTGTCAAAGAGAAATGATATAGAGAGAATGGCTAGTCTAGAGACTAAAAGTATACGATAATACGGCAAAACCCATTTAATTAGCCACTAAGCCATATACATATGCCGAATAATATCATTGCTCGGTTCAACACCACACATTCTAGCAGTTTCCTCGATTAGTTTGAATTGCCAGTCAAAGCCTTCTCCAGAATACAGAATATTATTCAGCCCAAAGCAGCTCACAAACGGAAGCAAAGGCATAGCAACCCAAAAATCAGAGCTATGTGTTTTTATAACAAAGTTAATTCCAGATGGATGAATCTCTGGTTGAAAATTGTAGACTGCATCATATTTATCCTTAATCTTTGACGCATCACCAAAAGAACCGTTGCTATCGCTTTCTATAATAGCCGTTCTATAATCCGTCGTCCATTCCTCTCCGTCGAGATTTTCTATTGCTGATAATAGCTGCTCTTCGGGATAATCTCTTACTATTTGGTTAATTATATCTTTGAACATCAAAATTCCTCCGTGTTCTTATAAATATTTATACAATAGGAGGCAACTAGACCTCCATCTCTTATAGTATCAGACCAATTTCATTTTTATAGGTTGTCGCATTTGGTCTGCAAGGAACTGGCATATCTCTATATAACGATAGGGGTCATTAGTTTTGCTTCATCGAAATCATCCAAAACAACCAAAAATCAGCAAAAAAGTCCCCAAAAATAAAAAACACCTCGCCGATATCATGCTACACTAGGGGTAGAATATCAGAAGCTTGATGAGATATCGAGTGTATGAACTAGGATCTTAACTCCCCAGTGATTGAGTATCTGCTATCTTAGCGCGAGCTAGTATTAGTGTACTCTATTTCTCTACCACTTCTCTTTGGTTGGTCTTGATCAAACTGAAATCGTATCAGTTATCTCTCTTGAGTGTATCGGTCTATGTCTGTTTAATCTATATCCACTAAGTGTGTTAGAGTTAGTGTCACAACGAGACCTATCAGTATAAGTTCCAAGGCAACAAGGGGGATATTCACCTATTCTCTATTTTTTGCTTTTACTCAATTATTCGTGTTATAATCAGTCATAAGGTGTAGAAGATAAGGCCTACATCTTATATAAGCATAGGGGTAACGCGGTAGGTAGCTTGTCATCGATGGCAATATGCCGATAGAGGAGAAACAGAGATAATATGTTTAACTCTGAAAAACTCTGAGGCAATTTGGTTCCATTTCGACTCGACAAGGCACCCCAGGGTAGTTTTGCGAGTGTAGTACAGCGGTTAGTATGCAAGTTTTCCAAACTTGAGATGAGAGTTCGACTCTCTCCACTCGCACCAACAAAAAACTCTGAGTTTTTGCTCAGAGTTTTTTGTGGCTCTGTGGCGTAGAAAGGAGATGGTTGAATAGTTTACGGGCGACAGGAGCGCAAATAAAAACCTGAGTTTAATTACATACCAAACTGAGATTGGCATAATAATTTATTTTTTCTCGTAGTTTGGTATTATAAGCGTTGTAATCGTTGAGTGTTTGTTTTTTGAGTTCACTAGCTTTTTCAGTTGCTGTTGATTGGCCGGCTACATTGTTACTATGTCCTGCTGCTTGGCTGCGCTCTGTGCTTCTTTGCCATACCTCTCTCAGTCCTTTCACCTCTGGGTCATTTTCGGCCAATTCCTGTGGCGTCTTTGTTCCATATTGTGCTCGGTATGCATTACATTTTGCAATTTTTTCTTGTTCAGCCCTAGTATTTGCCTCATCTCGCGCCTTTTGTTGTGTGTCATATTGAGCTTGTTCAGATTTCCACTCTGCTTGGCGCCTAGCTGCGTTTTCAGCATCCTCTTGAAGCCAGCGCCTCGTTTCGGCGTCTTGTTTGGCTGCTCTTGCATCTAGAGCCGCCATTTGAACACGATAATCTTCCTCAATTTGTGCTGCCTTTCGGTTGTATTCTGCGTCAATCGCTGCTTGACTGATTCCTGCATTACGGGCAGCAATTTCTGCATTCCCGAGTTCGTTTTCTAGGTCTTGCTTGGCCGGGTTCTCACTGTCGAATTTATTATAACAATCAATCTGAGTTTTATAATTTGCAATCAGCTTTGGGTAGAATTCTGGATCGCCTTCCTGGATGTCGGACCGGGCAACTTTTAGGCAGGTATTTAGCCGAGTTTGCGCGTCAATAGTATTACTTTCCGATTCATCTGTTGCTACTTCTTCAACTGGGCGGTTTGCAGCGTCAATCATTACCATTATCACCCCTCCGGCCAGTCCAGTCGCCACTAAAAGCATGACGAGCACGGGTTTTAGGGAACGGCGACGCTTAGTGATCTTGATATCCTTCACCTCATCGAGGTAGTTTAAATTGCCGGAGGGGAAATCACTGCCAGCTGGATCAGTTGTTTTTTTGAGATTTTTGCGCATGTTACCTCCATAATCTTGATGCATCATAGGTTACTAACAAAAAGCGACAACCGCCTTTGGTTGTCTACACCGAACAAATCTGATTAAGATTGTCTTAGGACAGTTGCCGCCTATTAACCTTAATCGATCTGTTTTTTGCAGATTTTCGATTTGTTCACTAATTGTGTAGACAATTTTATTATAGCATAAAAATTAATTGTCTACATCTAACGGTAAATCTCCTCCGGTTCTATCCAGCTACGTAGCGCGCCGCTCTCAACTTTCTCCGTACGGGCCTCTACGGTCGTTCCAATGGCTACATCTTCAATCGTACCGTAGGTGGCCTCTGGTGGTCGGATGCTAGCTATTCGGCTGCGTACGGTCGCTACCTGCATACGAACCTGACGAATGTCGACCCTCAGGGTAACGATTACTGCGGACACGGTTTTGCCATCCGCTGTGTAGTATGGGAGGGGTGAAGGAATAGGGGATAGGATAGTTCTTTTTGAACATACCCTGACGCTACACCAAAGCTCGGTCACGGGCAGGCCTCGGTGGTGTCTTTCAATGTTCAAAGCGAACTTGGTTATTCCTTACGTTCCACCCCACAGCGGACGGCAAAACCGTTACCACGGAAGTAACTACTCTGCGGATTTACAAAACTAGACCCAAAGTAGAAGTTATAGGTAGCTATATCTGATCTTGCCGAGCGCGACCAATAGTACCCGTAGGCGACAGTACTCACTGAGCCATCGTAGTTATAAATGCCAGTATACTCAAACCCGAGCGGCGCGCCACGTAACTGGGTAGAACCATCAAAAAAGACCTTCAAAAGGTCGAAAAATCCCCTATGGCGGAGGGTGGGAGATTCGAACTCCCGCTCCAGGTCTCCCCAGACTAACGATTTAGCAAACCGTCCCCTTCAGCCACTTGGGTAACCCTCCAACTCTCTCATTATAACATACTTTCTTTCAAAAGCTGCTATTCGTCTAATAACGGGTCGTGATGTCTCCTCCCTCAACTATCTCGCAACACAGCGGACGGCAAAACCATCTCCACGACGATAATAGGACCGTGGAGAAACATCAGCAGACTCAAAGATTAGATTGTAAGCTTCGCTATCAGAATGTATTGAACGAGACCAATATCTACCAGCTATATCGATCTGAGTTAATGAACCGCTGAAATACACATAACTACCCGTATACTCAAACCCGAGCGGCGCGCTACGTAGCTGGGTAGAACCGGAGGAGGAGTTAGGGATATTGTAGGTAGTGGTGATAAGATTCGCATAATCGGCGGAGGAAGGTAAGGTCCAGCCTTTATATAACTATTCGTATGAAAACAGTTTTGATTTGGTATTGTAATATTCTTGCAAGGTAATCAAGATACATTTTACACTATTGACATTTTTGGTAATCTGTGATACAATGGAAGCAGAGGCCCATTTTGGGCGGCAGGTGTCAATCAACGAAAACCAAATGCCGCCCCACAGGGGGTGGCACATTTACAGAAAGGAAGGTGTTTCTATGTTAATGAACGATTTTTTAAGCAAGACCCCAGGAGAATTGAAAGAAGATCGGGCAAAAAGGAAGGCTGATCGGGCCAAGAGAAGGGAAGTCCAGGAGGCGGCTAAACAGAGCTACAAGGATGAGCGCCAGACAGAGCGGCCTCGTCGCAAGAAAAAACCGGACGGGCCTGATGATCTGGATAGTTCAAGCGAGGAAGCTCTCCTCGCAGCCCTAGATGAGACTGAGGCCGATTACTTCGATGGGGATAGCGAGAGTGCCCGCGAAGCTGCGGCCGCTGACGGCTTTCCGGTTACGAAATCGAGTAGATTCAATATTAAGATCTCTCGGACCAGGGATGGTGTGCCGATCGCTCCATCCGGCTGGATGATTGGCTATCGTCGGCCGGCAGATGAGGAGTACATCTCTTTATCTGAGTTGGTAAAGCTTTTACCACATCCGGACGATAAATCTTCATGGTCGGAGGACAAGGCTGTGTTTTCGGTAACCATTGATGAGGAGGGCAAGCTCTATGTAGAGCGTTTCCCTACCCGCTATGAGGATGTTTTCCTCGAAGCGTGGGCGCCAATTGAGGATGCTTATGTGGCGGATTACGCCGCCTATGTCAATGGGCAGGCGGTCAAGACTACTCGCGGAAAAACAAAGGATAAGCCGAAGCGATTAAAGTTCGACAATATGCCCAAAGATGAAATCGAATTGGTCCTGCTACACAGTGAGTATACCACGGCAGCGGAACTGGCCAGTCTCGGCTCGAAGAAGCTCTATAAAGTTTATCAGCAGGCTATCGATAAGGCGAGGGCTGAGGGTCAGAAGAAGGCTAAGGCCAAAAAGGCCAAAAAAGTCCAGACTGAGTCTGAGCCGACCGCATCCCCGACAGAATCGACGGAATCGACAGGATCGACAGAATCAGCAGAATCGGCAGAACCGGCTACGCAGCCGCAGTCTGAGGAGGGCGAGGAATCTGCCGCAGGGTTGAAAACCCTGACCGCGGAAGAAGCAGCCGCCCTGGAAGAGGAGGAACCGCTCCTCACTAACCAGGAAGATATTCAATATATCAATGCTCGACTGGACAAAATTAATGTTGATGTGGAGCTGAAATTTGACGGCTTTTCGCAGGATCAGCTTAGGAAGCTTTATCAGACGATCCTTCTTCTTCGGGATAAGGGGAAAAATGTCACAGCGGAACAGGTCGAGAACATGATTAATACGATTTTCGATAAAGGCTGATGAAACCACGAAATTTGACACCTTAGCACGTTGGGAAGGCTTACCTGGATATCGGGTGGGCCTTTTTCATGCCCAAAATGTCATGTTCTTGACAAGAAATCGACAAAGTTTTTAGCAAAAGCATTTTACTGTTATAACGGTCAAGTTTATATCACCCCTATACATAAGCATTTCAAAATGCTAGGGCGCGGCTTTTTCACCTCTGTTTTATACCTATAACGCTTATTTCTATTGTTTTTATGCCTAAAATATAGAAAAACTATTGACTTTTTTGACGATGTGTGCTACAATGGAAGCAGTCTGGAAGAGCTACGGGAGCGGCCCGGCCAGAGGTCCACTTAACAATCGAATCATCTCAGATACAATACCGTTGCCATAATGGTAACTGCGAGGTTGTATCTGTTGATATATATCGTGTCTAACGATCAGCCGGATTGGCTGGTTGGTAGTTGGTTCGCCAACTCCTACTGGGGGTTGGTACCCCCTGGTAGTGATTATAAAAAACAAAACGATCACATTCACATGAACAAGGAAGGGGGTGCGTCAGTATGATGAATATCGTATTGACAATCTTGGCGATCGTGATGATCGCTGGCGCTGTATTTTTGTGCGTCAAAGCAATCCATGCCATCCGTAGTTGGGATGACGACACAACAATAGGCAAAAGGCTTATTGCCGTGATCCTGATAATTGTCTCGGCGGGATTACTCATCGGGGCAATAGTGATAGGATGTCATAGCATTCCGGGAATTGTTTCCGGAGCATCGGGTAGCAAAGCCGTGGAAACACCAGCGCCAACAGCTACACCGGCACCGAGCGAGAGCGCTCAGCCGACAGAAGACAAAGGTGGTGCAAGCTGGCTGAATAAACTGGGACTCGGCGGAGGTATTCTGCTCATAATCCTGGGGGTTATTTGGCTGATCGCGATTATCCGTAAATGGAGAAATCGTGGTGGGCTTGGCAACACGTTGAGAGTACTGCTGCTGATTGTGTTAGTGGCGATTGGCGGATGGTTGATTTACTCCAACGCATCTGCTTTGGCAGGTCCGGGGAAGAAATCAGAATCACCGTCTACGCCTGAGCCAACGGCAACTGCTAGTGGGTCAGCAGCAGATTTCGATGCTGACGATCTGGATAATGGCAAGCTGCCACCGGGTGCATTCGCCGCAGCAGATTTTTCGGAAGAGGACTTGCTGAAAGCGATGCAGCAGAAATTCGGGGAAGATTTCACTTGGGACGAGTATCAGAATAGCTTTTCTGACGATCTTTTCCCGAGTAAATACAACGAGCGTAAAGGCCGTGCCAAAGCAGCAATGCGCAAGTGGTACGGGGACAACAAGAAACAAGGGTTCTCGGACCCAGTGTGGTTCCCAATGGACGATTTGATCGCCATCTACCACACTGACAAGTGGAAAAAGATGTCGGCGGATGAGAAATTAAAATTCGTCGACGAGAAAATTCGGCTGGTTCAATACGACCAGATTCTGCGGAACCCGCGATTCTGCGAAATGTATGTGGAGTTCTTTTATGAATTAGCAAAAGAGTTCCCGGAGATTATCTCGCGGAATGAAGCTTGGCTACCTGATTTTAAGGCAGAATTTGACCAGGCCAACGACGTTAGTAACAAGGTTCAGAACGCCGAAGGTAATGAGATCGTTGCTGGGATATCGGTGTTCTTCGAGCCGGTGGGTAGTGCAGATGCTGCGAAAGTACTCAGGAAAGAGTACGTAATGAACGCGGCGAGGATTTGTTTGATGTTTGACGAGTTTACTCCGGCATTGAACACGGTTCAGAGTCCGAAGTCTAAGATTAATTGGCACCTGGCCTTTGGTAAGGATGCTCAAACCGCTAAGGTGAGCAAACTGGCCAAGAAAAAGGATCAGGAGGAAGAGCCAGCAGTGATCTGGCTGTACAGGTATAAGCCTCGTACGGCAATAAAGGCGGGTTCCGACGTATTTGATCAGCGGCTGGAAATATTCCCGTTGACGAAAAAGGCCAAAAAAGAGCCACCGATTAAGGAGCCGGTGCCCAAGGTGACACCAGGACCGAGGAGTAACCCCGACCCGGGGAACAACCCGAATCCTGGCAAAAAGACGCCACCAAAGGCAACCCCGAAGCCGGGCAAAAAGACGCCGAAGGTTACACCGGAGCCAAATAAGCCCAAGGTGACACCAAAGCCGAACACACCAAAACCGGGGACACCGACCCCGAAGCCGGATAAGCCGAAAAAGCCGGATCGCCGGCCAACGGGAGATGGGCCGACGAATAACAATACAACGGCCCAGCCGACGAAGCCGCCAAAGGTGGATCATAAGCCGGTGCCGGCTCAGCCGACTAAGAAACCGGACACCAAACCGACGCAGAAGCCGAATGCCCCAGCGGGCAACGGCGACAGCAGCGGTAGCGGCAAAAAAGAGCCGGTCCCTGTCCATAAGGACACTAATGCGACTGTGACCGATCCGAATGGCGGCTCGACTACAACTAACACCTCGGATGGCAAACCGAACACTAAGGTTCCACCGCCGTCTGATTAATATAGATATGTAGACACGAAGTACCTTGAAAATACCGGAGCCCGATGTGATAGCATTGGACTCCGGATCTTCAAAGAGCAGCAGAGCAAAATTTGTGTTTGAGATGATTCGATTGCACTGAGGGAAGTTAACAATTTGGACCAGGAAAACTAACAACTTTAAGTGAATAAAACAGTTAATTAAGTAATCTTTGTGAAAGGAGATTATTATGAAAAAAGCTATCAAAAATACCTTGGCAGTGACGGCTGGTGCCGCTGCTGTTGCAGGTGCAGCAATTGCTGTCCCCTATGCTGTTACGGCTTGGGGTGACAGTACCTACTTAGAGGGTGGCCAGGCAGGTCAATTCCGTACCCTCTATAAACTAGCTGACATCAATAACGGTGCGCTAGGTAACAAAATTACCTTCAACTCGATTACCGATGTCGCTGAGACTGGTAACGAGATTGACTTTACCTCGGTGCAGAAAGCTGCTCCGGATGGTCTCGCAATTGACCCACACGGTATGTGGGAAGGTGGCGATATTACCGTCGAAGATGGCCAAGAATACATTGTGCGTCTTTATGTCCACAATAACAGCCCGAAGGGTACTGCTGGTGTATCTACTGGTACCAAGGTCGCAATTAGCGGCGTGAACGAGCACGGTACCTGGCAGAGCAAGACCAACAAAGATGGTAAGCAAGAAGTTGAGCTGAACGGCTTTATTACTTCGGAGAACGCAACCCCACACGAGTACTGGGACTACGTCCGCTTCAATAGCAACACCTCATTCCACCTAGATTATGTCTATGGCTCGGCAATGATCTATAACCGTGGTGCTACTGGCACGACTGATCCAATCTCGGCCGCAGACATGATGACTGCTACCGACGAGCAATTGAAAGCTCAGAAGATCACTGGTAAGCCACTTTCTGACGATATCGTCGAGAAAGCTGGCAGCAACGATGGTACCTTGATTGGGTTTGATGCCCTTGATGGTAACGTTCCGGGTTGTTATGAGTATTCGAGCTATATCACAATTCGCGTGAAGGCCGTCTTTGACGCACCATACACAGTTGAGAAGAAAGTTCGCAAACTAGGCGAAACGGAATGGAAAGAGGTCGTTGATGCTGAAATCGGTGACCAAGTCGAATTCCAAATCGAGTACAACAACACTGGCACTGAGACCCAGAACGACGTGATGATTCGCGACGTTCTTCCAGGTAACCTAAAATATGTTCCTGGCACAACTAAGCTTTACAATGCAAGCTACCCACAGTGGGCTACCCTCACTCCGGATGGCGACATTGTAACCCGTGGTGTGAACATCGGTAGCTACGTTGGTAGCGCCGATGGCCAAAACGGTGGTAATGCGTATATCCGCTTTACCGCAGAAGTGGTTGATACTGATCTTGCTTGTGGTGAGAACTTCATCTACAACTGGGGTCAGGCAAGCTATGGCAACACCTTGAATGAGGATTCTGCCATGGTACGCACCAACAAAGTTTGTGCTCCAAACGAAATGCCGGATGTGCCAACTACTGACACTCCGAGCTCGCTCCCGAATACTGGTCCGATGGCTGTGACTGGTGGCGTAATCGCTACTGGCGCAGTGGTGACTGCTGCGGGCTACTTCCTAGCTAGCCGCAAACAGTTGCGCTAAGGTAGTACCATTTTGGATGGCCCTTTCGTGGGGCCATCCACGGGTGGCGAAAGGTCGAGATTGATCGCTCCATAAATGGTAGAACGAGAAATCCCTTTGCAATAGCAAGGGATTTTTTGCTATTTTGAAAAAGCTTATGTTATAATAGGTAAGATATGGATGGTCAGAATGGTGGTAATGAGCCGGTTAATCCCCAGAATCCTGAGGGGGCTGGTTTGCCAGAGAATAACGACACGCCGGCAAGCGGCGGGGCGATTTTTAGTAACCCGGATTTGACCATCGAGAAAGATGCGATCCCGGAGAAGTTCAGCGGCGCTGATGCCAGTGATGTGGCAGATGCGCCAGCGCCGACGGCCACAGCGAGCGGCGATGCTTCGCGCGTGGCGGCAGCTTTTGCGAGCACGGATGCTTCGCAGAATAAATCTTTGGTCCCGAGTGGAGCCAATGCTGTAACCCAGTCGACTGCGACTGGGGATATTAAGTTGGGGAAAACGCCGCGCCGGAAGCGCAGCAAAATCCCGCTGATTATCATTGGTATTGGAGTGGTGGCGATTATCGCGATAGTCGTGATTTTGCTGGTGACGCGAAAGGGTGGAGTTGCCGGTAATTCACAAAGCAATTTTGAAGCGTATTATAAGTTGGTGGTGGAAGGGCCAAGCGACGACTCAGCGAGCACGGATGAGGAAGAGGGGGAAAATGAAGAAAGTGATGAAACCGAAACTGATGACGGCGATGGCGTGAATGATATTTTAGTCATTCAAGACGTGGACAACGACGGCAATGATAGCAATGACGAAAATGATTATATGCCGATTGTCGCAACTGACGAAGGCGGCAGCGGTGATGAGGAAGAGGAAACCTGGTATTTCTTGCGGGGTGATTTCACGGCGGTTGATAATGCCGACCATGATGCTTATATTGGTGATGTGCGTTCAGCATATCAAACATATTTGGGGTCGCTTAGTGCAGGAGAAAGCGAGCTAAAAAGCGAGAGTGAATTATACCAAGGATTACTACTGGCGGTCATTGGAGCATCCGATATGGAAAGAATTGCGCAAAAGACCGCGGAGTTATATCTTGCACAAGGAAAACCAGCAGCAGAAGAATACGTCGATAGCCAAATAGTGCCTGTCCAAGACGAAACGGCAAATATGGTAATGATCTCACTGGTAGATTATTTTGAGAATTATATCAAGATGCTAGAAATTTACCGGAGCGCTGACTGTATAGAAACAGACGGGTCCATTAATGAGTGCGAGAAAGAAGAAGTTTACAGCAACGCTAACTTTGCTGAATATGAAGAAAATATGAACTGGGCGGCGGATTTGATTAGCGATAATCTTAGTGCAGTTAAGAGTGACTTTAAGGCGCGTACCGAAACGCTCAGAGCGATGAATAATGGCGAAGAAGTCGTAGACGAGGTGCTTGATGAGGAGGTCGATGAGTAACAAACGTGTGCGCAAAATTATAACCGTAGCAATTTTTACCGTGGTATCGGTGGCGTTGACCTTGGGATACGGTAATAGCCATGCTGCATCCAACGTAAAACAGACTAGCAAGAAAGAACTGGCTGAAAAAGCGATGATTCAGGGGCTGAAATCTTGCTACGAGAATAAGGCGAAGGCAGAGGTTAGCTTGGGCGCTAACTCAGAATTTAGTATGAATAGCGCTATGCCAGCTGAGGGGACAGTTGTTTTGCCGTACATGATGAAAAATACTCTGAGCCAGCCTAAGCTGAATTGTAATCAACTGATGACGGGAGAACAAAGTAACGGTTTTAGGCACTTTGATGGGATAATCAACTATTTTGGTAAGAGTAGCCTAGCGTCACAGTATGAACCGTGGGGTTACATATCAACTGGCGGGAGCAATCAGAAGTGTATTTCGTTTGCGTATGAACTAGAAACATCCACGTCGTTTAGGGAAGCAACCTCTAATTTTGTTTGTATGAACACAACTGGTGAGGGCGAGGGGAGTGTTGTGTATCCTAAAACAGTACGAGCGGTTGGTAGCGTCGCGAAAAAGGACCTTTATTTGTCAGTGCGGGCAGCAAGTTCTAGCACTCAGGGTATGTTCGCTGATGGCTCTGTCCATACTATTGAGCCCGAATGTGGTGGCAAAGGCGGATCGGTGGTTACGCTGAAATATAAAGACACGAACGGTAAAGACCATGTAATTAAGGACAAACTCCTCATGATATGTGAGGGCGGGCTTGTTTCATGGAATAAAGCTGGTGCAGACAAGATGGAGATGCCAGATGAATTAAAAAATGCTCCAAATTATAACGAATCCATAGCTAGGCAAATGCTTGAACAATTTTCTATTGAATATCAGCTTTCAGCCAATACTCCGGGAGTGCCAGTGTCTGCAACGAGTAAGACAAGGGTGACGGCGCTTAGCTCCAATATGTCTAATCAAAATGTAGTCTCTTCGGTAAAGTTGATGGATAATGGGACTGAAAGTGGGCGGATCAGTTCGGCGCGTAAAGCTTTGCGTACTTTAACCGGCAAATCTGATGCGAAATTTAGCGATTATAAATTTAAGAATTATGATTTTGTTTCATTGGATTTGAAATATATTCAGTCAATGATGGACAAATATCCAAATATCCTAAAATTGTACGATGATGATAAAAACTGTGGCACGAAAGATGAAGTTAAGAACAGAGGCTTTGACATTGTTCCAGTCAAGAAGGAAAAGGATGGCAAGAAGATGTGGTGCCGAATTGCCGGAGTGGAGAACGTGTCCAAAACTAAGCTTAACAATAAAAAGATTTTTTCGATTGAAAAGAATGAAACTTCGTTGAAATTGACAGATTTTCAGGGCGTAGTGGATGATTTGGAGACACGAAGCGTGGCTGATTTCAAGACTAGCTCGCTAGTTCGTAAGGGTAAATCCCAAGAAGAAAAAAATGAGGACGAGGATGGATCCAGCGAAAAGGCGTGCCAGCAGGCAGCGGGATCGCTGAGCTGGATTATTTGTCCGGTGGCAGAAACATTAAATAATGCTACACAAGGTATCTATGCTAGTGCAATTGAGCCAATTTTGCAAGTGAATGCTGACGCCCTCCGCACAGATGGGGGGAGTAACAGCGGGCACTCTGATGGAGTCTATATTGCCTGGGCGCAATTTCGCAATATTGCGAACGTTATTTTTGCGGTTGCACTTGCGCTTGTAATCTTGTCGCAATTGACCGGTTTCGGACTAAGTAATTATGGCATCAAGAAAATTTTGCCACGCTTGATTATGGTGATTGTCTTAGTTAATATTTCTTTCATTCTCTGCCAGCTCATGGTGGATATATCAAATGTGCTCGGTAGTGGATTGAACACGTTGATGACTGATTGGGCGAAAAAAATTTTTAGCCAAGTTGGGGAGTCAGGGAGTAATTTCTTTGGCGGATATATCCTGGGTGAGATAATGGACAAGTTCCTTAATGCGGGAGTCGCGGGGACCTTGGGCGTCATTGGTGTTTCAGTTGCAATGAATTGGGACGTGTGGCTAATTCCGTTGTTGCTCGTATTGATAACTTTCTTGCTAAGCGTGCTATTCTTCTTTATTATCCTCGCAGTGCGTCAAGCTGGGATCTTTATCTTGATTGCGCTAGCGCCAGTAGCAATTGTTTGCTATGCATTGCCGAATACAAAGTCACTATTTGATAAATGGTATAAGTTATTTATGGCGCTTTTGATTGCATACCCAATTTGCGGCTTGATGATGGGCGGTGGGCAGTTTGCTTCGGCGTTACTCATGCAGGTAGGGGCGTATACCGGGTCCGGAGGGTTCTTTATGCTCTTGACGGCAGTTGTGGTGTCGGTGGCGCCGTTCTTCCTGATCCCGGGTATTATCAAGAACTCGATGGGCGCATTAGGAAATATTGGCATGAAGCTCAGTAATTTTGGGTCGAAAGCTGGGAACTTCCTCGGTGGAATGTTTGTCGGGTCGCGGCTCGGTGATAGCATCAATCGACGAGCAAAAGCGCGGACTAATAACCGTGAAGAAACCCGGGCGTATAATGCGCAGACAAGACAGCTTAATCGAGATCGGAAATATCTTAATCGGATGCAAAGAAGGCAAGCTGACGGAGGGAGGTTGTCTCATAGGCAACAAGAGCGAGTTGGCAGACTGACCAGCCGGGTGTTGTCTACGGACAGAGATCGCAATGCGGCTGCCCTGCAAGCAGGTCGAATGTTCTCTGCGGGTGGAATAGACAATATGTTGCGTGATAGACGTGATAGTCAGCAAGAAGAAATGAGGCGAGCGGATATCGCAAATGCTTTAGCACGATATAGCCACATGACTGGTGCTGCTGGTGAGCCGGTTGATTATAACCAATTGGAGGCAGCAGTCATGAGAGACGCAAATGGAGATATTATGTATGATAATAACGGGAACGTCATGAGGGATTTGAATGATAGGAGTAATGAAGCAGAGTATAATCGTCAGCTTGACCTTTTGGAGGCGGATCCAACGAACGTTGATGCCTTAACCAATGTAAGTGCTTGGCAACAAAAGTTTGCTTCACAAGGAGACCATGGGAGAGCTATCATTCAACGAGCATTTGAGCGTCGATTGACTAACGGTCAAACAAATGGTATTGGTTTGGCAGCACGGGAGATTAGTCGAGACGATAAATTCTTGGGTGCAATGAAGGGTGCAGATCGTGGTCTATTTGCGATGGTAAATGATGCTGCTAGCGGTAGTGCTGTGACTGGGGCTAACGCAGCATCGCATTATGGTGCAATGGGCACGGATAAGTATACTGCACAGTCGCTTGCGAATGCTGATGAGGGCGCGATTGACCGTTTGGTAGCTGGCGCAGAATCTGGTAATATCAAGGGTGCAGCACTTAATAATCTTGCTGCATCCGCGAGGGAGGCTCTCGCTAATGACAACATCCAAGTGAAGCCGGAGATGGAGGGGCGGTTGCGTCAGCTTGCCGCAGCTGGTTATGCGCAAGGAGCTTCGAAGAATGCATCCAGCACTGCTGGCTCCAATGCGTTAGCCAGAAGTAGTGCTAGGGATATTGATAGTGCCGCAGCGTATATCCGTTCAGCAAATGGTGGATCGAAATTTGGCGCGTCAGCTAACGCTTCGAATAGTGCTGAGTATAAGATGGTCCAGGGCATGGCACAGAATGCGCAAACGGCGCTCAAAGATAGCACCAAGACCTATACTCAGGAGCAGGTTAAGTCGATGCAGGATGTTATTAAGGCGGCACGAGACATGGGAGTATCGGACGATACAGGCCATACTTTTGATGCGGTGGATTCGGCTTCAATTCAAGTCCGAGGGGTTGAGCCGCGTGCAATCCCAACCCGTCCGGCAAACTTTGATGAACATGGTAATTTCAGGGATATCGCTAATCCGACTCGCACGCCGACAGCGGCAGAACAGGAGGCATTTAACCAATATGTCAGAGAGAGAGCTGCTGCCGAGCGCTACAACCAGCGGCATGGTTTTAATAATCCAAGCGGTGGAAATACTTAAGCTTGCATTATTGGTGCACCCGATGTAACATTATAGACATACTGAGCGAAAGCTGGTAAATTTACAGAAAAAGGTGGTGGTTAGCATGTGTGGAATTGCAAGAGATAACTCTACGCGGAGGCAAGACGTGTGGGATCGTCGGTCGTTACCGTATCGCGTAATTACCTTTATCCCTTTTCATATTTATGATTGGGTTTTGGCGGAACTTGAATTTAGTTTTGCTGCCCAGTGTCAATGGTGTGGTAGGCAGTATTTTAGGAATTCCAGAGCGAAGGAGTGTTGTTCTGAGCTTAAAAAGGAGAGGGGAGAATACCCGGGGTTGTGGGGCTTTGGCATCGGTGGCTATGGTAGCGGGCATTTGGCTGAGTATAACCCAAACAGCGATACGTATTATGACCGCAGTACTGGCAAAACTTACCATAGTAACAACTACTGATTTGGTGGGTGGCGGTTCTACGCTGATTCCCCAAGTATCTTACTTCGGGTCTAGGGAATCGGTCACGCTATTTGTTGACCCAGCGCAAACTCGCGCTATATTTCTCCTCGACTCGAATAGATACGGAATTTCAGTTAGTTCCGCCTATTCACCCCCACCAAAAAAGATAAGCCTCGCTGTTGCGGGGTTATTCTTTTGTGCAAAAATGTTATAATGTAATCAAGGGGACATAGCTCAGTGGTCAGAGCAGGCGGCTCATAACCGCTTGGTCGCTGGTTCGAACCCAGCTGTCCCCACCAAATCTCCCATACGGAGAAAGTTGAGAGGACGCTTCCTGCTTACATAAACGTTTATGTTATAATAATGATATGGGCAAAACTACGACCAAAATTCGTAAGGGGATCTATTGGTTAAAACACGATCTTTTGGTCTTTGATAACGTGATTATCATCATAGCCGCAGCTTTTTGTCTGGCTTGGACTTGGGGATCGATTGCGGCAATGTCGCGCAATTGGTCTTTGTCGCAGGAGGTATTGGAGCATCAGCGTGAGAAGTCGCTGCTCGAACTGGAAGTAGAAATGCTCGAACTAGAAAATGAATATTATCTTTCCAACGAATATCAAGAATTAGCGGCGCGCAAATATCAAAACAAGAAGCTCCCCGGTGAAGTAATGGTCTATCTGCCGGCCAACTCGGCCGCGGCAAAATCGAAGCATCAGGCCACATCGGAGGAATTAGCTAGCGAGACTGAGGAGCGGACAAATTTCCAACAATGGGTCGCATTCTTATTTGGAGATTGAGAATTCTTGGACTTTCCTTTATGTTTATGCTAAAATAGACGTATGGAAAAGGGCGTGGAGGACTTGCCGGTGGAGTCTGCCAAGCGAGCAAAACAGCTTGCTGAGGTTGGAGGTGCCAAAAATGCTGAAAATGCTAATAGAACTAAGGATACTGAGCAAACTCCGGTCGCTGCCACGAAACGTCCAAAATCTGTCAACACACGCTCGTCAAAGGTGCTCGAAGGCATGGTTTGGGCGGCGGTTGTTTTGATTGTCCTGGTGGTGTTGGGTTTTGGCATTTGGGGCGAAATTCGGCTTGCAAATATCGTGGAAGTCCCCGAAATCCCGGTCAATGGGGCTCCGACCGAATCACCAATCATTGCCGAAACCACCGAGGAGCTCAATTCCGATGAATATCGCCAAACTTTGCAGGAAATTTATCAGCAAAATCTTGAATCGGGGAATTCGGTGGCGGCCGTCAGCCAGGCTGTTCAGGATAAAATTGGCGCTGGTGGGGATAAGAATTATGCCGCTCAGGTACGCCTGACCGAGATAGAACTTATGAATGCTAACGGTAACTATGATCGTGCGCTAGAACTTTTGAGTGGTCTTGTGGCCGAAGAATTGGATTTGCCGGAGCGGGCGCGTTATTATGCAGCGCTTTCGACGGCCCACCAAGCCTTGGCAAATTTTGATCTTGCGAACGAATATGCTCGTCTAACACACGAGGCTGAGAAGGCGTTGGAGGCGAGATGACAAAACATATCGAAGAACCAGAAAAATCCGGCTTCACAATTATCGAGGTTATGCTTGTACTTGGACTGACAGGTATGCTACTAGTTGGGCTGCTAGGCGGGACTTTTGCGTCGATTGCGTCGCAACGTTATTCGGATTCGGTGCGTTCGTTTGCAGAGTATTTGCGCCAGGAGTATAGCGAGGTGCTCAGCCCAGAGTCGCTGGGAGCCGGAAATTCTCAGCGTTACGCCATCTATGGCAAAGCGCTAGTTTTTGGCTATGATTACGATAACGACGATGACGACCGCAAAGTGTATAGTGCAATTCTTATCGGCGATGCAAAAATTCCAGAAAGTATCGACGGCGGTTTTATCAAAGAACTAGCAAATGTAAACCTCCAATTATACTGCGGCCAGAAGCTTGGAGAAAACTCCGGAGGTGGGGTGTCGAGCGTGAGCTATTATGAGCCGCTCTGGCAATCGAATTTGACTAAGACAAAGCCAGACCAGGGGAAGCCTTTCACCGGGACAGTGATTATTGCCCGGACGCCGACCTCGGGGGCAATTCATACAGTTTATACTGAACAAACTTATAATTTGAGGGATGAATGTGGTAACGGCAATTATAATGCAAGTTTAAAATTTAATTCTGGCTTGTCCGAGTTTGCAAAAGCCGACAACGAAGCAGTGATTGAAAAAGAAAAGCGATTTTATTATCAGAATGTTGGAATTTGCGTAACCTCGGAAAATGCCACACGCTATCGCGAAGTACGGATCGCTAAAGATGGGCATAATACCAGCGCAATCAGCACGCTCAGTACCGATATCCAGGACGATTGGTTAGAAAAAGACGCCTGGGGAAATACCGTGGAGGGGAACCAGTGTAATGAGTAAAAAATGGCAAAATATCCTCGGGCGGGTGGTTCAGAATTCTGGGGCTAAGCGTGGCGATACGCTGATCGAGGTAATGTTCGCGATTGCGGTTTTCTCGATGGTAGCGGTGATATCGATTTCAATGATGAATGCTGGTGTATCAAGCGGCGAACGCTCGCTCGAACTGGTCACCGCCAGAAACGAGCTGAACGGCCAGGCTGAGGCGCTACGTTTCATTCATAGCTCGTATGTCTCGGAATTGACTTTACCGACTTGCGATTCACAAGAGGTTAAAAATAATCCGGGTGAGAAATGCCAGCAGTTTGCTTCGCTTTGGAAAAAAATTGCAGAAAATGCCATGGCCCCGCGGACGGAAGGCGCTGCCATGAGCGACGATTTTAGTATGCCGGAGGGGATTTTGGGAAGTTGTAAGGATTATTATGAGCCAGCCGGTTCTAACTTATTGACCAAAAACAGGGCATTCGTCCTGAATACACGCAAAATCGGCAAGGACAAGCTGAATGCGAGCACCAATAAAAACGAACTTTCCGAAAATGTCTATATCTCGATCAGCGAGCACCCGGAGGCATTTCGCGAGCCAACGCTCGGAGCGAGGTTGATTTATACCAAAGACGCTAGCAGTGGCGAAGATAATAATTCGGTGAATAACCTATCGTCTTCCCAATTGTTTGATTATCTCAAATATGCCGAGGGGATTTGGGTAGTTGCCGTGGGTGGAAAGTATGATTCTACTCACACCAAATATGATTTTTATGATTTTTATATTCAGACGTGTTGGTTTGGGTCGAATAGCAATGCGCCTACCTCGATCGACTCGGTAATTCGACTTTATAATCCGGAGGCAAAAGATGCTTAGAAAAAAGAAAAAACCTTTGATGGAGCAAAGTTTGCAAGGTTTTACGATTGTAGAGTTTTCGCTAGCGACAGCGTTTATCGCGACTTTGCTGATTTCGATTACGGTGGTAGCCGGTATGGTGACGCAAATTTATCAAAAGGGGCTGACGCTAAAATCCGTCAATAGTACTGGCCGCGGGTTGATTGACGAGTTCACGGCGAATATCAATGCGGCGCCATCGGTCGATACGACTAGTCTCTGTAATAGTTATTTTAAGGCCAGCTCGACCGCGGCAGCGGCGGCGATTGATGAATGTAAAGCTGATTTTGCGAATAAGTTTATTTTCCAAGAGCGCACCGGTACTTATTCTGACAATACTAGGCGGGCAGAAAAAGAAAATCACAACGTGCAACTGGGTGGAGTATTTTGCACGGGCAACTATTCTTATATTTGGAATACATACTATGGTTTGGAGCATACGGCAAACAAGAAAGTGGCAATAGCGCTCAAATATCTAAAATCCGATGGCTCGGAGGGGAATCTGCCAGAAGATCCGTCGTCGGGGAAGTTTCGGTTGGCACAGGTTTATGATCCGACTTATCGAGTTTGTTCAGCGTTGGTCAGCCCAGACGAAGGTTATAGAAAGAATATGATGGAAGTCGACGGGGGTGGCACGCTTGAAGTTGACATTACACAGCTTGCTAATGGTAGTGCAAATCGCATCCCGGACCCGACCGAGGGACTACTCACGGCGTCGGATGTCAATTTGCAGCTTTATGAGTTGACGATCTTTCCGATTTCGCAGGATGCAGTGACGCTGCGCACCTTCATGACCGGTACATTTATCCTGGGTACGGACCGGGGTAATGTGAACATCGAGCGCTCGGGTGATTATTGTGATGTACAAGATTATACCGAAGATAACGGCGAGCTGCTAACTGTCGGGTCAGAATTCACCTATTGTGGTATCAATAAGTTTAATTTTGCGGCGCGCACGGCGGGGACGTAGGTGGCTGAGTAGCCAAAGCGCATTGGTCTTTGCGTTTAAAATCAAGATTTTTGACCATTTTAAACGTAAAGTTGTGAAGTTTCATGCTTACGCTTGTACTTTCATCTAAATTTGCTATATGATAGGGAGGGGGACCGATACTATCCTTGCTACAACAAGGGCGAAAAGTGCAAAAATATGGTTGTTTTGTGTCGGTGCACGAGGTATAATGATGATCAGGACGACAGAGCATCCATGCTACACGCTCTACGAGAAACTTTAACAGCGGGGAGAAAGGAGAGATAGGAATGGAAGCTCAGCTTACCCTGCGCCTAGGCAAGCTATGTCTTAGCGTAAAAATTGGTTTAGGCAAAGCCTAAACCAATCAACAACCTATTTACATCCTAGCATGCTGATCGCGAGGAGTCAAGACCTTCGGTCAGACTCCTCGCGAAGTTGAGGTGATGCCGACGATGTAGTAGCTCTGTCGTTCCATGATTTTTAATCTGATTTTCTTCATCCGTTTCCTACGAATTTCACCCCTCCCGTACTACACAGCGGATGGCAAAACCGTAACCACGGTTGCTACTACTTTGATTTCCAATAGACTCTGGTCGGGTATTCAAGTTGTATGCACTAAATGCAGATATATTTGTATCGGACCACCAATTAGCATGATGAGTACGAGCATTAATATTACCATTTGCACGATAGTAGTGCCCCGTACGGAGAAAGTTGAGAGGGTAAATCAAAAAACTGGACGACAGAGCTATTACACCACTAGCATTGTTTCACTTCGCAGATGGGCCGATAATCGTAGATTATCGGCCCACATGGTGTTGACCGTCTGCGATTAGCGTGCTAGGATATAGATAGGGTTTTATTAGTTTGGGCTTTGCCTAAACTAATTTTTATGCGTAATTTCCATACGCGTATGGTTAGTGTGAGCCCCATACTCCTTCCTTTCTCCCCGCTGTTAAAGTTTCTCGTAGAGCGGTGTAGCATGGCGCTCTGTCGTCCTATCTTCCAGCATATAGCAAATTTTGAGAAAACTACAAGCATAGACGGGATATGTTTTTCGAGCGGCGCACTACAACATTTCTAACTTCTTCTCCGGTTCTACCCAGTTACGTAGCGCGCCGCTCGGGTTTGAGTTAGGAGGTAAGTATTATTACAATATCGGATCATTAAGCGCACTAGGCTCAGAAGGGTACTACTGGTCACACTCGGCATATTCATCTGAATCTGCAAACAATCTCTTATTCTTTTCCTTTTCCAATGGTGTCTACGTCGATTCACAGTCCTACTCTATCCGCGGCCAAGGTTTTGCCGTCCGCTGTGTTGCGAAATAGTTGAGGGGCTTCGCCCCTCAACTATCGATCTTCTCAATTTTTCTCTATGACCTATATCTCATCTCGCTTAACTTTGCATTTTTCACTCAGAAATAGTACAATTGTGCGGTAACAATTAGTATGGGCAATAATTTTTCTGTTGCTCGTTTGCATTTTAGGTACCTTTACAGACAGGAGGGATTATCATGAAGGTGAAAAATGATTTTTGTAGCAAGTTGTTTCTTGGCCCCATATTAACAATGGCGGCTGGATTACTGTTAACCTTTGGACTTATTTTGGTAGGCAGCGTAGTTTGCCAGCAGACAGAGGTGGAGGCAAAGGCGAAAGCCAAGGTTATAACGGTCAAAAAGATTGATCAGAAGACCGCCAAAAAGGTTCATCAGCAGCTTTTGAAAGGTAAAGCTTTTACGATCCGGTTCAAGGGCGGCGAGAAAAGCTTCTATAAGAAGTTTCAGAAGCTGACTAAGAAAGTTGCTAAGCAGACTGATGTGGGGTTTGATGTGTTTCCGATATGCATGAAAGATTCGCTTTACTTTGATGTGAATGGAACGAATAATAATCCTAAGAAGAATGGGAAATATACAACATTCATAGTCAAGAAATTCCATTGCCAGGAGTATATTTATGGCATTAAATTTGTAGAACAAGAATACAAAGGGTTTAGAGCGTATATTGACAAGCTATTGAAGGAATCGGAAAATCTAGCCGCTGGCTTACAGTCTGGAACGGTTATGGTGGATGAAGCTAATTATAAAAGCAGGGCACAGCTATACTTGGATACGCAAACGACAATTGCTAATTTGAAAGAATTGAGCAAGTACCTTCATGGAACAAAATTCCGGAATTTATCAAGTGCTATGAAGGCGAGAATAGTGCTGGAAATAGGGTCAGACGGTAAAAGCTGGGAGGGGGCGTCAATGCGGCACTCCGATTCAAGGAATGATGAGAATGAATCGTTTAAGGCATTATTCAAAAAGAAAGCATATGGTGATTGCTTAGACTATGCCATAGCAATATGTAAAATATGCGCCGCCTTTAACATTGGTGAGTTTGATCATTTGAAGGGTTCGGGAGCAGTGAGCGAAGTAGCAAGGATTAAAGTTAGGACACGTAGTGGTGGCATACGCTATGCAATCTTGGAGAATGGGGCACTTGAACCGTATAATGATTACGTCGGTTTTTTTGTTTGGGATAGGGATGTAATTTATCGTCGCCCTTACAAAAAGGTCAAGCCAATCAAGAAAATCAAGAAAACACAACAGTTGCAACAATTTAGTTTAATTGAACGCAGAAAAGCGGTCTATGAAACATTTGATGGAGTATCTATGGGCAATGAGATTATAGTCTATAAGTTAAATATTCCCAAATCGGAATGGTGATGACTTAAATGTCCCCCCATAATAAAGCACCTTAAGTAACGGCTCGCAGAAATGCGAGCCAATTCTTTGTGAAATTATAAAAATGAGTTAAAGTATGCTATAATCATAAGCATGAACGAGGAGGGAAAGGGTGCAACTGCACCGCAGGTGCAGAATCAGGCCCCGGTGCAACCGGTGAAGCCTACTTCGGCTATAAACGCTGGTTTTGATGCTAGCAAGATTGGCTCGGGCAAAAAACACAAATCAGAAAAAGTCAAGAAAGTTAAAGACAAAAAAGATAAAGAGGCTAAAAAGACAAAACAATTCCCTCAAAATGGTTCAAGAGTAAGAACGAAGCGGCCATTGTGGTTTTGGATTGTTTTGGGCGTGTTGACCATTGCAATTATGGGGGCTACCATATGGATGATTATGATGCTAGTATCGCCGAAAGATCATGAGAAAAAACCAACGGAATTAACTCTTGGCAATAGTTATGAGGGGGATAGCGATGGGGATAATAGTGCTGTTGAAAAATATTTAACTCAGTTGCGGTCAATTTCGGGAATAGATAATGAGGCATCGGCGGGAGAAAATTCTGGAGCGCAAGGTATAGGCAGCGTTAGGGCGGCAACAGAGAACGCAGTATCGGCGAGTAATGACCAGAAGCAGAGGAACGCCATCCAGGCAGCAGAGCTAATCACCCTGTTTCAACATAGCGAGTATGACGAAGTAATAGATGTATCTCAGCAACTTGATTTTAATGCGCTTAGCTCAAAAGAGCAGAGCTTGGTGTATGCCGCTATTAAGTCATCCTACATTGCCTTAGGCGACGCAGAGATGGCAGAAAAATACCGACAATTGGAAGAGGATGCAGATATTAAATTACATGAGGGAGACTAAATGTTAGCACGTAGAAAGATAATCCCGTTATTGATCTCTGGTATTGTGTTGGGATGTTTGGCAATGTCCAGTGCGGTTTTTGCAAGCGATTACGAAAGTGATGGCGAGGATACTGCAAGCAGCACAAGTAAATGTACGACCGCAGTAAGTAAAGTAACATGGTGTGGGCATTATGGTGTATCATGGCGATATTACAAAGTAAATAGTAATGCAAATGCAAATGCGAAATCAAGGTGTAGTGCGATCGGGGCTAAGGGCTACTTTGTGCTTGCCTATGAGAAAGTCAAAAAAGGTAGTTCGGCCAGTAGTTGGTCATTTGTGGGTGAGCAAGCATTTAATCCTGGTGTCCAGGTACACCAAGTGAAGCCTACTTATGCGGGTGGGTCTGGAAGCTATAATGTTATTGAAAGTCTGGCGGGGACAGAAAAATGGAATGATGTTAAAGCTCAACACGATAAAGCAAAGGAGTTAAACTTGATTGGACCGGATGATGCCGCATGGGGTAATACCACATGGTTTTGTTCAGACTATACTGACGAGACAAAAGGTAAGGGCTATGTGACCGCCAACTCGGGAGTCAGCGTTAACGGGGTTTCTGGCTCCAAGACTGGGGCGGATGTTGGCCCGGACAGCACTGGTTTTGGTAAGAATAATGTTATGACTATTACTGTGGAAACATCTAATAGCAGTGTATCTGGGAATATGTGGCATAACCAGTATTATCAAAATGAAGATTCTAGCTGGGATGAAACCAAAAAACGATGGTCTGATCGTAGTTTTAGATTAGATCTTTGGTATGATATCGCCGATGGAGATGTTGACGCGTGCGGTGGTAGAGATCTTTGTTCTACGGATTGGGAGATCGAGCCTTGGAAAAAGAAGAAGGAGCATACCAATGTCGGCAACAAGCCATACACGTTACAACTTGATAACGTCGGGTCGACTGCGACAAAGTGCCAGACTATGACCATTGAGCCACTACGCTTTGTTTTTACTAGCGCAGACGGTGGAGATATTGTTAAAGAAACAGGACGTGCGCACACATCGGTTTGTGTTGTTGCGAAGCGTATCGACAAACCTGCGGAGCCTAAGGATGAATTTTGGGCAACTTCTAGCGTGCAGGTTCCGAACGCCAGTGCTCAGCTTGGTGGGTACGACCCCGGCAAACAGACTTCGGATAAGGATGCTGCGGTCGGGCTCAAAGTCAGCACCGATAGTGACTCTTTGCAATTTACACTTTCGCATAATATGGATTTCGATTGGACGGATTGGACAAGAAATATGTGGCGTTATTGGGATGGGTGTATTTCGACCAATGCCGACGGTTCTTGCAATGGTGACTGGGTGTATGTTGGCTCGCAGACTAATTTAAGCTATGAACTGACCGGTGATACTGGTGGTGTTGTAGAGAATAATAACGACGAAGACGCGACCTATAAAGCTGGCACCGATAAAGATACAGACAATGGCGGAGAAGAAGTATCTACCCATACTTATACAATTTCTGGTATGGAGGCAGGCAAAACTTATAAAGTTTGCCACAAGATTAAATATAGTCCGAAGACTTATACTACCCCAATTACGGAGAGCTTGATCTGGACTGGTCCGTGGTCTATTGGTCCTCGATGGGACTACGGCACTCCACAAGCCAATAACGATTCCGAGGACTCTGAAGCCTGCATCGAGATCACGCGCCCGGCAGATCCACCTGAGGGTGGTGACCCGGATCCATACGGCCCTAAGAATGGCGGCGATAGCGCATCCGATATCATGTATGCCGGCGAGCACACTGGTATTGGCTGGAAAGTTGCAGCAAAGTCCGTCCCGACTCGCCGGGTGAAGGATTATTCTGCGATAGGTTTTGTAGTGCGGGATGACGTCACAGGCGCAAGCGTCGTCAATGCTGGCGGCCACGTGTCGAGTGATCCATGTAATTATTTCCGCACGAAGAGTGGAGGTCGATTGATATCGTTTGGTGGGGCGAACTGTGCTGAGTTTAGCGGTGATGGGTTGAGTATCGAAGAAAATGCCGATGGTATTGCCGGGAAGGCTACCCAGCTTGTTCCGACCCCGAATAATAGCGAGCAGGATGCATTCACGCAGCAACTTGATATCGCTGTTCCGGATAACGTTGGTGGGAAGTATTGCAACTCCTATGGCTACAAATGGGGCTATTGGTGGGGCGTTGCGAAAGCTAGTGATGCGAGCGGTTTGACCGACGATGTTGCAACTTGGACTTATGTCCCCGGCAAAGATTATTGGACGAATTATAGTGCCACTTGCCGCACGATTGCCAAGAAACCAAGTTTTGCAGTATGGAATGGCAGCCTGTTCTCTGGTGCGGGGGTGTCGTCTTCCACCGCGCCAAGGCATAACGAAGCAAATAATGGCCAGCCGACCAAGCTTAATAATGATAGCGAGAAGACTACCTATGGTTCGTGGGCCGAGAATATCGTGGCAGCCCAAGGCGAAGTTTCTCGGTTTGCATCGAGCGGGGCCTATGGCGCCGGTATCCCGGGCTTAGTCAGCGGTAATCAATGGGATATGGCTTGGCAGACAATCACGAATATAGGACTAGTAGCCAATGGAACTACGCTCGGTAATTCGGGTATCAACTATAATTCTTCATATAGTACCAGGCTGTCGGCTTATTTGAAGAGCCATGCGACAAACGCCGACCAGGAGGAGAAGTCTTATGATGGAGCGGTGGGCGTAGGCGACACGCGAATTCTCTACTTCAATCCGGGTGGGGAGAATGGTACTTTGACTATTTCTAGCAATGTTGAACTGGCAAATACCAGCGGCAAGACGATTTACGAGATGCCACAAGTCGTGATTTATGTTGATGGAAACGTAGAGATTGCCCCGAGTGTGACAAGGCTTGATGCTTGGATTATTGCAAATGGCAATATCAATACTTGCAGTGACTGGGTAGAAAAGACGACCGAGACCCAGAGCGTCTATCGTAACCAAAACACCACTTGCGATAATCGGTTACAAATCAATGGCCCGGTGGTTGCTAAGTCGGTGACGCTGAACCGGACTTATGGTGCCGATAATCTTGCCTACGGCATAAGTTCCTTTAAAAATACATCTAGCGAAGTGTTCAATCTCAGTGCTTTGTCATATTTATGGTCATTTGCGCAAGCCGGGCGTTATGATTCTAGTTATACCGATGCATATGCTAGGGAACTGGCACCAAGGTATTAGGAGGTAGGAGATGAAGAAGATACAATTCAAAAAACCCAATCTAAAAACTAAACGCGGCGTCGCTTCGCTCTATGTGGTGATTTTTGCAACAATTCTGTTTGGCGTGATCACGGTCAGCTTCACGCGGATTATCCTTTCTGAGGCCACGCAGAGTAGCAATGATGATCTATCGCAATCTGCCTACGACTCGGCGATAGCTGGGGTTGAGGACGCGAAAGTTGCCGTGAATAATTATTATAAGTGTGTCCAGGAAAAGGGTGCGGCCCAGTGCGAAAACAAGAACGTATTTAGCGGGAGAGAACAGCACGACGACGATTGTTCGCAGGGATTCCCGCTTGCGAGGGTCTTATACGGCACCAATTTTACCGGCGAAGTCAAAATCCAGGAGAGTGGTCAGACTAATTCCGAAACCTTTGTCGATCAGGCCTATACGTGTGTCATAATTTCTGATATCACACCGGATTATCGCGGAACCTTGACATCTGATACGCGGACGCGTGTAGTACCACTGGCGGTGAATGGTTCGGGGATCAATTCTGAGGGAATCGGGAAGGTGTCGAAAATTAAGTTTAGCTGGTATTCGGAGCTAAATCAGGGTAGCAATATCGAATTTACGCTTGCCGGCTATGATGACGATTCAGGGACTTGGGTATTGCCGAACTACACAGGAAGAACCACTCCACCAGCTATGCAAATTACGTTGATAAAAGCCAGTGCGGCAGCTGATTTGTCGAATTTCTGGGATTCTGATAATAATAGCGAAGTATTGTATAGCTCATTACTGCTTTTGCCGGCGGATGGCGATAAGGTGGTTAGCTCAATTTCCAGGTCTACAATTGCTGGTGCTGGCAATGTGATTTCTAGCTATAACAAGGACAATCACAAGCCGTTTGGCGTAAAATGCGCTCCTGGTGACGAATTTGTCTGCAACATTGATTTGGAAGTTGCAGATGGCGCCGGGCGTTTGCTGAATAACGGTGATAACGTTTTCTTGGTTGTGAATATGCCATATGGTGATGCGTTCACGGATTTCAAGGTCGAGCTCGCAAAAACCAACGAGGCTGGCGTGGAATCAAAAATCAATTTCCAAGGCTCGCAGATTAGTGTGGATTCTACTGGCCGGACCAACCAACTGTATCGCCGAGTTGAGGCGCGCCTTGATGCCGCGGATATATTCTTCCCGTATCCAGAGTTCGAGTTGAGTAGCACAGACGGGCAGGGTACGAATATCGAGAAAAATTCTTGGGTGACTTCGAATTGCTGGCACAGCTGGTATACGAAAGATGGTTGGAGTAACGGGGCTTGCGATAATAACGGCACAGTAAGAAACTAGTTGCTGCCATTGATATGTCTCCGGTTTTTGGTATAATATTTGTATGCCCGGATGGCGAAATTGGCAGACGCGCTAGCTTCAGGTGCTAGTCTGAGCAATCAGGTGCAGGTTCAAATCCTGTTCCGGGCACCAAGTAAATACGAGAGTCGAGTCTTTTTTGAATTGTGAGGTTCGAAACCATCAATCTCAAAATCTGATTTTTCACAGTAGGTTTCGAACTTTTAAATAACTCATTGGCATTGGTGGCTAGTTTTAATAGATTAGAAACGGTTATTCCAGAATCTTTGAAGTTGGATGCTAGTAACACAAGTTTATTATCGATTTCTCGTATTTCATTCGTTTGAATTCGGTATCATTCTCGCCACTCTGACGTCGGTCATAGCTTCGCTATTTTCTGACTGCGTCGCTCGGAATTGTCCGCATAAATGCATTCAATTCCCTCGCCATCCTCGTCACTTCGCGCGTCCCGCGCTTTGGGTGCAAGCGGCCCGTCGGGAATGGCGTACATTTAATACGCGATTCGTTATATCTCGCTAGCGCCGTCGTCCCTCTTTGACTTCGTATTTTTCAACCAAAAGAAGGTAGTGGACGCAAAACTGCCATATCAACAGTATTACATTTAACAAAATCAACTAGATAGCGATATGAAGTAGCATGGAAGATATTAGAAACTGATACGTTGGCTACTTTCTAGGGTCCTGAGCTTTTTCTCGTATTGCGTTAAGTATATTACGTGGTTCGACTAAATACCTATCAAAATCATGTATATTCTTGTTCGTCACCCATAATTGCCCCTCCCCAGTATTACCCCTATGCTGACCGGTAGAATAATATGGATCGTGCTCAACCTCATAACTAGATAGCACCCAATACCTAATGGCGTCACGCCACACGGCAATCCAGACGAAAACGTCCGCACAGGCGGGTTTAATCTGCTGAAAGTTCATGTCAAAACCATTTTCGGAAGTGATAGACAGCGCTTTTTCCAGTAAAGTTCCGCCGCTTTTACGGCTAACTGCCCTCGATGCCTTTACTTCTACTCTGATTCCATTATACCAAAAATCATATTGCCCAGAATATGTTTTATCATACTTGTTTGATGGTATATCTAGCTCTGGAACTAGCTCATTGAGATGCCGTTGCGCCCAAGTTTCGCCAAAAGTACGCGGTGCAGTAATTTCAAAAATATAGAGATATTTATTGCGGCGAAGGTAATTATTGCGTAATTCTAAATACTGGTCTAATGATAAAATGTTTTCGGCAATCAAATGACTAATAATGTATTCAAATCGATTAAATGGATATACAGAATATAAGTTATCAAGTGTTGACTCTGACAAATCGTATTTGCCGTGTAATTTTTGAATGTCCTCGTCTAATACCTTTTTAAGTATTTCCATATAGTTCTCCTTTTATATATGTAATTTCTTCGTTAGTAATATTAAATAATCCATAAATATACTGTTGCAACTCTATATTTTTATCCTGTTTGTCAGCCATTATCTCATCCACTAGACCGTTAATATATGCGTTCTGCTGCTCGGTGAGGGATACGAACGGCAACAAAAGTAGATTGCTTTTTAGAACTTTGATGCCACCAAAATTTTTCTGATAGACAAATTGATAAAGATCAGAGTTTAAAAAGGCTGCAACCGTATTGATTGACATGCCAGGTATATTAGGAATGAGAAGATTAGCGCTGTTCAGGAATAATTGCCCGGAAGTATCTATAGAAAAGATCAACTTATTAGAGATAAACTTGTATGCCAGTTTTTCTGGTGCTCGGTATATTTCGTCTTTAGCTACTTGCTGAAAGCTCGCTCTATCATACAAAATATACTTCTTTGCAGTTTTTAGTTTATATGGCGCAATTTCTTTACCAGTATAAATCGGCTCCAGCCCATCCTGCATCTTGTCAAGTAATTTATGTTTATTATCGCCAGTTACGATACCAAGTGCCCAAATAGCCTTCGATAAATCATAAGCTTTTTTGTCTTTTATTTTGTTAAGTATTCCATCATCCTTGGAATTGGTAAAGTTGATAGAATAATAGTTTTTAGGAGTTAGTTCGGATTTGTTTAAGATGGAGCTTTCTTTATCGCCTACAAGAATTACCTCCGTACTAATCGGGCTTTTTCTGGTTTCAAGAGCAACGCATCGCGTCATTACTCCAGTAAATGCACCTTGATAGGCCTTAATGCAAGATAAATTGGTATTCTCAAGAAGATATTTGCGTATATCCTGATGAGCTTTGACATTCAGAATTGCGTCTGGAAGCAAAAAACGCATAACCCCATTGTTGCATAATTGAGAATATGATCTAACTAAGAAATGGGAAAAAGTTTCACCAGATGTAATAGCATTGCATTGGTAGTCACCATTCATGCCGCCCCAAGGAGGATTTGTGATTATATAATTAAAGTTATTACTTAATATGCTTTTTCGATACTTTACATCATAGTGCATCAATAAATTCGGTTGCTCTAGAAAATTAGCGCAAAAGATTTTGGGACGTACATGGGTTGTTGGAAATTTGAGAAAAAAGTTAATCTGAGAAATCATTACAGCAATAGGATCTAAGTCGACCCCATAAACCTGCTCCGGCTTAATGTTTGGTATGTTCAATAAAAATACGCCGCCGCCGCAGCATGGATCTAATACTTTATCTCCAGGCAGCAACTTAATATCTTTTACCATATCTATTACGACATCTTGTGGTGTGTAATATGACCCTTTTGCATTCTTCTCCCCCTCAGTCTGCATATACTGGTATATTAGACTCAAAATGTTAGTTTCATTGGGTAAATAACAGTCCCGAATGTCATATTCTCGTATTGTGTCTGAATATTTAGAAACAATAAAATCGACATTTTCTTGTGTTACATTTGCAAGACGCATCAGCTCTAGTCCTACCGAAAAAACAAGCTCACTAGCCGTAATATTATTATCTTGCGCATATCGAGCGAGATATTCAATATATTGAATATTCTTCTGATCGTCAAAACTCTCTTTTGGCATAATATGCTTATCAGATAAGCGCTTATTAGCTCGTGCAGAACACCTTCCTTTATCTGCATCTACCCCCAGTCTCGTCCAATTCCGCTTAGTAGCTTCAGATACAAGATCGCTTACCTTTTTTGTTTCAATAACTTTCGAAACCTCCATACCTAAGCATAATTATATCATAATTATATCATAACTAGTAAATATTGCTTAGCAGATTTTACTAGTTTGACTGCAAATACCCCCTAAAACGACTTAGCCCTTCTTTTGAACGTTTTTGAGCAATACTAAGACGCCCCCTATTTCTCAACTTACCAGCTTTACTCCTTGTACTTTGGCTAACATCAAGGCTATTCCTTTTGAGCGTAATGCCAAGTGTCTCATATGGAACAAATAGCTCATTGC
>CAYZNY010000005.1:0-82339 GCA_964480265.1 uncultured Candidatus Saccharibacteria bacterium | reverse complement strand
TTAGGCACGCCGCCAGCATTCATCCTGAGCCAGGATCAAACTCTCCATTAAAGTCTTCCGCTTAAAGCAGAAGGTTGGCTTTAAAAGCCGAATTCGAACCAAAGTTCAATAAAAGACTGACGATGATAGAAATTTAATAAATTAAACTTCAAATTGCACAATTAAACTGTTAAATGACTCACTAAAAGCGCGAAACCAGAAAAACCCGTCTGATAATTCCTCGCAGCTTTCAGATACTCCTAATTTTATCGCAGTATAATCCAAAAGTCAACACTTTTTTTCGATTTTTTTCAAAAAAAGTTAAAAATATAGCCTTTACCTCTTTAAGTGGCCAAAATATAGACCAAAAACCCTACCAAAATGCCCAGAATCGCCCCAACTACGACTTGCGATACGGTATGACCCTCTATCACTGGCAAGGTTTTATCGCCATTTTTGCGCAAAAGACGATTCAATGCTTCCCCCTGCTCGCCCACGGCATAACGGACATGGATCGCATCATAGAATATAACGATTGTACTAGCAACGGCCAGGGCAAAAATGCTAGAAGAAAACCCCTCCGTGCAGCCCAAATAAGTGGTAATCGCAGTCATGCTGGCCGAATGGCCGGAAGGCATCCCCCCCGAGCGAAAAATATAAGCAATCGCGGTCTTGAAATGCGCCATCTCAGGATGCTTCTTGCGACGCGCCATCCCCTCAATCAGCTTCCAAAGCTGAGCTAGAACAAACCCGCTCGCAAAAGCAATTAGTGCATATATCCCGTTCATATATTATATATTATAGCACAAACGCCTTCCTTAGCACGCCTAAATTTCGTCTTCTTCGTCTTCCCGACGCCGTTTGACCAGGATAAAAATTACTAACCCAATTAGCCCAACTGGCAAAAGCAACACCCAGAGGTGGCGTTTCAGCCAAGGACTATCTGCGCCGAGATCCGGGACTTCAATGTCTGATTTCATGCTGGAATGGTCGTCAATGCTATTACTTGGCTCGCTGGTCTGATTATTCTGATCAACCTCCGTAGACGAGCTGAGAGGAGTCGCCATAATATTGCTACCAGAATAAGCAACTGATACGGCATCGCTAGCAACTGGATTTGGCGCAGCACTGTTCTCCCCATCGCCCTGACTTGGTTGGGAGATATTGGCGCCAGCCTGAGGGTTATTAGTAGCAGACTTATCTTCTTCCCCGTCGCCAGAGGTAGGATCATTATTCTCGTCGTCTTTATCGTTGCTAGGCGGTGTAGTATCTTCCTGTCGAAGCTTAGCGATTCGGTTTTCTAGGTCAGAAACTTCGTCAGCCAAGGCCTCAGTGAGGTGCATGTCGTCAATATGTCGCTTGGCATTATTTAGCGCAAGCTCTGCACTATCGATTTCGGCGCGATAGCTTTCGTCACCCTTAGCCTTTCGATCTTCCAGCCCCTCAATCTGCTGCCTGACCGAGTCAAGATATGACTCACGCGCAATCTGCTTCATCTCCTCCTCATAACTCAAAGTCCCGCCATTCGGAGTAAAGTGATAGCTATTGGTATTTTTATCCAAGGAAATCTGGCAAATCATGCCGTAATTCGTCTCAATATCCGGAGCATGCGCACACCCACGATAGTCCAATTTACCCCGATACCAAACCGCCTCGACCGAGGGGTCATTCCAATTCTTGTACTCGATTGCGTAGTAAATCAAATCCGGCTGGTTCAAATGTAGCGGGTCACTCCAAGCAATGGTCGCGCTCAGATTTGTTCCCGGACCGTAGCGCCCATCCCTAGCGGCGAACTCGTCCTGCCAATTCGTCCAGTCATTCCAATCGGTCACACCAAGGGTAGCTAATTTTTGATCGGCTTCGGCCTCGGTCACACCGTTCATAAAATTTGGTGTCGCCATCACGTAGCGCGAAAAAGTCCGCCCCTCACTGTCTTGATACTGAAATTCCCAATCCAGCTGCCCAATTGCCAGACTGAGCTGAGTAAAATTTAACCCAGCAACATTTTGGTTGGCAACTACGCTCGGCCTCTCCGCCGAGCTATGCGTCTTGGCCGTTTGTATAGCCAGCGGCGTCGTACTTACTCCGCCCACTAGGCTTAAAATTGATAGAAAAATTGGTATTTTTGTCATAAAATCCCCATATTAAATAGTAATGTGGCGAGTATATAGCAAATTTTTCAAAAACTACAAGCATAGACGTTTTATTTCATAAAAAGCGTGTGCTTCACCCCTGTTGGAATATTTTTATGCTTAAATACCACCCCACCAAAAAAGTGCCATTTCTGACACTCTCTGGGCTATCCTAGGCCTCTATTCGGCACTTTTGACCATTTTTATCGTCCTAGCTAGCTTTTTCGTCCTCGTCTTCCGGCAACACAACCCCAATACTGGCCACGGTATCGCCGGCATTCATCTTCATGATGCGTACACCTTGGGCAGTCCGGCCAAGAGTTGGGATTTCCGACATCGCTACGCGAATTGCTTGCCCCTTGGTCGACATCATAATGACTTCTTTGGCGGCTGGATCGAGTGTGTGCACGGCGACAATCGGCCCAGTCTTCTCGGTCACCCCAGCAACACGAATCCCGACTCCGCCTCGCGCGTGGGTTGCGATCGCCTTCGCCTCAGTCACCTTGCCGTAACCATTTGCCGACACAACAATCAGTTTTTGGCCATCTTCACGCACTACGTCCATACCGACGACTTCATCCTTCGGGCGCAACCGAATTCCCCGCACGCCACGCGCTGACCGCCCCATACTGCGGACATCCTTCTCATTGAACCGCATCGCCTGACCAGCCGAAGTCGTGATCACAATGTCGTTCTCTCCGCCAGTTTCCTGAATCCACTTCAACTCGTCACCGGCATCAAGCTTAATCGCAGTCAACCCGTTTGAGCGAATATTCATAAATTCTTTGACTGCGGTCTTCTTGATAGTACCTTTCTTGGTGGTCATAAATAGGAACCCATCAAGATTATCGCCCTGTTTAATCACGCTCGTCACTCTTTCGTCTGGATGCATATTGAGTAGATTAACCGCCGCCGTCCCCTTGGCAGTCAGGCTAGCCTGTGGCACTTCATAACCCTTCAAGCGGAAAATCCGCCCCTGATTAGTGAAGAATAATAGATAATCATGCGAGTTCGCAGTGATAATCTCGGATACTACATCCTCCTCTTTCGTGGTCATACCTTTGCGACCCTTACCACCGCGCCCCTGACGTTTGAAATCGCCCTGCGAAACACGTTTCAGGTAGCCCTCGGTCGTCATCAGGATCACGCTTTCCTCATCTGGAATCAGTTCCTCCTCCGAGAATTTACCGACTTCATGATTGATAATCTTGCTCTTACGTTCATCGCCATATTTCTCTTTGACGGATTCGAGTTCTTCTTTCACTACACGTAGGACCTCGTTTTCGTCAGCCAGAATGGCTTCAAGTTTCTTGATCAGCTCGTGGAGCTCTTTTAGCTCGGCCTCAATCTTATCGCGTTCGAGACCTTGCAGCCTCCTCAGCTGCATCGCTAGGATCGCCGCTGCCTGGATTTCTGAAAGTCCGAACCGCTCCATCAAGCGCTTGTCGGCATCGTCATAACTCTCGCGAATAGTCTTAATAACTTCGTCAATATTATCGAGTGCAATCTTCAAACCTTCGAGAATATGCGCACGCTCCTTGGCCTTTTTCAGCTCAAACTCGGTCCTTCGCCTAATAACTTTTTGGCGATGTTTGATAAACTCTGCCAGAATTTCCTTCAATCCCAAAATCCTTGGCTGAACACCGTCGACCAAGGCCAACATATTATAATGGAAGGTAGTTTGCAAATTTGTCATCCGGTAGAGCTGATTGAGAATTTTTTTCGGGAAAGCGTCTTTCTTTAACTCGACTACTACGCGGATTTTGCCACGCGCGCTCTCGTCCCGCGCATCAGCAATGTGATCCAACTTCTTGTTGAGGACTAGCTCCCGGACTTTCTCAATGAAACCTTCCTTGCTCATGCCATATGGCACCTCAGTGATCACAATCGCATAGCGCCCATTCTTCTTTTCCTCGATATTCGCAACTGCGCGGATCGTCACCGAGCCTTTACCGGTTGCATAAGCTTGGCGCATTGGTGCACCACCATAAACCTCAGCCCCGGTCGGGAAATCCGGCCCCTTCACATGTTTCATCAATTCATCTAGGCTGATATCAGGATTTTCAATCTGCGCAATCGTTGCATCAACCACCTCGGACAGGTTGTGTGGTGGGATATTGGTCGCCATACCGACAGCAATACCCATCTGGCCATTAAGCAGAATATTTGGAAGCGCTGCTGGGAGCACGACTGGCTCTTGCTCGCTACCGTCAAAGTTGTCCCGGAAATCTACGGTTTCTTTCTCGATGTCGGCTAGAAGCTCAGCCCCGACCTTATCCATGCGGGCCTCAGTGTACCTGGAAGCCGCAGCATCGTCGCCATCCATCGAACCGAAGTTACCTTGGCCCTCAACCAGCGTATAGCGCATCTTCCATGGTTGGGCAAGATTCACCATTGCATCATAAATCGACGAATCACCGTGCGGGTGATACTTACCCATCACCTCACCAACGATACGTGCCGATTTTACCGTTGCGTGCGGAGCCTTCCAGCCGTTTTTATTCATTGCATAGAGAATGCGGCGGTTCACCGGCTTTAACCCATCGCGGACATCCGGCAAGGCCCGATCAATAATTACCGACATTGAGTAACGCAGGAAGTATTGCTCCATCGTACTTTCAACATCGCGCTGCTCCACCCCGTCGATTACTTCGCCACTCTGGACCTCGGCCTCATCCTGAGGTTCTATCGGAGTATTCGTATTCTTCAAATCTTCTTCCTTTGCCATCTTTCCTCCTTTCTAGAAATCCAGTTCATCCAAATCAACGGTTGCGGCACCAGCCTGAATAAAGCTCTTGCGAAGATCGACCTGGTTCCCCATCAGCTTCGTGAATACGGCATCAGCTTTCTCAGCGTCCTCAATGTGGACTTGCACGAGGATGCGATTTTCTGGGTCCATCGTGGTTTCCCAAAGCTGTTTCGCGTCCATCTCGCCAAGACCTTTGAAGCGGTTCTGCGCTGTATAACCAGCCTGCTTGAAGCGCTCCTGATCAGGGTCGATCTTGGTCCCGGCGGCTTTGCGCTCGCTAATCTTTTCTTCTAGCTTCTTTTCAAGCGCGACTTCGTCATAAACATAATCAATCTTGCGATTACTACCAGTGCCCTTAGTCAGGCCAAAGAGCGGTGGCTTCGCTAGATAAACGTGTCCCGCTTTGATCACATCCGGCATATAGCGGAAGAAGAAAGTCATCAGTAGCGTTGCAATATGTAGACCGTCGACATCAGCATCAGTCATAAAGATAATTTTGTCGTATCTGAGACCAGCAATATCGAATTGGTCACCAATCCCCACACCAAGCCCCTTAATCAGACTAACTAGCTCTTGGTTCGCCAGCATTTTATCAAGCCTCGCCCTCTCAGTATTAAGTACCTTACCTCTGAGCGGCAAAATCGCCTGGATCTTCGGGTTGCGACCTTCCTTGGCCGAGCCGGCCGCCGAATTACCCTCTACGATAAAGAGCTCACATTCCTCCCGATCCCGACTCGAACAATCGGCCAACTTACTTGGCAAATTCAGCCCCTCAAACGCGCCCTTTCGAATAACGTTATCGCGCGCCGCTCGTGCTGCCTTGCGTGCTCGTGCTGCCAGCGTTGCCTTCTGGATAATCTTCTTGGCAATTGCGGGATTTTCTTCGAGATAATAGCCAAAGTACTCCGTCATTACCTTATCGACGTAACCACGCACTTCTGGGTTGCCGAGCTTATTTTTGGTCTGGCCCTCAAACTGCGGATCCGGCAACTTCACCAGGATTACAGCCGTCAGACCCTCCTTGATGTCGTCACCGGTTAAATTCGGCTCTTTCTCTTTTAGCAAATTATTTTTGCGAGCATAATCATTAACCACGCGAGTCATTGCTGTCCGGAAACCAACTACGTGCATACCGCCATCTGGTGTCAAAACGTTGTTCGCGAAAGGTTTGATCACCTCGGCATAAGTATCATTATATTGCAGAGCAACTTCTACCTCGGAATCCTCGATTTTCTTGTCAACGTAAAAAATGTCGTCGGAAAGAACTTCCTTGCCCTCGTTGAGCCGGCGGACATAACTCTTGATTCCACCTTCGAAATAGAAACTCTCACGCTGACCGCTGCGCTCGTCGTGCACCGAAATCAGCACGCCCTTGGTGAGATAGGCCTGATGCCGCGCATAGTGCGACACCCACTCATAATCAAAAGTAGTGGTTTCCTTAAAGATTGCTGGGTCTGGATAAAAAGTAATACTGGTCCCGTGCTTCGTGCTACCTTTGGAAACATCAAGACCTTTGTCCCAGGTCTTGCCAAGGGTAAACTCGATATGATGGGTCTTGCCGTCCTTCCAGACCTCGGCAATCATTTTGGTCGAGAGTGCGTTCACCACGCTCGAACCAACACCGTGTAGTCCAGAAGAAACCTTATATCCACCGCCGCCGAATTTACCGCCAGCGTTCAGCACTGTCAGCACCGTTTCGAGAGCCGATTTCTTGGTCTTGGGGTGGATATCAACCGGAATACCGCGGCCATTATCGTCTACCCGCACACCACCATCACCAAGCAAGGTGATATCAATCTTCGTACAAAAGCCGGCAATTGCCTCGTCGATGGCGTTATCGGCAATTTCTTTCAAGAGGTGATGCAAACCGTCATAACCAGTCGAGCCAATATACATCCCTGGGCGAATGCGCACATGTTCGAGCCCCTCCAAAACTTGGATTTGCTCTGCCCCGTATTTTTGCCCATCACTTTTTTGTTTTTCAGACATTCAGATACCTCAGCTTATTTACTCCCCCATTATAGCGCAAATTTTGTCAAAAATCAACCGGGCAGATACCCACCTCAATATGTCACACGGGACTAAATCTCTTCCCAGAGATCGTCTAGAACGGGGTTATATCCAGCACTTTCGGAGCCAGTCTTCGCTCGCCCGGTCGGCTCTTTCTTTTGCGCAGTCGGCAAGAACGGCATCCCCTTGTCTCGCACTACCTGAGCCAAAAACATATTCAGTGCGCTGCTCATACTAATGCCAAGATCGCCGAAAACTTTCTCGGCTTTCTTCTTCGTGAGTTGCTTGGTGCGGAAGCTAATCATCGTCCGCGCCTCTATTGCGGAAACTTTTGGACTCGGCTTTTTATTATCATTCTTTGAGCTAGTTTTTGCTTTTGGTTTAATTGCCATATTCACCTTCTTTCATGACCTTATACTGCTATTGTATTACAAAACACATACATTAGTAATACTTTTGTCATACATTGTATATACAAGCTGATCTTTTGGTAATTTTAGCACAAGCATTTTAGATATACATCTTACAGACATTGTATGCGATGTGTATATATATTGTACTAAATTTGTATATATAATGCAATACAGCCAAAAATAGCCATAAACGGCATTTTTTAAAAACAAAAGCACAATAAAATATAGCACGAGACCCTGCTCATGCTATATCCATGCTATATTTCTAGTCTGTTACAGTCTATTCTAGGGTCATTTTTGGCTTACGCTTGCGTTCGACCTTGAAGGTCATCTCGTTCGGGTTATCCTCCCTAGCTGGCGCTCCACCATCGCCACTCTTACCATCATTTCCCTTGTCCTCGTCCTTATTCTTATCCTTATCCGCATCGCCCCGTTCGGCCCGCTTTTCTTCGCGCTTCTTCTTCCAGGAGCTCAGGAAGCTTTCTTTCTCGCTGATTTTCTCACTCTGCACTTTTTCTAGCTGCCCGACCGGCCCCACGTTCTGGGTGTTTTCAAGCTTCTTCTCGTCCTTTTTGACGGTCTTCCAGCGCGCTTTGATCTCTGCCTCGACCTCCTCGCGTGTGCGGCCATATTTCGCCGCGGAGTAGGCTTTCATGGTTTCAAGGAGTTCCGGCTTGGCTTCGCCCATTGGCGGGAGCAGCGCCATCGTAAACGGCGAGCTCGGCAGGTTATTCATCATGACGGTCGCAATTGCTTGGTAATTCCCTTGCTTATGTAAATCCTCAGCCTGGAATACCGGCGCAAAGGCCTTCTCCATCAGTTCGGCGTCAGTCACACCGAGACGCCCCGACATGATCGTGCCGACGTTGCCAAGAATCCCCTCGCGAATTTTGTCGGTCAGCTGGGTCATGAACTGGTTTGCTAGGAACAAGTTCAACCTATACTTCCTCGCCTCAGAGAGAATACTCTCGAAACTCTCGGTCGCAAAATTCTGGAACTCGTCCACAAATAGACAGAAATCTTTACGCTCATCCTCGGGGATGTCGGCTCGGCTCATTGCCGCGGCTTGGAATTTCATCACCAGAATCATACCTAGCAGCTGCGAGTTGATATCTCCCAAGCGGCCTTTTGACAGGTTCACCAGGAAGATTTTCTTATTATCCATGATCTCGCGGATATTGAAGCCACTCTTCACCTGGCCGAGGATATTGCGCATTGTGATATTCGAAAGGAACGGCCCCCACTTGCTAGTGAACCAGGTGATCACCTCACCGGCATCGTTACTCTTTTGGCTGGCTGGGAACTCCTTAGTCCAGTAGTCGTAAACCGCCTTATCGGTGACATATTGCAATTTCTGCTTCACGAACTCTGGATCAGTGAAACACTGTGGGATATCGATAAAAGTCGCGCCATTTGGATCGGACATAAGAAGCAAAGCGGCATTTCGGAACATATGCTGCCCGCGCGGACCAAAGAACCCTTGATTGCTTGGATCAAACAGGCTTTGTAGCATATTGATCCCCTCCTGGACGATAAAATCTTTTTGGTCCTCGGTGGTCCACTCGAACATATTCATGCCGACCGGATGCTCCATATCGGCTGGGTCAAAATAAATAATATCATCAATTCGATCCTCTGGTACCTTGCTCATCAAAAGCTCTACTGCATCACCATGTGGGTCGATAAAGGCAAAACCGCGCCCATCAACCATATCTTGATAGGCGACGTTGGTCAAAAGGACTGATTTGCCCATACCAGTCGAACCGATTACATAGGTGTGCCGACGACGATCGTTCTCGGTTAATCTGATTTCTTTGCTCTCCCCCCGGAAACGGTTCTCACCCAGGATCACCCCAGTTTCGGGGACTTTCGCCGGCGCCTCGACTTGTTTTGTTGCTTGGCGCTCGACTTGCGAAGTCGGGATGGCATTCTGCGCTGGTAAATGGAAAATCGACGCTAGCTCCATACTATTTAATATGTCTTGCTTCTGCCCCTGCGGGAATATCCGGAAAACATAATCCACGGCAAGCTTCTTTGTGTCTTTGACTTCATAATATTCTAGACCGTTAACTCCTTGGAGGTCGAATTGGGTGAATGTTGCGACTAACGAATTCACCAACGCTTCCGAGCGTGGTTTGGTATCGGCACTGGCCACGACCCGAATTAGCGTCTCAAAACCCGGATACTTGGTCTTTTTGTCGATCGCGTTGATTTCGTCTTGCTTTAAATCGGAAATTTGTTCGTCCTTTTCATGCTCTTCGGGCGGATGCCAAAATGCTACTACGAAATCCTTAATAAAATTACCCAGGCCCGACGCAAAATTTGTTCGCGAATTTTTGCGATCCTTGCCAGAACGCAAATCTTTTTTCCATTCATCGGACTTATCAGTCCAGGAACCATCGGTCGGCCGGAAGATAACCTGCAAAGCCATCCCCTCGCCCTCCTTTGTGCCAGACATCGCATTTAGCATCGCGAGGCTGGCGTCGCGCTGGCTATCTTCATAAGTACTAATCGGCAAAACAAACTCGTTTTTGAGCCGCATTTCCCCGCCGGCGATTTTGCTTGCGCTCGCTTTTTCGCCAAAAATACTGTCTGGCTCGATTTCTTCTAGGCGCGCCGAGGGATAAGCAGAAATAATCGCTTGCTTCACGGTCTCGGTCATGGTGATTGGCACCACAGCATAATATTTAATCAGGCCGTTTGCTGCAATAATTTCAAAAGAAAGGTGCTGCTGGCCATAAATCCGGCTCGACATACCCTTCACCAAAGTAGAAGATATGATTGAGTACATCACCTGCGCCTGGCTGAGAGCCTCGTTTGTGACATCACGCTCATCACGCCCACCACCGTTAATATCGTCGGTGGTTGGCGGCAAGTGAATTAACATTGGTGCCATTTTGACGCCTCTCTCGTAATTCATGGCCTGCCGACGCTTACTCAGAATGATCGCAACGATAAAAACAGTCGCTAGCGCTATACCAATGATGATTATAATCGTCGTCGGCATCAGTTCCGCTCTCCAAAGGAATAACCTTCATCGTTTTTTATGGCGCTCAGCATCGACCCAAACCGGACCCTTTCGAGCGCAGCTGGGTTAAAATCGCCAGCGGTAGTAATCTGTGACACCTTTTCCTCGACAGTTTTTGCGAGTTCTTTACCACTCTGTACCGAAATCTTGTGCATCCACTGCTGATCCTCCGATAAGCCCTCGCCACTCTGAATTTTGGCTGTTTCGCGGTCACTAGTGAGGCGCTCTTTGATCTCAACCGCACTTTCACCACCGACAACGTTCTCGCCCGGTGTAAGATTGCCAGCCTCGGCATAGCCGTTTTCAACCGCAACCATCTGCTTGACCTCATCGTTGCTAGCAATGACCCGTTCTTCTGCGAGCGCACTACTAGTAATAGGCTCTGCCCTGTCACCCCTCGGTGAATGCTCGGCTATCTGAGCTACCCGACCCAAATCCCGTGCTACCTCAGCCCGCGGTCTTACCAAATCAGTCGCTGCATCAATCTCCTCAGTTAGCTCCTTCGCGCTCAACCTTCTTACATTTGGGTCTTTTTCCATAAGCTTATTATAGCACTTTTTACACCAAAATGAACACAAAAATTACGATTTTCCACCTCTTTATTAGCACTCTCATACCGCTAGCGCTAATTCCGGTATTTTTACCTCTCTGAGCGCTTTTTAATTAAGAAACAGGCTAAAAACTCGAACACAGCCACCAGGCTAATCGTCAAGAAATTGATTGATCCTAGTGACTGGGCAAGAAGCAGCATAATCGGCCCGAAAGCCAGCACCACACTATAAAGATATTGTTTGCGGCTCGGCTTATGCCCTAATATTCGCCCAAAAAATCGCACGATTAGGATAAAAATACCGAACATCAGGACATAAACGGCAATAAAAAACACCAAAACCCCCAACGGTCCGACGCCCGTTGGGGTGGTGAAATTTAACATCAGTAGTAGCACGACGACCGATGTTAGACTCGAAACTGGAATTAAGCGCTTTGGCATGTTTTTAGTATAGCATCTACAAGCATAAACGTAAACAGGGTGATTTCCCAACCACCTCCATAGGCCCCACAAGCAAAAGCCCCTAGAACCGGCTGTACTGTACTAAAAGTTTTCTAGATAAGCATTCCCGCCCCGTTAGCTTACCGTACTTCCAGTTTAAGAAATCCCCCTAATTCGCTCGAGGTGCTACTTGGCATCTCATAAGTCGAGGAGAGATGAGTGGGTTATCTGGCATTAATAAATATTACTTTGGGCCACAACGCCGCTCATCCCTGATTGATCGCTCCACGCATGGTGGGGCATAGACGCTAGATACATAATCGGTATTTAAAACTACAATGTGCAACTGATTATGGCTAGCAACTCACGGTAATCCGCAAGTTTTAGGTAATTCCTAAAAGTGTAATTTATGGCTAGAAATTACCTTTTAGCCTGCGGAAATCCGTTTTATCTTAAAGTGCATTTTTGTTTGTCCGTGTTTGTTTTGGCTTGGACTGTCTTCATCCTATCACGTTTATACTAAAAATTCAAGACTTTTTGCCAAAAATATGTTGTATTTTCCACAACATGTAGTGGTTGACACCCTGTTATCCTGACATATTTTGTATGTTGTAACTTTCACAACATATCAGGTATTGTTGTGATTTTGACACGAGCTTTGTTGTGAAGATAACAATTTAGAGAGGTTCAAAGTACGTAAATGTTGTTATTTTGACCCCGGCTTTCCTCAATAATTGTTATTTTTACAACAGTTCGAATAATATTGCGCAGAAATACTGCTAAACAAAAGTACCCTAGCTACTTTGTAGCTAGGGCTAAGTTACTAGGGTGAGAAAGCAATCACCCTAGTCCATGAGACTCATAGGGTGACGCGAGTGCGACTGGTCGTTTCGAGCGAACCCCGGAAAAATTTGCGGGTCGACGCGGAAGGCTTCTCTCCTTTCCGAAACTCCCCAATATAGGCTATCTTCCGGATTTCCGTCCACCCATTTTTGCCAACTGTTGTCACAGCAAACTTCTGAACTTTTGGCAAGTCCGTCATGTCGCACACGACATTAACAGCCTGTTTCCGATGCCAAAACTGCCAGCAAGGGCGTCCAACGTCGATTCCAAACTGCAAGACGCTCCCGGCCATATGGTCAAGACTGCAACTGATCTCCAAAATCCGGCTGGTTGAGACAACCTTTGCCGGGATCAACCGGAAGACCAGCAACCCTGAGCGTATCAAGAAACTATGGATTCTCCACTCCTGACCAGCGCGTGGTTTATTATAGATAACAGCATCCAAAATCTCCGCCAATTCGAGTACATCATAGCCCGTCTTATCGTTAGGAATAACCCCGTCCTTCAAGTACATCACCCCAGTATTGTGCATCCGATCAATGAAGTCGGCGTCTCTCAATATCCTGAGCGAATGATAACGTTTCCACCCAGATTGGAATGCCATCTTATCCGGCTCCGTCATACCAATATAGAACGATTCCATATTTGACAGCGGTGCGACCCCTGTCGTCAGCATATATGCAATACCGTTATTAGGCAGTCGCACCTTTGCGTCCGAAATTTGTGTTACTTTCTCTGATCCAAAAAACATTTGGACCACCTCCTTCTTAAAAATTTACAGCCCCCGGACCCCAGCAGGCTGCATCCAGAAATAGAGTACCTCCCCTATTCCTCGTTGCACATTTTATCACAGATAACCTAAAAAGTCAATAGTACGGGCTACAATAAATGCTTAAACGGAAAACTAGAAGAACTCCTCAAAATATGACTGCTTTTTAAGGATTTTCTAGCTTATTTTCGTGTCATAATATTCCCCGCCCAATTGGATTTCAAAACAAAGAGAAAGACCGGTAACTGCGAGGAAAACCGGTCTTTCGTAGAGTGTGGAGTTATTTTGGCTATTTTTGTTTTTGGTTCCTGAATAAATTTTGTATTCAAGAACTACCCCTAGTATAAGCCCCCAAACCGTTTAAGTCAATAGATTTTTGAACAATTTTTTTATGATTTTTATTAGAGTTTTCCACAGGCCATATTCGTGCGGCTGCCGACCTATTTTTCATGCTGGGCCTATTCTTATTTTTCGTTTAGAACATTTTCTATATAAAAAGCAAGCGTACTCGACCATGTTTTGGTGGGCCCAAAAAATCAAATATACGCCCAGAGGACGCATACAAAAATACTGGTGGAGCTGCCGGATACTGCCTCCGGGTCCGAAAAATCACTTGGACACCATTCTACACGCATAGTCGTCTGTTTTGATCGGCTAATCCCTTTGGCTGCAAACGACCAAACCAAAAGAGCCTTGACAAGGGTTTTCGTGCCAAAATGCGTCACTATTTTGGCCTTAACACCGTAATATAATAACTCAACCCCTACGGTATCTCAGGGCTAAGCCAGCCTATATAATACTTAAATTAGGCGTACGCAGGTGCGTAAAGCACATGCTTTGAAGTGTTTTTTGCACTTATTCAATACTTACGGTATCACTCGTCGTGCCTGGTATCTGTTAATAATCCGTCTAAGCTTTGTCAGCCCCAATACCTCCATTATACCCTACCCTTCAAAAATACGCAAGCACTTTGTTGTCAAAAATACCGGTTCAGAGATAGAAGCGGGCACAGTTGCAACCGGAAAATGTTGTAGAAATTACATAGTATAGGGTAGCGCCTCTGTAAATTTTCCTTTTTGACCCGCATGTCGTAAAAAATAAGTATATAGATAGCACTAAGGTCACCTTAGGCCAACAGCGTCATCGCGCCCTGTTGTAAAAAATACCACAACAGCTTAGCCGAGCAAAATATTTATTCTGTGCCTGAACACCAAAATTATCATGCCCCTAATCCATTTTGCGGATGTTTTTTGAACAAGTTTGTTATACATGTTGTAAAAAATACTTAACCAGGAGTAATTTTAAAACCAGCTATCCTGTTTTTGTTGTCAAAAATACTTGTTCAGATAGTCGCAGGTGTGTACTTTGTACTGTTGCAAAAAATAAGTAAACTGATACAAGACCGAAACTCTCCTAGACTATGCCACCATGCACACCCAAATACGCATGTGGACACACTTCTAGATATGCACCGGGGTATAATCTCTCCTGTTATTACGTTTACGCTTGTAGTTTTGGGAAAATTTGATATACAGTGGCCGTATGATTGCAAAAGTATATTCTGCCATCCCTGAGGGATATAGTGGCAGCATCGTAGAAGTAGAGGCCGATAGCAGCAAGAGCCTACCAGGGTTTAATATCGTCGGGATGGCCAGCAAGACCGTGTCTGAGGCCCGCGAACGCGTACGTCGGGCAATTACCAATTCTGGTTTTGTCTTTCCACCCAAGAAAGTAACTGTAAATCTGGCCCCGGCCGAGCTTACTAAGGATGGATCCCACCTGGATCTACCAATCGCACTAGCGATCCTAGTACTCTCTGGCCAGCTCAGCGCCTCGCACCTCTCCGGGAAGGCCTTCGCCGGGGAGCTATCCCTAGACGGTGGTACTCGCCCGGTGAGGGGTATCATCAACATCGTCGAGACTATCCGCGAGCAAGGTTTCGAGGAAATTTATGTCCCGAGCGATAACTACGCACAGGCTTCCCTGGTCAAAGGAATAAAGATAATCGGCGTATCGACCCTGATGGAGCTGGTTTTACACCTCTGCAACATAGAAACCATTTCGCCACCATCGATTTCACCGCTATCAGCCCCTCCGCCCCGGCAAAATGTTGTAAAAAATACAGAGACAGATGGGGCAACGCTTGATCAAATTACCGGTCAAGAGTTGGCCAAGCGCGCGCTAATTATCGCTCTAGCGGGACACCATCATCTGTTGCTGTCTGGGCCGCCGGGAGCGGGCAAAACCATGCTCGCCAAGGTTGCAGCCAATTTATTGCCGGGTCTTACTCCCGAAGAACAACTGGAAATAACCAAAATCCATAATCTCTCCACCTCCGTAGGCGAAATACAGACTTGGCGCCCCTTCCGAGCACCCCACCATACCGCCAGCCACGCTGCGCTAATTGGCGGTGGTCCAAATGCTGCCCCTGGGGAAATTTCCCTGGCCCACCACGGCATTCTCTTTTTGGACGAACTCCCCGAATTCTCTCGCCGGACCATCGAATCTCTACGTCAACCATTAGAAAGTCAGCATATCAATATCGACCGGGCCACGCATCACGCCGTTTTCCCGGCAAACTTCTTGCTGATTGCAACAATGAACCCCTGCCCCTGTGGCTACCTCAATAGCCCCGATCGATCCTGCGTCTGCTCGGCCAAGCAAATCGAGAATTATCGCAATAAAATATCGGGGCCAATACTCGACCGAATTGACCTAACTATTGAGGTGAAACGTTCTGATCGGGTCACGGCATTCCCTGAACAACCAAAAACTAACCAGGAGCATAAAGCCGCAAGAACAATGATCCAGAGAGCATTCGAGTTACAACAGAGGCGTTACAATCAGGCCGCGATGTCCAACGGTTCGCTTTCTGGGGCAGAAATTAAGCAATTTTTACACCTTACACCAGAAGCGGAAAATTTGCTCAGTCAAGCGACCGACAAGCTCAAACTTTCATTCCGCTCTCATCTGAAAGTAATCCGCGTCGCCCAGACCATCGCCGATCTCGATAATTCTGCCAAGATCCAGCTAAAACACCTCTCGGAAGCGCTGACATTGCGACAAAAAATTTAAGGTCATAGCCCAAATAAAACCACTTATACTACTTGTCAACCGCTAAAACTTTTGCTATAATTAAAGAGTTCAAATAAGCGAAAGGATGCCACCATCAGTAAAAATACACGCACGAAACTTAACGGAGAAATTCGTTACCCTGAAGTCCGCGTAATTGGAGCTAATGGAGAGCAGCTGGGCATCATGTCGAGCCGTGAGGCACAAAACATCGCCAATGAGCAAGGCGTTGATTTGGTAGAAATTGCCGCCAACGCTAATCCGCCCGTTGTCAAAGTCATCGACTGGGGCAAATACCAATACCAGAAGATGAAAGAGGAGGCCAAAAATCGCAAGAAAGCTCGCGAAAAGCAATCCGAGCTCAAAACGATGAAAGTTGGTCTCAAAATCAGCGACAACGACCTTAATATCAAAGTTCGCAAAATGAAGCAATTCCTGAACGATGGCGATCGTGTCAAGATAATGATCATTTTCAGAGGGCGAGAAATGGCTCACAAAGAGCTAGGTCAAGTCACTCTCGACAAGATTATTGGTCTTATCACCGAAGAAATCAATATCGTCCAAGAGGGGCAACCTCAATTTGCGGGGCGCAATTTATCAGCCACGATTCGGAAGAAGTAATTTCCTACTTCCACGGTCGCCTGATTGCACTTTGAATAATAAATTAAAGGAAAGGTTTTGGATTATGCCAAAAATCAAGACTCACAAGGGTACTGCCAAGCGTATCAAGATTACCGGCTCTGGTAAACTTTCACGCGAGCGCGCCTTTGGCAACCATATTCTTGCCAAGAAATCCAAATCACGCAAGCGCAATATGAAAACCGACGCTTTCGTGAAGGGCAAGATCGCTAAGAATGTTAAAACTGCACTAGGAGGCACGAAATGAGAGTAAAACGTGGTGTGCCTGCACGGGCAAAACATAAGAAGATTTTGAATAAAGCTAAGGGGATGCAGCATTATCGCACCCGTAGCTACCGGATGGCGAAGCAGGGCGTAATCAAATCTCTGCGTTATAGTTACCGAGATCGCCGCAATCGTAAGCGTGATCTCCGCAGCATCTGGATTACTAGGATTAATAACGCTGCGCGCGAGCTTGGTCTTAGTTATTCTCAACTAATCGCCGGCTTGAAGGCCCAGGGTGTAGCAATTGACCGTAAAATTCTCGCCGAGCTAGCCGTCAATCAGCCAGAAGCTTTCAAGGCTATTGTTGAAACCGTAAAAAAGGAGGCGAAATAATGGCTATCTGCGAAATTAGCGGCAAAGGTAAGATGTACGGACACAATGTTTCGTTCTCTCAGCGTAAAACCCGCAAAGTATTCAAACCAAATATCCAAAAGAAAACTATCGTTGTTGACGGCAAAAAACAGAAGGTGAATGTTTCGACTTCTGCACTTAGGACTTTGAAGAAAAAGGGTCTAGTGAAATAATTGACCAACGGTCAGCAAAAAACAGGCTTCTTAGCCTGTTTTTTGTCGTTTTCGATAAATTGAGCCCTCATTAAGCCGGGTTTTGTAACCTGCCTTCCGGCAAGCTGGCAACCATCTATCTTGACCATAAATTGCTCTATGGTTCTAGCGGTGAGCGTGCATCTTCGGACCAAAGTTTTTTAGCACTCCTTGCAACAGGTAGGGTTTGCCCCCGCCGGAATGTCACCATCCCGCGCTGTGAGCTCTTACCTCACTCTTTTCACCCTTACCGAGCACCCTAGGGTGCTCGGCGGTTTATGTTTCTGTGGTACTTTCCCTGCCCTTACGGACGGTCGCCATTAACGACTACCCTGTCCTATGTTGCCCGGACTTTCCTCTCATATGAGCGGTTGCCTTTCGGGCTCATGTTTATTTTAACACAAAAACTATCCAAACGCAAGAGGAACGGCTAATTATTTTTGAAATGCTGGTTAATCGCAGCGTTAGCCTTGGCATCGGCCGCGGTGTTCTGTTCGCGTTTGACATGCGTAAAGGCATACGCATCGAAATTCTGCAATAACTCCTGGATCGAATCATAAATTGGCATCAAATCTTGATTCTTGACCTTATAGAGGCCCTTCATTTGGTTGATCATCATCAGGTTATCACCCACAAAACGTACTGATTTCAGCCCGAGTTCCAAGGCCTTTTCGACGCCAAGCTTCAAGGCATAATATTCTGCCACTCGCGAAGTTGCAAAACCGATGAAATCGCCGCCCGTAGCCAAAGTATTGCCATTTTCATCGATGATTACATATCCGACCCCCGCCGGACCTGGATTGCCGCGACTTGCACCATCGACATACACCGTTGCGCTATTAGCCACCTCGCGATAGTTAGTGTGGCCAGATTCGCGCCCCTCAATCTCCAAGGCAACAATACTGGCCTCATCAAGATGATAATTACCGAGCTCTTCGGGCTTAATATATTTATAGGCGGAATAACGCTCGGTCGGAGTGATTTTAGTCTGCTCTGGCAAAACGACGTTATATATAATGTATAGGTTGCTCAGCTGGCTGGATCCAATCGGAGCGACAAAGGTAATCACATCTTTTAACTCTGTTTTTTCTGTTAGTTCCACACCCAGATATTCTTCGAGCATTCGGTCCATTGCTTCTTCTGGCTGTTCACCAAATTTAATTTTGCCGGTTGGCAATTCCCAAGTCGGAGCGCTATCATTACGCCCAGAGGTACGCTTCATGACGAGGATCTCGCCATTTTTCTGAACAATCCCAGCGACTCGAATACGTTGTTTCACCCTTTTACCTTAACTATCTAATTATTACGTAGTTTTATAGTAGGCTAGTACGAGAAAGGAGTGAAGCGCGCAAGCGAATCGTATTCCCTATACGAAGAGCGCGTACTGGAACTCCTGACGAAGTAATAGTCACTATAAAAGCACGTATAACCCCAGCGACGATGTTTTCCCCGTATTATATACAAGGTGGGTAAAATCTTATGCGCTACCTCCACAGAGGTAATGCCACGAAATCCCTAAAACATGATTATTCAGGAAAATCATGCCGCCACTGGGGCTACCTTCATTATAACATAGAAACCCTAGATCCCGACAATAGAGTAGAAAAAGCTTAAAATCCCCTCCATACCACCGAGCATCAACCGGTTGACAAACCCAGAGCCCACCACCACAAGGATAAGGACAACCATAATCCCATAAGGCTCAATCCGATCCAGCAGATCACGAATTGGATCAGGCGAAATGGCATACAAAACTCGCGAACCATCAAGCGGCGGGATCGGGATAAGATTAAAAATGCCAAAACCGAGGTTCACCATCACGAGATTGCCAAATATCTCCCCCGCTATACCGCTAGACGACAGCGCCCCGCTATAAAACCCGATCAGGAAGGCAACAAAAGCAATCAGGAAATTCGTCAGCGGCCCAGCAATTGCCACAAGTGCCATCCCCCAGGGTCCGTGTTTCAGCTTATACGAATTCACCGGGACAGGTTTGGCGCCACCAAAAATTGGCCCCCCGGAAATCAATAGCAGCAGCGGCATAGCAACCGAAAGCCAAGGATCCAGATGTTTTAACGGGTTCATAGTCAAACGGCCATCTTCTTTTGCCGTATCGTCACCGAGTTTATAGGCAACCAGGCCATGCGCCAGCTCATGCAACATCATCGAAAACAATATCACAACGAGAACAATAATAATTTCGAGTATAAATTCCATCTTAGCTTAGTGCGACAACATCCAGCGTGGCTGGCAAGGCATCATGATTTTTGAGTTTATACTTCTTTTCGGCCCGCGGAGTAAGCTTCAAATCTGTCACCATACCATCGACGTTTCCCATCGCAATCACAACTTTCGGCTCGATTTCGCGCACTGCCCGCACCGAGCTCGTGCAGAGAATATCTGCAATACCAAGCTCATCCAGACTCACCGCTTCCTCAATTCCACCGATGATCCCTACATGGGTGTTCCCTACATTTACGTCATAAACGGTCTGGCCACTCTCGGTCGCGATACCCCGAATTGCCACGTCACCAATTTCGAACTCGCCCGGACCAACAATCGGACCAACCTCCAAATCGGCATCAATCGTCTGGGTCGCAACGTCAAATTTAATCCGCGTTTGCTTCGTGGTTAAAATAATCTCGTCAGGATTTTTACATTCAATTTCCATCATTTCCTCCTTAAAATGCGAGCTCATCGCCAGTGATTATGCCTTCTGGATCATACATTTCACTAATTTCCATTTCCAAAATATCCATCACAAAACGGTCTTTGACGCTCTTACGATAGATAAAATCATCACGCGTCAAAATCACGTAATCTAGCGGTTTCCCTTGCTTCTTCTCAATCACCTCTGCCCACCGAGTAAGCTTTTTAGTCCGATCATCACCAATCACCAAAAGATCAATCCCATCTTGCCCCGGAGCGCGGTTCATAAGGGCCATTGCACGCAGATACTTGCTAACAGGGCGGATATACTCGTCCCAGTTATTCGCGGCTGCCCGGCGGACCGACTGCACACGCACCGGTGTCACTGCGCCACGTTTACCGAAAATCTCCTGAAAAGCATGCGCATAAGGGTGTTTCATATTCGCGGCGTAATAGACTTTGTTATCAAAGGTCTCGTTGCGGATTACGCCAATGCTTTCGAGGTTCGTCAGCTCACGCCGAACGGAATTTATTTGTTCACCAATCACACGAGTAATTTCGCGGACGTAAAAAGATTTGGTAGTATTCGCAAAAAATAAATCAAGCAACTTCGCTCGGGTCTTTGATCCGAACAATTTTTCGACTGGGGTGCTAGTTTCTTTGCTCATCCTGAATACATTTTAGCACGTATTCCCTGATTTTATCAAGAGGCAACCAGATAATATTTTTATTTCGCCGAAACCACGTCAGCTGGCGTTTTGCCAAATGCCAATCATCATAGACGAACAATTCTTTGGCACGGTCGAGGCTAATCTCGCCCTGCAAATAGCTCCATGCGAACTGGTAGATATTACTCTTCATCGCCTGAGTATCCCAATCATATTTATTAGCAAGATTTTCTGTTTCTTTGTACAGTTCCTGAGTAAAAAATGTGTTCGCTCGCTTCGTAATCCTTTCGCGCAGTATTTCAGGGGTAGTCTCAATGCCAATGAGTAAAAAATTTGCACAGATTGATTGACGATCGGACTGCGAAACTTTATTTTGTTCAGTAAAATGGTAATCATAAACCAGAGCATCAACATACAGCCCCGTCCCCCCGGCCACAATTGGTAAATTCCCACGGGTCCTAATCTCGGCAATCTTTTCCTCGGCGTAGGCTTTCCAGTCTGCTACGGTGAATCTTTCCCCCGGATATATCAGATCGATACCCCAGTGTTTTGCCAACCCTTGTTCTGCCAAGGTCGGCTTCGCGGTGCCAATATCCATTTCTTTATAGATCGCCCGCGAATCGGCCGAGATAATTTCTGCACCTCTAAAACCGCAGAACTTCCCATCCGGCGAGGACTTGGCGCGCCGCTCGATTTCCTGAGCAATTTCGATACTTACCCCTGTTTTGCCAGAGGCAGTCGGGCCAAGGATAACCAAAGTTTTATCAAAACTCACCAAATTCTCCTTCCTGTGCGGCAAAAATCGAAAAAATCCACAAAGTTATACTGCAAGACGGTATCAATATCAAAAACGCCCTGAAAACGGCCTTGTAGGGCTTCTAGAACGCTTTCAGGGCCATTTTCTCGCACGATATTGCTACTTGTAGTTATTTTCGCCCCTCTCTTTGAGCCAATCCTGCAACTCGGCAAGCTTCACTTTCTCTTCCCCATCCTGAGTCCGTACGCTCACCTCGCGTGCCTCGGCATCTTTCGGCCCAACGACCAGGATTACCGGGATTTTCAAGCCAGTCGCCCGACGAATTTTCTTCCCTAGCGAATCGTCACTATAATCTGTTTCGTAGCGCATTTCATTCCTTGCGATTGGCTGTTCGAGCACCACCTTGCGCAGAACTTCCTCGACCTCTTTGGCGTAATCGATTGCATCGTTATTCACCGTAATTACCCGAACCATCTCTGGGGCACACCACATTGGGAACCAACCCGCCGTATGCTCAATGTAAATACTCATAAAGCGCTCGATCGCCCCGAGTAGCGCAGCATGGACCATAATTGGGCGCTTTTTAGTGCCGTCGGCATCGGTATATTCGAGACCAAAACGCTCCGGCAAAGCATAATCAAGTTGCACAGTTGCAAGTTGCCATTCCCGGCCAAGCGCATCCGTCGCCATGAAATCCATCTTTGGACCATACATGGCTGCCTCACCCTCAGCTACAACATAATCCATGTTGAACTCGTCGGCCATCTTTTGAATTGAGGTCTGCGCTTTCTCCCACATCTTCTCGTCGCCGATATAGCCGTCGCCATCATCGCGGAAACTCAAACGTAGGCTAAGTTTCATATTAACTTTTTTATACAGGTCTTTGGCACTTTCAATCAACTCACCAAAAACTTGTTCAACCTGGTCCTCGGTACAGAAAATGTGCGAATCGTCCTGAGTGATCGCCCGCACGCGCGAAAGTCCACCGAGCTCCCCCTTGCGTTCGTCGCGATAAACCATGGTGGTTTCGAGATATTTGACCGGCAACTCCTTATAGCTGCGTGGCATGCTCGCAAAAATCTGTGAATGATGCGGGCAACTGACCGGCTTAATCGCCAAATGATCGCCAGATTCTTGGCTGACAAACTGGAATAGCTCCGGGAATTTCTCATAGTGACCAGAAGTTTTATAGAGGTCAACATTCGCAATATGCGGAATTGTCACTTTACGATAGCCGCAAGCCGTGCGATAACCCTGCGTAAATTCATTCAGTTTATCACGCAGAACCGTCCCGCGCGGAGTAAACAGCGGTAGGCCAGAGCCAACCAAGTCTGAGTAACAAAATAGATCAAGCTCCTTACCCAGTTTGCGGTGGTCGCGCTGCTTGGCTTCCTCCTGTTTTTTGAGGTATTCGTCCAGCTCCGCCTCATTCGGAAAAGCTACGCCGTAGATCCGTGTCAGCATCTCGCGCTTTTCGTCGCCACGCCAATACGCCCCAGCTACCCGGTTTAGCTTGAAAACCCCTGTCTCGCCTAGATTGCCAACGTGTGGACCTTTACAGAGGTCAGTAAAGATGACTTCGCCAGATTTCGGGTCGATCATATCATAAAAAGTGATCCCCTCATCTTCTGGTAAATCCTCAATCAGCTCAATCTTATACTTTTGCCCCTGATCCTTGGCCCATTTAAGAGCTTCCTCACGGCTAGACTTCCGCTCACGCATTTCGAGCCTCCGCTGAATTAGCCCGCGCATTTTCTTCTCTATCTTGGGCAAATCCGTATCAGAAATCTTCTCACCACCGAAGTCAATATCGTAATAAAAACCGTTCTCAATCGCCGGTCCTACTCCAAAAGTTGTTGTCGGATAAAGCTCCTGCGCTGCTGCTGCCAAAACATGGCTCAGAGTGTGCCGCATCTTTTCTACTTGCTCCATAGCTCTATCCTTTCTATATTAATTCTCTATAAATTATAGCATATTATTAGCTACAAGCTCCCAAATATAGCGGTGCGCCTCCTGAGTTAATTTTTCTGCTAGATCATCACTCGCAATCCATAGCACATCAGCAATTTCCTTTTCTTCCTGTGAACGCTCCTTTTGTTGCATACTTTTTAGAGCACCCTGCACAATATGAATAGTAATATGACGATTAACATCTTTATGAGCCGCATAAAAATTATCGTAGCAAATTTCAGGCAGTTCAACCAATTCACCAAAATCATCATAACCAGTTTCCTCAATAACTTCACGCCGAGCCGCCTCGACTGGAGTCTCATCTCCTTCAATACCGCCCATAACAAAATCAATCCAGCCAAACTTCCTATTCTGAACGCAAAGATATTTCGCCTCCGTCGGGTGCTTTACCGCTACTACAACCACCTCACGCTCAGTCATTGGCTTATCCTTACGAATTTCCGACTCTCCTTTTCCGAAAAATTCTTTTATCATAGCTGCCTCCGCATTATTTTTATTAGTATAGCATACTCAACTTTCTCCGTACGGGCAACTACTCTCGTTCCTATGGCGGCCTCGGCTATCGTGCCGCAAATGGCTACTGGTGGTCAGGTACCAGTAACTCAGCCACGAACGGTCGCAACCTGGGTACGGGCCCGGCGGGCGTCAGCCCTCAGGTTAGCAATTACCGCGGAAGCGGTTTTGCCATCCGCTGTGTAGTACGGGAGGGGTGAAGGAGGAGCGGCGCGCTACGTAACTGGGTAGAACCGGAAGCATTTGTTGTTGAAGGGGTCTCTAAGTAAAAATGCCGCTCGACACCGAGCGACACTTTAAAATCCTTAAGATTCAGCCTTCCTGTTTGAACAATCAAACTTCCGAACTTCCGCCAATTTACATCTCAGCCAACGTAGGTCTTTTTTGCTATATCCGACTTCAACCAAATTGCTATTACACTCTCCCATGCAATCTAGCCATGCAATCTAGCCATGCAAAAAATTCCTTCACGGCTAAACCACAAAATGCGGTCACGAATAATATCGGCCCAGAAACACTGATTCTCAGCATAACCAGCAAAAATCTGCTATCTACCGGCATCAGTATTGTGCCTACAATCTGCGCCGCAAAGACGCTCGCGCCGAGTACATACCATAGCGCTCTTCGTAAATGACAATTATCGACTATCGTAATATACCAAGGATAGATGTCCTCTTCTCCCTTGTATTCCGCTACGACCGAGTTAATCTCACGCGCTAGGTTCTCCGCAACCGATTTACGCTGCATTCTTTTTCGCCTCATCTTAATTCCCCCTTTTTTGTAAATGACGTTGCCGTCAAAATCTAGACGCCTAAGCGCCTCTTTTTCCATTATAGCACAGTTCACCGACAAAGTCAAGACCAGAACCGTCCAACTCTGCTGCCAATAAATATTTACGGGTTCTGTTTTCGTGTTATAATAGAAACACGGGTCGTTAACTCAGCTGGCTAGAGTGTCTCGTTTACACCGAGGAAGTCGGGGGTTCGAATCCCTCACGACCCACCATAGAAAACACCAGAGCATTTGCTCTGGTGTTTTCTATATTTCCCTACACGACCCTCTCAACTTTCTCCGTACGGGCATCTACGGTCGTTCCTATGGCAACATCAACCTTCGTACCGCCCATGGCTACTGGTGGTTAATTGCGGCTGGATCAACTACTTATAGTCACTACCTGAGTACGAACCCGACGAATGTCGACCCTCAGAGTAACCATTACCGCGGAAATGGTTTTGCCATCCGCTGTGTAGTACGGGAGGGGTGAAGGAGGACGTAGGAGGTCCTTTTGGAGTGACCCTGACGCTGTATCTATTCTCGACCAGACATAGGTCTCAGTGGAGTCTTTTATACTCCAAAAGGACCCTCCTGCCTCCTCCACGGTTGATATATAACTTTTTAGTATAGAAATGTCTGGGAACGAATGAAGTCAATATCCCTAACCTTAGCCCTTTGTCTAGCATAATGAGATTTAGACCAGATTTGTTTGTTGTAAAGAATACAACAAACAGTTGTTCCATGAGCAAAGTGCATCTTGTTGTATTCTTTACAACAAACAAGTCCCAGCTAGACAAAGGGCTATGGGTAGAGATATTGCTCGTTCCGCAAGCACCCAAATTATGCTAAAATAAACACAACTATTATGGAAATCACCGCAGCTTATATCTGGTCACAAATTTTTACAGTTATTGAGTATACGTTGCTTGGTTGCTCGTACCTCGCTAAAAAACGAAAACTTACCGTCACGCTGGATATTTTTTCGATGCTCTGCGGGATTATTGCATTCTTCTTGCTAGGGGCAGATCTTGGCATGGGCATGTCGATTGTGATTTTGCTGGCAAATTTCTACTATCTCTGGCAAGAAGGTAAACCAAAACTCCGCAAACGACGCTATTGGTGGGATTACCTAATGCTTGGAGCAATTTTAGCCACCATCGTTATCATCACAATTTTCACCCACGAAGGTTGGCTGAGTTTACTGTCGGTAGCAGCGACAATCCTATACGAGATTTCGATTTGGCAAAACAGCACCAAGATTTATAAATTACTTGGAATTCCAGTGGCATTTTGCTGGATGTCGTATAATGCGCTCATTCTCTCGCCATTTGGAGTAATCTGCGAATTTGGGATGCTGATTGCATCTATCTATGGTTATGTAAAAGAAGTGCGATCCCGCCAAAAGCGTACTCGTAAATCACGATCTCGCTCGCGCAAGAATTCAACACGTCGTTAACCAAAAATAGCGCTAGGAGCGCTATTTTCGTTCTTGGCCAATTATTATTTTGCTGCTTTTGCAAATTTTGCCAATGCTGCCTTACGGCGAGAAGCAGTATTTTTCTTAATCAACCCTTTCTTGGCGGCTTTGTCATACTCAGACTGCGCCTTGGACATCGTCTCGGCGGTCGGATTTGCCCTGAAAGCTTTCAAGCTAGCCTTGATGTCTTTCTTAATTTGTTGATTGTGTAGTGTGCGCTTCTCGGCCTGACGTGCAGCCTTTTTCGCAGATTTGATAATCGGCATTCAATTCCTCTATTAAATTATTTTATACAACTTTTGATGATTATATCCTACCAGGCGCAAAAAGTAAAGTCTTCTTTATTTTAGAGCTGCACTCCGGAATTCAGGAACTGGAAGACAAATAACATTCGCTAAAACAACGTTTTACCAAACTTTCTCCGTACGGGCTTCTACGGTCGTTCCGGTGGCCTCATCTACGCTCGTACCGCGTATGGCTACTGGTGGTCGGCTGCTAGCAATTCGGCTACGTACGGTCACGGCCTGGGTACGTACCCGGCGTACGTCTACCCTCTGAATTACAGTTACCGCGGGCTCGGTTTTGCCATCCGCTGTGTAGCACAGGGAGTCAAATTTTGCCAACGCAAAATTCTGCTGATTGCGTCGCTCAAAAGGAAAAGCAAGCTTTTTTTATTCGCTATCCTCGTCAGTTCGAACCCACTATTGATCCGTCAACCCCACATGAGAATAATCCTGAGCCAAAGCTCAGGATTATTCTCATGGTGCGAGTACAGGGAGTCGGACCCTGATCTCATCCTTGGGAAGGATACATAATAGCCGTTATACGATACTCGCGTAAGTACATTATAGCACAGGTTTAGGAGTTTTTCTAATTCTCCGGCGCTTCTTCGGCCGAGGTTTCATCACCTTCTCCGCCATCAGAATATTTTTCTAGCTCAATATAAATATGTACCTTGTCCCGCTCGTACAACTCCGCAACCATGCGGTCAAACTCAGAAAAAGCAATTTTAAGTGAATTATAATTCACCTGTGTGTCATTTTTCTCTACTAATTTTACATAATAATAACCGTCACCGTTATTAGACAAAAACCGCTCGCTCACCTGCTCAGGCTCGAGCGTCATCGCCTTATCCGAGCGCCCCTCATCGACGTTCATATTGTCCACTAGCTTACCAGTTTCCTCGTAGGTAACTACCTCGCCCAGAGCCTCGGCCGTGGCCCGCAAATCGCCGCCATTCCCAGCCAAGCTCGCGTCGACTTGCTCAGCCATGTCGAGTGCGAGTTCATCCACGGCTTGCGCCACTTTCGCCCGCATTAGCGACAAATAGAGCATCCGACGGTATTCCGACTTCGTCATACCGAAATTATCTTTCACAATTTTCAGGAAGCCTTCTTCGCTTCGGTCCACGCCACCAACTTTACGATGGTCTTCGAAAGCAGCGTCAATTTCTTCGTCTGTCACCTCAATGCCCATCTCCCGACCCAACTTCAACGCATAAGTATACTCAACCGCCGCCGAAAGCGCCGCCTGGTGATAATCCGCCCGCATCATATCACCTTCTTCGAGACTCCCCAGCTGACCACCCTGTTGCTCAGCCGTAATCAAATTACTGCGGTAAATCATCAAATAATCGCTGTAACGCACATTTTCGCCGTCTACCTCAGCCACTGGCACCGGAATTACTTGCGTAATCCGATAAGCCATATCCCCGGTATCCTGCCAGCGATATAGCATCAACCAGCCAACCACCACCATACCAATAATTGCTACCACGGCAATGATAATCGTCTGGATAATCAACCGGTGCTTGGCATATTGCATCGGATATTTAAACTTACGCCCGCGCGACAAGACTTCATCGCGCCGTTCTTCGACTTTTTCGCGCTCGGTCTTCGGTTTTTCTTTAAATAAAGCCATAAATCTATTATAACATGATATAATGATGGAAAGGAGTTTTATGGCACAAGCAAAAGATTTAGTAGAAAGAAGTTTAGTAGTTTTGAAGCCAGATACCGTCCAGCGCGGGATTGTTGGCGAGGTGATCACCCGTTTCGAGCGGGTTGGTCTCAAAATTATCGGCATGAAGATGGTTATGCCAGATGAGGATCATTACCGTTCGCATTATGAAGAAATTGGCCAAATGATCACTCGTCGTGGTGAACAGGCTTTTCGTTATAATTTGAATTATATGACAACTGGTCCGGTCATTGCGATGGTGCTTGAAGGTGTCGAGGCAGTAGCGCTAGTTCGCAAAATTGTTGGCCCGACCGAGCCGAAATCCGCGGAAATGGGGACAATTCGTGGCGATTACTCACACATGAGCTTTGGTTATTCCGACGCTAAGGGGATTGGTGTACCAAACCTTGTCCATGCCAGCGGCAACAAAGAGGAAGCCAAAAAAGAAATTGCTCTCTGGTTCAAGCCAGAAGAACTTTACGATTACTCGGATCTCAACGAAAAATATACCCGCTAGTAGCAAGAGTAATATATCGTATATTGTTTGTATATACGATATATTTATATTCTATAAAACAATTACAGCACATGACAAAACCCCGGCCGAAGCCGGGAGGGTTACTTTTTTTAGATCCTTAATTACCAAGTATCAACATGACCTTAATGGTCAGACGAGCTCACACTGACTACTCCTGGTGTGCCCTGCAAAGTGACTCGTTGTACATTAGCTCCAACGTACCAGTGAGATGTAGCATCGGTCATAGTGAATGTCTTTGTATATATCGGACTATTACCCTGCTCATACATTCTGATTGTATAATGAGCCGGGGTTACCCACGGACTAATGTGTATCCACTGATCGCGCCCAATTCCGTAGTAAATTGGCTCTCGCTGTCGCTGTAAATCTGGCAAGACCCCACAGCGGCTCTTGTGCTATATGCGGCGCCCATGGCCATAGCACCATTATCCACGGAAATAGTAGTAGGTGTCTCTTTGGCGAAAGCTACACTACCGAATGTGCCAAATGCAAGCGTAAAAGCCAAAGCAACTGCTGTTAATTTAAAAGTACTTTCATAAATTACCTCCTTTATGAAAAATGTGAAGGATAGTTAAAAACGCAACCGTTTTTAATTCTACATTATTTGAATACGGATATCAAGCCTTTTATTTATAGATTTTTCCCTTTAAAATAAACATATATTTTAATCATAAGGAGATAAAATGGCTAAAACAAAAATAGCAACAAGTGTACGCATCAAGGTAAATACTTGTCTGTTACTACTATTAGCGGTGCTTTTTGGCGTTATGACCTGCTATGGAATATCTCGACTTCGAACTCTTAATATCAGCGCCACAGCGTTCGCAGTATCCGATGGCCCGAACCTCTGTCGCAATGATGAGACAAATCCCGAAAACCACACATTTTACCTTGACGATACATATCTTTGCTCGCTCGAACAAGACGAAAACGGTAATCCTACCCAACTGACAAGCCCCCGTGATTATGCCTTTTACTTAAATAATCAGATCACATGGGCTTCCGAGATTAGGTCTGCTCAGCTAAAAGTTATGTTGGGCGCCATCGGCTCTATGTTTACGCTGTCAGCCCTAATTGGCGCGATCGTTTACTGGAACCACAACCGTTCTCGGTGATAGCTAATCGTGCCCAAGCGCCTCCGCATAATGGTCGTCGCTATGCTGGAAATAAAGCGTCAACTTCTCCCCCTCGCCTTTTTGCTCGTGAGTTTCTGGATTGTAACTATAACGTATATACGACACATACGGGTCCCCGTCTTTTGACACGCCGTAATCAGTCATCACGCAAGTATGGGCCTCTTGGATAGATTTGTCCCGTTTCATGCCAGCATAGACAGTGTCACCGAGCTCAGAATCTAGATCATACAGCGCATCCTCCATCGTACACCTCAGCTCAGGATACCTCTGCATCAAATGCTCATAGACTGCCAAATATTCCTTCTCCTCGGCGGTTTTCATGTGAGCAACTGCATAAATTAGCCCACCAGTTAGCCCTGCGACAAGGATCGTCAGCACAATAATCAAACAGGCGAGCATCTTGCCCGATTCATAATGATCTTTTCCCGATTTTTTGCTTGAATTTTTATTTTTCGCCATTTTGGTGCCTTTCGCTTAATATAACTATTCTACCACAAAGATAATAATCTTATTATTCATAATCCTTATAATTGCGCAAAACTCCGCGAAGTCCTATAATATTACCATGACCGATTCAGACCAAACTCTCGAAGTCTCCGAGCTTATCACCGATTATGTCGAGCATATTGAAGTCGAGAAGGGCCGCACTCAAAACACCGCCGAGAATTATGAGCGTTATCTTTACCGTTTCCTGGAAATTGCAGGGGATATCTCTGGCAAGAGCGATGCTTTGCAACCGGCCGATATTACGCCAGAGCTTTTGCGTAAGTTCCGTCTCCAACTCAACCGTATCACCGACGAACACGGCGAAAGCCTCAAAGTAATCACTCAATCCTACCATCTGATCGCCCTGCGCGGTTTCCTCAAATACCTTGCCAAACGCGGGATTAAATCACTCGACCCTAGCCTAGTTGAGCTCCCCCATGTCATCCGCAAACAAGTGACTTTCCTACATTATGATGAGGTGGAGCGCCTACTAAACGAGATTGATACTTCGACCGAAACCGGCCTTCGGGATCGCGCTATCATCGAGTTGCTGTTCTCTGGCGGGTTGCGTGTCTCCGAGCTCGTGAAGCTCAACCGCGACTCGATCAATCTCGACCGGCGCGAGTTTATCGTCCGCGGTAAAGGTAGTAAGGATCGCCCAGTATTCATCTCACCATCCGCCGCCAACTGGGTTTCGGAATATCTTGCCGCTCGCACCGATTCCCTGGTGCCGCTCTTTTTGAATAATAGCTCCAACACTGGCGAGGCAAACACTAGTGGCGACTTTCGAAGACTCTCGGCACGCTCAGTTGAGCGCATGGTCCAAAAATATGCAAAGATGGCCGGGATCACCAAACATGTTTCGCCGCACACTTTGCGCCACAGTTTTGCAACTGATCTACTCATGAATGGGGCCGATATTCGCTCGGTTCAGACAATGCTCGGCCATGCCGATATCAGCACCACCCAAATCTACACTCACGTCACCGACCCGCATCTCAAAGAAGTCCACGAAAAATTCCATACCGATACCGAATCGTAGTATAATATTGTTATGCTTTTTAATATTTTACTTTTAATTATTGGTTTCGTTGCGCTTATCAAGGGCGCAGATATTTTCGTTGACGGCGCATCGTCGACTGCCCAAAATTTCAAAGTCTCAAAAATGCTGATTGGTCTGACGATTGTCGCTTTCGGCACGTCCGCGCCAGAGTTTGCAGTTTCAATGAACGCCCTCGCCTCGGGTAATTCTGATATGGTACTCGGCAACGTCATCGGTAGTAATATCCTAAACATTCTGCTTATTCTCGGCGTCGCTGCCATCATCAAACCGATTGCCGTTAAAGACAACACTGTCAAGAAGGAGCTTCCGCTAGTGCTACTAATTTCGACTTTACTGATTGTGCTTTTCTTGGATACCGTTTTTGGTGGCGGCGATATTAACCAAATTACTCGGTCCGATGGGATCGTGATTATTCTCTTCTTCTCAGTATTCCTGTATTATCTTATTACCCTCGCAAAGCAAAAACGCACCTCAAAAGAAGACGAAGAACCGCCCAAATTCAAACTTGGAAAGTCGCTGTTATTTGTTTTGCTCGGCCTGGCTGCAATTATCATCGGAAGTGATCTTGTCGTCGATAGCGCTTCGAATATCGCCACTGTACTGGGGATTAGCGAGCGTGTTATTTCGCTAACCGTCATTGCCTTTGGAACATCACTGCCAGAACTCGTCACCACAATTGTCTCGGCCAAGAAAGGTGAGCAGGATCTGCTCGTAGGTAACATTATCGGAAGTAATATTTTCAATATCTGTCTTGTTCTAGGCGTACCAGTGGTAATTTTTGGCGGTATCGCCGAGTCAAGCTTCCAAATCCTCGACCTCGTGATGCTAATTTTGTCGGCATTATTATTGTATATTTTCTCGAAGACCTCCAAGCAAAAAATCAGCCGAATCGAGGGCGCAGCAATGCTAGCCGTCTTTGCGGTTTATTATACACTGGTCTTTGTAGCGTAGCAGACTAAGTATCATCTAGTCGGAAATCCTTCGGCGATATATTTTTTGGCTATTTCAGGATTTTCGCGCAAAGTAATTAAAAAATTATATACGCCAACCCCATTCATAAACGGCGCCAGTTCTTTAATTTGCTTCGCATTATAGCCCTCAACAGCAATTCCTTCAATATATTCGCTCGCGCCGCTCTCAATCCATTCTACGAATTCTGCTGCAATGTCGGCCTGTCGCTTAAACTCTGCCATCCGTCGTCGAATTGCGCTTTCTGAAAGACCCTCCGCTTCAAGATATGTTCTAATCTGCTTCATTTTTCCTCCTATTCTTTCGCCGTAAATTTCCTATTTTCTGCCCGATAACTCGAAAAATAGACTGGTCGGTTAACCCTTCGGCTACCGGCTCCTCCCCGAGCTCAACGAAGTTCGCATAGTGCTCACCCAGCATAAAAGCATCTGCTTCAACCAATTGCTCGCGATAGTCCGTATATGAATCTTTTGCCTCATAGTAATTACCGGACTGAAAATTTGCGGCAAAATATTGAGCAAGCTGTGGTAGATAGTCGAACTCCCCATGGGGATTCTTTTGATCATAATAGCCCATACGCCACAAGAATTCTTGCTCCCGTTGAAAAGCATGGCGTAGTTCGTGAGCAACGGTATCAGCAATCTGCATACCATCCGCCAAGCAATCCTCATTGATACTAACAATCGAACGATAGAGCCAGGTCGTTTCTATCCCTGCTTGACGCATTTTCTCAGCGTACTCCTGCATTGACGGATCACGTGCAAGGATATATTTAATCTTATGCTGACCATAAGTCGAGCTACCCGTTCCATCGTTATCAGTAGTATTTAGCTCCCCGTCTGGAACCAGTTTTAATTCATATGGCTGACTTAGATTATAATTCTCTGCCAGCATTTCTGCATATTTTCCAATAACCTGTTCCTGTTCCGCCCGTTCTTTATTCTTCCATTTATCAGGAGTAAAATCCTGGAACAACGCTCTTATTCGGTCGAGATTCTCACGCCCAGACACCATATCTGCACTATGTTGCCATTCAGCACGCACTTCTGGCGGCACGTTGTTTTGTGAGATATACGCCTCGCTAAATTCTTCCTGAAAACCTGTGTCAATTTCTATTTGGAGCTCGGCATAATCACGTTCTACTTGTTCCAAGTCAACTCCAACTTCCGCAATTTTTTCTGCCACCAAGCGCGTAACGCCACTTTTTTGCATTATCGACCAGACCTTTGGCAAGTTATTTTCAAGCACTTGCTTTATATTAATCCCATAATCTTGATAAGCCTTTGGGTTTCTTAGCACCTTCATTACAATATTCTGCGGTGTACTAATCGCTTCCTGCACATAGTCGTCAATCGGCTGCCTTACATCAAAATTGAACTGGTCAAACTGATCAGCCCATTTTAATACCGCCATAAATTCGCCGTTACGACAAAACTCTTCAGTCACATCTTCTGGTCTAACTCCATAATCATCTAGAAACGAGAGATTATAAAATAACTCTTCCTGGTCATCTACATCCCCAGCCGCTGCAACGGTACGAAGGTAAGCAAACGGCAAGAAATCATCAACTTCTAGACCTCTTTGTCCAGCAAAGTCGAATAGCGTTGTATAATCGTCTGGTCTTAGGAACTTCGGCTCCACTGAAACGTCAAGATTATCCCACTCCATCATATCCATGATGGTTGCCGTACCCTGAAACATATTATAAGCTGCCTGCTCGGCTTCTTCGCCAAAACCATCTTGAAGCATTTCACTAATATGGTCAAAGTGATTAAACGCTGCACCAAAATCTGTCATAATCATTCCGGATACTACCGCTTCGATCGGCTCGCCTGTCACTTCCATCAAATACTCAACACAATCTTCCTCGCTAAGATGCCTACTGATAATATTGAATTTTTCTGTTACGTAATCTCGGTGGGCCTCCGAATGATTGTCCGGGCTAGCGTTTTTCAAATCAAGACGAAGGAGCTCCAAGTTTGCGAAATCGTGTCGCATTTCCGCCTGACGCTCTCTCGACTGCTGATCTATAAAGCCATCAGCCGAAACAAGTGCTTCTTCCGGTTTTAGCTCCTTTAAGCCAAACGCTACACCTGCTGCATCGGTTAACCGAAGTCTTACATCTTTGGCTTCATGACTGCCGGTATCTCCGACAAACTCAGTTCTGGCTAGTTCATCCCACTGAGTTTTTGGAACTTCCTCGCTAGGGTCGGCCCCGCCATCAGAATTGACTGTTTCATGGTTTCCCATTTTTCTTCCCTAACCTAGATGATACCTTTGAGCAGCAGCGGCAAAGCGTTCCCAAGCACTAAAACAATCACAAACGCCGCTACCAGGAACGGGCCAAAATGCACTACGTGGTTCCCCTCCTTCATTGCTCCGGGCAGAGCAATCAAGTCGCCAAGCAAATTCGCCAGGAAAATTGTCCAGAGCGCCAACCACCAATCCGCTAGTGCCAAAGCTAGCGCCAGGGCTAGAATCCAATCCCCTCCCCCCATCAGACGCTCGTGCGAGGCTCGATAAATCAAAAAACAAGTCCCAGCCAAAATTAGCACGCCCAAAAGAGCATTCAGCAGTTCCGGAATCGCCTCTTCCCCGGCCAGGCTTGTTGAAATAAGCTTAATCACCAAAATCACCGCGCCCATATTCACCGCCAGTAGCAGCAAAACCAGCGGTAGCTCGCCCCATTTGGCGTCATAAACCGCCAAAATCACCAGTACGACCAGCATCAGTAGCGTCAAAATAAACGATGCTAGTTGCAGGCCAAGCTGCCTCGGATCTCGCGCAAGGATATCCCAGTTATGAATAATCGGCAGCAGATAAGCCCAACTTAGCATCAAAAACGCTACTGCCATACTAATCTCGGAGAGAAAATCAGCAATACCAATCTTTTTGTGGCAATAACGACACTTTCCTCTCAGCACTAGCCACGAAATGATCGGGATATTGTCGTACCAATGGATTTGCTTGCCACAATGCAGACAAACCGACCACTGGCCCAGGCTCTTCTTATTATGCACGAGATAACGCCACCGCCAAGCCTGGCAACAAGCGAACGAACCAAAAATCGCCCCCAAGATAAACATCGTCACCAGCACCATAATATTGAATATTTCGGTTTCGCTCATGGATATATTGTAACACAAAAATAGCCCCGAGATTGGGGCTATTCGATATTTTAGCTACTTCTAGCCGTTATCCTGGCAGTAAATACCGGAACCTTCAAGTTTATACATCACGACGTAATCACGCGAGTTCTCTGATTTGACTGCACCCTCCCCCGAGCAACGTGCGCCTTTGACGATATGCACCATATGAGTCAATTTTCCGCTAGCGTCAGCAAGTGTTCTGATCGCATTAGCTGCGCCATAAGAATCCTCGCTAAAACTTGCGACTGTAATACCATAAGCAAAACCGTCCGGATCGACGAACTCATTCTCTGCCGAGTTGACACCATTCAAGTATTGGGAAATCAAGCGACAAGCATCGCCCTCAGTACTGTCAGAGCTGTTATTGCATGCAGGCTTTTGCGTGGCCTGATCGCCACCTGCTGGATCCTTTTTACCGTCCTTTGGCAACTTTCCCTGATTATTAGTCTGGTATTGCGTAATCGCCTCGGATACCTTGCCCATATCATCACGCCGCTGAGTATCCCTCTGCGAGCGTTGCAGGGCCGGCAAAGCGATGAAGACCATCAAGAAAATCAAGCCGGCAATCGCAAGCACGAGTACCACCTCAATAATAGTAAAGCCACCTCGCGTACCTTCGGCTGCACGCATCGCTGACATTTTTCGCTTTGTTGCCATAAATTCCTTTCCTTTGCTTATTCAACTTCTCTAAATTATACCATAAGCTTTTTGTTATAAAAGTCTTGACTTTTTATAAAGCTTGTGCTATGATCAACTTACACGCAGGTTTGCCCTGCTCGGCATTTTATTGCTTATCCTGCTCCAATCTTGCTGACTAGGCTATAAATCGGGAAGAGAATTGCCCCCACGATACCGCCAGCGACAATCGCTAGCACCACCATCAAAATCGGCTCAATCAAGGTCGAAATCGCCGCCAAGCGTTCGTCGAGCTCGCTTTCATAAACTGTCGCAGCGCGGCCCAACATTTCGTCAATCTTCCCTGATTGTTCACCGGTCGCCGCCATTTGCGGAACCAACGGCAAAATATAATCCCTGCCCCTTAGCGAAACGCTGAGTGCCTTACCACTACGCACCATTCCAGCCGCTTCTTTGATCTCCTCTTCGAGAATGGTATTATTCATGGCATCGCCGCTAATCTTCATTGCTTCGAGCATCGGCACACCGGCGCTAAGCAGCATCTGTGCTGTTCGCGCAAAGCGCGCATTATAAAGCCTCAGAAACAGACCATTAATCAGCGGCACCCGAAGTTTGAGTGTATCGAGCCATTTTATCCCGGTTTCGGTACGTTTGAATTGGACAAAAAACCACACGCCAACCGCAACGATAATCAAAATAATCCACCAAAAATTAATAATAAAATTTGATATCGCCACCAGCATCGCAGTTAGCGCCGGCAGAGGCTCGTCAAGATCGCGATAGAGGTTCTCGACCTGCGGAACAACTTGAAGCATCAAGAAAATCACCACTGCGATAATCACCAGGAGCACAATCGCTGGGTAAGTCATCGCACTGCGGATTTTCGAGATCATGTCGGCATCTTTTTCTTGCTGGTCAGCAAGCCTACGCAGGGACACATCTAGCGTACCAGAAGCTTCACCAGCCTCAACTAGCGAGAGGTAGACGTTGTTAAAAACATCGGGATGTTTAGAAAAAGCTTCGTGCAGGGATTTGCCAGATTCGACCTGCGCCAAAATATCCTCAACAAGGGTCCGCGTAGCCTTATTTTCGGTCTGATCAACAATCATCTGTAAACTTGCCGAGAGTGGCAAGCCAGCGCCAATTAGAGTTGCAAATTGCCGAGTAAAAGCAATACGTTCCTTGGTGGTGACCTTATTTTGGAAGCGGCTGAAAAAGCTCTCACCTTCCTCGGTAATTTTTTCTGGCGTATAGCCTTGGTCCACCAAGATTTTGCCGGCAACTTGCTCGCTGTCGGCCTGCACGCTACCGTGTACAATCCGGCCAGTCTTGCGATCCTTTGCTTGATATTTAAATCTGCGCATTAGATCCTCGCTAGCCTCTCGTATTCATTTGGATCAACTGTATATTCCCGAGCGACATCATAATTGATAATGCCAGCCTTCACGAGCCGAGCCAATTCACGATCCATCGTCTGCATACCTTGATCGGCGCTGGTCTGGATTGCCATATCAAGCTGATGGGTCTTACCCTCACGAATAATTGCCCGGACGGCTGGGTTTGCCACCAAAATTTCAGTCACAGCAATCCGCCCGCCATTCACAGCCGGGACTAGACGTTGCGACACGATGCCACTAAGAACGTTTGCTAACTGCGAACGGATCTGTGGTTGTTGATGGGCCGGGAAGACATCGATAATCCGGTCGATGCTCTGTGCTGCCGAGTTTGTATGCAAAGTCGCAAAAACCAGGTGCCCAGTCTCAGCCACGGTGATGGCGGCCTGAATTGTTTCGAGATCACGCATCTCACCAATCAAAACCACATCTGGATCCTCACGTAGAATGCTACGCAGAGCTGCGGCAAAGCTGAAAGTGTCATAATGCACCTCGCGCTGTGCTACCACCGAGCGCTTAGAACGATGTGTAAACTCAATCGGATCCTCAATCGTGATAATATGGACCGATTTCTCGGTATTGATTTTATCAATCAAAGCCGCAAGCGTGGTGCTCTTACCAGAACCAGTCGGGCCGGTCACCAGCACTAACCCATGCGGGCGCTCGGCAAAAGTTTCGACGACGCCAGGCAAACCAAGCTCCGATAGCTGCGGGACTTGATTCGGGATCAATCGAAAACTCGCGGCAAGATTCCCTTTCTCATGAAAAGCATTGACCCGAAAACGCCCCAAATCACCAAAAGCGAACGAATAGTCAAATTCTTTGTCTTTTTCCAAGATCTTTTTTTGCTCGTCGTCGAGCGTAGCAAAGACCAATTCCTCGATCTTTTCGGGCGTGAGCGCTGGATAGCTCGTTAATGAGCGTAAAATTCCATCGATCCGCAAAACCGGCGCAAGGCCAACTTGCAGATGTAAATCGGAAGCATTATGGCGGATACATTCGTCGAGCAATGCCTCAATAGTCGCCTCCGTCTGGCCAGTACCGCTATCTGGTGGCAAAATCGCCCCGTCAAACGAGATATTGTCAGCCTCGCTCGGTTTTTTCTGTGGTGCATTAGTGGCACTTACACTACCAACAGCGTTCGTTGCGCTTGCGACCTCCGTAGTCTTCGTAGTTCCCGCAACAGTCTCCGTAGCACTTTTCACCCCTTTTACAGCAAGGCCAGCACTCGTGGCCGTACTTGCAGCCGCATCCGTAGACGCCTTTGTTGCAGCCGCCGCAGAGGCATCCTTTACCGGTTTTTTCTCGACTGTCAAATTAACCGGGATTTGCTCTGCCCCAGGTTGTTTCAGATTATTTGTACTATTTCCACCACTTTCCATACCTTATATTTTACCATAAAAGTTATGCTTTTTACTACTTTAGGCCAAGTCGCTTGATACGCGATCCACCTCCTCCATGCTCGTGATTCCCGAAAGCGCCTTCAACATACCATCTTGGCGCATCGTCACCGTGCCCTTCTCTCGCGCAAGCCGCATGACTTCTGCTGCCGTGGCGTGCGAAATAATCAATTTTTGAATATCCTCGTCGACATCAATTGCTTCATAAAGCCCAGCTCGACCCTTATAGCCACCCGGCGTAGAAGGATCATCAAACCCTTTGACAAGCGTATACGAGCTCGCCCCCGCGAGCGGCAAACCATTATAGCCCAAATCCTCACTCACGCTGGCGACCTCCTCCTGTGTCTTTGGCAAAAGATTGCCCAGTACATCATGAATTTCCTCGGTCTGCATCGCATTACTCTGAAACGCGGTCCGCTTCTCGGTCACGCGGCGTACCAGACGCTGACCAATCACTGTATTGAGCGTGGAAGCCAGCAAGAACGGTTCGATCCCCATATCTAAAAGTCGTGGCAAAATCCCAGCCGCCGAATTAGTGTGCAGTGTGCTGAATACCAAGTGGCCGGTCAAGCTCGCCTGGACGGCCAGGTTGGCTGTTTCCGAGTCGCGAATCTCCCCGACCATCACTACGTCCGGATCCTGACGAAGAATACTCCGAAGCCCCGAGGCAAAAGTCAGCCCTGCATCAGTATTCACCTGGATCTGGTTGACACCCTCCATCTTGTACTCGACCGGATCCTCCAACGTCACAATATTGATTTTTTCCGATTTAATCTGCTTAATCAGCGCGTACAAAGTTGTACTTTTACCAGAGCCAGTCGGGCCAGAAGTCAAAATCATTCCATTTGGCTGGCTGATGCCATTTAGCACTGTGCGAAGAGCCCGGCCGGTCATACCCATACTAGAAATGTCCATACTGGTGCCAGACTTATCCAGCAGACGAATCACCACTTGTTCGCCCCAAACTACGGGCGAAATCGCGATACGGAGGTCGACCTCCTTGTCGGCCACTAGGACTGCAAATTGACCATCCTGCGGGGTACGGTGCTCATCAATTTTTAGGTTAGCAAGAATCTTAATCCTAGACACGAGTGCCGGCTCGATTGACTTTGGCAGCTCCATTACCCGCCGAAGCACGCCATCAATCCGACAACGAATAATCAGGCTGTTACTAAGTGGTTCAATGTGCACATCCGAAGCCTTACTTTTGACTGCAAATTCCAAAATACTCGTCAGCGCTTTGGAAATTGGCGAATCCTGCGTAATAGTCTTGATGTCGCTGGCCGCCTGATTCATAGCATTTTCGCGATTGGTCGCCTTAACCGCCTGGGTCACCCCAGAAAAATCACCGCGATATTGCCGGAGAACTGCTTGTACGCCCTCGCTCGACGCCATCATCGTGCGAATTGATTTACCGGTATAAGTCGCGAGATAATCGATTGACTGAATGTTCCCAACGTCAAGCATCGCAACTGCTAGTTGCCCGTTTGTTTCACCTAGTGGAACAGCCATAATCCGAGCCGCGACTTCAAGCGGCAATAGCGCCAGTGTGCTTTGTGGCATCTCAACATTTTTTAGGTCAACATATGGAACGTTCAGAATTGCCGCTGTCGCGTGCGTCAGCATATTATCAGTAATAATACGTTGCGTCGTCAGAGCCTCCATCAGTGGCTGCTTGGTCTGTGCAACTTCGTTTTGCACCCGAGCCAAATCCGACGGATCAACCAATCCCTCTGCAACTAGGAGTTCTATTACTCGCTGCAACCCATCCTTAGTCAGTAGTGCCACCTTGGTCTTCCTCAGAATTTTCTTGATTAGAGCCTTCTGTTTCGCCCTCTACACCCTCGGCGTTCTCAGCGTTTTCTTCTGTGTTTTCCCCCGGAGCCGGTGCTTCCAGTCGCCCACAAGCCACCAATTCCGAATCATCCAGAATCCCGTTGCCATCCTTATCCTCGCAATCACCAACGTAAATCTCCACGGTTGGATTGATTGCAGTACTATTGAACACCTCTGGATTTGGCACATCCAGTGTCGCTGTAATTGGCTCGCGAAGCGCCGTGAAGCTCGTCACGGCTTCGTCTGGATCGCCCATGATCGCCTTGCAAGCAAAGAAAGAAACCAAAATCCCCGCCCCTGCAACAAAGATTATACTAAAAACATCTGATTGTTTCATTCTTATTTCCTTTCTGCCGCATGCACTGTTTTCTTTGTTTCTAGTTCTAGATCTTCGTCTAAGTAATAAGCATCGGCCTCAGCGCGCATATTAATCCCACTTGATGACCACTGGAATACGCCGCTAGTGATATCAAAAGTCCGAATTGAGCGCTCAATCACATCAAGGACTCGAATAATATCCGCCCCGCTACCGTTCATACGGAATGATACTGGGATAATACTTACACCATCTATTGCCGGCGTAATCGTTTCGTCTCTCGGGGCAATCGATTCTGGCTCAATCTGGGCTTCGATGAACAGCTCGTTCAAGCTCGACATAAGTGCCTCAGTGTTCCTTTTTTCTGGCAAGGCATCAGAAATCACCCGGAGCGACGAGCAAGAGCGCATCCCCTGCAAAGCTTGGGCTCGTTCTTCGTCGGTCTTGGCTTGATTATAACGCGCGGTGAAATTAATCTCCTTTTTATCCTCGTCATAACATACCCCACCAGCCTGACGCTGCCGTGCCACCGATTCGAGGTCGTTATTTTTCGCCATCGACTCGTATATATTATATCGGAGCGTATTTGGCACATCGCTAAGCGATATCGAATCTGGGTCGCAGGCTTTGAGTTCCTTATCGGTCAGTTTACCATCGCGATTTTCGTCCTTACAAACGCCAACATTGATGATTGTACTGTTATAGTCAGCAATTGCGACATCCTTCTCGGTGATAATCTTGGTGTTAAAGTTGATATATTTAATCAAGAAATTCGACAAAACGATACAAGCGCCCAATATCACTGACGTGATTAGGACTTCGAGCAAAGTCATCTGCTGAGCTTTGGATATATAATGTCGCTTTTCTTTTGCAGGTCGTTCAGCCATTTTACTCCTCCCCCTTTGTGTTATTTGCTGGCGTGCCCTGATTGGTTAATTGGTCGGTCGTCTCAGTGCCAGAGTTCTCGGTGTTGCCCAAACATTCCAAATCGTCCTCGGCACAGGCCTGAGCCTCCTTTGCAAACATACTACTAATTTGTACGAACGAATCGGTTACGTTTTGCCCCATCGGCCCAATCGCCATCATGTGTTTATTCGCATAAATAAAGAAGTTTTCGTCGTATGTAGTCGTGGCAGTAAAACGTAACACCAGGTTCTCGCTATCGTCACGGCCATTAGCAGAGCTCGTGATCGTTAAGCCATCTTTGGCAAGATAGCAATCGTTTGTCGACGACCAGCGGACATTATTTTTCTCGTCTTCGGTCGTCTCAGTACCACTATACTTGAAACAAACACTCTGGAAATGCTCTACGTCGCTAATCGAGCCATCCAACGAAATCTTGCCGTCCTCATACCACTCTTTGAAGCGTGGGGTACGCCAAATCTTGACACGTGCCGGGACCTCTTTATCAACGGTAACTTTCGTGGTGGTTACCTCGGTATTGGGCTGCAAACCGTCTTCAATACTTTCCTCAAAACCGACAATCCCCTCGACTTCGCTAGTCTGCTCGGCTCCTTCCTCAGTCGCCTCCTCTGGTGCTTCGCCAGACGTTTCGCTAGATGTCTCGGCTGGGGTCTTTTGCTCGACTTCAACTTGCACAATTGCCGTTTCCACCTCGGCATCGTCGCTATAACGATATAATTCCCCGTCATTCACAGCTTGATTGATTGACTCACTATCCTTATCATCTGTGAAAGAGTCCAGGCTGACCCCCTCACAACCAGGTACAGTCAAATCCCACCAAGCATAGTAGCTATCGCCATCCCGAAAAGCGTTACCCTCGGCATCCGACTCCTTGATGCACTGAGCCGGAATTTCTTTACCGTTAGCATCAACATAGCGCCCATAATCATATTTTGTTAGACCAACACTCTTTTTGAAGGCTTCCAGGACGCGATAATCAATTAGTGGCGACACTCGCGCATCGGTCTGCCCTTCCATAGTAATTAAATCTGACTCCAAATTCACTCTTAGCTCTGATAGCTTCACAAGATCTCCGCCCTGCGGGAGCATCACACCGAGTGCTCCGAATGCACGCGATATAATCTGGCGATTATCGATAATTTCGTTATGCCGATTGAGCTGGTTCTGAATTGTAATTAGCCCATCTAACTCGGAATAACTATTGATTTTCTCGGAAAGACTTTCTAGACGCTTGTCCTGGTTCGACATGGCGATATCTTGACCACTTTTAATACTAAATAATATCAACACCACCCCAAGCGCAGCACAAGAAATCACAATACAGGAGAATAACACCCGATTGCGGATTTTCTGAGCTTTGATCAACTGGAGTTTTACTACTGGAACAAGGCTCACTTCGTAAGTATCACCGCTCTCGGTACTGGCCGCCTTGGGATCCTTTGGTAACGGCCGCTTAAAAGTCTTTGCAAATTGAACCTTAATCTTATAGATTAAGTCTTTCAATTGATCTCGCATCTTAGCCAAAGCGTCGTTCATCGTTCATTATTCCTTTCTGCTAGACCAATAGCAACGGCAAACTCGTTTGCCACCGGCCTCAGAACCTGCTGTTGCTCTGGAGTAATACGGACAAATTGCCATGGATTGCCAGGGGTGGTCGGTACGGACGATTTAGCTTCGATATATTCTGGCAATAACGGCACCATACCAGCAAATCCAGCCAAAACAATCCCACCAATCGGAGCATTCATGTATTCTGACTTGAAAAAGCGAATTGATTTTGTTAGTTCAGAAGTGAAACTTTCCAAGGTCGCATCAAGCGCCCGAAAGACTTGCCCCTCGATTTTATCCTGAGCCAATCCGAATTTTAGAATAAACTGACGGGCCTGTTCCTCCTTGACGGATAGAGAAGACGCCACCGTTTTCACTAAAAGATTAAACCCACCCGGCACCGAGCGCACCAGCCGTGGCATCCCGCGGAACATCACGACAAGATCAGTCGACAACTCGCCTAGATCCACCACAACCCGCGCATCTTGCGCTCCAATTGGTGCCAGTGCCCGAGCCATTGCTAACGACTCCGGCTCCTGAGCAATTACATTCAGGCCAAAGCTCTCGATCAGCTCCAATCTGCTCTCGGCGAAATCAATCGGTGTCGAAGAAATCAGCACCTCGGCCTTAGTAGCATCGTGTGGGCAGACGCCAAGCGACAAAAAATCCACCGTCGCTTCATCAATTGGCATCGGAATATATTTGTCTAACTGGTATTTCACGGAATTTAGGATCTCTTGCTCAGGCAAATTCTCGACTCGTACCACAGACGTAAAAGTCTTTGACGACGGCATCCCCACTGCCACATTCTTCACGGTGATGCCGGCTTGTTGCATCGCCCCCAGGATGATCTCGCCAAGACGGTGCTTTCCAGCAGCCGAGCTATCGGCGAGCACCTTTGGATCAACTGGAACATAGGCGAACTTTTGCAAAACCCAACCGTGCTGGCCATTGCCAGCTAACTGGATTAAACGAATTGAAGTCGTACCGATATCCAGTGCAAAAAAATCGCCCACACCACGGATCAAACTCATAGCTTTATTATAAGCGTAAGAGTTTCAAAAAGCAAGACAAAATTAGGTCGTTTTTGCAATTCTCAAATAATAAAATCTTTCGCGATTACCATTCTTCCCCACCAGCTCGTTATCACGTTTTTTCAGGATAATAAAACCACTGCGCTGCACCCATTTTTCAAAATTGCGTATGATCTCGCGACGCATTTTCTCGTTTTTGACCACCCCTCGCACAAGCTGACGCGGCTCGGCCTCGAATTGCGGTTTTAGCATCACCAAATAATCTGCTTTCGGGCCGACAATCTGACGAGCCTTTTTAAGAATCGTCTTCAAACTGATAAAACTAACATCCGCCAAAACCGTGTCCACTTGCAGCGGCCCCACGAGTCTATTTGGTTCCTCACTCTGCAAATTCGGCTCCTTAGTACCCGATGCGGCATTTCTAATCTCCAAAAAGTCGGTTTTTTCATGCAAATCGATGCGTGGGTCATTCCTGAGCGGAGCTTTCATCTGCCGCGTGCCTTTCTCGACGGCAATGACTTTCTTGGCCCCCTGGCTAAGGGCGTACTCTGTAAAACCGCCAGTCGACGAGCCAATATCTAGCACCGTTTTGCCCCGGAAATTATAGTTGAACGCCTGGGCCGCTTCGGTCAATTTTAGCTCTGCTCGCCCCACGACACCAGAATCACTTTTCATATTTATATTATACTATGAATTTTCGGCAGCAAAAAAGGACGATTCCAAAGAACCGCCCTACTACCGTCAAAATTGACGATTGATCACCAAAGAACATAATAGATCGAGGCAACAATACTAGTCGCCACGATAGAAATGCCCATCGGTATTCCAAAACCACAAGAGCCGATAAACCACCCCACGTCTGGGCCGGCATACGGCATAATTGAGTGCTTGTCTCCCCACGTTTTATAAATTGCGTCGCGCTGAGAGTCATAACTCTTGATAGACGCAAACATTTTTTCGACGCGCCGCGCTTCAATAAACTGATACACGGTCAAGATAATAGAACCAATTACTCCGGCTATAAGTCCTATCGGGAATCCTACAAGCATAACAATTTCCAGTATCCTCATCGCTTTTTCACCCCCTCTCTGATCCACAATGTTGGCCAGATAATGATACTATCTACCTCATCGGTGCATTTGTTAGAAATCATTCCTCCAACTATTTTTATCCCATCATCCGAAGAATCGCAGCCTACTCCTAATAATTCTTGTACGCTGCTAGGCTTTTTGTCACGTTGCATAGTGAGCTCTCGCACTTTGCCGTAATCAGGAAAAACGAACTCGTCGCCAATCAGCTCCCAACCGCTAATTTCCGACCATTTTTCTATCATTTCCTGAGAACAATGCTCGGCGTCAACGTAATATCTTGTTTCCGAACCAAACATGTCCAATCATCCCCCTTTATCTCTGGTTTTGTCTATAAAAGTTCCTTACGCTAACCACGCAAAATCGAGCCCGATATTTCTATGGGGCCTAGGATAATATTAGCACAGATTACTTATTTTGTCAATACGCTGCGGAGTTAAGACGGGTAGTAGGAGGAAGAACTAGCCTTTTTGGAGTAACCCTGACACTATACCTAATCTTGACTACGAACAGGCCTCAGTGGAGTCTTTCATACTCCAAAAAGGCTACTTCTTCCTCCTTCACCCCTCCCGTACTACACAGCGGATGGCAAAACCGAAACCGCGGTCGCTATTATTCTGAAAGTAGACACCGGTCAGATACGTATCTAGCCCGTAACTGTTCATAGCCGATTCGGCCATAGCTGACCAGTAGTAGCCATAGACAATGCGGTTAAAGATGAGGCCATTGGAACGAAAATAGTAGCCCGTACGGAGGAAGTTGGGGGATTGATAGTTGAGGAGGCTTCGCCTCTCAACTATCTCGCAACACAGCGGACGGTAAAACCATGACCACGAACGTAGTTATCCTGTGGGTCGATATTGCTGGAAGTGAAGTAGAGGAGATAAGCAGCACTAGCCGAGCTAGTCGACCGAGACCAGTAGCTGCCGCGCGCGTCAACACTAATCAGTGCTCCATAGTTGTAGTAGTAGGCACCCGTATACTCAAACCCGAGCGGCGCGCTACGTAACTGGGTAGAACCGGAGGAGGAGTTAGGAGCGCGCCGCTCCCACTATACCGACGCCTCTCAACTTTCTCCGTACGGGGTATTATTTCCGCACAAAGGGGCATGCAACTAACTTATACATTGACGGAGATTACTGGTCTGCTCTCAGTGGTTCCGCCGTATTTGGGCATTATCTAACAACTGGACCAATACGTATTGATCCCCGGTCAACCTATCATCGTGGTTACGGTTTTGCCGTCCGCTGTGTAGTACGGGAGGGGTGAAGGAGAAAACAAGACACCGCTCTCGCGGTGCCTTGTTTTCTCTTAGTACCAGAAACCTATTTTTGTCGCTCGCGGTAGGCACCAGTTTCAGTATCGACACTAATCACATCACCAGTCTTGATAAAGGCCGGGACTTTGATTACTACTCCTGTTTCCAGAGTTGCATCTTTTTGCACCGAGCTCGTTGTGTCACCCTTTACGGCCGTTTCTGTATAAGTCACTTTGAGCCACAAATTCTTTGGCAAAGTCAAGTTGATCGCCGTGCCATTATAGAACTGAATCTCCATTTCATCGCCGTCACGCATATAGTCCCTGGCATCGCCGACGAGGTCCGCGTTCAACTCGTATTGCTCGAAACTCTCTGGGTCCATAAAATAAAACTTATCGTCGTCCTTATAGAGATATTGAACTTTCCGGGTCGTGACCTCAGCCGGCTCAATTTTTTCCTGGCCCTTGAAGGTCTTTGGCAGCAAAGCGCCAGTGATCAAATTTTTTACCTTGACGTTCACAATCGAGCCACCCCGACCCATAACTTTTTGCGAATATTCAACAACTTTATACGGTTGGCCATCAAGCGTAATCAGCACGTTTTTCTTTAAATCGGTTGGACCATACATTTTTATTCCCCTTTCCGCTTAATCACTCTATCTTTCTGCCACGAATGGTAGCAACGCCAAGTGTCGCGCCCGCTTAATCGCCGCAGCTAGTTGACGTTGCTGTTTGGCGGTCAATCCAGTCTTTGCAATTGGTTCGATGCGGCCATAAGCATCCACGTAGCGCTGCAAAGTCTTTACGTCGCGATAATCAAAATACATATTTGGGTTAGTTTTTACCTTTCTCATAACTCTCTCTTTCTCCCCTCTATATATTAGAATGGAATGTCATCCAAATTAATCTCGCCATCCTCTGGCATATCGTCTGGAACGAAATCATCAGCTTCGGCCGACTCGGCTGGGGCTGTCTTGGTCGATGATTTTTTGCTCGGGCCAGAATAAGTGCTATCTCCACCAGCCGATGAACTACCACCGATAAAGGTGAAATCTTCAACGACGACTTCCATCCGACTACGTTTTTGGCCACTGTTTTTATCCTCCCAGCTACGCTGATCAAGCCGCCCAGAAACAATCAAGCCCGAACCTTTGCGAGTGTATTGAGCAATCGTCTCGCCAGGTTTACCCCAAGCAACACAATCAATGTAAGAAACTTGCTCTTGCGTGTTGCCATCATTGCCTCGATAAACGCGGTTCACAGCAATTGTAAAATTGCAAGCCTGCGAACCAGTGGTCGTTGCACGCATCTCTGGGTCGCGGACCAAGTTCCCCGCTAGAATAACCTTAGAAAATCCCCGCATTATTCTGCACCCTCCTTGTCGTCCTCGTCGTGAGGCTTGCGCGCAGCCTGCTTTTCCTCGTATTTGACCTTGCGCGGGTCCACACTTACGAGCAGATAACGAATCACTTCGTCGGTGATATTGAGAGCGCTTTCGATTTTGGCCGGAGCGCTTGGTGGCAACTGAACATTATAGAAACAATAGACTGCATACTCTTGCTTTTTGATCGGATATGCAAGGTGTTTCTTGCCCTCGTTTTCCTCGGTGACAATTTTGCCGCCGTGCTTCTCGACAAGCTCTTTAACTTTGGTAGTGGCTGGCTCGATGTTCATCTCCAAATCAGGATGAATCAGAACCGTAAGTTCGTAATCTCGCATTACAACTCCTTTGGGTTAAACGGACACGTTGATACTGCCCGCTGAGTTAATATTATCTTAATAATATCACACTTTCCCCTAGCAAGCAAGACAAAAATCTGCTATAATGGACTTGCGCCCGGATGGTGGAATTGGTAGACACGTATGCCTTAGGAGCATATGCCGCAAGGTGTGCAGGTTCAAGTCCTGTTCCGGGCACCATAGAATTGATATACAAAAAGCGCCCTCCATCTGTGCAATCATGCACGAAGGACGCATTTTTCATTTTTAGACAAGATTTATGACTATACAACTCTGCGCTGCTCGCGAGGAGCTTTTGCTTCGGTCGGGATATCGTCCCATATCTCATCAAGATCATAGAACTCACCCTTTTTGACCGGCTTTTTCGCCATTACTTTGGCAATTTCCAGCACATCGTGTGCCAATTCATCGAAGCCAATCGTGCGGCAATGTACCTTCTCCTGGAACGTGTTCGTAGGAGATTCTTCGCGATGCACCTGGAATTCCCAGTTACAGATTAAGTTCATGTAGCCATAATCATCGGCAGAATGAACTTCGACCGTCCTGCCCGTAGTTTCCATGATTCTACGCTGCAAAACTCTGGAAATTTCGCTCGGCAAGCTCTTGCCCTTGTAAAATTCCTCATACAAGTCAAGTCTACCCTCTTCACGTATCGCCAGTTCCACCGCTTCATCAATAAACTTTTTCACCTTGAAGCGGAAGTTCCCGCCCCGGAAGACTGGTATGTGATTAGTAGCATCGTATAACGATGCTATCTGACGGTCAGATAGCCCAAAAGTTCCACAAATGAGCGGTTTCCTAGCCCGGACTGCACACTCAACTACCTGATCAAAGACCTCAATGTTCGAAAAATCCACCATGGCATCAAAATCTTCGGGAACACCTTTCAGCGGATTAGCAATATCTTGGTAAAGATACCATTTTTTAACTTCGCCGAAATCATGTTCTCTGGACGGATGCAGCCCATCAGCATCGGATTGCATTTCTTCAATCCGTAAGGCTGCGCCGTCATAATCAAACCGACTAATCCCAGCAACAATTTTTATGCCGCTCATTTCTTTGACCTGCTCCATAGCTTCTCGCCCAGTTCTGCCGGTCAGACCGCTCCATAAAATTCTTACATCACTCATAATATCTCCTCCTCAATATTCGTGACCGTTATTAGTGCTTCTAAACCATCTGCTGTCGGTGGCGTCGTCAATTCGGAATTGCTAGATTTTGCATATATCCCTACGACCGACTCTGCCCCAATTTTCCTCAAATTAGTCACAATTTGGTGCCTCAAACTATGATCGCAAGATGAAGTTTCATCTAGAATTACGACCATGTTGCGATCGCTCGGCAATTGTCGCTTTTCTCCCCTGATGACAATACCGCAATCCTGCTGATCAGCTTCGCCACCAATAAGATATGGAACACGCTTAATGCATAGCTTCTCAATCTTGTCTTTTAATTCTCGATCCGCACCAAATATCATGATGCCAATCGGCCGAGGCAGCTCATCAGAAATTTTCTGCAAACAGCGCTCCGGCGTGCTTACCTTGCTATAAATCCACGTTTCCGCCATGTTAATTCCCCCTTTATCTGTATATTTTGCACGAAAAACATAAATTTTTAGGTACTAACTTCTATTGTAGCACAGATTGCCCATTTTGTCAATACAATAGAGGCTGAGACGGGCAGCGGGAGCAAGAACTAGCCCTTTTTGGAGTAACCCTGACACTATATCTACTCTCGACCACAAACAGACCTCAGTGGAGTCTCTCATACTCCAAAAAGGGCTAGTTCTTCCTCCTTCACCCCTCCCGTACTACACAGCGGACGGCAAAACCATTTCCGCGGTAACTGGTATTCTGAGGGTCGACATACGTCGGATACGTACGCAGGTCGCGACCGTTCGTGGCTGAGTTACTGGTATCTGACCACCAGTAGCCATTTACGGTACGACCGTCGATGCGGCCATAGGAACGATTGTAGACGCCCGTACGGAGAAAGTTGAGAAAAACTTGGGTTTGACCTTATTTTTCCGAAATCAACAAAAGTATCAACAGAGTTGATAATTTTAGATTTTTCCCAAAAGTTACTCATTTTTGCCAATTTTTAGGCCTTTCCAGGCTCTATTTTACCGTTTTAGGCTATTTAGAGGCCACAGGAGAGGTTTTACCTCTCCTGTGGGGTAAAAACAAGCGTAAGAACTTTACGCTTGTTCTAGGGGCTCTACGAGCCCCAACTTTCTCCGTACGGGTGCATACTATCGTTCGTCTGGTTTTATTGGCAACCGCGTTAGCGTTGGTCATTGGCAATCTAGTACTAGTGCCTCTATCACAAGTGAGCATTTCCTAGGCACAAGCCCAACAGGAATCGCCTCCCAAGATACCAACTACCGTGGTTACGGTTTTGCCATCCGCTGTGTAGTACGGGAGGGGTGAAGGAGAAAGGGCAGTCTAGCAGCCCAGTCCTATTCAAGCAGGGCTAGGCTATTAGGTTTTCCTCCACCGTCTTAGTGTAATTTTGCACTCGCTGGCAATTTCGCATCCTTCAAAAGTGGTTCAAGATCTTTCTCTTCCAAAGTTTCATGCTCCAATAGAGCTTCTGCCAACCGTTTAAGGACAGCTTTATTCTCGACCAGTACTTGCTCTGCTCGCGTAGCTGCTTCGTCACTCAAATTCTTGATTTCTTGGTCAATCAATTCTGCGGTCTTCTCCGAATACGGCTTGCCAGTAGAAATCGTATAATAACCCGCTTCTCCCTCCGGGAAGACAAGGTTGCGAGTGTTCTTGCCCATCCCCTCCTCAACAATCATACTCTTGCTGAGCTCAGCGACGTTCTTCAAATCACTCGATGCGCCCGTGGTGACTGCTTCTGCGCCAAAAGCAATTTTCTCGGCAATTCGGCCGCCCATCGCCCGCGCGAGAATGTCTTTTAGCTCATAAATACTCTTGTAGCTGCGATCTTCCGGTGGCAAGAACCAAGTCACACCACCAGTCCGCCCACGTGGAATAATTGTCACTTTGTGTACTGGGTCGCTATCTGGCAACACATGCCCAACGATTGCGTGACCAGCCTCGTGATAGGCTGTCACTTCGCGTTCGTGATCGTTCATCGCCTTGCTTTTGCGCTCTGGGCCGATCGCCACTCGCTCAAAAGCCTCTGTGAGGTCGGCGTTGGTGATTTCTTTGTGCCCTTCACGCGCCGCGGTAATTGCCGCTTCGTTGGCAATATTCGCCAAATCCGCACCAGAACTACCTGCCGTCTTGGCTGCGAGTGCATCAAGATCCACATTCTTTTCGGCCGGCTTATTCTTGAAGTGAACTTTTAGAATTTCCAAACGGTCCTTACGCTCTGGCAAGGTGACATTCACGTGCCGGTCAAAGCGGCCTGGGCGCAGCAAAGCTTTATCCAGCATATCAACACGGTTGGTCGCAGCAATCACAATCACACCGGAATCGTTATCAAACCCATCCATCTCGACTAAAATCTGATTTAGCGTTTGCTCATCCTCACGGCCAGCCCCGCCACGCGCATCACGCTTGTGCGCCACGGCATCAATCTCATCAATAAAGATAATACTCGGGGCGTTTTTCTTGGCCTTTGCAAATAAATCACGCACCCGGCTCGCACCGACACCAACAAACATCTCGGCAAACTCTGAACCAGAAATCGAGAAGAATGGCACACTTGCCTCACCAGCTACCGCCCGAGCCATCAGAGTTTTACCAGTTCCAGGCTCGCCCGCAAGGAGCACACCGCGCGGAATTTTTGCGCCTAGTTTTTCGTATTTCTTTGGCTCTTTCAAAAAGTCCACAATCTCGGCCAAATCTTGCTTTGCGGACTCGTTCCCCGCCACGTCTTTGAACAAAACTTTTTTCTTGTCTGGACCATAAAGTTTTGCCTTAGCCTTACCGAAGCCCATCGACTGATTGTTCATCGACTGAGCTTGGCGCATCATCGAGCTGAAAAATAGAATAATAATAATTACCGGCACTACAATAATCGCGATATCGAGTGCATAATCCCAAAAATTTGAGACTTCTTGATATTCGATTACCGGATACTTTTCCTGACATTTGCTCTGCTCGTCACCGTTCAAATCCGCACAGTGATCGATCAGTCCTTGCTCATAAAGCGTCCCGGAGCCATCCTTGCGCGAAGTTTGAGTATAGCGCTCCTCGCCTTTCAAGGTGATTTGCAGATCGTTCCCTTGGACGGTAATTTTGGCAATATTACCGTTTTCGTCGTTGGCTCGCGCGATTACATCCGACAAAGCGACTTCCTCGATGACGCCATGTGGAGCAAACATACTGGCAAGCAAGCCACAGAAAACAAAAATCAAAAATACAAAACCAATCCAGCGCAACATATTGCTACTTTTGGATTGCTGTGGTTTCTTTTTGGCGACTTGTGGCACAATTCCTCCTCAATAATTTCTACTGATAACAATTCTAACACTAGGTGCTATCGAGGTCAAACTGGCGCTCGGCTTACTATAATGGTCAGGGCTACCAGGATTGAACTGGCGACCTCACGTCCCCCAGACGTGCGCGCTACCACTGCGCCAAGCCCTGATGTAAAAATTATAACATACCCCTATGGGGCCTAAGCCGCTAGAAGTCCTTCTATATAATTTGACAGCTCGCTCCCCTCCTTAAAATCCGGGGAGGATACGAAATCTATCATACTGGTGTCTGCCCACGGCTTGCTGTCTTTGGATTGGAGCAAAACTGTCTTACCACCGTGGTCCTTCACATATTTCATTGCCGGAACATCAGTAGGGCCATCACCCATATATAATATTCCGTCAAAATCATCGGATGATCCATTTATCGCCATGGCGATTTCCTGCAAAGCTACCGGTTTCTCTGCATCAGTCATTACATGTTCTATGCCGACCGCCTCACCATTGCTGCCATAAGCCAAAGTCGACGCATAAATCGCCTCAAAATACGGAGCAATTTCGGTCTGTTCAAGATAAGCTTTCGAGCCCGAGCTTAATAGATAATTTTTAACACCACGGTCTTTAAGGTTTTTAAGGAAACTCTGAACACCAGGATTATACTTACGCTCGTCGGCCCCCATCCCGATATTTTCATCAATAAGTTGGAACCCGGCACCCCTTACGGCATCCAAAATCACCTCGATCATTGCTTCGTACACGGTCACTTTCTGCTGAGTCATAACTTTTTTGACCAAAGTCATAAACTCTGGGCTCTGCGCGCCACCTTTCATGCCACTCAATTCGAGAATTTTGAACTGTGGCATCGGATCATCAGTCAAAGTACCATCATAATCATAAACTATTGCTTTTAACATTTTCTACTCCATAAATGTGGTCAGGGTGATCGGATTTGAACCGACGACCTCGCAGTCCCGAACCGCGCGCGCTACCAACTGCGCCACACCCTGAAACCTCTGCTTAGGATTATAACATAAAATACGGTGAAACCCTCAACTTTCTCCGTACGGGCTACCACGCTCGTTCCGTTGGCTACATCAACTATCGTATCGCAGATGGCTACTGGTGGTCGGATGCTAGCGGTTCGGCTACGCTCGGTCACTACCTGGGTACGGTCCCGGCGAACGTCGTCCCTCAGGATAACTATTACCGCGGAAACGGTATTGCCATCCGCTGTGTAGTACGGGAGGGGCGAATTTGGTATCATGTTTTTGCAAAGTGTAAAAGACGGGACAAAATATTATAAAATAGTATCATGAAAGACATTTATATCGTCACGGGCGCAAATGGTTTTCTCGGCAACAACATTGTACGCGAGCTAAATCAAAAACCAAATTGCCAAGTGCGCTCCCTAGTATCGTCAATGAATCGAGCTGGCGCCTTGAAGGGGCTCGATTGTGAAATTTTCGAAGGCGATGTCACCAAACCAGAAACCCTAACAGATATTTTCACCGTGCCAGATGGCGCAAAAGTCTATGTCATACATTGTGCGGCAATCGTCTACATCAAATCAAAGCCCAACCCAGCCGTCCACGAAGTAAATGTTTTGGGGACAAAACATGTTGCAGAGAAAACACTCGCAATTGGCGGCAAAATGATCTATGTGAATAGCGTACACGCCATACCAGAATTACCGCACGGCGAGGTGATGACAGAAATAAAAGATTTTGACCCAGCAAAGGTCGAAGGAATTTATGCCAAATCAAAAGCCGAAGCAGCCGGGTATACCCTGGACGCCGTTAAAACCCGCGGGCTAAATGCTTGTATCGTGCATCCATCTGGTATCATTGGACCTTACGATTTTAAAACTAGTCACCTCACGCAACTAATTATTGATGCCGCGACCGGTCGCCTAAAAGCCGGCGTGAAAGGCGGCTATGATTTTGTGGATGTACGAGATGTGACAGCGGGAATCCTCAGCGCCTGCACTCATGGCAAGGCCGGCGAATGTTATATTCTCTCTGGGCACTACGTTTCGATACCAGAGCTGTTCCAAATGATCGCAAAAGCAACCGGACATAAACCAATCAAAACTTTCCTGCCGCTCTGGCTTGCCAAGCTGACTGCGCCACTCTCGGAGATTTATTATTCCCTCAAAAAGCAGCCACCACTCTATACGAAATATTCACTCTATACGCTCGAATCTAATGCTAACTTTTCTCACGCCAAAGCCAATCAAGAATTGGGCTACACTGTACGTGCGCCGCAAACAACAATTGACGACACCGTGAAATGGCTCAAACAAGTTGGGCGGATCTAGTACTCCTGTTCTAGCCTTTGGTTCAGCTCCTCAACGGTCATCTTAGTTCCCTCATCTCTCAATTTTCTGATATTTTTTATTTCTGCGAGACGGTTTTCTTTCTTGCCAGTTTCAGAATTTGTAACCCAAATTCCGGTAAGATCATCAAGTGAAACGGCACCAACCTGCCCATCATGGACCGTTTCGGCAGAAGTTTCGATAATCGGGCGTTCGTCGACATAGTTCAGCTTGTCGTCACCTTTCGACCAATATACAATCAGCTCGGTAGTGCCGCCCTTGTGTCTCCCTTCTCTGGAACGCACATGGCCGCAATTCACGATATCGGCAATTTGGCTAAGCCCGGTCACGCGATAAACCGAGTTTTCGTTAGTGCGAAAAACGTTCGGATTATCATCGTAATGAAGCCCAAACTTTGTCTCAAATACACGTTGACGCTGGAAGAAATCCGTTGCTCATCCTCGTCGCCTAATTTTTCTTTGTCAAAAACGTCGAGCACCGCATCCCTAGCTTTACTAATTTCTTCTTCGCGCTTTGCAGCGTAAGTTCCATCATCAAACTGCGGCAAATCGTCAATCATTTCCTTCAAATTTTGCACGCCCCGTAGATCCTGCATGTGTTCTTCAAAAGATTTGGGCGATTCGGAGGAGCCAAAAATACCCTCGGGATCCCTCGACGCATCCAGGTTGCGACTTTTACTATTCATATGCTCTAATGACCACATTTTACCTCCCGGAGAGTGTTATGGGTTTATTTTAGCATAGGGTGTGTGGGTCTAGGGGGTGTAGTTAGGCTGACTTTAAAGAGTATGTAAATGATGCTACTAAATTTCTATGGAGAACTTCTACTTGGCCAAAATCTTTGGAGGCTTCCATATCTAGGCGCACAGCGGATCTAAGAGATCTCCGCCGCTCTACCAGCAAACATTATTCAGGCCAATTTCCTCAACATCCACGGATACCTCTAAGTTATACTTATGTGATTATCGCAATCAAACCTATTCAATCATCTTTAGATGATGATATTTGTCATTATTTTTAATTGCGCGAATCAAGGTTCTTGCTGCATTATGAATTTCTTTTGGCTCTTTAGGATGATTATTGGCCTTGTGCGATAGTACATTGCAGACATCTAATAATAAACTCAACTTCTGTTTTTCAGTATTAGAAAGCTCCGCTATCTCCTTGCTAAATAGCGCCTTCGATATATCTCCACTTTTTGCAGCAGTCGCAAAATCGACGTTTAGTTTAAACTTAATATATTCTTCAAGAACCCTGCGAATTGTATTTGGCATATGTATGCTTTGTTCCGATGAGACATCTTCTGGTACGATTTCCGCAAAGTCATTTACTTCTTTATACAGCCTCTTGTATGGTGGCTCAGCTGTTCCTTTTGGTAAACAAACAATATTGCTAGTTCGGTCTTTTTTAATAATCTCAAAGCAATTAACGTTATCGTTCTTTGATGTACCATAAGCTAAGTCGCAATAGCCAGGCCAATGGTGAGTTAAAATAAATAGCTGTATTGTTTTTTCTCTCATTAATTCTTTCATGAGCTCGGTGATATAGAAGTAGTTCTCACTGTCTAAACTAGATGATGGGTCATCGATAATGACAAGTTTTATCTCTTCTTTTAATTTGCCAGAATCGTTTTCTAACATTTCGAAATAAAAATATATTAGTGCCAATAGATTCTTTTCACCTTCGCTTATATCAGCCACGGTAATATGCTGCCCATCAGAGTGTTTAAGAACATAATATTTATTTTCCACTTCAAGATGGAAATCAACACTCATTTCCGATAATATAACATTAAGGTATACTGCAAAATCAGATAAATCCGATTTTTGAGCCTTAAGTTTATTAATTTCTTGCTGGTTTAATCTTTGTTCATCTTTCAAATCGGATTCTTCTTTTGCCAACTTATCGATCTCAGCAAGAGCCTTACTAATAACAAGACTGTTCTGAATCTCATACCCAATTGCACCTTTAAGCAGCATTTCTAGCTTATTAATTTTTTTCTGAATTTCATCACTCTTTCTGCTCTTGCAAGCTGAGATTAGATTCAAATTTTTTTCTAGACTATCTAGGCATTGCCTAATGTCCTCTTGGATATTAAGCCCCCGCGACATATTATCCAATTTTTTTATAAAATACTCCCGAAGAATTCGCTCGATTGTTACGGAACTATTGCGCACTGCATCCGCAGTGGCATCATCAATTGCTAGTAGCTTGCAAATATCCTGGTTGGCAACAAAGTCGTCGATGTTGCGCTTTATGGCTATGAGCTTATCGCGATACTCAGCAATTATAGTTTCTCCTTGATGTTTTTTATCTTTCTTATATAGTGACACTTTCTCCTTAATCGCTGGGAGGTCCAATTGGGAGTCACAAAACTGACACCTGTGTTCATGCTCGTGGATTACTATACCTTTTTCTAACCATTCTATAATTGTGCTACTTGGTACATCCAAGTTTTGAAACGTTTCTCGAAATGCTTCGCAAAGTGTCTCTGTGGATTCTAGTCCCGTATCCCATTCCGGTATTATAGCATTATTAACTTCATCATAGTCCCCCGTGTAGTCTTTATCGCCCGTTACCGCAGCAAAATCTTCATCCGGAAATTGTTTAACCGCCTTGTTATAATCATCTATCCATAAGTCGTATATCTCCCGTGGAGTTTTAGATGTAGGCTTATTTTTAATACGTGAATTACTACCTTTTCTTCTCTCAAAGATCTCTTCTAGCGCTAATTTTATACTTTGCTGTGCATTGGAGTATTTCTCTCTATTTTTGCGGTACTCATCGTTTATTCTTTTGTTTTCTTTCTCGAAGGTGTGGATTTTTTGCTCTAGAGCAACATCTCGTTCTCCAAAATGCGAGACCACTCCATTAATGCCAGTTTGGTCCTCTATCAGCAATACTCGGTCAACATAATTTTTATCATATAGGCGCACGTTTTGTGAATCGCCATCGTAAACATCTGATAATATTTTTGCTAGTGAACTTTTGCCCGCTCCATTTTTTCCATAACCTAAATTTATAGTCTTAAAAACTACCCCTGAGAGATTTGATCCTTGCCTCCATGTCTTATATGGCACAAAAACGTTTATTCTTTCTATTGCAAGTCGTGGCGTCATCTTCTCTTCTACCATTTCTTAGCTTCCTTATGATATGGCTTCGTGGCGAGCATGGCGCCAAGACCTTGACCAGCCAGTGCTAGGGCTTTCATTTTTTCAACCGCCGCCATACCTGTCACTTCGTAGTTATACATATAGCACCTTCCACCACCAAATTGGACAATAATATAATCCGGACCAATTTCATAAGCCTTAACATTTGAATTTCCTCCTAAGTTTTTGTATGAGCGCACTGCGTACCTCCAATCTTTATTTTATAAGTAACTGCTATTATCCTACCAAAATACTTTTGCTAAGTCAACAAATTTATGTTATAATGTTTATGCTTATTTTAACATTATCTGATGTAACTAATATGATTGCAATGAGCTTAGAGTTTTTCATTGCCCAGTCGTAATAACTTGGCATTGCGCTCACAAAATATGAGCTTAGATCAGTGTTAGCCCAAGCATACACTCCACGCCTGAATAATTGGTCGTTGACGGCTTTAATTAGGTCGTCTTTATTACATGGTCGGAGTACAGCGTCCTTTGGTTAAAAAGCTTAGAATGATAAAACATACTAGCTACTGCTGAATGCAAGAACCTCAATCGAGCGCGAAGTGATGACGACGTGCGAAGCGCAGAGCCTTAAACTGTTCATGAATGTGATTGAAAAAGAGACTGAGTAATTTACAAACGGTGTCAGCTGAAACAGATGGTTCTGAGTCTCGATAAAAATAAGCCCCAAAGGACTCAATTTTCGTGGTCGACCCAACTTCGCGAAGCTATAACCGAATTTCAAGGTGGTAGCTCGGAAGATAGCGACCTATACTTATGATAACATGTACGTTGCGAGTTGAGAATTGGGAATAAAAAGAATAAGCGAGAAGTGCCGTTTTGACGTTTTGACGTTTTATGCAAAAACTCCGGCTATAATGATAAGAGGCAATAGGAGTAAAATCATTTCGATGACTGTCTAGACTTTTCATATATTTATGATATAATAGGAATAATGGAAGGTTTTTGGAACAATATAAAGGCTTTTTTATCTGAACCATGGCTTGCTTCAGCTGGCCTGATTATTGGTGGTATATGGGCGCTATTCCTTTTTCGGTCATCAAATAAGCGTGAGCGTGATAACAATGAATTACTAAATCAACCTAGATTTAAGTTCTTCGACTCAATGAATTGCCATAGCGAGATTAAACGATCGTGCGATACACCAGAAAGCACCTGTCGACCGATGCCGGATTGTTGTTGTAATCCAGAGTGCGATAAAGTCCATTGGTTCGATATAAAAAATGACGGTAATTTTCCCGCGGAGCAGATTACTATCTCGATGGCCTTAGAAGGCGAAAAGAACTTCAAGGCTAAGCTAGCCGAGAGGGCAATGAGCGTTAAACACCTACAAGCGCAGGAGTCCCTGCAATACAGTATAAATGCTAGCAGTCTCCCTTCTACACTCTATAACGTTAAAACCATAGGATACAACTATCGTTTCTATGTTCTGTTGCAGTATCGTTCTGGTTACTCAAAGTACTGGTATAGACGAGTCTATCAGATTGATGCGAGCAAGATATCTAGAGAGATACAGCCGGAAAGATATGACGGTAAAGACGCGCCAAAGTCGGTATGGGCACGAGGAATAGAATTTTATGGCATGAGCGAGCAAAATTGCAAATGTCAAAAAGATGTTTCTATACTACAGGGTTTTGGCACATATAGAAAAAGAAGACAGCAGGATGCTATAGAGCAGTATGCCAATAATTGGGTAAATGATTTCTTTGAATTGAGTAAACTCGGATATCTTATTGGTCGCATAGGACGAAGATTCTCTCGGCATAAGTGGTGGATGCCTTAATTCGACACTGAGGCGGTACAATATATGCCATACAAAATAGATTTAACTGGACAGAAAGCTGGAACTCTGACCGCCAAAGAATATATTGGCGATAGCAAGTGGCGGTGTATCTGTGATGTATGTGGAAATGAGGTCATTATAAATACTGATTGGTTTAGAAAGCTTGATAGGCTTGGTAGAGGCGGGTGTAAGCATGTTAAACCAGTATCAGTTGGTAATAAATATGGTTACCTCACTGTTATCGACTTGGCTGAGGATTATATTAAACCGAAATCTGGTGCACATGAGCGACAATGGCTTTGTCGATGTGTATGTGGTAGAGAGAAAGTTATTCTCGAAGATAATCTCAAATCTAACAAAAGTATGACTTGTGGAATGTGCAGTACGCAAGTTTCTATTCCGGAAAAAGCAATTCTTTTTTATTTGAGAAAAGTATTTAATGAAGTTATTGAGAATTATAGACCTGATTTTTTGGGTGGTAGAGAAATTGATATATACATACCTGAAATTAGACTCGGAGTTGAGTATGATGGTGAAAGATGGCATTCTGACATTAATAAGGATCTGCATAAAGATAAGGAATGCAAGTTGCACAAGATAAGGATAATCAGGATTCGAGAGCCAAATTGTCCAATTATGACTAATACAATTATTACACCTAAGCCAATCATGAATGGCAATCATATGACCGTACCAATAAAGACCCTTCTCGAAATAATTAAAAAAGACTATAAGATAAAGGCTCATATAAACATAGATTGTTGTAGGGATAATGCAGAAATATGTAAGACTCTTACGGATGGTACAAATAACAAATCTTTAGCCGAACTTAGTCCTGATATTGCGAAAGAATGGGACTATGATAAAAATTACCCATTAACGCCAAACGAAATAGCTAATCGAGCAGGTAGGAAAGTTTGGTGGCGTTGCTCTCAAGGACATAGTTATAGTTCTGTCGTAGCTTCTCGAACAGGTAAAGACACCTGTGGATGCCCAATCTGTGCTGGTGTAGGGTCTAGTGTTTATAGGAACGGGAAATATATGGGGGAGCGTTCTCTCGCAAAAGAATGTCCTGACGTAGCTGCAGAGTTTATGGAAGCAAAAAATGGAGTAACTGCAGATAATATATCAGTATCAAGTAATAAGAAAATGTGGTTTAAGTGTTCGAAGTGCGGTCACGAATGGCAATCTAAGATAAATAATAGAACTTCCTCAAACAAGCAAGGATGCCCTATGTGCGGTAGAGAAAAAGCAAGGTTAAGTCGATGCAGCCCAGTCTTATGTATAGAAACCGGAGAAATATATGAGAGCGTAACAGATGCGCAGAGAAAAACTGGCATAAATAATATATCTGCCTGTTGTAGAGGACGGTTACATGTTGCGGGTGGATACCATTGGGAATACACATAGCTGACACTGTTGCATATCGTTTTTAGTCTGTAATATGTAGATAGTATTCCAAATCCTCACCCTTCCAATTCTCAAGCACCCACTCGTGGTATTCTTCCCATAACTCAGCATATAGTTGACTAAGCCTCGTATTCCGTTCTTCGTACCAATACCAGCACTTATGGTTAAGCACCATTGAGAGTTCTGTTCCGTATATACAATCTCTCTTCCACTCGGTCTTGGCTCGCTTGTATGTATCTCGTACAGCTTCTTCTCCAAATAACTCCGCTATACTAAAATCTTCCCAAAAGGTAGTTTGACACTCATAGTCTAAAAGCCTCATTTCTTGTACCTCCGCATAAAATTATCAACTGTACCGTATTCCGCTTCAATATACCTTTTATAAGTGCTATAGCTGAGTATAATATCTCGGTATTCTGGGCTAGTAATTCTGCAAGCCTTAATTGCCTTGTCGGCTTCCATAATCATATTATATCGACCGCTTTTACGGACTTTTTCATATTTGTAAAAGTTTGGCTTCCAATCTTCATTGACAATCATATCTAAATATATTATAGTATGTATTCAAAGCAAAGGCAAACATTATCGGTTTTCTTATAACTAGCTAGGACTCGGAACTAAGCCGAACAAAAAAAATACACGCTCTAAGCAACTTAGAACGTGTTCCTACGTCCGAAACTTCAAAACTCAAGTATTTACCCAGCTTTTGCGTATGATCGCCGTTTTGCCGTTTTCTCGTTGTGCTTACATGTACTTTAGCTCCGGATACTTCTTCTCTAAAATCTCCAACCCAGTATAAACTTTGCTTCGGATCTTATCATTAAGTCCTCTGCCTCTCATAGGGCTAAGGTTATCTTCTAAATCAGCATGTTTAACTACGGCAGCATCAAAATCTTCGGCTACTCTATTCATATAGCCCGCAAAGTCGCCGTCTTTTGGATCGGTCAAGATTTCCACTAGTTCTATTATTCGCTCGGGAATACCAGCCTTGCGCAAGTCGCCTAGTGTTAGATTAGTGTCTTCTAGTGTATCGTGCAGTATAGCTGCTGCTTTCTGTTCCGGAGTTCGAACTCGAGTAGCGACCGTGAGTGGATGTAGAACATACGGTAAACCATTACCTTTATCCGCTTGACCATTATGAGCCTTAACTGCTAGTTCTAAGGCTATGTTTATGTAGTCGTAAGGTGTGTCTTGATATAAAGCCATGTGTCTCCTTTCTTTCCCCAATTATCTTTCGGCCATTTCGGCATATTTGCGTAAGTTCTTTACGAGATCGTCCGTTTGGAACGAACGGAATGCAATATTTTCTTGGGCTAATTTTAAGGCTGTATCAATTGGGGTTGTATCTTCGTCTTGGCTAGATAGCAGTTCCCGACACTTTTCAGCTAATTGCTCCCTTGCTTTACTTTGCTTAACCGCTCCAGAACATGCTGCCCATAATAGTCGCATGGCGGAATCATTATGAGAGCGACAGATTCCGCTAAACCATTCAACCACATACTCCAAAATAAACTCTTGGACTTTTGGCTCTAACGGTTCCGCTAATAGCATTTCAACCGTTCGGATGGTTTTAAGCCACCAGCTCCTTCGTGGATCGTCATCATTCCAAACAATTTCTGTACATTCCGCTTGAGTAAAGCGACTTTCATCCTCTGCTTTATCGAGATAGACCTCGGCTTCCTCAATTGTTTCAGGGCGACAGAAAAAGTTATAGAGCTCCTCGCCTTCATAATACTTTGCGACAAAATCAAACTTTTCGCTAGGTGACATTTTCTCGGTTCGTATATTGCAGACCTGTCCAAAAACTGACTCCAAGCTAACATCCTCTCGACCCAGCTTTTCGTCCTTTGCTATTTTTTCCAACTGTTTCCATAGTTCGGGGTTCAGTTTCTTGCAATCAGGATCGTTTACAACCCAGCTTAGTGAATCGTTAAAGATGATGTTCTCACTAGTCAATAACCTTAAGTGATTATCCTTTACTCTTGACCAGAATATATCATAAAGTTCTTTATTAAACCAGCCGTCGAGTTCCTTATTGCTATCTGGTAGCAACCGCCAAATAATTGACAGAACATCACCTGCCGTCCAAAACAAGTGTTCGTCGTTCGTAGTCTGCAAAACATGTTTCAGCGCAGGATAGAGTTCGGAATAGCCGAAATTTGAACTTCCTTCTATGCCCAGATAAAAGTCAATTTGCTCGCTCGGCATTTTATCATGCAGAATTCGTCCAATAATTTTCCGATGTGCTGCAGGTGTAAACTCAATGCGACAAGGGTATTCAAAATAGCTATCAAAATCCTTCAGACCCTCCACGTCAATCACTGTTGGCTGCGTGGGATTATAAAAAATCGTGAGCAAATCTTCAACGCTCTTGTCGTCTGAATGCTCAAGCCCATATTTTCCCATATATGCTAAAATTGCGATCCGTCCATTCACGACTTCTAGAGAATCTAAATGATTGACTTGGCGATTAATTAATCGTAGCCAAATCATAGTGTCTTGCCAAACTCTCGGCTTATTCTCTAGTGCGTCCTCGGCTGCTTTCAGATAAAGCTTATCATCGCCCAACTTTTCCGGAGGGGTTTCCATTGCTCTTTCGATATAATCGGCTATGGCTTTGATTTTGGCTTTTTTGTCATTCATACGCATATTTACCTTTTATTATACTATATTTTCAGTTTCTCGGCAAATCCTAGTTCGCATTATACCCAAATTTCGGGTTGCGAGTTAGAAGCACTTCCTTCCACCACGACTCCCGATCGAGGATAGTTTTATCGTCCGTTGTAGATTTATAAATGTCGAGAATCGAGTAGCGGAAGTTGTTCTTAACATAATCTAAACCTTGTGTTCCAACTAGGGCTTTCAGCTCCCTATTTCCACCATGTCCGTTTTCGGCATAACTTTGCCAGCGACCGAGCAGCATCGTGTCGCCATAAGCCGATCCAACATAGCGTTTATTAGTGGCGACGTCGGTAATGAAGTAAACGCCTTTTTGGTTTTTCAGAGCAGTTTGCCAAGTTTTGAGGCTCAAGACATACTTCAGCTCTGACCAAGACAAGTTTAGATTTTCGTAGCCCGGGAACTCCGTTTCTGCCTCGTCGTAAGGTTGTTCGAGAATAGTTTTGACCGTTAGTCGAGAAATTGCCTCTTTATCACGCATGACAATGTTCATAGTATTACGATCTGCCCAAGTAATCACCAGCTTGCCGATATAGCCTGCCACTTCCGGAAATGCTGATTCGTCCGCCTCGACAAAAACTTTGCTATCGTCGAGAACCTTATAAGCATTAACAAGTAGCCAGTCCTTGTCGCCGAATGGAATAAAACTGAGCACGTAATCGCCGTTAATATAACGTTTATGACCATTAGGATTATGGGTCTTGACCGATTCACGAACGAGATTGGCTTCGCCATGGCTGTACATTTTTAGGAGTTCAAAACGGCGTGGTTTATCGCCAAGCCAAGGCTTGAATTCGTCCAAAGTATTATTCGGGTTATAATCCCAGTCGCTATTGAAAACCAACTTCAATTTAGACAACTTTTCTTCTGGTAGTTTTAGCAGGTCGATAAGTTTGATAATGCTCATTTTGCTTGCCCTTTCTCGGTCGCCCTAATAACAAAAATGCGACCATGTACTTAGTCGCTTAAACTTTGACAAACTGGGCTTCAAGAGCTTGATTTGCGTACATAGCCGCATTCTTCTCTCGAAGCCAACATTTGAATGTCGGCAGTTCTATCAAAGTTTAAGCAATACTATTGTATCATATTATGCCCTAGATTATCATATTATGCCCTAGATGGGAAGCCGCATTCATAACAGGGGTCGGAGTTGACTTTTATAGGGGTAAATGATACAATGAAGAGCATGGCTGATGTGATGACGCGACAAGAAAAAAGTGCTATTGTTATAAAAGCACTTCTAGAGGCAGAACAATCTGAGGTGGAACACCCCGAATACGTTATGATGAGTACTGATGAACATTTTCCAAATATTTCTCCAAAGGAGGCACTTATTGTTTTGGAGCACCTTTCGCGTTTATCGGGTTGTATTAGCCTCGAATATCACTACAGATATCCAAATGAAGATGCATTATATAATGATGTTGACTTGATGAGCGAAATAGAAGTAGATGCTATTGATTTGCGTGATGTTGCGCCATATCTTAAGGAAGATAGTATTCAGTATAGTTTAGGTATTATTGATTTTAAAATAAAAATCGGTGATGATTTCCATAATCAGCTAAAGTATGCAAGCAAGATCGATTTAATCAAGAAGGAATTGCCGAATATAGACGATACAGTTCTTGAGCTTATCGTAAAAAGCGAAAAGTTATACATAAACATAGTGCAAAAATATAAAAGGTATTTCCTAAGAGATCTCGGAAGGAGTATCTATTTTGCCAGTTTTTTTGACTATGCAGAAAAACATCAAAACACACCCTTTAAATTGTCTGATGTTGGCAAGACTACTTATGATATTTATAATCTTTTGCAGAGGACGATGAGAGATCCTCTTATTTACAAAGCCTTTTTCAGAATTCAAGGTAAGAACGGGGCAATTATTGCTAATTTTAAACCAACGTATGCCGATTTAATCGCTGCTAAAACGTCGGTAGAAAAAATCGAGCAACTGGTGCGGGCAGACGCATAAAACCTTATCCTACTACATGTTACATATAGCGCACTAACACATAACATACATCCGCCGTAATCTGTGGTATTTTTTCCTACAATGGAACTAGGTCGCCACGATAGACGACTATAACGAAGATAAAGGCTTTATGGCGGAATTGTTTACCTCCGAAGATTTAACAACGCTTTCGGCGCTTCTAGAACGCGAGCTAGGGATAAATTTACGCGGTGAAGAGCTCACTACGGCTGCAGTGTCCATTGTTCGCTTCGTATGTGCAACAATGCTCCGCCAGAGGAGCCTTGAAAGGAACTTTAATGCAGAAGGCAAAATTGCCTCGAGTAACAAACGCAACACGTGAAGACCTAGAAGCAGTTGCTAAGGTTATAGAGGACAATATGTATATCTATTTTGATATATATCCCGAAAGAATTATGCATATGGTAAACAAACATAATGGCCAGGAAATGTTTAACGCGTATGAACTTGCTGGAAGGAAGAAAAACCATAGTGAAATTGCTGAGGAGTTAGCGGTAGTATTTGCTCAAGAATTTGAAACAGCACGTCTATCTCCAATGAATTTTGACGTAGATGAACTTGAAGAAATCCTTGTAGATCGTGAGATGGAAGCCGAATATGAGTGGTATTGTAAAACCAATAAATTAATGGGGAAAACCCAGTATGAATACTAGCGAGCAACAAAAGGAAGACTATACTCTAGTCGAAAAAACCATTAAAAAATTAGCGCAGGACAACCTCCTTTTCTGCAATAGTAACGATAACCAAGCTTATATCGCCGTCCAGAAGAAAGGTAGAACTGTGCTGCCAATTCAAAGCGAAGATTTTAGAACTTGGCTTCTAGGCTGGCACTTAGAACAATATGGAAAAGTTTTGAGACGAGCTGTTGTGGAGGAAGTAGTTCAGAACGCTTGCGCCATTGCCCAATACATCAACAAGCAGACCCACAAGCTGGGAGTTAGGGTAAGTAGGGTGGATGACGATAATGCTAACCCTAAGGAGTTGTATTATGACCTAGGCGATGCAGTCGTGCACATTACTCGCGAGGGGTGGAGAATTATAGACGATCCACCGATCGTGTTTAGACGTTTTTCTCACCAAGAGAAACAACTCCCACCAGAGGCTACAAGTAGAAAAAGCGATATTGAGCTGTTACATAAATTTATAAACATTCGGAACAGAAACGATTGGCTACTATTTCTTACGTTTGTGATTTCGGCTTTTATCCCTGACTTTCCAAAGCCACTATTGCTATTGGTGGGAGCGCCTGGTGCAGGCAAAAGTACTTTAATGAAGTTAACCAAACAATTGGTAGATCCGTCACTAATAGACGGTATAGGGCAAATTCGCAATTGCGAGAGTATCATTCGGCCAGCCTCAAAGCATGCGTTGCTTTACTTTGATAACATCAGTTACGTAAATCAAGACATTTCTGATACTTTGTGTGGAGTTGCAACTGGTACGAGCCTAGTAAACCGAAAAATGTACACAGACAGTGATGAAGTCATATATAAAGTACAACGCCCAGTAATGTTAAATGGCGTCACAGAGATTCTGAGCCGCGAAGATATTCTTGACCGCTCAATCCCAGTTTCAGCACAGCGCATTGACAGAGATGAGCGACTAAATGAAAACAAACTTATGAATAAGTTTAATTCAGATAAGCCACTTATTCTAGGCGCTATATTCAGTATTTTAGTCGATACACTGCGTATTTACCCTAATATCGACCTAAAAGAATATCCGCGCATGGCTGATTTTGCCGCTTTAGGATTCGGAGTAGCGGAAGCTATGACTGGTTATTCCGGAGACGAATTCATAAAAGCGTATGACGCTGTTGAAGATCGTCAAGTCGCAACCGCTCTCAACGCAAGCCCAACAGCGCAGGCGGCACGATTCCTAGTTAGTAAAACTGGAAGTTGGCAAGGCACAGCAACAGACTTTCTAAACTTCACTTTTAATGACGATAGAGTCGCTACGGCTGATGATCTAAATATCATTCAGTCAATTCGTGAGCAGCCTACGTGGTGCAGGAATGTATCGGCGCTCGGCAAATCTCTAAATAGAGCTGAGGCTACACTAAAAAACTTGGGGATTGTCCTAGAACGCGGTTCGGACGGAAGTCCTATATATCGCAATGGGCAACGCTGGATTACGCTTACTGATATTAATTGGCAAAACAAGGCTAATAACTCAGATTCCGAGACCAGTGATCTAGGTACTAAAACAACTACTAAAGAAAATAAGGAGAACAAATGAAAGAAGCAAATAGCCAAGAAAAATATCTACCACTTTTAGCTCAAGCGAGTAGTATTCATAAGGAGCTCTATACTGACAAAAATAGTGATATCGATACATGGGAAGAGTTTAATATAGAAAAGCTTGGAAAGAAACTTGAGCATGACCTACTGCAAATCCCGGATTTTCAGTCACCATATACTACGGCTAGTAGTCCAGCACGTCTTTTAGGCTATGAAGTGGTAGCCGAACCAGACGAGAGAGGTGTTTTTACGGCATTCATTGAGTTCCTCCCAGGCCATAAAAGCTAATAAATATCACTAATTGTCGCAAGGCAAAAAAACGCCAAAACGGCAAAACGTTAATTCTTATAAGATTTTCCTTTAGGCTCTTGGTTATTCTGAGCTTAGAGCCTAAGGGTATCTTTTTAGACGATTTTATATTATAATTAGAACATAAGGAGTAGAAATGTCAATGAGAACAGACACCTCGAAACTAAAATTCGTTATCTACACTCGAAAATCTACTGAGAGTGCTGAAAGGCAAATTGCTTCATTGGGCGACCAGCTGGACGTAGCGAGAGAAATCGCCAAGCATAACAAATACAAAGTAGTAAAAACTTTTAGCGAATCTGGTTCTGCGCGTAAAGTTAACAATCGTCCACAGTTTAATAAAATGCTTAAAATGATTGAATCGGGTGAAGCTAACGCGATTATCTGCTGGCATACTAATCGTCTAGCCCGTAATCCGCTTGAAAGTGGTATGATTCAACAGTTACTAATTGATGGCAAAATTAAGCTTATTCATACCCACGATAAAATTTATTACCCAGAAGATAATATGGTTGTCTTTAGCGTTGAGGCTGGTATGAACGCGGAATACTCCAAGAAACTTTCAGAGGATGTAAGGCGCGGAGTTTATAGGCGAAATAAACGAGGCGGATACAATACGGTTGCGCCACAAGGTTATCTTAATAGCCATACAGACGATGGGCAAGCTATCATTGTTGAAGATCCAAAAAGGTTTCCGCTTATCAAGAAAATGTTTAACCTTTATCTAACTGGTACATATAGTATTCCGGAGTTAGCAGATATAATCAATAATGAGTGGGGGTATTTAACTAAGAAACATAAAAAGCGCGGCGGTGTGCCATTGAGCACGACTACTATTAATGGCATCCTTTCTAATCCATTTTATATGGGTATGATACGAGATATGGAGAATCCGGAGGTGCTACATAAGGGTGCTTGGCAACCTATGATTACCGAAGATGAATATTGGAGAATTCAAGAGCTAAAGGGTGCTTACGCCATTAAACATAATTTACGACCTAAGTGTCGCGCACATGGCAATCGTTACGATTTAAAAGGTTTAATCGTCTGCGGCTGTTGCGGTTGTTCTATTATTGGCGAGAAACATATTAGAAAGACGCTGAACGGCGACGCGCACGAGCATATCTATTATAAATGTACTAAGAAAAGTCCACACCGCAAATGTACAATGCGCGGCAGTATTACCGAAGAAGAAGCAACGCGTCAAATCTACGATCTACTCGATAGCTATAGGATACATCCTACATTATATGAATGGTCTAAAAAGATTATGGAATCAATCCATAAGAAAGAAATCGAAGAACGCTATAACATTTCCGAAATGCACAATACGGCTCTAGAGAAATATCAGAATAAGCTGAGTAAACTATTAGATATGCGCCTTAATCTAGACGATTATGACGAAGAAGATGACGAAATGTATAGACAAAAGGAAAAAGAGCTTAAGGACCAAATTAGACGTATTAAAGAAGCTCATCGAGAAGTTAAAGAACTTAACCGGAACTGGTACGAGATTATTGGCAAAACTCTAGAGATTCTTCAAAGCCCAACAGAAAAATTTGACGCAGCGCTAGACGTAGGCGAAAAACGCGCTATATTACAAGCCATTGGACCAAAAGCCGTACTTACAGAGCGAGAAGTGTTACGAGGCGGTAATTTAAGGGCCATAACGCGGAAAATTATAGAGGTAGAACCATATCCATGGCTCGAAAAAATCGTAAAATCGTCAAAAAAATTAGCCCCTGAACTTGCTAAGGGCCAGAACGCAATTTTACAGGGGCAAAACAGTCAAAAACGGGCTTTATATTCTGTGTGGTCGGGGCGACAGGACTTGAACCTGCGACCTCAGCGTCCCAAACGCCGCGCGCTACCAACTGCGCCACGCCCCGATACTATAAAAAGAACCTGCGACCTCGGAAATCGCTTTGCGATTCCCTCTCCCCGGGCGTCACCTCGGAAAAAGAAAATAGGTTCCCCTTTTGATTAATCTCATAAGATTCAATTTTCTCGGTTAAGAAACAACTTCACCAATTTTCTTTTCGCTCGGTTCCTGCGGGGTTCAGCGTCCCAAACGCCGCGCGCTACCAACTGCGCCACGCCCCGTTCCTATCATTATAACACAATATTCCCCACTTCCAGCAAGAATCCCTTCACCAAAATCCACGGCTCAATACTCGTCGTCTTCATCCGCCGATCCAGATCCGCCAATCCCTTCAAAACCTTCCGCTCACGGCCTCGCCCACCCGAACTCTGCAAATTCTTGATCGCATCGCTCACCAAAAGCCCCACCAGCAGATACGGATCTTGCTCGGACTCGCGCTTTTCCAGTTCCCTCACCGCCGCCTCGCCATCCCGAAGCGCCATGTTCAGAAGGCCAAACAGCGGTTTCGTGACCGGGCTCTTAAACTCCTCCATCTCAATTCCAGCTGATTTGAGCAACTTCGTGCCATTCAGCCGCCCATCAAGTTTCATTTCCCAAATCGCCACATCATGCTCGGTATCCTTATATTCCGGCACTTTTCCCCAGGCCTCAGAATTCTCGCTCAGGTTTTTAATCAAAATTCGCCGCTTACCGGTATCAAACAGGCTCGTCCCCCGGAAAATCGTCGGTAAATCGTCAGCTTGCAACTTCTCTCCATCAAAAACTTCATAATCCTGGCCAATAAGCCGTTTCACTGCCGCTTCAGCCATTTTCCGATTTTCACCATAGAAGATTTTAAGCACTTTTCTCCCCTTTTTTAGCAAGCTTGCTAGAACAAGGGTCATTTGCCCTTCTGGTACTTTTTGCCCTTGTTACAGAAAGGGCTTTTACTTTCTGGCACTTCGGGCAAATATGCGTCCCTCGCCCCGCAACGCGCATCTTGATAATTTCCGTTCCACAACGCTTGCAGGGCTGGCCATCGCGCCGAAAAACTTCCGCAAAAAGTTCCAGATAATCCCCGGTACTACCATCGGGTTTCACGTAAGTCGCCATCGTCGAACCACCCGAATCGATCGACGCCAACATTACATTCCGTGCTCCTTCGAGAATTTTCGCAACTTCCGCCTCGTCCAGCTCCCCAGCTCGCGTCTCTGGATGCACTCCGGCATAAAAAAGTGACTCGTCGGCATAAATGTTGCCAATCCCCGCAATCACCTTTTGATCCAACAATACCGCTTTGATTGGCGCACGAGCATGACGCTGGCACTTTTGATACAACTCCGCAGGCTTCATATCCCAGGGCTCCGGGCCTAGGCTCGCGATAAATTTATCCTGCTCAACCTCAGGAGTTGGCAAAATCTTCACAAAACCAAATTTCCGCTGGTCATTGAAAAATAGTTTCCCATCCTCAAAATCAAACTCCACTCGCGTCTGCGAATTTGGCAGCTCCGCGGTAAAATTTTTGCTCGGATGCCCAGCCGCAAAATCGGTATGCGCTGCCGAGACATCTGGTTCATCTTGGGGCGAAGTGAGCTCGGTTCTAGCTCGAGGCAGATTTGAGGAGCGGAGCGAGCTGGATTCATTATCCAGCGACCGAGCGCTCGCAAGATCTAACGACGAAACAGGCCGAGATAACGAGCCCCTCCAAATTAACTGGCCAGTCATCCTCAAATGCACCATCATCGAATTCCCATTGTCGAGATCTATCACCAGCGCCTTGCCAAACCGCCGCAAATTCACAACCTTTGCGCCCTCAATATCCGAAGTATCACCCTGAAAGCACTTCCCTGGCTCGGGCTTCACTAGAATGATCTTTTTCTGCAAGATCAGTGGCTCCAACCCCCGCCGCACCGTCTCAACCTCTGGCAACTCTGGCATATTACAACTCTCCCCAATTCTTCCCCGTACTTACATCCACCGCCAGCTTGATCGGCAGTTCCGGTGCCACATTTTCCATCTCCGTCCGCAGAATTTTCCCGACTTCATCAGCATCCTCCTCTGGACATTCAACAATCACCGAATCGTGTACTTGCATAATCATCCTTGCACCATCTGGCAAAGCTTGATCAATTTTTTGCATCGCCCGCTTCATCAAATCCGCCTCTGTGCCCTGAATTGGCATATTCCCCGCGGCACGCTCTGCCCCGGTCCGAACAATAAAATTACTCGACAAAACATCCGGAGTCGGCCGGCGGCGGCCATAATAGGTTTCGACATAGCCCAACTCGCGCGCTTGTTTCAAGATTTGTTCAAGATATTCCTTGATTGGCTTTCTGAGTTCAAAATAGTGTTCAATGAATTGCTTGGCGTCGTCATAGCTCATCTTGGCCGCGTCCGCCAGCCCGCGCACGCTCATACCATACAGTATACCGAAATTAATCACCTTTGCCGCCCGACGCTGCACTTTGGTCACCTCCGTCATCGGCACGCCAAAGGCCTCCGCCGCCGTTTTAGTGTGAATATCAACATCTTGATTAAAGTCTTCCATCAGCGACTGGTCATTAGCTAATACCGCTGCCAGGCGAAGCTCAAATTGTGAATAATCCGCACTCACCAACACCTTCCCCTCCGACGCGATAAATCCAGTCCGAATCCTCCGCCCAACGTCGGTCCGCACCGGAATGTTCTGCAAATTCGGATTAGTAGAGCTAAGCCGCCCTGTCGCCGTCACATTCTGATTAAAAGTCGTATGCACCCGACCAGCCTTATCGGCCAACTCTGGAATCGGCTCGATATAGGTCGAGAGTAGCTTAGCCGCCTCGCGATAAGCCTTGATTTTCTCGACAATAGGGTGCAACTTTTCCAGCTTATCCAGCTCTTTTGCTCCCGTGGAATAACCCCTAGCGGTCTTTTTAATCCCCTTTGTGGGCAGCGCAAGATCAGTGAATAGTACCTCAGAAAGCTGCATCGGCGAGTTAATATTGAACTCTCTCCCCGCTAAGCGCCAAACTTCGGCCTCCAACTCCGCCACTTCCCCACTAAATTCCACCCTCAGTTGCTCAAAATATTGCCGATCGACCAACATGCCGTATTCTTCCATCTTGTAAAGCACCGGAATGAGTGGCAAATCAAACTGAGTAAAAATTTTATACAGCTCTGGCTTCTCAGAAAATTCTGCCTGCTGGCGCCGATATTCCTCGCCTTCTTCCCCGTAGTCGATATTGCGTGCTAGCGGATTCAGCAGAAATGCTCCCTGCGCCAAATCCCAAAACTCCAAGTCCCGAGCAACAATTTTGTCGGCAATTTCCGGCTTTTTGTGCATCAAATCTTTCACGTTCCAGCTAATCAGAGTACCATCTGGCGTATAAACCGGGACTTCCAGAGTCTGTTGGGCAGCGGTCTGGGTTGCGCCCGAGGCACTACTAGCAACTTTGCGCTGGCTAGTCTTAGGCTGCTCATCTTTGGACTTTTTAGCACTTTTCGCCCTTGTTACAGCAAGGTTAGATTCTGAATCAAGCAATCCATTTTCCACCCCGAGCTGGACTTTTTGATCTTCTGTCGAATCCTGCTTCAAGGCATTAAATCGTCGGATTAGCGACCGAAATTCCAACCTTTCGAGAGCAGCGATGATCCGTGGCTTATCAATCACCAAGTCTGGGTAATCTGCCAGTTTCACCGGTGCATCGGTCATAATTTTGGCTAACTCACGTGAAAGATAGGCGCTCTTTTCCCCTGCCGCTAGCTTCTCGGCAACTTTGCCGGTAATCTCCCCCTTTTTCAGGGCACCATATACTCCGTCGAGCGTCCCAAAATCGCCAAGTAGCTTCACCGCTGTCTTCTCGCCAATCCCTGCCACGCCCGGAATATTATCCGAAGCGTCACCTTTCAGAGCTTTTAGATCGAGGAATTGTGCTTTGTTGATGCCGTATTTCTGCTCGACCGCCGGGACATCCAGCTCTTCCAATTTTGAGAAGCCTTTTAGTATCCGATACATGCGTGTATTTTCGTCGACAATCTGCAACATATCAAGATCCGAAGATACAATAAACGTCTCCCACTCGCTCGGCTCCTCTTTTCCCCCCGAGGAGACATTGGCAGTGATGTTATGCGAGGAAGCGGGAGCAACGGAACGAGCCGTACTAGTGGTACGGTGAGTGAGTAGCGCATCCTCTGACGACGCAGAACGCGCTGCTAATGTCTCCTCGTCCGCTTGTAAGGCCAGAGTACCAATGATATCATCCGCCTCATAATCATCACACTCCACAAAGCTCCAACCCAGCGCCAACACCAAATCGTGCAACATCGGAATTTGCGCATAAAAATCATCCCCTGGCTTGGTGCGTCCGGCTTTATACTCTGGATACAACTTTTTGCGCTTAGCCGTCGAGCTTTTTGAGTCCCACGCCACGATCACCTTAGTCGGAGCCAGACTCCGCACAATTTCCATCGCAATTGCCGCAAAACCATAGATCCCACCCGTCGGAGTACCATCACTGGTCGAAAGCGCCCCCATTGCATAATAACCCCGATAAAAAACTGACTTGCCGTCGATAATAACTAAACGCTTCATATATCTATTATATCCTATCTGAGCCTATCTAGCGACTTTCTGTATTCTATGATAAGATAACAAGGATGAATAATAATTCCAATGTCAAACTTCTTGCCGTCCTTGGCATGACCGGTAGCGGCAAATCTGCCCTGGTCGAGGCACTCGCAAAACGCGGCATCCCAAAGGTTTATTTTGGCGGGATGCTCTACAAAGAAATGGAGAAACGTGGCATCGAGCGCACTGCGGATGGAACCTCCGAAAACGCTTTTCGCAAAGAGATTCGCGAAACCGAGGGTAAGGATTGGGTCGGCCGGCAAGCTGTCGCCGAAGTGAAAGATTTGATTGCTGCTGGGCAAAAGCGGATTGTCCTGGATGGGCTTTATTCTTGGACCGAATATCGCTTGTTCAAACACGAGTTCCCTGGTATGCTCACCACCATCGCCGTAGTTGCACCGCGAGCCTTGCGCTACGAACGCCTCGCCAAGCGCCCAGTGCGGCCTTTCACCCCGCACGACGCCAAAATTCGCGACTATGCCGAAATCGAAGACGCCGAGAAAGGCGGCCCGATTGCAATCGCCGATTATTATATCTTAAACGACGGTTCCCTAGATCAGCTCGAAGCCAAATTTGCTACCATTCTCAAAGAAATCGATTTTTAGCTCTGTATATACAGTGTCATACAACTTTTATCGCTGGGCCTTTTTTGACTTCAATTTTCTGGATATTTTCTAGTTTTTCGTATTCCCCCTCGGTCTGGGCCATAATTGTCGCCGGCTCAGCAAAGTTCACCGTCAACTGCTCCATCTCTGTGAGCGGTACGCCTTTTTTGGACATGCTGCGCAGCATAAACTTGAAAAGTGGCCATGATTTTTTCAACCAAAATCCCCCGGCGGCAAATTTATCTGCGTCTTCATACCACTTTTTGCCGTGCATGACCTTCGCCATATACGGAGCATTCAGAGCAATCACATCTGTCGCCTGGGACGTTTCTGCATCGTTTAACTCCAAAGCCGGAAGGAACTCATGCTTTTTGCGATTTTTATAATACCATCTCGCAATCCTAAAATACGACCCCAGATGGCTAATCTTCTGGATTTTGGCACGCACCTCCTTTTGGTCAAACATCTCGGTTGCTTCCGCCGCCATTCCGAGAGTCAAATAGCAAGCCGCATAGCGCCAAAATTCACCATCGACCGCCACTTTGAGCGGATAATAATCCCGCGTCTTGCCAGCATCGAATTTACGCACAATTTCGGCCACGCCACCTAAGTATTCGTCGCCATACTCCACCGGATGCACTGACCCCAGCGTGCGAGCAAGATCATTAAAATGCCCGTAGCCCAGTACGCCAAGCGTAACCTGCTTTTTGGCCAGGATAATACCATTAATCACCATCGATGCCGTGCCATCACCACCGGCCACGATAACCAAATCCCCATCGTCCAAAATCCGCGCCAATCTTTCGGCATTCTCCGCCAGACTAACTGGTTTTACTTCCAACTTCGCCACCATCCATCCCGGCAAGCTCCGCGTCGTCGCCAAGACCTCCTTTTTAATCAGCTCGTGATGAGCCGAGCGCGGATTATAGACTAGGACAAGCTTTTTCATTCTAAATGCCACTAATTCCGCCCGGAACTAGCCATCTCAGGAGCGACCACATCGCCACCCATAGTACTAACCCCAGCACCACCTCATAAAGCCGTTTTTTGGCGGCTGCCACCTGGGCCTCGCTATCCCGAGCCGTCAGATACATGATTCCAGCTATCACCACGCCAATCACTGCCGCCACACCAATACCATAAACCAAAATATTCAGGACCAGTTTGAGAATTCCATTGATATCCAGACCCTCTGGCAAGATATTCGTCTTTACCTGCTCCGCCGCCAAAATTTTCAGTACCAGCCAGTTCATTTTCCTCCTACTTCAAATATTCGTGCAACTTCTTGGTTTGCTTATTCTTACGCAATTTCGAGAGCGCCTTAGCCTCAATCTGGCGAATCCGCTCACGCGTAACCGAAAATTCATTGCCAACTTCTTCGAGTGTATGCGGACGACCTCCGCCGATCCCAAACCGAAGGCGGATGATTTTCTGCTCGCGCTCGCTTAATGTTGTCAAAATCTCGGCAATTTGCTCTTTTAGAATCTGCGTCGCGGTTGCATCCTCGGGCGAATCACGCTCCATATCCTCAACAAAATCACCCAGCACTGACTCCTCGTCGTCGCCATCGCGCCCCACGCTGGCATCAAGGCTGGCAATATCCTGTTTGATCCGCATCACATACTCGATCTTGTCGACATCCATATCCATCGCTTTGGCAATTTCCTCGTTGGTCGGCTCGCGGTTGAGTTCCTGAGTCAAGCGCCGTGTTGTCCTGAGGACCTTGTTAATCGTCTCCACCATGTGCACTGGGATACGAATCGTGCGTGCCTGGTCGGCAATTGCACGCGTAATCGCCTGGCGAATCCACCAAGTTGCATAAGTCGAAAACTTGAAGCCCTTATCTGGGTCGAATTTATCCACCGCCCGGAGCAAACCAGTATTCCCCTCCTGGATCAAATCCAGAAAATCCAAGCCACGTCCACCGTAGCGTTTTGCGATGCTGACCACAAGGCGCATATTTGCCTCAGCCAGCTTGTCTTTGGCCTTTTTGTCGCCGGCAATCGCCCGGTGCGCCAAATCTTGTTCTTCCTCCTGGGTCAAAAGTGGAATTTTGCCAATCTCACGCAAATACATCCGCACCGAATCATCGGCAAACGCATCAACATTGTCCGCCGTAATCGCCAATTCTTCATCCGAAAAATCATCCTCCCCCGCCAAATCATCCGACATCGGCTCGTTGATATCTGCCAAAGGATTCTCTGTCGAAGCATCAGTCTTTAAGATTTCGTCATCTACCATTGTATTATATTCTAGCTAAAATTTATAAATAAATCAATGTTTTTGGGCAAAAAGCCCCCATCTTTCTATTGTATCACAGGTAGGTCAAAAAGTCAATAGATGTAGCAAGCTACTTGACCTTAATTGCAGCGATTTGTTTAAGGATTTCTTCTGCCCGCTCGTCCTCGCCGGCAGCCTCGGCATTAGCTAGTTCCTCATTAAGCTCGGCCCGGCGCTGTTTATTCTTCTCCACCTGATAATTACGAAACAGTGCCCTGGCCTCCTCTGCCAAGCTCTCCTTATCCCACCCCTGATACTTCTGCTCAAAAATAATACTAAGCTCAGCGCGTCTAGCCTCGTCGGTCGGCAATTCTAGGCCCTCGATCCCCTGGACTTCGCCATACAGAACCACCGCATAGAGATTATCCTCTATCCCCCGGAGCAAATCGGCTTTTGGCGCTCCTTTGACTTTTTTTAGCCGTTTTTCTGCCGGCTGACTGATCTTTTTGGCCCGCAAATCCTCCACCGAACAATCCAATTTGCGCGCGACCAACTGCTCGTAATGTTTCCGCTCGACTGCGTCGTGGATATATCTGATCAAGTTGACGGCCTTATCGGAATATTCCCGCTTGCCAACACCAGTAGAAATATCAATCTTTTCTTCAAACTTATCCAGCAAATAATCGACTGCCGGACGGCAATGGTTCACGGCTTCTTTCCAAAGCTTGGGATCTTTCTGGATCAGCTCGTCTGGATCTTTGGCGCCGTGATAATCTGAGATTACCGAAAGATTCACGCCGAGATCACCCGCCATCATGATTGCTCGCTCGGTGGCATTCATACCAGCCTCGTCGCTGTCATAAGCCAAACGTACATCCGGAGTCAACCGGGATAGAGTTTTTAGGTGAAGCTCGGTCATCGCGGTACCACTCGTCGCAACCGCCTCGCGCACACCAGCCTGATGACTCGAAATTACATCCATATTCCCCTCGACGATAACTACATAATTATTCTGACGGATTGATTCCTTGGCCTGTGTAAGCCCGAACACAAAGCGACTTTTGTTAAACAATAAGGTATCAGGGGTATTGAGATATTTCGGCTCGCCGGTAGTCAAAATCCTGGCGGTGAAGCCAATTACGCCATTTCCATCGATAAAGGGCACCATCATCCGCCCGCGGAACATATCGCCACCAAAGCGGTTGAGCAGACCGGCGGCTTCCAGCTCGGATTTCTTGAAACCACGCTTTGTCAAAAATTCGATCAACGCTTTCCCAGTGTTCGGAGAATAACCAATCCGGAAATCCGTCACCGTGCCCTTGTTCATACCCCGCTTCTCGAAAACATATTTGATGACTTTCTGGTTCTTGGTCAAGCAAAATTGGTAGTATTTACAGGCAAGCTCAATCGCCTCCCGTGCCCGACGCTTCCGCTCGCTGACGGCACGGTCACTACCACTATATTTTGCCAATTCAACCCCAGCCTGACCAGCTAGCTTTTCCAGTGCTTCGCGAAAAGAAATCCCCTCCACCTCCATGATAAAAGAAAAAACATCGCCACCTTTGTTGGCCGAGAAATCATGCCAAATCCCCTTTTCTGGCGAAACCATAAAACTCGGGGTCTTGTCTACACCCCATGGCGAACGCCCTTTGAGGCTCCGCCCAGCCCGCTTCAACTCGATATACTGCCCGACCACATCCTCGATCGGCAAACGTGCCCGAATCTCCTCCTTGGCATCTTCCATATATATATTATACCACCCTAGGGGCGCTATTGATGTGTAACTTTGACCATCGCCGGCCTCAACACGGCACCCTCATAGAGATATCCTGGACGCAAAGTCTCGGCGACAATTTCTTTCTCGCCGTCGGCATCATCAACCGAGACAGCCTCGTGATAATCTGGATTGAATTCTGTCCCCGCCGCCGAATCAATCTGTTTGAGGCTAAGCTCCGATAGAGTTTTCTCGAAATTTTTCGCTAATGGGCCAAGCTCCTCTGGGTAAGCCATCAAGGCACGGCTGAGGTCATCCACTAGCGGCAGGAATTTTAGTACGGTCGCATACTTCGCTGCTTCCATCGATCTGGCCTGCTGTTTTTCGGTCTGTTTGCGGAAATTTTCAAAATCTGCTCGCGTGTGTTGGAGCAAATCTTTTAGCTCAGCATTCTCGCTAGCGAGGCCACCATCTTCTGACTTGTCTTGCCCATCCGCAACATCTTGGAAGCCTTCGTCCGACAAAACCGTCTCCGCACTATCATTCTGCAAATTAACATTCTCAGACGAGGATGGATCCTGCGTGCCCTTAGCTGGTTGCGACTTTTTCATCAATTAGCTCCTTTCAACATTAAAGTCCGTTCTAATATATCCCCGGCATGACGCACCAAAGACATGACGCGCAAATAATTTTGACGAGTTGGGCCGAGCACGCCAATGTAGCTTTTGTCGGAATACGGCGAACGAAAGCGGCTCACCACTAGCGACGCCCCCGACGATTTGCCGATTGGGTTCTCCTGGCCGATGAAGATGTTTAGTGGCTGCCCAGGTGAGGCCTCCCTCAGCCAGGGTTCGAGATTATCCAGCAACTCTGCAACCGCCTGCACGCGCCGATTGTCCAAAAACTCTGGCTGCGCAAACAAACGTGAAACCCCGGCAATGTAAAGCTGATCGCCAATCGTCGCCAGGCCGAGATTCCCTGTTAGCTCGACCAGCGAATCCACGGCACCACGAATCGCCGAATCTGCCCGCGTCTGCGCATTCACTCGCACTTCCAGCACGCGACTATTACGCTCCGTAGCCTTCGGATTATACGTTTCTGGCTTTGCATGCGGCTTATCGGCAATAGCCTCCGGGCGCTCTGACAAAGCATTGACATAATAGCGATACCCAGCATCAGTCGGCATCCGCCCCGCCGAAGTATGCGGCTGAATAATCAAGCCAAGTGATTCAAGATGCGCCATCTCTGCTCGCACGGTCGCCGATGAGACATTAAAAACTTTTGCTAAAATCACACTACCTACCGGAGTAGCGGTTTCCGAATATTCCTCGATAATAGCAAACAATATGCCTTCTTGGCGCTCAGTCAATTTCATAACTTAATTATATCAAATTAGCAGTCATTCTGCAAGAGCGCTAGGAGTAGCTATTACTTGTCTGAATCATAATTGGCGATACCCTCGATGATGGTATCTGGGGCAATATTTAGACCCGAGGCAATCGCTGCTGCACAGGCCATGTATGATACTGCTGGCTCACCAGTTAAGAAACTTGCAACCGTGAAATAACGATTTGCCACTGCAAGGCTCGCCTCGACACCCTTCTTATAGAGCTTTGAACGATCAATTCTGAGCTCCGAATCCGAAGATGCGCCATAGGTGATGGTGTCATTTTTGCCGCGGAATTGAGCAAACTCTGGATAATGTGCATCATCACGATTTAGTACGACGATATCCGGGTTGGTGCGGAAAAGCGTCCCCTCGGCGTCAAGATAATTCTGCAAATCAGTATCCGTGAGCCCCGACGGAACAAAATCGGTCAACGCAGCGACGTGGATTGGTAGACCATAGAACGTCTCCGCCGCCAAGGCGTCTGGCGCCGCCGTGATAACTGCATAGGTGACTTTCGCTTTCCAAGCATCGTTGAGAAACTTATGCAAAACTGTCGCCTTGATGGCGTTCTCCGAAGCGAGAATTGCTGCGGGCTGGCTAGCTGCCGTCAGAATTTCATGCACAAAATGCGCCACCGCTACCTTGCCAGTCGAGCCAGTGATGCAAATAATTTTTAGATCACGCGCCGGGTGTCCATAGTACGAGGCTAGAAGTTTCACTTTTGCGCGCTGAAGTGATAACCGCTGTTTACCTCCCGAAAGTTTCGCAGTATTTTTCATACCTATATTGTAGCATATATTTAGAGATAAATATCTTAAAAACCCAACTTTCTCCGTACGGGATGCAGGAAGCAGGAAGTCCTTTTTGGAGTAACCCTGACACTATATCTAATCTCGACCACGAACAGGCCT
>CAYZNY010000004.1:34056-83551 GCA_964480265.1 uncultured Candidatus Saccharibacteria bacterium | reverse complement strand
CTACGCTACCAAGATAAGTTGCTCCTAGTTGTTGCATGAAAGGGGAGGTTGACAGAGCAATTTGGGGTGGGAAAATAGGAAAGAGTGGTTGGTCTCCTATTAAATCTCCTTATATGGGATAAGAGTATTAAGAGGTATAAACCTCTGTAAATGCTATATAGGTGCGCCTATATAAGTATCGGTGTCTTATATTAAATCGTAGTACCTCACAGTCTCTATCTCTTTGATGATAGTGGGTTACTTGTGCCCGAGCGTCTTTCTCCTTGATGAATCTCCTTTGATGACCATCTTTGATGACCATCTTTGGTGATATGTGGTTCTTCGCATTGCGAGGGGAGTATGGTATAATATAGATGTCTTACTTTTTATACTATAGTAAATATACTGCGGAACACGTCCGACAGAAGGACGCCACGCAGTAGTAAGGAAGTATTCCGCACTATGGTATAGGAAGTAAGACGCCTCGTGGCGTCCTTTTTAGTTGGCTGCCACTCCTAATGTAAGAAAGGTATCCATATGGAATTGAGTGGTGATGACGCTAATCGCTGGGAACAGATGAGTAATATGCTGGAGGAACTCTCTACCCAGTTATCTTCATGTGGAGAACTAACGGAAAACATGAAAGATGCTCTCGCAGACACTACGGCCACTCTGTCTAGAGCACAGGAACGTATATCTAGGTTAAGTACTCTTGCCTACAAGGAAGTTTTAAGGCAGGAATCTGCGACTTTGAATGCTGAAGAAGAGACCTATAATGCGTCTGCTATCGTCCCCATAGAGGCCTGCTCATCGTCAGAACATAAAATGGTAGAGTCAGCTTCGCGTCAGGTAAAAAAGACTACAAAACGTAAGGCACCAAGCAAGAAAAATACCCCAAAGCAAGCTAACCTCTTAAACGATGGAGAGGAAGTAGATGTTTCAAAATAATATATCAGCCATAGATACATCTGCGCTCAATAAGGAAAAGGTTTATCTGTTCAACAGAATGGAGCAAACACGAGAGAGTATGTACATTACTGGTCGGGCTGGTTCTGGTAAGTCCTATCTGCTGGATTTCTTTGTTAAGAATACTCGTAAAAATGTTGCCGTTGTAGCTCCTACTGGAGTGTCAGCCTTGAATGTAGAGGGGCAAACTATCCACTCACTCTTTGCTCTTGATATAGATGTACAGGATATTGAAAAAATCCGTCAAAAAGGAGTACATGGAAAGCGCAAAGTGGTGTTGAGCTGCATAGATACGATTATTATTGATGAGGCTTCTATGGTTAGAGTGGACGTAATGGACGCTATTGACTTAAAACTTCAGCTCGCAAATGGTAATAACCTACCGTTTGGAGGAAAACAGGTTCTAATGTTCGGAGACTTATATCAGTTGCCACCAGTGGTAGAATCACAGGTCGATAGGTATCTCGTAGATAAATATGGTGGTATATTTTTCTTTAATGCCCCCGTTTTTAATAAAATGCTACTGCAGGTTTATGAACTAAGGACGGTGTTTCGGCAAAAAGATGCCGCCTTTGTTGGGATATTAAATGATATTAGAATTGGCGAAGTGACGGACAATGAGCTTGAGGTTCTGAATACTTGTTCTGGCAATAGCCCTCGTGACGGGCATAGTCGTTCAGTAGTGTTAACTCCACGTAATGAGACTGTGACTCGCATAAATCAGCAAAAACTAGACCAGCTTCGTGGACCAGAATATACCTATGATGCGAATATCACAGGTGATTTCTCCAGAAGTTCATATCCGACCGAAGCAACATTACGCCTTAAAATAGGGGCTCAGGTTATGATGCTAAAAAATGATATTGGTACCGAGCAGACATTTGGGGAAAACGAGGGGAGACGTTGGGCTAATGGTACATTGGGTGTAGTTTCAGATTTGGGCCCTAACTTCATCAAAGTGATGATAAATAAGATAGAATACAGCATAGACCGTGCCACTTGGGAGAAGAAAGTATATGAGTACGACGTGAATACCAAGAAGCTTGTCTCTCGGACAGTAGCAACGTTTACTCAGTTCCCCGTTAGACTTGCGTGGGCTCTAACTATACATAAAGCACAAGGACAGACATATCAATCAGTGGAGGTAAATCTGGAGGGTGGTACTTTTAGTTCTGGTCAAACATACGTAGCACTGTCTCGATGTGTATCTATGGATAAACTCTACCTTACACAACCTATAACTAGACAGGACATTATCATCAATCAAGATGTTGCTAATTTTATGGACAAACACAACGGTAATTTATTAGAAGACATAGCTGTTCCCGAAAAGGAAAGGAGAAGGGCTGAGTTATTAAGGCAACTTGCTGAGCTCGATGCCTGAGTGGTTTATTGGATGAAAAATGCTACAATATATCCATGACAAGAGAGACTATTTCGGAGGAATTGGAACACTTAGACCAGATTGCTCTTAGATTAGGAGAGTTTAAGGTGCTAAGTATAAGTCTCCCCCTTGATAGACCTTCTGTGCTGGAGTGGATAGAAAGTCTTAGGAAATATGTCGCAGAAATCGACCAAATGGATTTGCGCTATATCTTCGCTAGTTCAGATATAATATCAGCTAATTTAGACACCCCAGATATCTGTAAGGCGAACATTGGGCATTATCTCGAAGTCATTGATAAAATGCGTCAGCACTTATATAGCCTAAAGGTAAGCAATAGGAATGGCAGGAGAATCTTAGAAAAGGTTACGGTCGGCGACTATTGCCGTTTTTCTAGTGGGCGAATCACATTTAGAAATCAAGAGATTACTTTCGGGGGCAAACTAAAGGAGGTACTGGCTGCCTTTCTAGAGAATGATAGTGAAAGCAATACTCTATCAGCAGAGAAAATTGCTAGTATATGGGGAGACGATAACAAGACCAGTGTTCCTCGTCATATAGAGAAACTCAATAGCCACTTGCGACCTTATTACTCGGATGGAAAATCTCACATTCGTAGCACAAGTAGGCGACCTCTAGTCTATAGGATAGACATAACTTGATGTCAGTATTGTTCTAACATCCCCCAAATATCCCCTTGTAGGGGGAAGTTTTTTATTGAGTTGCTTACTATAATGTGAGCATAAATAAAAACTATAAACGGAGAGACTGGGTATGGAGACTGGAACGACTATCCCTGATGACCTCATCGTAGAGCAACCACAGTTCAAGCCCATCATCTCCGTAAAAGAAGCAAGGAAACTCATGGGGAAAGAATTATCAGAGCAGTTTGATGATGAGGACGTTATGGGACTAGTTAGGCTTATGTCATATCTAGCGCAGGGTCTGTTGGAGCACGTTTCTGTTCCACAAATTACAAAGGTTGAGATATAATGTAATTATGGACGAACCTACTAAGAAAGCATATGGGTATATTCGGGTTTCCACCGAAGGACAAGCTGATGGCGCTTCTCCTCAAACGCAAAAGGATGCTATACAGGCTTATGCCGATAGAAACAATATAGAGGTTATTAGGTGGTTTGATGATTTAGGTATATCTGCTAAGACTGCTCATCGGCCAGGTCTCCAAGAGTTAATAAAGGCTGCGAAAGAGCATAAGGGGGAAATTGATTATCTAATCGTTTACAATGTTAGCCGTATTTCTCGGAGTGTGAACTCCTATATGGCTGATATTGGGCGGGAACTCTCCGCCTATGGGGTAGCTCTCCGCTCCACACTAGAGAACATTGATGAAACTCCTACTGGCAAATTGATGCTTAATATAGCCCTCGCTATTCACCAGTTTGATAATGATGTAAAGGGGCAAACAGTGAAAGACAATATGGCGAATTTAGGACAGCAGGGCTGGTGGATGGGGAATGTTCCTCTAGGGCTAAAACTTCGGAAAGTCAATGTTGGAGAACGGGATAAAAATGGTAAGCAAAAATACCACAACATTCTAGTGCCAGATGATACTAATAATCTCGCAAGTAAAATCCAACAGATACTAATTCGTTTTTCAGAGGGTGATGTAAGCCAAACTGATATGGTTAAATTAGCTGACCGGCTTAACATTAGGAGTAAAAATGGCAATAAATTGAACGTTCAAGCAATAAAAAGACTTCTCGAACACCCTGCCTATGCTGGCTATAACAACTCTAAGAAGATGTTCAATGGCAAAATGACTAAGGTTAAGTTTGAGGGTCTTATCCCCCTGAGTGTATATGAGAAAAACCAAAGGATACTAGCGAGGGCTAAAAGAAACTATACTCCTCATGAGAATACTCTCTATCCATTATTACATACTCTGAAGTGCAGTTGTTGTGGTAAAAATCTACTTGCTAGCGCTCCTAGAAATGGTTCTAAGAACTATTCACCACGTTATCACTGCAGAGATAGCAGACATGGCTCGATTGGTGTCTTGGCGGCTCATAATACTTTCAATGAATTTCTACAGCAGATTACCCCAAACGAGGGGACAGTAAAACTCTTTAAGGAGATTGTTAGAAGAACTTCTGCTAGTAAACTCGGGGATATCAATAGAGAGATTGGTGTTCTAGAGCGTAAGAAGAATAAACTTAACGAGGAACGATTATCTGCCGTCATGGCTTGCCTAGAAGATAAGATTACCAAAGAAGAAAAGGAGTTTGTCTGCCAACGTATCGATGAAAAACGCAACACGATAGAAGAAGATATTGACCGTCTGAGCAAGATTCAACACATTAATGAATCGACTATAGATTACGTGTGCAGCTTTATTGATATGCCAGCTAAACTTTGGAGAGATGCTGACTTTGAATCTAAACAAGCCTTTCAGAAGATGATGTTTCCTAACGGCTTACATTTCAACCCTAAGACTAAAACCTGTGGAACGGAAGATTTAAGCCCTCTTTTCTCTGTTGTATCCACCAAAAAAGCGTCCGAAGACGCATCCAATTCTCGTATGGTGATTCCGGCGGGAGTCGAACCCGCGATTTTCTGGATGAGAACCAGACGTCCTGGACCACTAGACGACGGAACCACTCTTTATATTATAACACAGCTATTACTGCTTGGAAAGACTTTTTTGAAGACTACGGCTGGGTTGTCGAGTCTGGATTTGGAACGTTGGAATTATCGTTCCCACCTGGCGTCACCGGGTCGGTGTTATCACCACCAGAGCCGTTGCCACCGGTGTTCCCAGAGTTCCCGCCATTATTGCCAGAGCCAGAATTGTTATCCCCGCTCGTATTACTGCCGGTACTGCCAGAATTCGAGGAATTTACTGGTGGCTGCGTAGTAGTAGTGCCAGAGTTGCTGCTAGAAGATCCTGAATTTGGTCGGGAATTATTGCCGCTATTCGCCGGAGTCGTCGACGCTCCACCGCTCCAACGCGCCACGAGAATGACATCTTCGTCAATCGGCTGTGAAAAATCAAACTTCTCGTCGTCTAGATACCAACCGTCAAAAGTATAACCTTCGCGCACTGGATCCGCCGGTGCCATGGTTGCAGTCCCAGCTTTGATGACCAAATCCTCGACTTCCGAACCGCCAGCCGAGTCAAAACTAATCGTGACAGTTTCGGTGTCATCCGAAGCATCCCATTTCGCAACTAAGATTATATCTTCGTCAACCGTGGCATCGTCGAAATTGAACTTTTTGCCACGATAAGCCCATTCCCGGAATTCAAAACCTTCCTTTTCTGGATCGTCCGGCTGGTCGACCTTGCTTCCACAGACAACCTCGACATCCTCGACTTCCGAGCCACCATTAGACTCAAAGGCAACCGTGCACATATTGCGATTATTTTGGGTTATCGCCCAAACCGCCACGCCGGCGATCGCTCCAACCACGAGCACAATCGGCAAAACAATTAAAGCACTTTTTTTCTTGCTCTTTTTTGACTTTTTGGCTGGTTTTGAAGATTTTTGCGAACGCTCAGCAGGAGCTGGGTCTTCCTGCGAATCAACTGGGCTTGGCTTTTCCTTTTGCACCTGAAGCTCTGTCGCAGATGATGGTTTAACCATACCATCAATAGCCTTGTTATTAGCAGTTGCCGCGACTGGTTGATCGTCATTTCCAAGCTCAACCACATTCAAGATACGCTTATTTTGATTAGTTTTGGCCGATGAACTAGCAGTCTTGCTCTTAGCCGAAGTTTTCTGGATATTCACCTTCACCGCCGAGCCACCTTTTGTTTCCGGCTTGACTGGCTTATTTGATTTGTTTGTGTCGACTTTGATCGCGGTAGATTTTTTCTCCGCCTCAGCCGTGGCCGCCTTGATCTGGCTCGACACTTTCGCAACTTTTGTGCTAGCTGGATTACCTTTGGTATTATTCTTGATCATATATATTATATCCCCATTCAGATTCTCGCTGGCAATCGAGAATCTGCTCGCAGTTGTTTGATCTTCCGTTTGCCTATTTAGCCATATTATACCACCCGAGCTTTTAAAATAAAAGCATAAAAATTTTACTTTTTTACCGCACCTCTGTATAATAATGTCATGAAAAAGTTACCGATTGTAGCCCTGATTGGTCAAACCAACGCCGGGAAATCTAGTTTGCTAAATCGCCTAGCACATCGCAATATCGCCATCGTGGCTCGCGAAGCTGGAACAACCCGCGATAACGTGATGGCGCGAATTGACGAGCAGTTTTTGCTGATTGATACCGCAGGTCTGAAAGACCCCGATGACGATTTTGAGGCCAATATCCAAGACCAAATTAATGATGCAATCGATACTGCAGACGTGATTCTGCTAACACTTGATTCATCAAAATATCCCGACCAACGCGACACTTCTATTGCGCGTTCAGCGTTAAGATCCAAAAAACCAGTCTTGTTACTATTAAATAAATCTGATCTTGGCGAATCGCTGCCCGATAATGAGTTTATTAATTTGGGCTTCAAGGATAATGAAACTTTGCGCGTTTCTGCCACCACTGGACAGGGAACCAAAGAGCTCAAAAAACATATATTGCAATTGCTGAATGGAGCTGGACTATTGCCGGTTTCCCGAGATTTTGTTAAGGCTGAACCGGGTCGAAATCACGACCCGAAGGGTTCGATTTCGAGAAGTTCACCTAATCTCGGAAACGACGATAGTCCAGCTCCGCTCAAACTCGCTCTGATCGGTCGTCCAAACGTCGGCAAAAGTAGTTTATTCAACCGTCTGGGCCAAAAACAACAAGCCCTCGTTAGTTCTCGCCAGGGAACGACCCGGGATGTAAACCGCCTTGAAATCCGCTACCACAAACGAACAATCGAAATCTTAGACACTGCCGGACTCCGCCGGCCGGGGAAACGTGAAGTTGGAATAGAAAAATTCTCTGCCTTGCGCACTCTCGCTGCCATTGAAGAAGCTGACGTTTGTGCGTTACTGATTGACGCGACCGAGCCACATGCCAAACTCGACCAATCTCTCGCCGGTCAAATTATTGACGCCGGCAAAGGCATCGTCGTTGTACTAACAAAAATTGATCTCGTCGACGACCCCGATCCGATCATCGCTGAGCTCGAACGTGATTTCAACTTTTTGCCATACGCCCCAGTGCTTCTGATATCAAGTGAAACGGGCGCGAATATCACCCAGCTTTTTGAACTTGCCACCGAAATTGACAAAACCCGCCACCAAGAAATCAAAACTTCCGATCTAAACAAAATTCTCAGCGAAGCGGTCATTGAACACACGCCGGCGGGCCTCAAGAATACCCGTCCAAAACTCAAATACATGGTCCAGACTGATGTTTGCCCACCCTGGTTTGTAGTTTATGGGCGCGACGTGGCGCTTTTGCACTGGTCTTACAAACGTTTCTTGGAACGCAAAATCCGCGAGAAATATCCTTTTGTCGGCACACCAATTTGTTTCTCTTTCCGCGAAGATAGCCCACAAAAATAGCCCACGCAACTTCCGCGTAGGCCATTCTCACTACTCTTTTGCTCGTGGATATTCTTTCTTCTGAATCTCAATCCGGTATCCTGCCACCATAGTATCGAAGCTGCTCTCAACTCTGCGGATCAATCTAGAGCATTTTTCCATTTGCCGATATTCTTCAAGCCGAATTAGACTCTTACGACCAGGAGGGACATCATCCTGGGCTTTGAATCGTATAATTGCAAAATCAGATTTATCACGAAAATTTAATGGATAATCAATTCGGAGCGCTAGCGGCACTTCTGGATGAAACTTAATTTCCACACCACCACCTTTGCCAAACGCAAACGCTTGTGTATAGCTTGATAAAATTACGCAGTTCGGAGTCATCTGTACGCGATAAATCGCATGTGGCATTTCGCCTTCAAATAAACTACAGACATGCAGATATAGATTTTTATCTTCTAGGGCCGTGGTCATTGCCGACTTTTTTGCCGTCGCGTTCTTTGCTGAAAGACAAAAAGACTGCTCGTGAATCTGCCTTGCGAGATCAGCGTGATATTGGTTTGGGTCAGCGACATTATATCGGCCTAGTTCCATCATCAGGCGGTCGAGTTCCAGAATAGGAACTTCAAGACTAAAAATCACATCATCCGGATTCAACGTAGAACTATAACTATATTTAGTCCGAACACCAGTCGTATTCGCCACTCCGCATTGTTTCTGTGCTGCCAAAATCTCTGCTTTCTTCATATTATCACCTCCCCGGCAGAGCAATATATATTATGTAGTGCGTTTAACGTACATCACCCTATTTTCTCGATTATACCACATCATGTTATAATTTAGTCATGTCTACGAATGTTTGGGGAGTATTGCCGGCTAATTTTACAATCCTCGCTCCGATGGAGGGCGTAACTGATGTAATCTTCCGCCAAGTTATTGCACGGGCAGGGCGGCCAGATTTATTTTTTACGGAATTTACCAACGTCAGTAGTTTTGCTTCCGAAAAAGGCCGGGACAACGCGCTTGAACGTCTAGAAGTCGCCCCGAGTGACGCGCCAATTATCGCCCAAATTTGGGGGAAGAACCCCGAGCATTTTGCGATGCTGGCTGGCGAGCTGGAAAAATTGGGCTTCGCCGGGCTCGATATCAACATGGGCTGCCCCGATCGTCACGTCAATGCCGCTGGCGGTGGTGCAGCCATGATCCGCACACCCGAACTTGCTGTCGAATGTATCAAGCAGGCTCGTCAAACGGCCAACCTCCCGGTGTCGGTCAAAACTCGCCTCGGTTATACTTATGTTGACGAATTTCGCGAATGGCTACCAACCATCCTCCGCGAACATCCCGCCGCCCTCACCGTTCATCTGCGCACCCGCAAGGAAATGTCAAAAGTTCCAGCCCATTTTGAGCTAATTCCCGAAATCGTGGAACTACGCGACGATATTTCTCCTGTAACGAAACTGGTTATCAACGGCGACATCAAAAACTTGCAAGACATCAAAGAGCGGCAGACCCCAGGCGTCGACGGTTGGATGATTGGCCGCGGAGTTTTCGAAAATCCATATTGTTTCGCCGGTCGCACTGGCACACGCGCAGAATTATTCGAACTTCTGAACTTCCATCTCGACCTTTTTGATAAAACCTCGCAAGAAACTCTCGAAAAATATGGTCATAACCTCAGTTTTGAACCGCTCAAACATTATTTCAAAATTTATATTAGTAACTATGACGGCGCCAAAGAATTACGTGCAAAACTAATGGAATGCCACAGCACCGACGAAGCGCGGGAAATACTTAGAAAAAACTAATTTTATTGAGTGGATAAATTCGCATCAAAACTGGACCGATCACTCGGCAATATGGAATCGTACCAAGACCAGAGCGCGAATCAAGTGAATGTGCACCTTCGCGATTGTCACCAGCTACAAACAGCTCGCCACTCGGCACTACCATATCAACCTCGCCGGAAGTATTAGTTTTTGGCCCGTTATTTTCGTCAACTCGAGTTTCGTCGTCAGGATGGAATCCATCCGGATGCTCGTCATTATAAACCGTAATCGTGCCGCTCTTCACCACCACACGCTCACCCGGAAAAGCAATTACCCGTTTAATCAAAAATTGGTCAGAATGTCCAGTCAAAGCTTCACAAGTCAACGGGCCCGAAGCCGCACCATTTGCAAATACAATCACGTCGCCTCGCTTTGGGATATATTCTTTGCCCAAAAAATGCTCCCACGAAACTAACAGGCGATTCACGATCACACGGTCCTCATCGTGAAAGGTATTCTCCATACTCGATCCAACAACATTATAAGACCGAAAAACAAACGCATTCAAAACAACCGTGCCAATCACTACACAGACCACAAACGCTACTAAACTCAAAAAATCCTTCAAGAGTGGGTGGCGAGTAAAATAATTAGCCTTAGTTTGCGTATCCATTATCTCATTATAGCACAGTATGATATAATAGTGGCATGGCTGACTATATTTTTATTCGCAAAAGTCGCAACGCACTCAGCTCCGTCATGCATGTGCTGCTAAACCTAGCACTTGCTATGGTTTCGATTGGCGCAACCGTCATCACCGGGAACTGCCTGATTGGCCTAATATTGATCATTGTTTCCAAATGGCGCATTTTTGCGGTCAACCATCGCTACTGGTTTTTGAATATCCGTTCCAGTTTGGTGGATTTCATCGTTGGGGCGGGTTTTGTTTTGCTAGCCTATGCCGCTGGGCAAAGCTTTTTGCCAGTCCATTTCTTGCTGATGGGCGCCTATGCAGTATGGCTCATTATCCTGAAACCTCGCTCTTCGACCAATTTTGCGATTGTTCAGGCTCTGACTGCGGTCTTGGTTGGTAGCACCGCCGCTTCGGTCTTTGCCGCCATCACAGACGACAACATCATGTCGCTCATTCTAGTTGTCAGCGAATTCTTGATCGGCTATGCCGCTTCCAATCACGTCCTAGTTCAAGCTAGCGATACCAATCCAACTCTGATATCCCTAGCAGTCGGGCTGGTTTTTGCCGAAATCGCCTGGCTCAGTCACGTTTGGCTAATCATCTATACCATCGGCACCACCGGGATCTGCTTCTCGCAGCTCGCGCTCATTCTCACCATTCTCGCCTTTGCTTATTTCCAAGTATATAACGATATGGCAAAACACAAGGGCAAACTCACACTCGGGAACGTATCGTTACCACTTATTTTCTGCGCGATTATGATTGTCGCGCTGGTGGTCGGTTTCAGTCAGCCACGGTTCAGTATCTAGCTCTGGATTTTAGGCTTTTTCTTATAGCTTCGTTTCCTACGAAAACTCAATCCATAATCCTGTTTTTTGAGCAATTTCCAGCCGTTCTCGTCGGCAATTTTGATCAACGTCTTATGCTGGCAAGGGTCCGCCTCGACCACACAGAACTTTGGATTTAGCTTTGGCAAGTACGATTTTAATTCCTCGAAAAACCGCCGATAGAGCGACAAGCCATTCTCCCCCAGAGCATAGAGCGCTTCGAGTGGCTCGTGGCGCAGAGAATTAGAGTCGACCCATTGCCAATTCGGGTCAACATAGGGCATATTTGCCACCACCGCGTCAAACTGGCCATGCACCCGCGGATTTATCGCCTCAAAAAGGTCTGATTTTAGCAGACTCAGGCGCCCCTCGTGCATCAGATTATTATGCTCGGCGATCATCAGCGCATCAGAGCTGATATCAGTAGCCAGGACCTCAGACTGAGGGTATTCCAAAGCCAACGTCACACCAATACAGCCACAACCAGTACCAATCTCCAAGAATCGTGCCCGCGAGGGGAGTTTGAGCTCCTTGACGAGGTCAATCAAAGTTTCGGTCTCGGGGCGGGGAATTAACACACCTGGCCGCACTTGAAATTTCCGGCCATAAAACTCCCGATAGTGCAACAAATATGCCAGCGGCACCCCAGCCGAGCGTTTTTTAAGCATTTCGTCCGCCTGGCGCTTAGTATTTGTTGTAATTTTTACAACATTATTTGATACCAGCCAACTTCGGTCCGCACCGTTTGGTGCAAAATTAGACAAGGCAATTAGATCCGCGTCAAGGGGATCGAGCCATTTTCTTGCCTCTTTTAGCCAGGTACCGACGTCCATACTTCCATTATAGCACAGATTGCGACAAAAGTCAATAGAAACCCGCTCACACCAGAATCAAGAGTAATTTTTAACTTATTTTTCGAGATTTTGGCGCTCGGCCTTGGTCAGCTCGCTGATCAGGTCCTCAATATCGCCATCCATTGCCGCCGATACATTTGAGCGCGAATAGTGCACTCGATGATCGGTAATCCGATCTTGCGGGAAATTATAAGTCCGAATTTTCTCGCTCCGATCACCCGAGCCAATCAGCGTTTTGCGGGCATCACTAGCACTCTTTTGATCTTCAAGCTTCTTCTTCTCCATCAGGCGCGTTCGTAGTACCATCATTGCCTTGACGCGGTTTTGCTGTTGCGAACGTTCATCTTGCATTGCCACCACAATGCCAGTCGGTAAATGGGTAATTCGCACGGCGGAATCGGTTGTGTTGACCCCCTGACCACCATGACCACCCGAGCGGTAGATATCAATCCGGAGATCTTCGGGTTTGATCTCGACATCACTCTCGGCCGCCTCTGGAAGCACAGCCACCGTCGCTGTCGAAGTATGAATCCGCCCTTGACTTTCCGTCACTGGCACCCGCTGGACCCGATGCACACCGCCCTCAAATTTGAGCTGACCATAGGGCCGCTCGCCAGTAATTCGCAAAACGACTTCTTTCATACCGCCAGCCTCGTTCTCGTTTTGACTCATCAATTCGACTTTCAGTCCGTGACGCTCGGCATAGCGCACATACATACGATAAAGCTCGCCGGCAAATAGGGAAGCTTCATCACCACCGGCACCAGCTCGGATCTCCATAATTGTCGGCTTATCATCGTCTGGGTCGCGAGGAAGCAACAGTTCATCCAGGGCGGCGGTTTTCTCAGCTAGCTTCTTTGTTGCCTCATCGATGTCGTTTTTGGCGAGCTCACCCAACTCTGGATCGTTTACGAGTACGCGTGCCTCATCAAGATTTTGCTGCAACTGCTCGATTTCTGCGCCAAGCGCCAGGATTTTCTCGATCTCAGCCAAGCGACGCGAGCGGTCGGCAAAATCTGGCTGCGCATAAGCTTCTGGCTGAGCCAAAAACTCCTCGATCTGTGCTTTTTCGTCCTTGTATTTACTTAAATTCATTATTTAATCTAACTTCTATTTTATCTAGCCTTTCATGACGTTGTATGTTATTATATCATACATAGGGCTGGAAAGATAGTTCTGTAATCTCTATTTTTCCTCCGCCCTATTGAGCGCAGTATCTTGGTCGGTTTGGCTGCAACTTAAAAGATTGATTTGGTCACGGTTCCTTGGCTCAGTGGCTAGAGCACTCGATTCACATTCGAGGGGTCGCTGGTTCGAATCCAGCAGGAACCACCAAATCAATTGGTTAAGTTCCCCCTTCACCCCTCCCGTACTACACAGCGGACGGTAAAACCGAGTCCGCGGTCGCTGCGATTCTGCGGGTTGACACCCGCCGGGTACGTATACAGGGAGCGACCGTAGGTGGCTGAGTAACTGGTATCTGACCACCAGTGGCCAAGTGCGGTACGACCGAAGATGTAGCCACTAGAACGAAGGTAGAGGCCCGTACGGAGAAAATTGAGAGCGGCGCGCTCCTAACTCCTCCTCCGGTTCTACCCAGTTACGTAGCGCGCCGCTCGGGTTTGAGTACGGGGGCCTATATAACCATCACTTCGGCTCACTGGATCATGTCGATTCACATGGCTTCTACTGGTCTCGTACAGCTTATTCTTCCGAAAATGCTCGCTCCCTCTACTTTTATTCTATCTATGTTAATCCACAGTATGCCGACTATCGTGGTCATGGCTATGCCGTCCGCTGTGTAGTACGGGAGGGGTGAAGAGAGCAACTTTTTCGCCAAAATGATTGTTATGCTATAATAGCACCATATGAAACTGAAAATGGGGGACCATACTAGGCGTCACTTATACTCCGGAGTAATCGCGGCTATTGTTGCACTCGTAGTCATGCTAACGACGGCTTCTCCAGCAGTTTTTGCCACTCCGGACGATGACACGCTTGACGATTTTTATCGCAATGACATCTATTATTATGACCCTTCCGCAGAAAATTGCGATCCAGACGATATATCCAGCGCAACCTCGTCTAAGCCTTCTGGGGACCAAATCACTTGGATTGGCGATTCTTATACCGAGGACGCCCAGGGAATTATCCAGAGAAAGCTCACCGGGGTTGACATCTATACGCAAGCCCATAAACAATTCGCAAAGGATGACGTAACCGACGGGTACGATAATAAATCTGGCCTGACAATTGTCAATGAGCTCAAAGAAAAAGGGGATTTGCGCCAATACGTGATCTTTGCACTTGGTAACGACGATGCAGCAGATCCGACCAACGCGATTAATACAATCATTGATGACTACCTTGCCAAGGACCAGTCCTTGGTCCTTGTTACGCTGCGTAGCAAGGAATCGGGTCATTCCACAATTAACCAAAAATTAAAAGACGCCGCCGAAAAACACGATAACATTATTTTAGCCGATTGGGCCGAAACCGCCAAAGATCATTTGAACGATTATTTTAAATCTGACGGAGTTAGCCTCAATAGTAAAGGTCAAAAAGCCTGGGTGAATACGATTTACGACGCTCTACCAGGAGGCGTTAGTACTCTGCCCGGAAAGAACAACGAAGAGCGGGTTTGGAACTATTTCGCCACAGCGAATATCAAAGGAGTTTCCGACAATGCCGCCGTGATTGCCGGCATTATGGGCAACATTAAACAAGAATCCGATTTTAATCCTTTTAGCAAATCTGGCTCCATGCACGGTATTTATCAAACCGATAATGATCATTTCATTAAAGATGTTGAGGAGAAATTCGGCTCATCACACTGGGGAGAAGAGAAACCTCCGGAAAATATGATGGCCCAAGCAATTGCGTTCGAGCTCGATTGGTTAACTAAAAAGAATGAACGCTGGCTTAGTACAGGTTGGGCGGAAAAATTTGGTTTCATGAAACATCTTAGCAATGTCAAAAGTGATACCCCGGAGGCCTACTCGGATCTCTTCGTGATGGCTGTGGAGGGAGCAGTGACTAGCAGCACGATTAGCTCAAATGCACTCAAAGATCGGGGCGTAATTGAGCTTGGATCTGCCAACTTTGGAGGCAGCTCTGGTGGAGGGAAATATTATCAAGAAGCCCAGAAACGTCGCACTTATGCCAAGCAATTCTTTAATAAGTACGCCAAACAAACCACTGCGTCAACCGACCTTATTAATAGTACGGATGTTGCCGCAGCCAGTAATCATAATCAAATCGCCTCAACTACACCTGTAAAAATTGCTAAGACCGAAGTAGCCGATAGCTCCGGTAGCAGTCAAATCTCTACCAAGGTCACCCACCTCGACAGCCAGCGTAAGAAATTCGTCAAAGATCACTACCAAATCGCCCAAAAACTCAGCATTGCCTATGGTATCCCTTGGGAAACCGTGGTGGCACAGGGCATCGTCGAAAGCGCTTCCGGAACATCGCGCCTGGCAAAAGAAAAACATAACTATTTCGGTATCGGCGCATTTGATTCTTGCCCCTACGAATGCGCTAAGTCTTATCCAAACGAGACCGAGGGCTGGAAGGGCTACTACGAGAATATTCGCAAGACGCCAACCTATCGCGAGCATGGAGTATTCTCTGGCAATACCATCACCGATCCAATGGCATACCTTATCGCAATTAAGGCGGCTGGCTATGCGACTGCTAGCGATTATATTAAGACTATTTCTGGTATTATTTTAGGCGTCGAAGAGTACGCCGAAGAACAGGGCTGGAAGAGTTCAGACGAACTTGCCGCCGAGCATCCAGAAATGCTCGAAAATGCCAAAAAATATGCCGCCGGCAAAGGCGCTGCACCAACCAACCTCACTGATGCCGAGAATGTTTGTGTGGATCCGTCGGTCGATGGTATGTCCGACTATGATGGTTCTGGCTTCCCGTGGTATAATCAATGCGATGATGCATGGGGCAGTCAAACTTATGGTGGTTTTGGCAGCATCTGTCAATCTGGATGTGGGCCGACTTCTTTCGCTATGCTTGCCACGGCTCTAACTGGTAAAAAAATTACACCCAACATGACAACCAAGGTCGCCGGTGATGCCGGCATGCATATTCAAGGATCAGGCAGCTCATGGCAGATCACAAAAGTCCTGGCCGACCACTACGGCTTGCAATATAAAGACCTCTCTTCTTCTAGTAAAACTCAGGCTATTAACAAGATTAATAAAGCGCTTAAAGATGGCTGGATGATCCATACTAGTGGTAAGGGCTCCAATCCGTTCACGAGCGGAGGCCACTACATCGGAATCCGTGGCATCACCGAGGATGGAAAGTGGCTCCTGGCGGATTCCGCCGGGTCCAGAGGCAAAGAAAACACCCAAAGCAAGGCTTTCTCGCCCAATGCCGTAGTCAGCGCCGGCATGAATGTTGGCAACATAAAAGCAATCAAGGCACAATAGTATGAATATGAATATCGAACTCATCAAACCAGAAACCCAAGCGAAATTGCGCAAGCCAGTTCTTATTATCGTTGGCGCGGCGCTTGTTCTTGGGATTATCTGGCTTGTCACGCACATTGTCAGGACTAGTGGACTGTCTAGCACCGAATATGTCGATTCGACTTCTGGTACAGTTGTCGATACTTATGCTGGCGCAGCAGTCGAAAGTAGTAATTTGATCTATGGCATCGAATCCATTGAAGGTGATTTGCCACCGCTCGTCTACGGTAAGATAGAAACCATCGCCAGGCAATTTGTCACTCTCGCTTTTCCGACCGAGCAATTTAGTTACAAAAAATCTAGTTTACGCCAAGACGACGAGGGTTATTATACTTTCGAGATCGAATCAAGCAAGCAACGGCTAACAGTCCGCTTCATGGACGCCGACGACGAGCTCGCTCAGCTTGAAATTCTTAGCGGCAAATCCGTTATCTATGATTATGACCGTTAGTCGCTTTCTATGTCTGGAAAACCATAGTCTGGCTCGTATAAATAGAGCTCGTTCATAGTATATTTATAAGCATCTGGATCATACCCCTTGCGCCTGATGTAATCTTTTACTTTGTTCAGGTCGCCGTTCGTTTCGTAAACATCTAGGCACGGGATCACACCACAATCTTCATCGGATGGCATAATTTGAATGGTCGTGGCACTAGCATCCATCGACACGATAAATCCGTGTTGGTCGGCATAAAATTCGCCGGTATTTTCGTTGACTGGCAAGATGTCAAGGATCGCAATCTTCCGGTCTGTCGCCTCCACGAAATCGGTCAACCTCGTTTCTCCAATCATTGGAGCAATAAGCGCTAAGTCCGCGTAAGCCTCTTCGCTTGCTAGATAAGAATCGTAGCCTCCGCCCTCGTCTTCGAGCGCAGCGCGTAGTGGCGTCACCTCGTGCGGGGTAAGATTAATCGTGGTGGTCTGGGTCTGATAGCCTGGGCTTGATATTTCCACTTCGACCTCGCTTTGTGGGAAAAATTTATATTGCCCGTTCGAATACTCTTTACCGTCGATTTTGACTGTGGCCGTGCTCGGCGTCACAATGATGCTTAATTCAGCAGATTTCATGATATTATATATAATCACTCCGACAATTCCTAAAATTACCAAAATCGCCAGAGCGATGATTATTTTCTTATAACTTCGTTTTGAGTTTTCCATTAGTATTATTATATAAAAACCCATCAGAAAAGTCCAAAAAATCACCAAAACCCAAAAATTGGTGTTATAATAGAACATAGAAAGTCAACAAAATCGAATTATTAGCGAACAATTCATCAAGAAAAATCGTTGACATTGACATAAAAATATGCTATCATAGCAGCAGAGTTTAATATCAATTTATGTTCGGGTCGGGAAATGAAAGGAATCTGATGGACCAAAACGCCAGTATTATCGAAAACGCAATTACCGGAAGCCTCAATATTATTGAGCAAGAGCGCGAGCGGGAGATTATTTCGCGTCGCTTTGGCCTGAACGGTCAAAAAGAAACACTTGAACAAATCGGCGAGCTGCTCAATATCACTCGCGAACGTGTCCGTCAGCTTGAAAAAGCTATTCTCGTCCGTCTACGCATTGGCGCCGACGAGGGGCATATCGCTGAGTTAGCTGCCGCCGAAAAACTCATCATCCGTAATTTGACCGAGCTTGGTCGGGTCGCCCGCACTACGGATCTTGGCGAGCGTATTTTTGGGCACGAGCCATCCGCCATCGAAAAGGCGCAGCTGGTCTTCATTGGCTCGATTTCCAAGAATTTGACCGAAATCAACGAAAACGACAATTATTATTCTGCGCTTGGTATTGCAACTTATGGCGACACTAAGGCCATCACGACTCGCGTCGACGAAATTGTTAAAATCATTAAAAATCATGGTGAGCCAATGACAATCGACCAGCTCGACGCCGAGCTAGATTACGAGCATCCAGATATTATCCGCGCCGTCGCCTCGGTATCTAAGCAGCTTGCAACTCTGAATGGTCTTTGGGGGCTCACCAAATGGCCGACTGTTAATCCGCGCAATATTCGCGACAAAATTTTCGTCGTGCTCGAAAACCAAAAAGAACCAATGCATTTTTCTGAGATTGCCAAGGCGATTTCGGCATCAAATTTCCGCCGCAAGAACGTCACTACGCAAGCTATCCACAACGAGCTAATCAAAGACAAGCGCTTTATCTTGATTGGTCGCGGAATTTATGCGCTTGATACCTGGGGCTACGCCAAGGGAACGGTTGCCGAAATTATCACACAAATTCTTACTAAGGCTGGCGGTCCACTTTCCCGCGAGGAAATTGTCAAACAAGTCCTACATTCGCGCAAAGTCAAGGAAACTACTGTGCTGCTCAACCTCCAAAATAAAGAATTGTTTGATAAAGTCGGCAAAGACGAATATCAATTAGCAAAAAAATAATTTCATAGTGGGTGGTCATGTTTGCGCAAATTATTGAGTTCATTTTACAACCATGGGTCTGGATTCCAATCGTGGCCATCTTGGGTTATCTAAGCTATCAAAATTATCGCAAGCTGAACCGCCTCAAAGTCCTAAATGTCGACTCAGTTCTGCTGATGCTCGAAATCCCGCGCACCAACGACAAACAAGAGCTTGCTGCTGAGCAACTTTTTGCTAGCTTGCACGGAATTTTACGCGACAAGGAAGAGCTAAAAAACTCCGGTGGCGTGCAAGAGCACCTGAGTTTCGAGATCGTCTCGACCGGCGGGCAGATTCGCTTCTATGTCTGGGTGCCAAAGATTCTCCAAAGCTTTGTCGAGGGGCAGATTTACGCTCAGTATCCAAGCGTACAGATCTATCGCATGAACGACGATTATGTCGATTCCCGAGAAAAATATTCCGTGCAATATACCGCCGAGCTGACATTGACCGAGGATAGCGCCCTACCGATCAAAACTTTTGACAATTTTGAGGTTGACCCACTCGCTGGTATCACTGGCACACTCGCCAAACTTAGCCCGGATAATTCTGAGGAACTTTGGGTGCAGATTCTGACCCGTCCAGTTGCCGATAGTTGGCACAAACAAACCGACGATTGGATTGACCGCGTCAAAGCTGGCCGGAAGCTGGGCGCTTTTCACCTGGATTGGGCTTGGATTATTCAGGCGCTTGGGGCATTTATCAAACCTCCGGAAGGCGGGGAAGAAAGCGAGAAAAAACCCGAGCTCTCCGAGCGCGACAAAACCCGCATCGCCAAAGCCGAGGAAAAGGCTACTAAGCTCGGTTACGAAGTCAAAATCCGCCTGGCTTATCTCGGCCAGGATCAAGTCAACGCTCGTCTCAATATGCAGGCATTGGTCGGAACTTTCAAACAATATAATTCCACCAACCTGAACGGTTTCAAACTGACCGGCGGCAGCTTCGAGGATACCGAAATGGATGCCTACAAAATGCGTCAATTCGCCGACCATGGTTTTATTCTCAATATCTCTGAACTGGCCTCAGTCTACCATTTGCCGCACACCTCAGTCGAAACACCAAATATCGTCTGGGCGACCTCCAAGACGGCCGAGCCACCAGCACAACTTCCGCTTGTCACTGGAGATCCTGCCCACGATGAGAATATTTCCGCTTTTGGTCTGACAAATTTCCGTGGCATTAACCATCAATTCGGAATGCTTCGCCGCGACCGTTCACGTCACGTCTACATCATTGGTCAAACTGGCGCCGGCAAATCCGGCATGTTGGAGCTGTTTGCGCTTTCCGACGTGTTTTATAACCAAGGTTATTGCATTGTCGACCCGCACGGCGATTTCGCGATTGATAACTTGCGTTTTGTGCCAGAATATCGCGTCAAGGATGTAGTTTATTTCAACCCGGCCGATACTGCTTTTCCGGTCGCTTTCAACCCGCTCGAAGTCACCGATCCGTCCAAGAAGCCAAACATCAGCTCCGAGGTGATTGGCGTGCTCAAACGTATGTTTGGCGATTCTTGGGGTCCGCGCTTGGAGCACATTTTGCGTTATACGTTACTGGCCTTGCTCGACCGCCCAGAAACGACTTTGCTCGACATTTCGCGGCTACTCACCGATAAGGATTTCCGCAAAGAAACCCTCGATTACTGCCAGGATGTCACAGTTTTGCAATTCTGGAAACACGAATTTGGCCAGTGGAGCGAGAAACAGATTAACGAGGCGATTGCGCCGGTGCTAAACAAAGTCGGTGCCTTCACGGCCAATCCAATTATCCGCAATATCGTCGGCCAACCAAAGAGCAGCTTTGATATCCGCAAAATCATGGACGAAGGCAAAATTTTGGTCGTTAATTTGTCCAAAGGCCTGATTGGTGAAGATAATGCCGGCATTCTTGGCGCATTTATCGTCACTAAGGTCCAGCTCGCAGCCATGAGCCGCTCCGACATCGCTGATGTCGCCGACCGTCGTCCATTCTATCTCTATGTCGACGAGTTCCAGAACTTTGCCACCGATAGCTTTGCGGTAATTTTGTCCGAAGCCAGGAAGTACGGGCTGAACCTCACCGTGGCAAACCAATACACGGCTCAGATGACCGATTCGGTGCGTGACGCCGTTTTTGGCAACGTTGGTACTACTATCTCTTTCCGGGTTTCCGCCGACGATGCACCGATTCTTTCCAAGCAGTTCGAGCCAACTTTCGACGCTGCCGATCTTATCCAGATGAACAACCGCAACTTCGTCATCTCTATGATTATCAACGGCGAGAAGGTTCCGGCTTTTTCGGCTACTACCCTCAGCCTTCCCACCACGCCACAGGATAACTTCGATCAAATCATCCAGAGCTCGCGCGAGCTTTATGCCCGCCCCCGGGCCGAGGTCGAGGAAGCCATCCGCGAGACCATCGAGCAGTCCGAAAAATACAAAAAGGATCTATCCGATAGCGGCCGAGCTGCCGGCGAGCGAGGAAGTGCCAACGCAGAGAACGGACAGAGCACCCGCCAGCGACCAGATTTCGCCTTTGTTCCGAGTACCGCCAAGGAGTACCACCCCAAGCCAGCTACTCCGGCAGGGGATTTCCGTAAGCTCAAACTCTCGCCAAACGCGGCCGAGAACAAGGAAAATCGCCCCGGACTAAAAGATCTAGGCAGCCTAATCGCCGCCAAAAACGCCGCAACTGCCGAGAGCGCTAGTGGTGACGAAAGACATAGCGAGGAGTCTAAGAACATCGTAAATCCGGCCCCAAATCCGTCAATTTCGGCCAAAAACCACCAAAAACCTAGGAATTATCGGCGAAAAAAGCGCTAATAGTTGCAAAATATACAAAAAATAGCAAAATGCTATTGACTTTTTTAGCAATGTGTGCTACAATGTAATCATACCCTGAATAGGGTGTCAAAACAGTAGGCGCGGAAGGCGCCAAGAACATTAATAGAAAGGAGGGGAATGATATGAAAAAATTTAATCATTTCCTTATCATGTTACTCGTTGTCGCACTGGCAATCACGATGATGCCGGTGTCAACTCAGGCCGCTACCGCAAAAAAGTCTACCGTCATGAAAAAGGCAGACGCAGTGACCAGAGACCTCACCAAATACGCGAATTATCGCGGATGGGAAGTATCTGCTAAGGTCACCAAAAAATCTGGTAAGCAGGTGAAAAAGCGCGTACGGGTTGAAACTGCGAGCGGGACTTATTTTTCCTACACACAGGTAACGAAAAAGTCTGGTAAGAAGTACAAGACTTATTTCGTTTCCAGAGGAAGGAAGTTTAAGCTTTCAGAAGTGAAAGGCGGGATTAAGGGCAATTCCAGCTCTAAAACCGTAAAGAGCTTCCTGAAAGCCCGCGCGCAGAAATCCGCAAAGTCTCTGGCTTCCTATGCGAAAGCCAGGGGATGGAACACGTCAACCAAGACAACTGCAAATAGCAAAAAAGCGACTGCGACTGTTACATTTAGCAACAAGAAGTACAAGTTTAGCATCACTGCAACCGTTAAACGTAGCAAGACTCCAAAGACGGTCTACACCAAAGACGGCAAAAAGTCGACCAACAAAGACATTAAGTCTTGGTTGGAGCGATACAAGGACGCAACTTCTAACACGGCCCCAGGAGCAACTGATGCACCTAACGCAACAGATTCTCCGGACGACAAGCCGGGACCTAACCCATCAGCGGTCACAGATGATGAAGTGATCGCAATGGTAGGAGCTAAGGCAGACGCATTGATTGCGGTCGGAAGGACCAGAAGTTGGACTATATCCGAAGCTGGACGGGGGACGATGGAGATAAAACTCCATTTTGAGAACTCGCAGTATCAATTTGACGCTGCGGTCAAAGGAGCAAACCAGGGCGGAAAGGCAGTCATCAGCTATACGCTGATGAACATGGCGTCAGATGAGGCGTTAATCTTATCTTGGATTAACAATCTGCCTGGTGATCCGCTTCCGGACAGCACTAACACCACTGCTCCAAGCGAGTCACCGACACCAAGCGAATCGCCAACTCCGAGCACAGAACCAAAGCCAATTTCAGGAGAAGACCTGAGAACGGCGGCGGCAAATGCCATGAATGAGCTGAAAAACTTTTCTGCCGCGAATGACTGGTCCTATACGGAGATCACGAATTCGGGAAGCAAAATTCTGGCGTTGTTCGAAAACTCAGAGTACAACGTCAAGGTAGCGACAGAAGCAATCGTGAGAGATAGTCAGATTGTGGTTATTTACACGATATACGGCGAAACCGAGGGTGAGTCGAGCCGGGAAGCAGTTCTCGAACTGTTTTCCGTGTACAAACGGGACCCGAAACCGACCGATGCGCCGAAGCCTACTGAGACTCCAAAGCCGAGCCAGACTCCCGGAACGTCAGCAACCCCACCGGTTGCGACAAAGACTCCGGAGCCTGGAAATACGCAGCCACCGAGTACGACGACACCGCCGACTACAACGCAGCAGCCGCCATCAAGCACTACAGATCTGACTGTGATTGCAAAACGGGCAATGACCGAGCTGGGAATTGAAGGAGCACTTAAAAACTGGTCCTTCAAGCGGATTACTGAGGATAAAACCAAGGTATGGAATTATTTTTATAATTCCACCTACGGCTTCTATACTTCCGTCGAAGCGAAATCTGAAAACGGCACAATCGTTCTCGCCTACACTGTAAAAGCAAAGGCAGACGACAAGCAGGCAATTCTCGGCAACAGCAGTGAGGAGCTGATCAAGTGGTTCGCCACTTATCGGACCGCGGCAGCTAAGGAAGAACCTAGCAACGTGGCGACAGCGGATAAAATGGAAACTGAATTCACGACCGATATTCCGCTAATGCCGTGCCGGTTAGCACTGGACAATGTGGCAAACGGCGCGGTCGTCGGGCCGAATGACGCTCAGCCTATCAAGCCAACGAAATAATAATAGTAACATGTAAACCTTTCACCACCCCCGCAGCGCCGTATGGCCGCGGGGGTTAAGCTTTGGCAAAATTCTCGAAGATAGAGTAAAATATAACTATGAACCAGCTTGATTTAGCCCGCATTATCCTACTGCTGATTGGCCGCCCAGTCAGCAAGGTGCGGTTGGCCAGGTTAATTTACTTTGCCCACAAGGATCTTATCCGCAAAAAGCTACTTTCCCCCTCTGATATCCTTTATATCCGTTCGCCGCTGGGGCCAATCCCAGATGGCTACACCACTTTAACCTTGGATAGCGAAGATATCGTCGCTCAACGCAATACATCTTCTAATCTTTCCTACACCTCTGAGGATTATACCGTTTCTGAGCGCGCAATCGAGGCCGAGGCGACTTTGCTCGAACAGTATCGCGACATGCTGGGTGTAATCGAGAAAACCCTCAAAATTTTGCGCCCCTACACCACACCCGAGCTCATCCGTATCAGCCATAGCGAGCCTAGCTGGCTAGCGCATCATAACGGCGAAATCTACCAAATCTCCCCACAAGATCTGAAACTCACCTTCCCTGAGCAAAAACCGCTCCACATCAAGCTAAATCTTATCCCGATGATTGATAAATCTAAAAACGACGCTAACCGAGTTGGCGCGATGCAGGCCCACCTCTTGCGCGGGATGATCGCTGATATCGTCAAAGAAAGTACCGATCTCGAATATCCCGACGACCCCAAGACTGAAAATCCGCCCCAACCGGGCGAAAAGCACCTACAAATACCGCTAATCCACCTCAAAATCACCCGCAAACGATCAAAAAAGCCTAGCCAGGATCAACCCAAAAAAACGCAGAAGCCGACACCAAAACAGAATAGTCGAACAAAAACCGAACAGGATAATTCTCAGGAGGACAACGGGGAATGAGCGCCAATCTCGAACGCTACGAGCTGGCCGAATCCGACGTCGCAAAATCACTTTGGCGAAAATATCGCCATAGCGCTGAATACAAATCTGGGCGCCGATATTCGATCAACTCGACACATCCGCTGGTCAGGGAAGCAGAGGAAAAAGGCCTGGCCGATGTGATTATGAGCTTCGTCCGCGAGTTGGAGCGCCCCACCGATATCCGCACCACTCTGTCAAACCGCCAAGAAGACGACTGGATTGAGGACTGGAAGCGCATGCACTCGCTGCTATTTCGGCGAGTTTATCGCCAGACGGGGAATTTACGGCCCAAAGGGTATGACGTACGCTTCGGCGAGCCAGGGGACGAGGAGCTGCATCGTATCCCTGCTGGTGGTCCGGAGGTCTATAACGAGCTTTATGCCCTCTCCCGCTATCTCAAAGAGAGCCTTCCCTATGTGCCAGTCGAAAATTTGGATGAAGTTTGTCGTTTCCTGGCTCATTTTCATTATAATTTTATTCGTACTCACCCATTTTTTGATGGTAATGGCCGCATTGCCCGGGTTGTGACTGACCAGTTATCGGTTGCGCTAGGCTTCATTCCAATCATTGCTGGCTTTCCGCGCAATAACGCCGAAAAGAAGCGTATTTATCATGCGGCAATTAAATCTGCAGCGGGGGACTCGTCGTATTCGGAGCTGACAAGCTGGATTAAGATCCAAATGCAAGACAAGCTTGCCCAAATTACCTAAATCGGGGAATTATTAGAACCAAAAAGATGGATAAGTTATCGTCTTTTTGGGAAATATCCAATGTCGCACAATATAGATTTTACGACGCTATATCTGTAAAAACGGGTTTTGAGCCGGCCAGCTAACTATGGATCGACTGGGCCCCGCCTTGACTAACCCGGTGCCCGCTGCCCACTCATTTCTCATCGTAACGTACCCTCTTTTAAGAAAGCAGCACAATAAATCCTATGGCTAATCGCGTGCTGGATACGCTTGATAAGTAAATAGTGTATTTTTGTGATGCTATTTTTGCCGAACAAAAACCGAACTAGATCTGTCTTTTCAGGAATGCTTTTCGCACGTAAAAAATTAAACAACTTTCTCCGTACGGGACGATACGGCCGGTCAGAAGGCGGAACTTATAATCGCATCGTCGAAGGAGCTTGGTGGTCCGGCGTAAAGAAGTCTATAAATGCATATTACTTATCTATAAACCCGACGACTGCAAGTCCCCAGTATCTAAACTACCGTGGTGCTGGTTTTGCCATCCGCGTAACTTCGCTTACGCTCAGCGGGACAGCGGCATCCTCGAAAAGAAGTGCAAAGCACTTCTTTTACTCGGATTGCCTAGTCCCTAAGTACGGGAGGAGTGAAGGAGGAAGTTACCCTTGACAAACTACAAAAAAGTTTTCCACAGGTGGTAAACCACCCGAAATATTATACCTTAAAAACGTCGTAGACTCTACAACGTTCCCCTTCCCTCTGCTGCCGTGGTCGGCTCCACCTCTGTTAAAGCCAATCCCTCACCCCCCGTTATTGGTAGTACATCTTCCCCTCTATACGCACATCTGCATAACCCGGGGTCAGACCCCTGTCCTGCAAATATTTCAGGGACCGCGAGATGTCCTCCGCCGTCACCCCTGTTCCGCGATCGAGGCTAACTTTGAAATAGGTCGTCGTTCCCTCGACATCGACGAATAATTCCCGGCTTGTGTTCGCTGGCAACGTGATACGCTTCATTTGCACCCCTAATTCCGCTAAATCTTGCTCCAAGAGGCCGGCATAGTCGAGCGTCCGCCGAGAAATCTGTTCGTTCCCGGTTTCGTCGACCACTTCTGCACGCAGCTGGTACTCTGCGCCGGCATTCTCGGGGCTTTTTTGAGCCTCGATTACCACCCCGCGCGCGCCCATATACGCCAGTAGCCCCAAAATCGCCACCATCAAACTTGCCAAAATCGCCGAGGTCATATGCTTGCGTCGCAAGCGCCGGCGCTCTTCCATGCGCTCCGATTTCAGCTCCGTAAGTAACTCCCGCTCGTCATGCTGAGCCTGTTTTTCGGCTTTCTTCTTCCCACCCAGCATCGCTACTCGATCTCCCGCGTGCGCGATTTTTGCTTCTCGACTTTGCGCAACTTCTTCTCGTGTCTGGTCGGCCGCTGGCTCCGGGCCGACGAGTGCTCGCGCCGGGCTGGTTTTTGAGCCTTTTTATGGTTCCCCGCTCCGGCTCCCTGGTTTTCCTTGGCGATCTGCAACAAAATCATCGCCAATCTAGCCGCAGCATCTGGTGCCGCTTCGCGGTGTAGTTTCTCAGCCAAAGTCGCTCGTTCCCTGGGTGACCGCACTAGGTGCCGGACTTCGTCCAGCAACAAAGCTGGCTTTTTGCGCATCGCCGCATCTTTAATCATCACTGCCGCCCCACTACTTGCCAAATCCTCGGCATTTCGCACTTGGTGACTGTTTGGTAGTGCCTCGAATGGCACCAATATCACCGCTTTTTCTAGCGCCGCCAGCTCGGCAATTGTAGTTGCTCCGGCTCGGCTAATCACGACATCGGCCGCACCGAGGAGCTCGTGCATGGCCGAATTAAACTCCCAGAGGCGGAAATTCGACTGCAATTTGGCCTTATTCCAATCTTCATAACGTTTTAGCTCGACCATATTCTCGTAATGCTTGCGCCCCGCAACCAGCCCAACCGAGGTGAATTCCAGCATCTCTGGCAAAATCTCGCGCATAGCCTCGTTGATGTTCTCTGCCCCCTGGCTACCGCCAGTCACAACGACCAGTGGCCGCTCTGGATCGAAGCCAAAATTCTTCTTCAAGGCATTTTGCTGGGTTTGGCTTACGCTCCGGAACTCGGCTGCGACTGGTATACCTGTGAAAATCCGCAGCGGTTTAGCACTATCACTATTGACAATATCGCCAGTCTGTGATATATTAGAATCACACGCAGGTTGGTCCTGCTCGCCTTTCTCTTGCCAGCCGGTCGCGATGACCGTTGCGCCCTTCATCAAAATACGGTTTGCCAGCCCCGGCACAGCATCGCTTTCGTGAATAACATACGGAATTTTGAGCTTTCTTGCCACCAACCCCACCGGCAGACCGACGAAGCCACCTTTAAGAAAAATTACATCCGGACGCTTGCTTTTTGGTAGCAGGCGCCAAAAACTCTGATGCAGCCCCGCCAAAAACTGGAAAAAGCCCACGATATTACCAAAAACCAGGTCTTTTAGCACAATCCACCAATTTTTGATCCACTGGAATAATGTCCAACCTGAGTAACGCCGGAACTTCCCCGCTGAAATTTTGCGAACTCGGATATATGGGACTTTGCGGGTACCGGTTTGCGCGCTCGAGCCCCAACGCACGCCTAATTCTGTTGTAATTTTTACAACGTTTTTGTAATACTTGCGATCGGTCCAAAATTCTACTTTTGAACGCGGAGATTTTTCAAGAATTTCTCGCACCACCGCCACGGCTGGCGTGATATGACCACCAGAACCCCCGCCGACAATCAAGAATTTCATAATATCCTCCTTCTCGGGATGTGATCGGTCCCGTGTTTACTGCTAGTAGTCTCTGGAACTGGCTGCACTTTGCGCGGCTCGCGGTCGGTATAGCAACTCAGTTGCAAGGCCAACCCGAGCGCCGCTGAGGTGAAAAGCATACTCGTGCCACCATAGCTCAGAAGTGGCAGCGTGATCCCGGTCAGCGGAATTAGCCCAGTCATCGAAGCGATATTCACCACTACATGCGCAGTGAGCCAGGCAAAAATCCCCACTACAACCAACGACTCCTCGTCATCAGCGAGATAGTTTGCCACTTTTAGTAGCCGCATCAGAAGCAAAGTAAAGCTCCCCACAATTACAAACAAGCCAACAAAACCAAAAGTCTCGCCCAGAACCGCAAAGACCGAGTCGTTGATTGACTCTGGCAGATAGCCGGTCGCCTGGACGCTATTGCCAATCCCCACCCCAAACAGTCCACCAGTGCCGATGGCAATTTTAGCATTCTCAATGTGATAAGAATCGCTCGAATCCTCCGACTGGAATGTCAAAAGCCGCTCGACCCGGTGTGGCGAGGCAACAATTGCAACCACTCCACCCGCCAACACCACCGCCAGCGTAATCAAGAAGTATCGCATCCGTACGCCGCTAGCCAGCAGCATTGCTAGAATAATCGCCATAATGCTTACCCCAGTACCAAGGTCTTTTTGCACCACCACCACGAAGGCTAGTGATACTACGGAAATCACACCAAATGGCACCCAAAAATCCGATGATTCGAGCCTGCCCTGCTTTTTGCGCTCGGCCATCAGGCTAGCAAGATAAAGCACCAGGCCCATTTTGAGGATTTCGGCCGGCTGGAAGCTGAAACTGCCAAGCCTGAACCAGCGACAAGCTCCGAGCTCACACTTGGCAACACTGCTACCAACCAGCGCAAGAAACGCCAGCATCACGCAGGCGACTAGACCAGCGAAAATCACGCACTTACTAAGCTTTCGCAGCTTACTGTATGGAAACTTGAACGCCAGTACAAAGGCGGCCGCTGCCAATGCGACATTTATCAGCTGGCGAATGAAAAAATAATTCTCGTTATAATCCGAGCCATAAGTAGAGTTGAGAACATTCACCCGCATCGGGCCAATTGCATAAATTATGATCAATCCTACGCCGAGTAGAATTACCGTCAGCGCGCCAATAATTCGGTCGCTTTTGTGCTTACGCATTGCCACTCCTAGAATTATCATTCTGATTATTCACATTTGGCACTGCCCGTTCGCCCTCGGACATCTCGGTCCAAATGCTCCGATCGACAGCCTGCTGCTGCTTCATACCGCGAACAATTCCACCTTGCACCGCCAAGAAAATCCCGATAATCGCAAACATTCCTGCAATCACCCAGAACCGCATCACGATTTTGGCCTCGTTCCAGCCCTTGGCTTCGAGATGATGATGGATCGGTGCCGAAATAAACAATTTTTTCTTGAAAACTTTTTTCCAGAAAATCTGGATTAAGGACGACCCGGCCTCCACTACAAAAAGTGCACCGATAATCGGCAATAAGAAGAAGGCATCCGTCATCATTGCGACTACACCTAGCCCCGCGCCAATCGCAAAACTCCCAGTGTCGCCCATCATAAACCGAGCCGGCGGGACATTAAACCAGATATAGCTCAGTAGCCAGCCTACCACCGTCAGACAAAAAGCCGTTAGCATCCACTGGCCTTGGAGGAGCGCGATCACACCATAGGCGCCATAAGCCAACATCGCCAGCCCCCCCGCCAGGCCATCCAACCCATCTGAGATGTTCACGGCGTTGCTAGTTGCGACGACTGCAAAGGCAAAAATCAAAATCATCCCAATCATCCCGACCTGAACATCGCCGATAAACGGCACCGCAATCGCCGTCCAGCCAAGCTTCACCGCAAACCACCAGCCGAGAAACAGCCCCAGACTAGTGATCATCGCGAATTTGACCGGCGCACGTAGCCCCGCGGCGCCCTTACCGCTGCCAAAAACGTTAATCAGATCATCAATCAGCCCGACTATGCTCCCGCCAACAAAGCCCAAAAGTGGTAGCCAAGTCTGCTCGCGGTTGAGATTGCAAACCACCGTCACAACCGTCACCGTCACGACGCCGATAATACCCGCCATGGTTGGGAAAGCTCGCTTGAATTTCTTGGCATGAAGCTTGGTCATGACTGGCAAGGCCTCGCCAGTGAGCGTAGTTTTTTTCTGCTTCTTCCAAAACTTATATTTATAGGCAAAATGGGTATAGATTGGGGTCAGAAACGTCGCCAGTAAAAATCCCGACATCGACAAAATCAATCCATAAAAGACTTCGTTGTTTACTGTATCAGCCATACCCATATATTATACTACAAATTACACCTTCGGTCTAACCTTCAACGCATCCTGGACATAAGCTTTCAGAGCATTAAATACCGGGAGCGCCACCGCCTGGCCGCCGGCTTTCTTGCCATCCTCCCAGACGCGCACCATAATCAGATATGCTGGCAATTCGCCCTCGGTCCCGCCCACGCCAATATAGGTCGCGCTGGTTTCGTCGAGCGAGTAAGCACCGTTCTTGATGATTTGCGCGGTGCCAGTCTTACCGCCAACATAATAACCCGGGGTATCAATGCCATTGGCTCGCCACATTCGGCGCGTGCCATAGAGCATATCGCGCATAGTGGCACTGGTCGCCTCTGAAACCGTGCTACGCACTGCTGGTTTTTGCTCGTTTTCGACGAACTGATCATTCACAACCTTCCCGGCGACAATCGTCGGGGCATAGAATTTGCCACCATTCACCACTGACGCCATCGCTGCCGCCGTTTGTAGCATAGTCACCTGCATATTCTGGCCAAAAGTCATATTGGCGTAAGTACCATTCAGCCCCCAGATATTTGCATCTGGCTTTTGCACGATACCGGCCGATTCGAGCAACTCAATTCCCGTCGCCTGCCCCAGGCCAAATTTATCGTGATAGTATTCATATAATCTCGTCCGGCCGAGCTCGGTGATATCGGTCTCGCTCCCACCCAGCCAGCGCAACATCTGGGTCGTCCCGGTATTTAGCGAGTAATTAAATGCCGCCTGCATCGTCTGCGTCCCAGCGACTTCGGGGCCTTGCTCGGCGTTTTTAATTGGCCAATCATCGACCGTAGTTGAGCCGGTGTTATAAAACGTCGTCTCTGGTGTCATCACGCCATAATCGACCCCGGTCGCAAAAGCAAAAGTCTTGCAAACACTGGCCGGCTCATAAGGATCTTCCACGACGTGGTTGATATAGTCCGCTACGCTGCTAACTTTGCCGAAATTGGCCGGGTCATAACCTGGGTAATTCGCCATCGCGAGAATTCTACCATTATTCGGATCCATCACTAGTGCGCTGATATTATTGAACCCAACCACATGCGTCTGTTCCTCGATAATTTTCTCGACATTTCGCTGCATACTTTTGTCGATAGTAAGCACTACGTTCTCGCCGTCCACCGCCGGAATTTTGACATTGTCATCCCTGATCGAAAGCGCCACGTTGTTGATATCTTTGACGGTTTTGAGCAACCCATTTTTGCCAGCCAAAGTTTCGTTCAGCGACCCCTCAACGCCATATTGGCCAACTCCATCGCTATTAACAAACCCCAGCAAGGTTGAGCCAAGCGTCCCCTCTGGATAAACCCGCCGGGTATTTGCTTGCAACCAGACACCATCAAAATCCGCCTCGGCAATTTTCTCGGCTGCACTACGTTCGACGTTCTTCCCGACGATATAATACCGGCGCGCGCGATTCGCAAAAACATCATCCCATTTGGCAATCTGCTTGTCACCCATAATTGCGGTCAGCTTTTCCGAAATCTCCTTCTGATCGGCCAACATTGGGTCGACAATTACCGTATAAACTGTCGCGTTCAGGACCACCGGGGATGGCTCTTCCCCGTCCATCATATAGATCTCGCCACGTTTTGCTGGGAGCACATTTTGCAAAGTCTGCTGCGCCGCCGCCTTTGCCGACCACTCCTCGTGCTCAATAATCTGGATTGTAAAAAGTTTCACGATAATCGCCGCCATCACCAGCAGCAAAACTATCCGTAAAAACCTATACCTGTTCATGATTATATTATAACATAAGCGAGTTTGTCACATCCTAAACTCCTGCCCAGCTGCCCTCCAAATTCGCTGCTGCATCTTTCGACAGCCATAGTTCACACAACCGCCCATATACGACGCGACCGTTTCCAAATCCTTCACACCACTCGATACATCCAGTAGTGCCTGATAATAATTCTTCTGATATCGCCGGTCCATCTCGATATGGCCATAGCGCAGATATCGCCCCAAATACGTCACTCCGCGACGCACATCAATCCAGCGTGTCTTATGGGGATGCATCGTCAGCCCCATAGTCAAAAGATAATTGCGGATCCGCTCGATGTCTTGCTTCAACTTGGTCACCTCGTCTTCTGTAATAACGATATAGAAATCATCCACATAGCGCCCATAGTGACGGTAGCCAAGTTCATAAATGATAAATTTATCCAGTGCATCCAGGAAGATATTCGAGAGCAGTTGCGAAGTCAAATTTCCAATCACGATTCCCCGCCCCGCATTTTGGAAAAACAGACTTTTGTCCCGTGGCAGATTATCCCAATGCTGAATCTTCCCCCGGACCCGGACTTGTTTCAGCGGGTCGTCCATAATCACCTGGCGCCACAAATATGCCAGCAGCCGCCCAAGTGGCCCAAAATTCCGGAATTGCTGGTGCGCTCCACCGATCGCGAGGTCACGCAGCTTTTCCCGCTGCATACTCATGAAGAACCCCTTGATATCCATCTTCACAAAATAAGTCTTGCGAGTATAATTCTGGCTTTTGACCGCAATATGATGCGCTGCCCGCCGTACACCATAATCCGTCCCCTTTCCCACTCGGCAAGAATAAGAATCGCGCACAAAATGCCGATTCCACCACGGAATGCAAATATTTATAATCAAGTGATGAACAATCCGATCCCGAAAGCTAGCCGCAAAAATCTCCCGTACGACCGGATCAAATACAATAAAAGCCTCGCTCCGGGATGGATAATAGCGCCGCTCAGCGATGTCGACTGCCAGCCGATAGATATTATCATACAGATTCGCTTCGATCCGCTGCACGTCATAAGTCCGCCGCTTGCCCGGGCGAGCGTCAAAGTAAGCGTAAAATAACATTTGGTAGATTTCGTCAGCATTGAAATCTGTTCGACCCTCATCCATCGCTGTCCGCTCCATCGCGCGAAGGTGAGCATATTTATTCTGCATGTCCTTCAACTTTTTCTCGTATCGGACAATTCGGGCCTGCGTTTTGAGTGCTTTGGTTTCCCGCCAAGCAACGCGGCTGGCGGTTTCAGCCGGATCTTGGTCCCGGCCATGCTTAGCATATTTTGGATCGGCCATTACGACGAGCTCTCGCTTTCGTCTTTTAGACGCTCCACGACATCGTGCTGATGATAATGCGAGTTGAGCTTTTGCCGCGTCAGTTCACGCGCTTTGGCCAGCCCCAAGCTTACCCGAGCAATTGTACTCCGATTGGCGATGCCAAGGTCGGCATAGTTGGCCAAAGTCGACATTGCGTCACCAATATGTAGGTCAACTCGTTCCAGAGCTCGCCAGCGCGCCGGATCCCGTCGGGAGCGGTTGGCTACATCATAATACGCGCGCCGAATTTTGAACATGCTATCCATCAATGGGTGCATAATAACCGGCCGGGCATTACTATCAATATTCCGTTCCAGATGGTAACTATCCCTCATTGCTGCTACGATGTAATTATTCAACTCAACTTCTGGCGAGGCTGTAAAAATATTATTATTGATATTTTTCAGCACCTCGGCATCCAACCGATGGAAACGCCGCAGCTCGTTATCAGTGAGAGCAACTCGCAAACGATAGGCCCGTACCACATCTTGGAACGGGCCGAAATTAACCTTGGTGTCGAGTTTGAGCGGTGCACCAGAGTACGCAATGTCTTTTTGCAGGCGCTGCTCATCTTGGAGGCAGACCACCCCCTCCCGGAATTGACCGAACAAATCGCGATCCGTGTTGATTTTTATTTCTCGGTCGAGATAGGTCGCCACCATCAGGCTATGGATGGCGATCGAATTCCCACCCATTTTCCACCAGGACCCGGTGGCAGATTTGAACAAAAAAATGTGCAGATGATTATCCTTTTCAAGCTGGCGCACCAGGAGTTTAGCATGTTTCAGAAGTTCACGATGTTGACGAGCTTCCTCATCCTTGGTTAGCTCAGACTTATCTTCAAACTCACCAAGCTCCGTTTTTAACATTTCTGAAATCTTGGCCACTGCTGCCTCAATTTTTTTGTAGGCCGCCTTTTCTTCGTTTTCCTGCTTGATGTGTAGCAGCGTTTTTTGGTGGGGCTTATCTTGATATTTAGTCGGCAGCTCATAGCGCCGCACTTCGTCGGCCAACTGTTGTAGCTCCTCCGAGCCCTGGCGTCCATCTTCGTGGCTGACTCGCTCTGCAACTGCCGTTCGGAGTTTCGTTGATGCAACAGTTTTCTTGGCAACTTTTGCAACGTGCGCCGCATTCGCGGTCGACTTCGTCGACTTGGGAACCAACTTCATCGGACGAGGAGTCTCTTCTTTCTTCCTCCGCTCGAAGTCAGCTTCCGAATTTTGAGAAATTTTATCCAAATTTTTGATTTTATTTTCTGTCACTACCTTTTTCCTTGACTTGGCAAATGGTTGCAAGACGGACTACCTCTGCCTCGCAACCATCTTTCCCAGAGAATTGTTTTTATTTTTATGCGGCTACGCCGCTAAGGCTTTCCTTGCCCCTTCGCTTTTCGCTTGTTCCCTCCTCCGGAGGGGCGAGAAAGCGGGGGCTTAGAAATCCTTTCCTTTCTTCCAGCAAAATTTCTCACAAATTTTGCGGGTGCGTATGAATTATGAGCTTCGCTACGCTACGCAATGGTCGGGTCGAGCAGCCCCAAAACTACATGTTTCGGTCACTTTCACAGCTGCCCAAGGAGCATATCCTTCCTCCTTCACCCCTCCCGTACTACACAGCGGATGGCAAAACCGTAACCACGGTAACCGTTATACTCAGGGTAGACAGCCGCCGGGTACGTACTCAGGCTGCGACCGTTCGTGGCTGAGTTACTGGTATCCGACCACCAGTAGCCAAAGGCGGTACGATAGTAGACGTAGCCATAGGAAGGAAGGTAGTGGCCCGTACGGAGAAAGTTGAGAGGCCAGTTATTAATCTTGTTGTAGCCTTCGGTGCTATTCTGCACATTATACAGGCTACTCCCCAACAAGGTGTTGAAGGAACCATCACCAGCGTTAGCAGGCAACTTCCAACCCTTTGGACAAATGCTATCCTGAGCCTCGGCACCATCGGTGGTCAGAGTGCTACCAGAACCCAACGTTGCCGCAGTCCAGTTGTAAAGGTTACCATAACGCATGTACTCGCCGCTGGTACCACCGTTGGTGCCTGGGCCAAAGTTCATGTTTGCGGTCAACATGCTGTTATCAGCATTCTTAAAGATCGGTACATTATTGATTGGGCCAACTTTTGTGGCAGCTGAACCGCTCGTAAATTGCAGGGCATTACTACCTGAAAGCGTGGTCTGTGGGATGCTGTATGCCCAGTTCGCATTCGAGCCGGCATAGCTATAACTGCGCATACCGTCTGCACCGCTATCCATCCAGCCATAGTTGGCATCAGCTGACTCGCGCGTGCCAATAGCAGTTGCAAAGATGCGTCCTGCGGTGCCATACTTTTGAGTTGCGACCGTCGGGGTGATCTGAGTAACACTGTTAAGGTCAGTATTAGTGTTATCAAGCGTATAAGTCTTGCCACTTGACCGGAAATTATTGGTCGTCACGGTCTGGCCGTTGTAATCGGTCGCAGCTGTGCCGCTACCGCTATGAGTAGTGCCGGAATAATAACTACTACCTGCACCACTAGAACTGAGGAGATCAAGCTCCAAGTTCTGGGCCATCCAACAGTTGCCATCGGCAAGCTTACGGACAATATAGCTCTTGCCATCACGGCTATCGACCAGAGTCTTTTCTGGAACAAAGGCAGTGTTACCAGCCTTCGAACCATTGAGATCAGTGCTGGTTGCGCCAACAGCCGGCGTGGTTGTGGCATCACAAATATCCGACTTCATTTCCTGCATATAAGTGAGGTCGAACATTGTAGTCGTGATTGGGGTTGCAACCACCGAAACAACAACTTCGTCCTTGTAGGTATCAGCCGGAACCGAACCGTCGACATTTGCACCGAAGCCAAGCGTCAAGGTGCGGGTACTCTTCTGACCGGCAGCCTGGTTCAGGGCAACACCACTCTCTGCCCAGGCTGAGGTGAGATCTAGCTGAGTACTAGTAGTTGGCATTGCCGTGAAATTATTGAGTGGGTTGTCATAAGCCGCCGTACCAAAGTTCCAGCGGTAGCCCCATTCGTTTTTCATTTGGTTTGGCTGTTTTGCCTCGCCCGCAGCAATACTGCTGAGCTTATTGTTAGCATTGTTCGTGCCAACCATGTCTGCACTTTTCGCATTCACTGCAATGGTATAGGTCGAAACGTCTTGCGAGTTGATCTGTACCGGAACATAGTAGTTGCGGAAAGATGTCTGAGAACTACCGTCCTCGTGGACTTTGCCTGGAGTGAGCTCAGTACAAGTTGTCGAGCTACCATTACAGGCGACATTCCCGACTGTCAGCGTGACTGACGGATTGCGAACCGCTGCGCTAGCATCGCCAGAGCTGAGCACAGTCGCACCCACACCACAGCAGGTCGCAAAGAGCAAAGCGCCACTCAGCGACTTCAGTCGGCTTTGAGTTGATATTTGCTTTTTTTTCATTTTCCCTCCGGGATTACATTTTTGCATTATGCTTATATTATTGCGCACCGTAAGCGGAATGTCAATGAAAAAGTTGTGGTAATAGTACGGCTTAAATGTAAAAAGTTTAAAGACGCCTATTGACTTTTATCATGATGTTTGCTATAATGATAGATATCACGAGGTGGCCGGGCCGAACGGAGAGATACCTAAGGCGAAGCCACTTTTTTGATAGTCTATTTTTTGGAGAGTGCAATTTTCTTCTTTGTCCCAGTGGCATCCAAAAACTCGTAGCATGCCCGGTCAATGTATCGTTTATAAAGAGAAGACATACTGCGATAGCTTGGCGCCAATAGTTTTTCTAAACGCTTCTTATCTATTAGATAATCTACCATTTTAAAATAGTCACCGTCACCAGAGATCAGCACAACCTTATCAAAATCTTCTTGCTCAGCAAGGTTCCGCATAATTTCAATTTCTCTCTAAGATAAGTTCTAAATCGTTGTAAATCTATTTTCCACGCATCTTCTGCGGTGGTTGTAGCTAAATAGACATTTTGCCCATCAACAAAGGCATAGTTTTGCGGTTCCTGCTGTTCGAATTGCACGGAAAATCCTCCTATCCGATTATTTTTACAGAAACCTTACTACTTGTCACTCTCTATAAACAAATTATATCACAAAAACCAAAAATCAGGGCGGTGTCCGGTACATTCCAGTTCCGGTCCTGCCCCCGATAGCTACATTATAAGATGCCTATTTCTCAAAGTCAATGAAGACGCGCTATAATTCCATTGAAGACGTATGCGTTCCTGAATTGGAATTATAGTACATCTTCTTTTATTCCTCTACATACCCCTCGACGACTGCATTCTCCATATTTGCCGCCACGGTGCTATTCTCAGACGCCGCGATCGAGGTCAACCTGGCTCGCTCCACTGCAAGATCCTCCTTCTTTGCTTCGAGCTCAGCAATCTCGCTTTCCATCTCCGAGATTTGGTAGTCATAGTTTGTCGCCTGTGTTCCCTGCGACACATAAATCAACCCGACGATCAGCACCAACAGCCCTACGATTGTTGCATTCGAAACCGACCCTAAGGTCTTTGGCGTATGTCGGACAGTATTATAATTGCGCGACCAGCCACCTTGCGTCATCGTACCGCCACGCCTAGTGGTATAGGTCTGCCTTGTTCTCATTTATTTTCTTCCTCGCATTTTCGTCTTAATTTTATTATCCCAGAATATCGCCAAGCAGCGCCACCGGTAACCCAGCGACTCCTGGGGAAGGTCATGTTTTCCCATCAACTCTGTGCGAGCCTCTTGGCCTGCTCGGCCTTCGGCTCATAAACGAGTCATGGGGAAATATCGCGAGCCCTGACCAAGCCAAAGGACAAATTTGACCCGCGATATTCCGTTCTAGATTTTTGAGTAGACTAATCTAGTTACTTAGCGAAATTGACTTTCACTTTTTGTGCGCGTGAGCGGTTGCTCGTAACGATGATTTGTCGTGGCATATTGCCTCCTTTTGTTTATTTTATTATTTTTATTTTTATCATCCCCAGCCCAGCCCGCACTCCGCTGCTGGCCAAGATGTTCAAGCAAAATCTCCACACTCTACTTGATTTTTTTGGCGGCTCGCAGTTTTGCGCTTCGCGCTCTGGGGTTGATAAACAACTCCGATTCCTCCGCAACTATCGGTTTCTTGGTGATAACTTCTAGCTCTGACTCCTCACCGTGGCTGGTCGCCTCCTTGAAATAATTCTTCACCAGGCGATCTTCGAGACTATGAAAAGTAATCGCAGCTACCCGCCCGCCTCGGTTCAAAACTTTCGGGATCAGTGGCAATGTCCGCTCGATTTCTCCTAGCTCGTCGTTTACGGCGATACGAATTGCCTGAAAAGTGCGCGTCGCCGGATGAATCTTCCCTCCACGCCCATATTTTTTCAGCGCTTCGGCAAGTTCGCCCGTGCTCTGCCAGGGTCGCCCGTGCACGATTGCCCGTGCAATCAATCTGGCAAACCCCGGTTTTTCCTCGCCATAATTTTGCAAAATCTCTTCGAGGTTTCGCTCGCTCCACTTATTCACGATCTGCTCAGCCGTCAACTCTTGACGCTGATCCATTCGCATATCCAGTGGCCCATCATGGTTAATCGAAAAACCGCGCTCGGCAATGTCTAATTGCGGAGAAGAAACTCCAAAATCCATCAATATCATATCATAGGTATTTCCACACTCTATTTCCTGCAACACCGCGTTATAAAAATCCTGCTGGACAATCCTAACCGCTTCACTTTCGTACTTCGCTCTTAGGAAGTTGATCGCATTCACATCTCTGTCAACCAGAGTTGCCGCTTTATAATTCTGTGTCACATCCAAAACTTTACTAGCATGCCCTGCGTACCCTGCCGTCAAGTCTAAATACGACTCGCCCGGCTGTGGCCGAAGAACCGCCAGCACCTCAGATAATAATACCGGCTGATGAAGTTCCTTCATGTGTATATTATACACGCTTTGTTTGAGACCGTTCAACTAGAAATTTCCGCGTTTTTGTTTTTTCGAAATTTTTGTTTAACCATACACTTGAATCCACCACGATCGACTCGCGAATAGCAAATCATATATCATGGCCGTTGAGAGACTTATAGCGTATTTTGGGTGCTAGAAAATCTAGCAATCAGAGTTAATTTGGGAGGTGTTTGTTAGTATGTGCCTATTGAATTCGGTGACGCGTGTTCCAAACGCGCGCAAAAACTCCCAGTTGGCCGATCTCAAACTTTGTTAAAATACTAGATTTGTAATTCAATCTTACGATTTGAACTTTTGTTTTATGTGTTTATGTGGGTGTTCGTCCACTGATTTAAGTTTATCCGGTTTCACGAAATTTTGCAAGAGTAATTTTTAAAGAAAAATTCTATTTTGCAATAATTTCAATCTTGAAGTTTTCCACAGGTCTAATTCCCCGCCCCTGTTTTTAACCTGTTAATTGTTTTCCACATTATTCTTAAAATAAGTGGAAAAGTGAAATCGTCTGTAATTATCGTGTTATAATGTTCAAAAGAAGAGAGGTAGATTTATGGAAGAACCCGTATTGGATGAAAATGTAAAAACCGAAACCGCTGAGGACACCACGAGTACCGACGATCATTTTGATGTCTTTCACTGGGCAAACGAGATTGACGAGGTCAAAAATAACGTTTCGGTCGAGCTTTTTCTTTTTAACAAAAATTACACACCGTTCCGGGTGCGTTACGCCGATTCCCTTGCTGCCAGCTTGAAGGCTCTTTTCATGCAAGAAGCCACCGGCTATATCATCAAAGAGGCCGACAAAGGTCTGGAATGTCGCGAATACGAAAAATCCGACGGCGAGGACAAGGTCATCTACCGCACCAAGCTCAGCAACGTCGGTCGCGCCGAGACCCTTATCCACCTCATCGAGCACGAATATCGCAACATCGATTCCTATAATGACCACGTCGACGAGTTCAAGAAAATCAAAGGTATTATTGCCAAGTTCACTTACCCAGGCGACGACGGCGAAACCAAAACTTTTTATATCGCCAAGGGTATTTCCCCATCCAGTGCGCTCAAAGGCGGCACATCTTGGGAGCTAAACGGCGAGAGTTTCGAGCCATTTTCGGCCGAAGTCGCCATCAAAATGCCCGAAGACAATCAAGTTGCAATCATCGATGGCAATGTGATTATTTTCAACCAGTCCAAGTTCGAAAATCTCTTCCAATACGACTACAAATCTCAGGTGATCGCCGATAGCAAAGCCAAAGAACTGAGCGAGAAATACAAGCTCAGCTTCGCTGAGGGGCTGACCTTGAACAGCCTACTCCAAGACCGCAAGCCACTAATCAAGAAATTGCAGGCGCTCGATATCGCCGAAGAGATGCCCCAGGAAAAGCTGATCGAATACGCCGACGAAATGCAGCTCGAACTGATGACCGATGACGACGGTTCAATCATCATCATGGACGATAAAGATCTCAGTATGTTTGTGAATTTGCTGTCTGAGGATTATTATGTTTCCCCAGTCAATGGCCGCCGCTACGAAATCAAATCCAAGAAACTACTTTCTGAGCCAGAAGGCGAGCCGCCACGAGGATAACGCCCGCACCCCGCACCTGGACCGGACGACGTTATCTTGGGAAAGTTACCAGAGTAAGCCTTGGTCGCCTTTTGCTCGTATAATGAGATTTAGACCCGATTTGTTTGTTGTAGAGAATAACAACAAACAGTTGTTCCATAAGCAAAGTGCATCTTATTGTATTCTTTACTAACAAACAAGTCCCTACGAGCAAAAGGGGCTAATGCTTACTCTGACAACAAGTACTCTTGTGCCGCTCCGCTGTGTGCCACAAGATTCGCATAAGTTTCCATCACGAAAGTCTTCTGCCCCAACATTTCCAAAATTCTGAACAAATCACTTCGCAGGGCATCAATCGGCTCACCATCATCAAGGTCTGCTTCAATCTTCAAGAAAGCCTCATTCAGCCCCTCGACGTGATCTAGATAAATCACCGTGCGCTCGTCCAGCCATACTTCTTGGCGTTGCCGGCTGATTTCGGCCGCCTTCTGGAATCCCAGCTGGTGAATAATCCCCGAAGTTTCGTTATAATCGCCAACCACGGTTTTGTTCACCCAGTCCACCCCGCTATCCTCGATGTGTCGCTTCAAAAAAAGTGAATAAACCGCCGGGGTGTTCGTATCTCTGACCTCAGTTCGAGTAATCATTCGTGGCAAATTCTGTCCCTCGCGATAATCGTGCGGCACATAAACGCGCTCATGTTGCCAAATCACCGGCGATAGTTCCTGGCCAGTGCCAACAATCTGGTCGACAAAGTTAGCCTCGTCCAGCAACCGGCTTTTAACAATAAGCTTTTTCATACCCCAATTATACCACGCTTTGGAAGACCCAGTATAATTCTGATAATTATTAGTCTTATTTCTTGATTGTCACGCGAATCCGAATTCGTGCACTTGGCAAAGCCATCACCTTAATTCTAGACATTTCCTTTGCTCCATTTCCAAATTACCATCATACCCGCGGTTAAAATCGCCACTCCCGCCAACACCGACAAGCCAATCCGAACCGGCGCATTATCCTGTTCGCCAACTTCTGGCACCTCAGCGGTGGCAACTTCCTTGTACTCCATGTCATCCTTGGTTTCTGGCTCGGTCGCATCAACATCCTTGGCGACACTAGCAGTTTCGTAACTCGCTTCCGGTAAGCTGTCTGGTACATCCGCGGTCCTAGCCGCAGTTTTTGTGGTAGTATTTTTGTTTGTTGCATTGCTCGTCGCTGAGGACGGAGTAGTCGCCTGGGCAGCCTGTGCGGTTTTTACTGGCTGGCGCTCGGCCGTCAAATACCTCGTGGCCTTAGCTCCCTCATCTAGCGCCGTGACCAAATCGCCCGCATTATCATCTGTACAGTTACAGGTCGTGGCTGGGGCATTGCTATTCAGATAACAATCAGCCTCGCTAATCAACCCGTTCAGATAGTCGATATATTTGTCCGCACCCGGCTTACCCGTCGCCTGCTGGACGGTAGTGGCAGCATTATTTCGGCTATTTTCGAGCATTCCCCTGATATTTGTCGCGCCCGCATTCCCAGCCAAACCCAAAGCCAGTACCGCAGCAGCTACGATAACTCCTCTACTCACGATTTTCTCCCCAAAGTTAGGTAATATTATTTCGTATTACCTCGCTACGTCTAGTGTATCACAGTTTCCGATAAAAGTCCAAGGGGGTCCCTTGCGTTTTTGCCCTTGACAAAATACTTATGCTATGATACAATGAGAGATATCCTAGCTGAAAGAACCTAGGCAGGGTTTTTGTGTTATAATTCTCTTATGGAAAAGAAGATTCTTTGGACCGACGGCAGCGCCAGCCCCAATCCGGGGCCCGGCGGTTTTGCGGTGATTGAGGATAATCAGCCAGTCGCCCTCGGCCGCGAGCCAAACACCACCAATATCCGGATGGAGGGCCAAGCTTTGATTTCTGCGCTCAAATATGCCGACGATTCCCCCTGCGAGATCCATACCGATTCCGAATTTTGGATCAATGTACTCACAAAATGGGCTCCGGCCTGGGAGCAAAATGATTGGCGCAAAAAATCTGGCGAAATCAAGAATCTCGATTTGGTCAAAGAACTTTATACCTTATACAAAGCCAGTTCGGCCGAGCTAGTTTGGGTCCGTGGGCATATTGGTACACCCGAAAACGAACTTGCCGACGAATGGGCAAACAAAGCTCGAAAAGGCTCTACTTTATAACTTCGTCAATAATTCCGTAGGCTTTTGCTTCCTCAGCCGACATCCAATTATCCCGGTCCATATCTTGCTCGACTTGTTTCACGCTCTTGCCGGTCTGTTTGGCAAAAATCTCAATCAGCCGCTGCTTAACGTAAATGCTCTCGCGCAAAGTGATCTCTTGGTCGGTCACCTTGCCCTCGGTCCCCGAGCTCGGCTGGTGGATCATAATCCGGGCATTCGGCAGCACAAATCGCTTCCCCTTCTCGCCGCAAGCCAGCAGCATTGCGCCCATGCTTGCCTGCAAGCCAATCCCGATCGTCTGTACGTCCGGCTGGATATAATTCATGGTGTCGATAATCGCCAGGCCATCATAAACGCTGCCGCCTGGTGAGTTAATATATAACTTGACATCGCGTTTTGGATCCTCCCCGGCCAGATAAAGCAGCTGCGCTACTACCAAATTTGCCGTATGGCTATCAACCTGCTCACCAAGGAAGATAATCCGGTCGTTCAGCAAGCGCGAATAAATGTCATATGCCCGCTCGCCTTTGGTAGTTTCCTCGACGACGGTCGGAACTAGATAATTTTGTGGTTTATTCATATTACTCCTTTCTTATAAACTTTCGATTGCGTTAGAATTCATTGCGTCATTCAGCTCGCCGAGCATTCGCAGGTTTTGCTGATATTTCACCAGTTTGGCATTCGCTTGGTCAATCCGACTATTCAAAGCTGCCCGCTCGTTGTCAAGGCTAGTCTGTCTCGATGTCAAAGCAGTCTTCTCGGCTTGGAAGCTGGCATCGCTTGTGAAGCATCCTGCCGTGTCAGCACAACTATTGAACTTCTGGATCGCTTGATTCAGGTTTTCGAGCTTGGCCTCATAGCCTGCCCGATCCGCCGAAATAGCCTCCCGCTCGGCGATAATCTCTGTGCCTAGCTGATCGGTCTCAGTTTTTAGCCTCGTAAATGGCGCCTGATAGTTCTCGTAAAACCCGACGATCTTGGCCCGGTTTTGGAAATATTTGGCATAATGCTGCTCTAATTCCTCCGGTAGACTCCGCACTTTGGTGCCGATGCGCGTATATTTCTCCTCAGTCAGAACTGCTGGGTCCTTCTCGGCGTAGGCTTCCAGCTCCTCCTTTTCCCATTCGGCAGTATTTGCTTCTGCCACTTGCCCCATCAGCTCGGTTACTTTCTGCCGCTCGCGCTCATCCATCCGCAGCCAAGTCGCATGCAAGAGCTCGTGCGCCATCGTGACCTTGTTTGCATCGACCAAATCATTATTTGTAATCTCATAAACATAAATCTGTCCACCGGTATAGCAGCCGAGCAGAGCCACTTCGAGGTTATGGCTATCGCAATGCGCATTGAACGCCTCGCTTCCTTCGAGCACCGGGCGGGCACCCCTAAAAATCCGCTGTCCTTGCTCGGTCAGTTCCAGCTCGTTATAAATATCCTGGACGGCAGCACTTGGCTCATAGCCAATACTATGCCAAAAATCCCGCACCGGCCAGCTACTCAGCGCCGCCCAGCCCAGCATCATTAGAAGTAGCAATATTCCCGCCGTGAGTAAATCGCGTCGTTGCTTAGCCATTTGCCACCTTCAAGACCAGTTCTCCTGGTGCCTTCGCATCCATACCAATCTCAGCGATATTCCCCTCATCCAGCTCGCCAGCAATCATTCGATCAGCAATCAAAGACTCGATTTTGTCCTCAATTATGCGACGCAAGGGCCGGGCACCGTTCTTGGGATCGTAGCCCTGCTCGATCAGATATTCTTTCACCTCTGGCGCTAATTTCACACCCAAGCCTTTGATGGCAAGGCGCTTTCGGAGCTCTTCGAGCAAGTTATCAAAAATCTTCTCAACATTGTCATGCGTAAGCGCGTGGAAGACCAAAATCGCATCCAACCGGTTGATTAGCTCTGGCTTCATCACCTTTTTTAGCGCCCGCATCGCAGTAGCCTTGCTGGCCTCATACTCGGCACTCAGTTCGCGCTTCTCTTTTAAGCTCTTTGCCGTGAAACCTAGCTCGCTCTCGCGGTACATCTCGTCCGCTCCCAGGTTTGAGGTCAAAATCACCACCGTATTATTAAACTTCACGCGGTTACCCTGGCCATCAGTCAGACAGCCATCTTCGAGAATTTGCAACAACATATTGAACACGTCCGGGTGAGCTTTCTCGATCTCGTCAAACAGCACTACCGAATAGGGATGCCGGCGCACCGCTTCGGTCAATTTTCCGCCATCCTCATAGCCAACATAACCCGCCGGGGCGCCAACTAATCGTGAAACATTATGTTTCTCGCCAAATTCACTCATATCAATTTTGATTAGTGCGTTTTCGCCGCCGAAAACCTCGCGCGCCACCACCCGCGCCAGCTCAGTCTTGCCAACGCCAGTCGGCCCCATAAAGAGGAACGAGCCAATCGGACGATTTGGATTAGCAATCCCGCTACGCCCACGGCGAATCGCTTTTGCTACCGCCGTTACCGCCTCGTTCTGGCCGACCACCGATTTTTTGAGATGATTTTCGAGATTCCCCAGCGCCTCGACCTCCGAGCCATGAACCTTTGCCACCGGAATCCCAGTTTTAAGCGAAATCGCTAGCGCAAGGTCGTCCTCGGTCACCACTGGTGGCGTTTGGTCGGACTTTTTGGCTTCTTTAAGCTGTTTTTCCAAACTTTTTAGCCTATTTTGGCAAAATTCTGCCGCCGAGAAATCCTCTTTGTCTGCCATTTCTTCCATTTTATTGCGGACTTCCTGAATCTCAACTTTCAATTTCTTATAATTCGAGCCGTTTTCCTTGTCTGCCTTCACCTTGCGAATCGCCGCCGCCTCATCTATCACGTCGATGACTTTGTCTGGCATATAACGATCATTGATATAACGCCCCGACATATTGATAGCCATTTCCAGCATTTCGTCGGGAATTTCGACGCCATGATGTTTTTCGTAGTGTTTTTTAATGCCTTTGAGGATTTTCAGTGTCACCTCTGGACTCGGCTCCTCGACAATCACCGTCTGGAAGCGCCGAGAAAGCGCCTTATCATTCTCGATTTGTTTGCGATATTCATCCAGCGTCGTTGCGCCAATCAGCTGAATCTGGCCGCGCGCCAAAGCCGGCTTCAAAATATTAGCCGCATCCATTGAGCCCTCACTTGCGCCAGCACCAGTGAGAAGATGTAGCTCGTCGATGAACAGGATTACATCCTCATTTTTGATTGCTTCGTCGATTACGCCTTTGATGCGCTCCTCAAACTCACCCCGGAATTTCGTGCCTGCCACTAAATTAGAAAGATCGACCTGAAAAATGCGCCGCCCGATTAGCGTTGCTGGGACATCGTTTTTGATAATTCGCTCGGCTAACCCCTCGACAATGGCCGTCTTGCCCACCCCGGCCTCGCCAATCAGGACCGGGTTCGACTTGGTCCGCCGGCAAAGCACCGTCACTACACGCTCAATCTCGCGATCACGCCCAATCACAGTGTCGAGTTTGCCCTCCTTGGCTAGCTCGGTCAGATCCTGACCATAACGTTTGAGCCATTTTAGCTGCCCAGTACGCTTGAACTCTTTTTGTAGCTCCAAATTACGCTCGCGCTGCTCCATTGCGCGATATTCTGCCTCCAAAGCTGCACCAAAATCAAGCTCACGCACCCCTAGCTGTTCTAGCAAAATCGCCGCGCGTGAATTAGGTTGTTTGAACATTGCATCGAGCAGATTGATCGTCCCAATCACATCGCTCAGGTGCACCATCGCGAAATTGTCTGCCATCCGGAGAGTCAACACGGCCGCCTCCGAGAGCGACATCATCGCCATTGCCCCGCCATCCTTGACGTCTTGCGCCTCCTGGCCCAGCGCCCGTTCGAGACGGTCAAGCGTCACATCGAAATCCCGCAGCAACTTTGCCCCACGCGATGCATCCTGCGCCGCAATTCCCATTAAAATATGCTCTGTACCCATGTAGCCATTGCCGTATTTTTTGCAAAAAAGATCCGCCTTCTGCAAAGCAAATTTTGCATTTTCCGACAACCGGCTCATAATATCATTGAAGTCATTATCCATTATCTAATTATACCCTATAATTCCTGTGTTTAAAATCCTTGTCGCACATTATGTGTTCTATACCCCATTATATCATGCCTAGCACTCATAAGTCAAGAGTGCTAAAACAATTTGTAGATGGGCACATTCTTGCGCAAAATGCTTGACTTTTATAGTTATCTGTGATAAAATAGAGAGACGAGGGCGAGTTTTCGCCCAATTCTCCTATTGCATAACAGCGTAGATTATGGCATAGCAAAGCCAAAATCTCGCATTTTTGGAATTTTCTGGCAACTTCTCTATCATTTCGAGGATTTCTACAAATTTTCGGCAGTTACGTCACCCTTGCCAACCTGCCATTTTGTGGTCAAAGACTCCGTTTGCACATAGTGGTATTTTATGTTGTAACTACCACTAAACCGGTGCTTTATAGGGGGCATTTTTGCATTATGCTTATATTGGTTCCTTCAACACCTTGTTGGGGAGTAGCCTGTATAATGTGCAGAATAGCACCGAAGGCTACAACAAGATTAATAACTGGCCTCTCAACTTTCTCCGTACGGGCCACTACCTTCCTTCCTATGGCTACGTCTACTATCGTACCGCCTTTGGCTACTGGTGGTCGGATACCAGTAACTCAGCCACGAACGGTCGCAGCCTGAGTACGTACCCGGCGGCTGTCTACCCTGAGTATAACGGTTACCGTGGTTACGGTTTTGCCATCCGCTGTGTAGTACGGGAGGGGTGAAGGAGGAAGGATATGCTCCTTGGGCTATAATTGACATTCGCCATTTGCTAACGTAAAAACCACCAAAAAGCCCCCATCTGGGAGCTTTTTGTAATCTTGCGCAGAAATTATTTCTTGCGAGATTTCTTTGCGGATGATTTTGTGGCTCGGCCACGTGCACTACGCGTAGCCTTCTGCACTGCTCTATGCGTCTTACTATAATAGGCAAAGCCTGCCACAATCACCAGCACTAGCGCTACCGCAAGGAAAACTTCTGCCGGGCCAGTATTTGGCAAAGTTGGTGGCGTATCGGGATTGTCCGGAGTGACCGGCGTATCGCTGCCCTGAGTCTGGATTGTGTAGTTCACATGGCCAGCATACTCGTCACAGCCCATCAAGATACCATTCAAATCATCATAACCGATGTAGGTGCCCTGCTCCGAGAAAAGACTGGTCGATAAAACTTTACCGTTTGTTGCACCGCCATTATAAATCTTTGCCGAACCAGTCACATAATGCAGAGTCATGTCCTCGCTTGCTGTGACCCAGGCCTCATCCCAGACTTCTTGCTTCGTATCGCGATCAGCCAAGTTCGTCCAGGAGATTACACCGCTCACCGCGCCTTCCTCGCCAGCTGCTAGTTCTAGCGGGAACGAAGCCGCCAAGCGCGCATCGGTCGCTACGCCAGCATAGCTATGGGCTTTATCATTGTATGTTGCCGAAGCATCATTATGATAATAGATATAGACATCGTATTCTTTATTTGGTTCGAGAGTAATCTTGCTCGAATAAGTGCCACCAACGCCCTTTTCTACAATTTTTACGAAATCACGCTCGTCACCAATCGAAGAACTATCGATAATCGAGTTGAATACGGCATGGTCAGCTGGCGCTGCCATTGTATAAGTCGGACGATCGGTCGGCCCCCAGGCAAGTGCCGCCCCTCCCAGCGACATCACCGAGATTACCGCTGCGGCTCCCCCACTGATGATTTTTGTTAGTTTACGGTTCATTTTCCGCTCCTTTTTATTAGTTTTCTGTTTCATCATCGTTATAACCACGCTGCTGATCATAGATGCGATTATAGAACTGATCTAGGTAATCCAAAATCTCATCGTTGGTCTTTGTGCTGGTATCTTCGTTTTTATTTGCTTCTTCCTGGTCCTTCTTCGCTTGCTCTTTTTCTTCCTCAGTTTGGCCTAGACCGCCAGTTTGAGTCTCTTCGGTTTTCTCGCTACCATCACCACCATCGGTCGCCTCGTTACGAATAGCTTCCTCAGTTTCCTTGTTCTCTTCGTCCTTAGTGATATCTTCATTCTTCTCTAAGTTGCCAGATAGGCCTTCGCCGGCGGTATGATCATACAAATTCTCTGGATCTTTCGGCTTAACGGTCGGAGTTGGCTGTGGAGTTTGCGAAACTTCTGGTGTATTTGTTGGCTGTGGAGTTTGCGAAACTTCTGGTGTAT
>CAYZNY010000004.1:28432-33956 GCA_964480265.1 uncultured Candidatus Saccharibacteria bacterium | reverse complement strand
TGCGAAACTTCTGGTGTATTTGTTGGCTGTGGAGTTTGCGAAACTTCTGGTGTATTTGTTGGCTGTGGAGTTTGCGAAACTTCTGGTGTATCCGGCTCCGGCTCCTCCGGTTTTTCTGGTTGATCTGGTTGGTTTGGAACATCCGGCACTACTTCTGGTTCCGGCGTATCAGGAGTCTCTACCGCCTTTGGCGGATCCTCGCGATCATCCGGGCTCTTTTCCTTATCCTCGACCGGCTGCACGCAACCCTCGTTCACTTGGAGCGTAGCCCAATCGCTAATTTGCCCAGCATCATCATATAGTGGAATAGAGAAAATCACTTGTTTGTCGCCATGACGCTTCATTTCCTTGCTATATGATTGCACTTTGAGGTTCTTTGGTGTGCTCTTCTTGTCCGGATTCGTCTTCACGATAATATAAGACTCCTGGACAGCATGGCTACGAATGAACTTAGTCTTCGTGTTCTCATCGACCAGAAGGTTGGTCAGTTTCTCCATGTATTTTGATTGCAACTTGCCACCATTCTCGTCGTTACTCAATTTATCGTCAATTTCTTCGGCCGTTACTCCAGATTTGAGGCCAAAAGCTTCCGGTATCGAAGCCACATAGGCCGCCAATACCTCAGGGCTCTGCATACACTCGTTCACAATCGCTTCTTTCATGCCTGGAATATCGCCATGGTATTCAGTCACGCTACCGCCAAACGCATTCCGCCCAGTTTTATCAGTCCGGTCAAAGTTGTCACTATAATTATAAAGCGTACCGTTTTTGGCCTTATGTAGCTCAATCGTTGGCTCGATAGCTTTCATGTTCACGGCTTCAACAAGTTTACCTTCACTCTCTGCCGCACTGTCCTCGCCGCTACCAGCGTCTTCGGCCAATTTTTCCATACCGTTCGAAACAGCATCATACTCACTAAGATCGACTGCCCCCCCGCCAGCCTTTGCTGACGCCTCAACCTTGGTTGCAGCCTGAGCTTTCATAGAACGGTCAGCGGCCTGCGCCGTATTCGAAAACGCCCCAAATCCAGCTGCCGCCGTGGTCAAGAATAGTGCCGCCGAAGCAAGAGCACGCTTCACCCTTCGCCCAATTGGCGAGCTACCAATTCGCTCTCCTGCGGCCTTCATTTTTTCAAAGACCGCCGCAACTATTTTGGTTCTCTCTGGGCTTTCTTGGCCTTCCTCTGGGGTATCAGCCTGCTCCTCAACCAGCTGCTCCGCCTCCGCCGGTGCTTCTGGGATAACAAACTCCTCTACGCTCGGGGTTGCGCCATCCTCGGTACTAGCAAAATCCTCTGCTTCACTGGCCGCAGTCTTCTGCGCCAAAGCTTCCCGCACCCGCTGGACGAGGCTTGGATCGCCGATCAAATCTGCGATCTCCCCAGCACTATAAACTAGTGCCGTCGCCTGCGACTCTTCTGGGGTTAAAGTATCAATCTCGGCACTCGTCTCAGCGGTATTATTAACTTCAAAATTTGCCGGCATCTCTGGTGTCGGAGTCGGCTCAGGACTCATCGGCGCCTCTGGCGCCGAAGCTAACATTTCCTGCCCCGCCAGCTCTGGGCGCTCGCTCTCGATCTGGGCTAATTCTGTCTGCACTTCTGCCAAGCGGGCTTTTGCGTGCTCATAATCCCGCTGGATCGCCTCAGGCGTTTCGTCGTACGGAGCTAGCTTTTTTTCGATTTCTGCGATCTCAGACAGCCATTTCTGCTCGTCGATTTTTAGTGCATCTCGCCGCGCTTCGACCGGGTCCTTATCCTCCGCTTCCGAGGCCATAGTCGGAGCCTCCGGAGCCGGTGCTGGCATTTCTGGCACTACTACTTCTGGTGCCATACCATCTACCATAGCCTGCTCATCCATAGCCCCGCCAGCCCGGACTCTATTTAGCTCTGCAATCTTAGCGTTTACGAGCGCTTGCTGCGCCACAATATCTGTATATTTATCACGAGCACCCTCATACTCTATGCCGCTCAGCGTGCCAAGTTGTTCCTTAATCGTAGCGACTTCCATACTAAGCCTACTACTTTCTTCCTCCAACTCGCGGATTTGGTCCTCAATGCTCTGCTCGCCCGGGGCTTGCTCGGCCGGAGCCTCCTGAGATACTTCTGCGCCTTCCTCCGGCTCTACTTCGACCGTTTCCTCGGTAACTTCTTCAACTGGAGTCTCAGAATCGGTATTTTCCGCAGCTTCGGCAGCCGCAATGACCTTCTCGCCGACTTTTTTCGCTTCTTCGTCGCTCAGCTTCTCAGCATTCTCAATCGCTTCGCGCGCGCTTTCCATCCCTGGCTGCACCCACTCGCTACCGTTATAAGCATTTTGCTCTGCCCCACCGATATTCTCGTAATTCCTTGCCATATTATATATTCTCCCCTGCTACCGCCATTTGGTTGCTATACTTCATATCGATTGCTTTGTCTTCCTCGGCGTGTGCGGCATAAATTGCATCAAGGTCTGGGGTGTGCCCCTGCCCCTCTGGTGCTGAGCGCAGGAATGCCGCCGATTGCTCATCTGCTAACCGGATAAGCGCTGCATTATCGCCAGTTTGCAGGTATTCTTGGTGGAATGCTTCTAGTGTTTGTTTTGAAACCGCATCAAAATCGACACCAGAATTATCAAAGACGCGATTTATCGCCTCGCTGTCGCCGTCGCTATCCAACAGATCGTTTAGCTCGGCTAACTTGTCGTCTGGCAGCGCGGCAATTAGCGCATACTCCATCCGCTGATTCAGCTGCTCGATCAACACCCGACTTATTTTATCTTTGTCTTCGTCGTCAAGGCCTTGCGGAGTTTTTTCCGTGATCATCTTGTTCACGAAAATCTGCAAGATCCTTTCGTCGCTTAGCTTGATATTTTCTGGCATCCTAGCACCTTTCATGACCTTATTTTTATCCCATTTTTGCCCGCTAGGTAGCAAACATAAACGGCTTTTCCCCAGTTTAGCATGACAATTTTAATTCGTCAAACACTTTATGCTTAGGGATTATCTTCATAATTCGGCAAGGCCCAGACCATCAAAGAACCGAACAGTTGTTCGGTTCTTTGATTAACTTCTATCTTATATTTATCTCTCCTTATAATAAATCTCAGTAATTTAGGCTATCAGGTCAAGCTGTCTGATCTTCCGACCAATCGAGCGATTACGGATTCGCTCCATCAGCGCCCGATCACTCTCGGTGTCTTCGCTAGAAGGACGATGTTCGTATTCACTTTCGTTGGCGTTCGAAGTTCCGTACAGCTGAAACTCATCCCACTCGCTTTTTCCGCGTCGGCCAATTTTAGCAGCGCTAAGATCGACTACGTTTGGAGAATAGAGCAGAGTGGCACTTTCATCTCTTACATCGGTTTCTCCTTTACTAGTTTTTATTTTTTCTGTCATTACTTTCCTTCTGCTGTGAGATTTGCCCGAATCAGTCAGCGACCCAAATCTCACAACAAATTTAATTTTTATGTTTGTTTTTACCTACCGCTTCTCCTTTCTGTTTTACTTTATGCGATAGATATGTTGTTTTTATGTTTGTTAGATGTGTTTGTTTGTTATCTAACTGTCTTTATCCTAGCACACATGTCGAAAAAAGTCAATACTTTTTATGCTTTATTTTCAAAAAATGTCAAAAACTTGGATTTTCGCCCCTATAATTCCCCGCTTTTTTCGCATTAGGAATTTGAATAAGCTATTGTCAACTTCAACGCAAAGCATTGACTTTTTACGCTACCTGTGGTACAATTAAATATAGGGGCTGTTTTGGCCTCAAATCCAACAAAGAGGGGGAGTTCTTATGCAACGGAGGACCTTAAAAGAAGGATTGGTGAGATGGTGGCATCTTAATCGAGGGCGTTTTATCGACCCCTGGGAGGCATTCTATTATAACTCTGGTTACCGTAACCGAGTGATATGGTTTGCCTCAGCCGCGGCGCTCACATCGTGCTTTTCGGTGTTTTTTATATTTGAAGTATCGAAATGGAGCATTCTGGGCACAATAGGCCTGGCCCTTATATACTATGCTGAATATACGAGATTCTATCACAAACTCGGGAAACTAACGTCCGTCTTTGGACAGTTACCCGCCGAGCGCTATCTGACACTGCCATGCATTACGCTAGCAATTGGTGGTGTAGCCAGGCTGTTCTGGTCTAGATTTGAATGCCACGATTTTTGGACGGTTATCTGCCCAATTTGGTGTGGAGTTAGCAGCCTTTTTCAAATATCGAGAATCGATACAATCGGAACTGAGCGGCTAGCCTTGCACGAAAAGTACGCCATGGAAGCGCACACCTGCGTTAAGTTCATTGATAGCTTAGTCTGTCCCGAGAAGCGAATGCTCGATTTATTACGTCGTTGGGACAAAGAAGCGTTTGAGCACCTTCAAGACGACAAAAACGCCTAAACCCTTAATCCTTGCATAAACTTATGATAAAACCTCCGGATTCGTCCGGAGGTATTTAATTTTTGGAGAGTTAATTCCCTATTCAACTTTTTCCGTACGGGCCTTTATAATCGATCCATTGGGAACTTTGCTAATCGTGTTACTCATGGCTATTGGTGGTCTAATGCTAGCGGTTCGGCTACGCACGGTCACTACCTGGATACGTACCCGATGGGTGTTATCCCTCAGTCTGGCAGTTACCGCGGTCACGGTTTTGCCATCCGCTGTGTAGTACGGGAAGGGTGAAGGAAGTAGGAGGTCCTTTCGGAGTAACCCTGACACTATATCTAATCTCGACCACAAACAGGCCTCAGTGGCGTCTTTCATACTCCAAAAGGACCTCCTACTTCCTCTACGATTGATAAAAACTTATATTCAAAAACTAGTTAGCTGGGTTGGGTCATTCAAACATTAAGAAAGGCCAGCGTTTCCACCAGCCTATCTAAACTACTTTTTACTACTTATGGCCATTGATATCCTTTCGAATATCTGTCAAGATCTCTTTTTCGACGACGTCTTCGACTTGTTTTTGGACTTCTTTGACATACAGTTCTTCTGCTTTGTCGCGGGCAAAAACTGTCCATCCCCGGAATAAGCAACCCGCTATCATGCTTCCTACTTCTAACAAGCCAATATAAATATCGCTAACCGGTCTGGGACTGCCGTAGATTGCGGGAACAATACCAAGCAGCGTCACACCGATAGCTACTCCGAAGCCCGCTATTTTTGGCAATCCAGACATCTCGGAACAAAAAAGGTACATTAATACACCCAACATCCCGAAAAACAGCATTGCGAATAACGCTATTCCGGCCAGTGGCGGCGTGCTTTGCGAAATCTCGCTCTCTAAGAAGCCATAAACGACGGTCATAACAAATCTCGGCGCTGCTGCTACCAGAGGTGCCAAGATAAGCAAGGCTACGTAGGGCGACAATTTCAGTGCCCCCAGCATAAGAGCCAGAGACGGTGGTATTTTGACCTCAACGTCCCCCTGAACAAAAATCGAGCCATCATCTTTAATCTCTTTTTCCATATTCATTCCCCCTTCTAAGAGACATAAAGTTATTCAATATGAATAACTTTACTACTGTAGTAAAGTTA
>CAYZNY010000004.1:0-28332 GCA_964480265.1 uncultured Candidatus Saccharibacteria bacterium | reverse complement strand
TAAAGTTATTCAATATGAATAACTTTACTACTGTAGTAAAGTTAAATTGTCTTGTTTACAGTTTCTTTTTGCTCTTCTTGTTGCCAAAATCCTGCATAATAGAGCATCGTTATGGCGCACAATGGGCTAAAGCTTATGATAAATAGCAAACCAAAAATAAGCAGCATATAAGTAGCATTCACCAGAGAAAGTTCCCTGGACCATAACCACGTCGCAAACGCTACGGCTGTAGCAACTACGACAGCAATATAACCTATCAAGCAAATACGTTTGATTATTTTTCTAATCATGCTTGACACCCCCTTTCTGTATACTGTAAACCTACATACTAGTGGTATTTTGAGCTTTTGATAGCAGAAATACCACTCTGTATCTCACTATAGCACACATTTCTTAAAAAGTCAATAGCTACCTACTCGTTCCCCAGCGTTTTTAGGCTTTTTCGAGGCTAACTGTGACGTTTTCCCCGCCTACTTTGGCGATTTCGTCATAAGCATAATTTTCGTGTTCAGAAAGCTCAGTCGCCAAAACTTCGGCCATCAACATCTCGCGCCATTCCTCCGGAACCTGGGCACCTACGCTGAGCTTAATCCGGTCGTCCACCATCAGGCCGGCCTTCTTGCGCGCACTTTGCACCGCCCGGATCAGCTCCCGAGTGAAGCCCTCCCGTGCTAGTTCCTCGGTGATCTCCTTGTCGAGCCAGGTTAATTCCCCATTTTCGACGTGTTTTACATTCACTTCCTCGCGAACAATTTCTTCGCCCCAATCCGGCAATTTTTCACCCTGATAAACAAATTTGTTCAACGGCTGACGCACTTTAACCTGCTTCTCGTCCTCGGATTTCCGCATCCGCAGCGCCAAGCCCTCGTTAATCACTGCCCGCACTTGCGCCATCTGGTCGAGGATTTCTTGATCGATCTCGCCTGGCTCCGTCCAATCTGTCAGGTGCACGGAGTTTTTAGCGTCACCATCAGCCACCATATTCTGCCACAGTTCCTCGGCAAGAAACGGCGTAAACGGCGCTAGGACTTGCGCTAGCTTGCTTAGCACCTTCCATAATGTCCAATAAGCCTCAGCTTTGTCGCCATCGTCCTCAGATTTCCAGAAACGCCGTCGACTGCGCCGAACAAACCAATTAGAGAGATCGTCCACAAACGGTAGCACCCCAGATAGCGCCTTTGGGATATTATATTCGTCCATGCCCTTAGTCACATCCCGTTTCAACTCGTGTAATCGAGCAATAATCCATTTATCGAGCGGATTGTTGAGGCCACCCTGCCAATGGCTATCAGCTGGCGATTCCCAGCCATCTACCACCGCATAAGTGACAAAGAAGTCATAAACATTCCAGATCATTGCGAGCTTGCGATTTACATCGCTCACATCCTTATCGGTCAAGGCAAAATCCTCCCCAGAGAGCACCGGGCTCGACAATAGCAAGAACCTCAGCGCATCCGCCGAATACTGATCCATCAGCTCGTTCGGATCGGTATAATTTCCTAGGCTTTTGCTCATCTTCCGGCCATCATTCCCGGCCAGAGTCCCCGTGGTAATGACATTTTTGAAGGCGTTTTTCTCAGCTCGCTGCTGTGCCTTCTCGCCAAAACCGCCCACCTCGGCCAGCGCAGTATTCACCGCATGTACATAATAAAACCACGCCCGCACCTGACCGACATACTCGACGATAAAGTCTGCTGGGTAATTTCGCTCGAATTTCTCCTTGTTCTCAAAGGGGTAATGAAGTTCGGCAAACGGCATCGAACCGCTCTCGAACCAGCAATCGAGCACTTTCTCAATCCGCTGGAAGTGCTCGCCGTCAATATCAAACTCGATCTCGTCTACCCACGGCCGATGGTAATCTTCTAGCTCCACCCCAGATAGTTCTTTCAGCTCGGCATAGCTTCCAATTACCTTCACTGTACCCCTGTCGCCCTTCCAGACCGGCATCGCCGTCGCCCAAAAACGGTCGCGACTGAGGTTCCAATCTGGTGCTTGCTCAATATTTTTCTCGAAACGACCGTGTTTCAGATACTCTGGGAACCAGTTAATATTCTCATTCTGGGCAATCATCAATGATTTCTGCCCCTGAATATCAAAGAACCAGCTCGGGAAAGCCCGGTACATAATTCGCTGTTTCGAGCGCGGGTTGAACGGATATTCATGCTTGATATACTCGATTTTCCAGATTACACCGGCTGCTTCGAGGCATTTGGCGATAAACTTGTTCGCTTCCCAAATCTGGATTTGCCCCTGTTCATTCGGGCGCACCCCGGCAGCTTTTAGTCCTTCATCCGCTCCTTCCAGATAGCAGCCATACTCATCCAGCACGTCGATTACAGGAACTTGATTTTTCTTGCCCAGCTCATAGTCATCTTCACCATAAGCCGGCGCAATATGTACCACCCCTGTACCATCACTATCGGAAACAAAATCAGCTGCATAAATTTTGTGTGCATTCTCGGTTTTTACTGAGTAATATTTTTGTTCAAACTTTTGCCAATCAACAAGTTTCACCCCTTTTTCGGCAAGGTAGAGAGGCTTGTAGCTCAGGCCGACGAGGTCCTTCCCCTTTGCATCGGCATACAAAATCTCATAATTTAGCCCCTTAAAGACCTCTTCGACACGATTTTTCGCCAAAACATAGATTTTATCGTCATTTTCTAGCTTCACATGGGTATATTCCAGTTCCGGATTCACCGCTAAGGCCATATTCCCCGGCAAAGTCCAAGGGGTAGTCGTCCAGGCAAGGAGATAAGTCCTCTCGCCGGTTTCCCACTCACCACCATGGCATTTCTGCCCCGGTTCCACCTCAAAAAGCACATAGGCACTCGGGTCAGTCACCGTCTGGTAGGCGTCGTTATCCATCGTCACCTCTGATTTGGAAACTGGCGTGGCAAATTTCGTATCATACATGAGGACTTTTGCACCTTCATAGATCTTTCCGGCGTCATAAAGTGTCTTGAACGCCCACCAGACCGACTCCATAAAATCCTTGTTCATTGTGCGATATGCCCCTTTGAAATCTACCCAGCGGCCAATTCGATCGATTGTTCCCTCCCAGGTCTCCGAATTCGCCACCATACTCTTTTTGGCCTTCAAAATATAGTCTTCGAGACTCCATTTGGTGCCAATCTCGCGCCGATCGGTAATTCCGAGCTGCTTTTCGACAAAATTCTCGGCCGGCAGGCCATGGCAATCCCAACCCCAGCGGCGTTCCACTCGCTTGCCGCGCATTGTCCAATACCTCGGCACAGCATCTTTCACGATTGAGCTTAGCAATGTACCGTGGTGAGGCATACCGGTAATGAACGGAGGGCCATCATAAAAAACATAGCTATCATCCTCAGGGCGCTGCTCGACAGACCGCTCAAAAACTCGGTTTTTCTTCCACCAGTCGACCAGAGCTTTTTCATATTCGGCAGCCTTTCGCCGTGGCTTTGTGCTATATTTCATTCACCTCTCCCTTTTTATATACAAAAAATCCCCTAGAATTCTGTTAGAACCCTAGCGGGCGGTACCATCTAACTTCCCCAACTCCCCCTTGGGACGCTTTTTTATCGTTTACGCAGATTCACGGGCGAGTCTAATCTGACCGTTGGTCATTTCTTTCGCCAGCTCGCGGGTGATAACCGCTCAAACGCTTTTGGTGCGGGCGAAGAGACTCTAACTCTCGACCTCTTCCTTGGCAAGGAAGCGCTCTAAACAACTGAGCTACGCCCGCATATATCTTTATCTTAGCACAAAGCCCCAAGATGCGCAATGCTATTTTAGGCCCAATATGCCACTTCGTCGAACAGAGGCAGGTTCCGCCCCCGCCAACTCGCTACCACCGATCCGTCATCCCTCAGAACTAAAATTGTGGGGTATTCCACGATATCATAAGCATTGCAAAGGCTCTCCCCCTCACGGGTATCCGGACTAATGCTTTCGATCTCTCGCCCTGTCCGGTGCTCGAATTCCCGAATCCACTCCGTCATTGCTCGCGAATAATCTTCGTCATCGCGCCAAATGCAAACTGTCCGCATTATTTTGTTCCTCTTCTCTGCTTTAAAATTTTCTCAAAATCACCCAAGGTTTGGAATTTTAAAAAAACACTCGCAAAACGCACATAAGCGACCTCATTCGTCTCGGCCAAAACATCCAGCACAGCATCTCCCACCTGCTGAGATGTCACCTCTTCCTCGTTTTCCGACCGTAGTAGCGCCACCACCTTGCCAACAACTGCCTCGACTTCCATGTCCGAACCGATAAATTTACCTACACTCCGGCGGACAGAGGTGATCAACTTCTCGCGATCAAACATCTCGCGATTGCCACTACTTTTTAGCACCACAAGATGCGGTTGTTCAATCCGCTCATAAGTCGTAAATCTCTGGCCATCAGATGTTACCCGCCGGCGACGGATTGTTGTTCCGTCATCTGTTTCACGGCTTTCTAGAACCTTACTTTCAGCGATTCTAGGCACAATTGGCATCTCTAATCCTAACTCTTGCCCCGCAAACGATCCCTCAGACTTGGCGGGACATCAAGGTCGTCCTCTGACTCGTTAGTATGGATTGAATCCCACATATTTGAATGATCACTGCCAGTAAACTCGGCTGTAGTGTTAGCACTGCTCGCCGGCTGCTCAGTACGGGAGCTGGTATCCGACGGTTTAGATTCTTCCATGACGACGGTGTTCTCTTTGCTCGTGTCTGGCTGGACCATACTATTGGCATAATCCCCAACTGTCGCGACCGTATCTTTAATCGAATCAGTAGTATCATCGCTACGATAATAACCGCCGTCAAAACCGGTCGCCACCACCGTCACGACAATCTCGTCTTCGAGCTCTGGGCGAATAGACGCGCCAAAGATGATATTAGCATCCGGAGAAACTGCCCGGGTAATCACCTCAGCAGCCTCCTGGATTTCGCTCATGGCCATATCATAGCCACCAGCGACCGAGAAGAGCACCCCGCGTGCACCATCGATCTTGACCTCAATTAGTGGTGATTCTATCGCCTGCTGAGCAGCAACTGTCGCACGATTATCGCCCGAAGCGCGCCCGATCCCCATCAACGCGGAGCCAGCGTTTTTCATTACGGCCTTGACATCAGCAAAGTCGAGGTTAATCAGTGAGTGCTCGGTGATCAGCTCCGAAATCCCCTGTACGCCCTGGCGCAAGACATCGTCAGCAATCTTGAAAGTATCGGTCAGAGGAGTGCGAGGGTCAATTGTGTCGAGTAAACGATCATTCGGAATGGTAATCAGGGCATCAACATTGCGTGACAGATTCTCGATGGCTTTCTCAGCGTTATCGCGACGCTTCGCGCCCTCAAAGGTGAATGGTTTTGTTGCAACGCCAACCGTCAGGATATCACGACCTTTTGATTCCTCAGCCACGACCGGCCCAGCCCCAGAGCCAGTCCCGCCGCCAGCACCAAGCGTAATAAAGACCATGTCCGCACCCTCAACCGCCTTACCAATTGCCTCACGACCATTATCGGCCGCTTCACGCCCCTTCTCTGGATCGCCGCCAGCACCCAAACCGCGCCCGATATGAACTTTCACATCGGCATTGGAATGATGCAAAGCCTGAGCATCAGTGTTCACCGCCACAAACTCCACGCCCGACAGACCGATCTCCTTCATCCGATCGACTGCTGAACCGCCTGCGCCACCTACACCGACAACTTTAATACTTGCTGAACTCTCTACCTCTGTTGGCTTAATTTCGGGCATCGTTTTACTACCTCGCTTATTTCTCTGTATCTTTTTCTATTATATCACACCTTTGGGAAAAACAACGTATTTTATCTTATAAAAAATCTATCCCCAAGGAGCCTAAAACTTCCCCAGAAAACGACTCAAAAAGCCCGGCTTTTTGTCTTTCTTAACCTTAGGGCGCGGCCTCTTCCCGCGCGTCATTGTCCCGCCATCGGCTGATAGCTGCATCAATCCCACAGCCGTGGCGTATTCCGGTTTATAGGTCGCCTCGGCCACACCAGATAGGCCGGCTGGCACGCCAATTTTCACCGACATATTGAGCATATTGCGTACAAATTTGTCGATATCGCGCATCCTAGCGCCACCACCAGTCAAAACTACACCTTCTGGCAAACGTTGCTCATAGTGTGCCTTGCGCAGCTCTTTGCGCACAAGGTTGAAAATCTCTTCTAGACGCTCCTCGACAACCTCGTCAATCCGATCACGTTCCAGGCGAACCTCTTTACCACGCCAGCGGATTGTCACCATCACGCCAGCATCCTCGATGAAGCTACCGGTCGCAAAACGCTTCTTTACCTCTTCGGCCACCTCAGTATCAAGCGCCAGGACCATCGCAAGGTCATTTGTGATGTTATTTGACCCAACCGGCACCACGCCGACATAGCGCAGTTCCCCTTCTTCATAAATCGCCACCCCCGTCGTCGCCGAACCAATATCAATTACTGCGACACCGTTCTCTTTTTGACGCTCAGTCAGAACCGCCCGAGCCGCCGCCACAGCGCTCGGCACAATCCGCTCCGGAGTTACATTGGCGGTTTCTGCTACTTTCAGTAAATTATCAAAATTCGGCGTCAAAGTCGAAACAACATTTGCTCGCATCTCCAACCGAGAGCCAGTCATCCCCAGCGGATCCTTGATCCCAGCCTGACCGTCCAGCGAGAATTGTAGTGGGACTACTTCGAGAATTTCTTGATTAGCCGGCACCCGGCCATTGAGCGCCATATCTTCTACGCGCCGCAAGTCCGTCTCGTTGATCTCGTGCTCCGAGCCACCAACCGCAATCATTCCCTCAGCCTGCGTAGAAAGAATTTGCGAACCATTAATCGAGATTGTCGCGGTGTTCACCTCGTAGCCGCTCATTCGCTCAACTTCGCCAAGCGCCTGGTCGATTGCCTGTGCTGGCCCGGTCAAATTCGCCACTGTTCCCCGGCGCATGCCAGAATTCGGCATTTCGCCATAGCCGATCACATTCATTCCCCCCTGAGCATTCACGCTTGCCACAACCGCACGCACCATACTAGTGCCAACATCTAGACCGACTGCATAGCGTGAAATTTCATCCATAAGCTTATTATAGTGCTAAAATCCTGATTTTGCAATATCGTTTTGATAAGAATGATCAAATCCCTTATTCTGCCAACGTCAAAACTTCTACCCCGTCCTCGGTCACAAGCACCGTATGTTCGCAGTGGCAGCCGATACTGCCGTCCTTCATATGCACCGACCAATTCGTTTCGTCGACATAATTTGCCGGCTTGCCCAGGCACGACATCGGCTCAATACAAATCGTATCGCCAACTTTCAACTTATATCCATGGCCGCGAATACCATAGTTTGGCACCTCTGGCGCCTCGTGCATTTCCTTGCCAATCCCATGACCAACATAGTTTTCGATCACACCGAGCTTGCCCCGACGAAGCACTTTCTCGACCGCGTAGCCAATATCGCCAATCCGCGCCCCTGGGCGCACTTGGTCGATCCCAGCCCACATCGCCTTCTCGGTAGTCTTAATCATTTCTTTCACCGCCGGAGAGCCGTGCCCCCCAACAATCATCGTAAAAGCCGAATCGGTATAATAACCATCATAGAGGATATCAAGATCAAAACTCACCTTATCGCCCGCTTCGAGCGGCTCGTCACTCGGTGCACCGTGCACCAAAACATCGTTCACCGAGATGCAAATTGCCCCCGGAAAGTCCTCTTCGAGATAGTCATAGGCCACTTTTGCGCCCCGACGGACGATTTCCGAACGCACCCAGGCGTCGACCTCTTTGCCAGCCATCCCAGGCTGGACATAATCCTTCAAATCCCTCATCAAACCGCCAAGGATTTTGCCGCCCTTACGCATTGCTGCAATTTTCCGATTTAATTCTCCAAAGTTTTCCACAGGTTTCTCTCTATTACTCCTTAAAATTGAATAAATTTATTACTCACTTTTCCACAGGCACTCCGTCGATTATTTTGCCGGAATTGCCTACTTGTTAGATTATATCACGCCTCGCTAAATTCCGTAGCAATTTTGGTACTCAGCCGAGCAAAGACCTCATCCGGGGTGCCAGTACCGTCGATTGCCACCGTGCGGATGCCTTTGGCGCCCAGAATTTGCGAAATCTGGCCCATGTTTTGCTCGGTGATTGCAAAACGCTGCATAATTGTCTCCCTGGTATCGTCTGAGCGCCCACGCGCTTCCAGACGGCGCAACAACTCTTCCTTGGGGACATCAATAATCACAATCCCCTCGATCGCAGTAGCAATATTATCCGCCATCCAGTTGGCTTGCTCGGTATCACGCGGGAAACCATCGAGTATTACATTTCGCCCGTCGCGCACTACCTCCGCCATAGCCTGAGCCATAATTTCCACCGTCAGCATATCATCGACTAGCTCGCCCCGGTTCAGAATCTCGTCAAATTGTCCAGAATTACGTAAAATTTGCCCAGCCGACAGCCAGACCCGCCCAGTTGCCGCAGCGAGCTTCTGCCCTTGTGTACTCTTACCTGAGCCGGCCAAGCCCATCAAGATGATCACTGTAAAACCTCCAAACCCGGCATCGGATGGCCCAACAAAAATTCCAGCGCCGCGCCGCCACCAGTCGAAATCAGGCTAAACTTCAAATCTGGATAACGGTCAACCAGTCCCTCGATGAACCCGGTGGTATCGCCACCACAGATAATTGATTTAATATCGCCATGCTCGCCCAGATATTTTGCAACTATCTCGGAACTCGTTGCAAAAGCCGGATCCTCCGTCTTGCCCAGCGTACCATTCCAAAGCACAGTCTTTGCCGTTGCAATGGCATCTAAGAATTTGCCCGTCGCAAGTGGCCCGATATCAAGCTTAGCGCCCAAAGCGTCTTCGTCAAAATCCTCAGCGACATAAACTTCTAGGTCGCTAGCTTTGTAGCCGTCCGCAGCAATTTTTCCACCCACCAAAATTTGATCAGCCCGGGAAAGAAATTGTTCAATCAAAGGCTGTTTATCCGCAACTTTGGCGCCACCAATAATAACGACAAACGGCCGCGCCGGGTCCTTGATGGCATGGCTCAGCTCCTCGACTTCTTTCTCGACCAAGAGCCCAGCTACACTAGGCAGCAATCTCGCGATAGCATCGGTCGAGGTGTGCGCACGGTGCGTCACAGCAAAACCATCTTGCACGAATATCTCTGCACCAGTTGCCGCTACGATTTCCTCGGCAAAGGCTGGATCGTTCGCCTTCTCCCGCGGATCAAAACGCAAATTTTCGAGCAGGATTATACCACCTTTTGGCAACTGCTCCACAGCACTTTTCACCCCTTTTACTTCAAGGTTGTTCATAAATACCACCACCGGCGGGACTTCGTTTTCGGTATCCTCAGCCAAAAGCCCAGCCAATCGCTCTGCCACCGGGCGCAAACTCAGATTGTCATCCTGCCTCTCTGGACGGCCTAAGTGCGAGACTAGCACAATCTTCTCCGCTCCATGCTCGCGCAAGTATTCCAAAGTCGGTAGATTGGCGCGAATTCGAAGATCGCTCTCGACCTGCCACTTACCATCCTCATCCTGGGAAAGCGGCACATTATAATCTGCCCGCATTAGAACAGTCTTATCTTTTACATCAATATCTTTCAGGGTCTTCATAACCCCATTTTACCATAAGTTATTACTGGCGTCAGCTTTACCAAAAACTGGCCCCGAAATTCGAGGCCAGCTCTATACCACTGTCTTGGCTAGATATAGCGGAATTTGATGGTATCGGTGTGGCCAGAGCCCTGCGCACCAGAAACCCAGACTACTTTGAGCTTATCTTGGCCTTCGCGGAGTTGCAGGTAGCCACTGTCTTTTAGCTCCTTGGCTAGATCAATCCCCACATTGACTGAGAATGGCCGCACGAATGAAGAATTCGCGTAGCGGAGCGCCAACTGGTTGGCCACCCGTGGCTGATCCGTAACGGAGATAATCGGCAAAGTTGGCCGCTGTGCCGCCACGGCATTTGCTGTTGCGCCACTGGCAGTTTGGCAGATAATCACATCAGCATCCAAATCTTCTGCTAGACTTACTGCTGAATTAGCGATTGCGTCATAACTTGGGCTATCCGAGTTAATCTTCATTTCTTCGACACTGGCATGGTTCTGTGTATAAAGCAAAACCTTACGCATCGCGTTAATAGTCTCGAGCGGATATTTGCCCATTGCGGTTTCATCTGAAAGCATCACCACATCCGCGCCCTGGATCTCAGCATTTGCCACATCGCTGACCTCGGCCCGGCTCGGGAATGGATTATCAACCATCGAGCCCATCGTCTGAGTCGCGACGATACAAAGCTTGTTATATTCGCGGCAAAGTTCAACCAGCTGCCGCTGAGCGATCGGCACGACCTCTGCACCAGCCTCAGTTGCCATATCACCACGCGCAATCATGATACCATCGACTTCTTTGACGATTTCCTCAAGATTCTCGCGCGATTCGACCGCTTTCTTGGTCTCGATTTTAGCAATCAATTTTGCAGTGTGACCCCGCTCGGCCATAGCCTTACGAGCTTTGCGAATATCGTCGGCCGTCTGGACAAACGAGAACGCAATATAATCGAAATCTTGCTTTGCGCCCCACTCAATATCGCGCAAATCTTTCTCTGGGATAATATCGCCGCCAAAATCGGTTTCCGGCAGGTTCATACCCTTGAAGCTGCGCACGTAGCTATCGTTTTCGACTTCAAGCTCAATGGCGGTGTCAGATGGGATGTCGGTCACATGGGTAGTAACTTTGCCGTCGAATAATAGCACTGGCTCGCCGATCTTTACCTTTGGTGCGAGATTATACTGGCATGGTAAGATATTATCACCCTTGTGCTCTTTTACGGCGTAGTCGATAATCAGCTTATCGCCAGTCTTTACCTCATAATAATTGTCTTTGATTTCGCCAAGGCGAATTTTTGGCCCCTGCAAATCCTGCAAGATAGCGACCGAACGCCCTTTTTTCTCGGCGGCGGCACGAATCCACTCGATCTGCTTAGCAGCGTCTTCGTATTTGGCGTGCGAGAAATTGATACGGCAACCATTTAGCCCCGACATAATCATATCTTCCAGCATTTGCTGGCTACCGTTACCGGTGATTGGCCCGATAGTTGCTAAGATTTTTGTACGTTTGAATATTTTACTGCTCATATCTTTTTATACTATCACAAAATCGCCCCTAGTACTAGTCCGAATTTCATGCTACAATGGAAGTAGGTTATGGTAAAAAAGAAATTCGCACTGGCAAAGCACCACATCACACAGACGGCGGCCGGGCTGACTTGGTTCGAGCGGGCGATGCTAGGGATTATTGTCGCCTGTATGGTTTGCATTACAGTTAGTCTCTGTGCGGATGCCGCTTTTGACCCCGCCCGGGATGCTCAAAACGCCCTCGAAAGCCTGGCCGATGATTATTATCTCGAATACCTTTATCCTTATGTTCTGGGCGACCAAATCGAAAATCCCGCCCCAGTGCTCTCCGAGTATCAACAGGTTGGCCTGCCAATTGTGCGTTTGCGACAATTATTGGTCTACGACAAGACCAAAACCGGCAGCTATATCCAAAAACTCTCGAATGAATACGTAAAATGTGATACTAATATGACTTCGATCCGCTTCTTTCCAAAGGAGCCTTATGGCCCGCGCGACTACGAAGTCACCTTCCAGCTCTCTTGCCAGGGCCCAGCAGTCAAGACTTCCGAGTGGATCACCGCCAATTCCCCATCCCAAAAAGAGCAATAGATTCTGTTCCATGGTATAATTAGCCAAATAATCAAGGAGTGCTATGGCTATTCTATTTTTGTTACTAATCATATTAGCAGTGATTGTTATTCCCGGAATTAGAATTATCAATCAATACGAGCGCGGCGTCGTGCTTCGGCTCGGAAAATATAGCCGCACACTCGACCCAGGATTTCGGGTTATTCTCCCCTATCTCGACAAAATGCACAAAATCGATATTCGCACTATCACGATGGACATCCCCAAGCAAGAAGTCATTACTCGCGACAATGTGACCGTAAACGTCGATGCCGTAGTCTACGCCCGGGTGATTGATGCCAAGAAAGCCACCCTTGAAATCGCCGATTATCGCCATGCCACCGCAACCTTCGCCCAGACTGCTCTGCGCGACGTGACCGGGAATTTTGACCTCGATGAAATCCTTAGCAAGCGCGACGAAATCTCCTCGCGGATTCGTGAGATTGTCGATACGCAAGTCGATAAATGGGGCATCGATATCGAGAGCGTGAAACTACAAAACATCGAATTGCCATCAGACATGAAACGGGCCATGGCCAAACAAGCTGAAGCCGAGCGTGAGCGCCGAGCTGCCATTATTTCCGCCGAGGGCGAGAAAAGTGCCGCTGCTTCCGTGGCTGAGGCTGCTCAAATGCTCAATAACACCCCCGGTGGCATCAGTATCCGCACTTTGCAAACGCTCGAAAAGATCAGTTCTGATCCATCCCAAAAAACGGTTATCTTGCTACCAACCGATTTGACGAATAAAAAGTAGCCCCTCCTTCACCCCTCCCGTACTACACAGCGGATGGCAAAACCAGCACCACGGTAGTTTAGATACTGGGGACTTGCAGTCGTCGGGTTTATAGATAAGTAATATGCATTTATAGACTTCTTTACGCCGGACCACCAAGCTCCTTCGACGATGCGATTATAAGTTCCGCCTTCTGACCGGCCGTATCGTCCCGTACGGAGAAAGTTGGAGTTCATAGAGCCCCTAGAACAAGCGTAAAGTTTTTACGCTTGTTCTATTTCAATTGAGAGGTAGGAACCTCTCCTGGGAGCTCTAAATGGCTTAAAATGGCAAAAATAGGGTCTGGAAAGACCCAAAAATTAGCAAAAATAAGTGATTTTTGGGTAGAACATAGAAATCCCGCCTCTGTTGGAATTTTGTCAATTTTGGAAAAATAAGATAAAAAAACTGACTTTTTCTCAACTTTCTCCGTACGGGCCAATACAGTCGCTCGGGTGGCGATATAATTAACCGTATGAATGGCGGCCTCTGGTGGACCGGGACTAGTTCCACTAGCGAGAATAGCCGAAGTCTAATTACGCTTTCCGACTCTATCACCACCCAAGGATGGCCGTACCGCGGTCAAGGTTATACCATCCGCTGTGTAGTACGGGAGGGGTGAAGGAGGAATAAACAAGTTTAAGAATTTCCTCACGCCCCTACCGCCTACGAACCACGCGCTTCGCGCGCGGTTCTCGTCTAGCTGATTTTTACCAACCAAAAAGCTCCACAAGGAGCTCTTTGGTTGGTGGCGCCAGCTGGAATCGAACCAGCATTGTAGACTTAGAGGGTCTATGTCCTATCCGTTGAACGATGGCGCCACGTTATATATTATACCACATTTTATGCACGGCCCGAGGTATGCTATAATTACTACATGACTGATAAGAAAACTGCGAAGACCACCCCCAAAACCGATGTGGTGGCCGATTATAATGGTTATGATTACAAAAAAATCTTCTGGGAGGATGCCGATCGCAAATACGAGGACATGGCCGATCGTATGGCAATTCGCCGCCTGCTCCCGCGCGAAATGAACAAATTTGTTGATATCGCTGGTGGTTATGGACGCCTAGCAGACGAATATTTACCTCGCGCCAAAGAGTCAACCTTGTTCGACTATTCCAAAACCGAGCTACAACAAGCCAAGGACCACTATGGCGACAAGATCAAGACCAAGGCTGGCGATATTTATGACTTACCCTTCCCTGCGGATAGTTTTGACGCTCTCTTGATGGTGCGCGCTACGCATCATTTTAAGGATATGCAGAAAGTTTCGGACGAGCTTTATCGCATCCTCAAACCGGGTGGCGTAGCAGTAATCGAAGTCGCCAACAAGCGTACTTTGCCCAAAATGTGGCGCTATTGGACCAAAAAGTCTGAGATCAATCCATTCAGTCTGGAACCAGCCCACTTAAAAGAGCTCAACGACGACGGTTTTTACAACTATCACCCCAAATATATCGAAGAGGTGTTCAAAAAATCTGGTTTCAAAATCGACGAAGTACTCTCGGTATCAAATTTCCGTAGCGCAAAGTTAAAAAAGTTGTTCGGCACCAAAAATCTTGTGAACATGGAAAAAGCAGCTCAAAAAATGCTCGCGCCGGTGCGTTTTGCGCCGTCAATTTATTACCGCCTGGTGAAGTAGTTTGTAGCAGACGGCACAACGCAAAAGGCTGGGAATTTCCCAGCCTTTTTATATCTAGATTTAGCTCCTTATTTACAAGTCCAGCCCTGGCTCTCGTAGTAAGCCTGGACATCGGCACGGTTCTTCTGGATTGAGCCATCCTCAGTGCGCGGAATATCCCGGCCATCAGCCATATTGCTACTCATCAAGGAAATATCAGTGTCTTCTCGGTATTCAACGCGATTATCAAGCGCCTGCGAGCTCGTGCTCACAATCGCTTCCCCACTGTCGCTGTTCAGAGACAACGAAGATGTCATTGCAGCAAAGATGCCAGCATTCGCGGCTTCGGCGGCGCCAGCGTCAGCAAAGTTATAGACTGCATATAGGCCAGAAGTCTGCCACTCGTCATTAGCAAAATCCAAGGTCAGCGAAGCCTCCTCGTTGACTAGGTTTTCCATGCCAGCAACCTCGCCCGCACCATACATGCGCGAGCAAGTCACGACGCTGCTTGCATTGGCACTATCGTTGGCAGTTGGCGCCGAGATATAGCGGATTTCTGGATTACTAACTGATTGCCGCCATAAAACACAGAACACAATCGCTGCGATAATCGCAATCGCTCCCACCACAGCAAAGATAATTGTCAGGATATTTGATGATCCACTGCCGGCCTTGGCTGCCTTGGTGGCAAGATTATCCATCTTGGCCTGGAAAGGCGATGGCATCGTGGCGGTTTGGCCTGGCGCGGCGCTGGCATTAGCCTGCGCACCAGCACCTGCCGCATTTGGAGCTGCCGTAGCACCTGGGGTTGTTGCATTACTAATAGTTGTGCTACCAGCCGGAGCAAAAGGATTAAATGCCGGGCTCGCAGCCGGAGTTTCATTTGCAGCCTGGGCAAGAAGATCGTTATTGCTGCTTACTGGTGGCATAGTCGGGTTAGCATCGTTCACGGGCGCAAAAGCAGCACTGCCATCGGCTCCGCTCGGAGCGACTGCCGCGGCCAAATTGGTCGAGCCTGCTGCTGGACCAGAAGTAACACTCCCAATCGAACCCGGGGCCGGAGAAGCTGGCACAAACGGTGTTTCTGGCGCTTCGTCCATCGTCATCGAAGAGCTACTCGAACCAGCAGTGTTGCCGCCCTCAGGCTTAGCAGCGCTAGAATCGTTATCTTTTGCGACGCCCAAAGTGTCACCAGCCGAAAAACCACTTGGCCCCCCTGCCCCGCCCGCCGGAGTCGGACCAAAACCGTCCGAAGCTGCCCCCGCGCCCGGATTTATATTCGTGTTATTATCTGCTGGATTCATTGGTGCCACCCTTTCTTTTTATGCCAGTTGTTATTTTATGTACTTTGCCCTCTATTATACAGCTTATGTCTAGAAAAACAAGAGCTTTTTTGAGTTTTCTATTGACTTTTTTGACGATGTGTGATATAATGGAAAGATAACCTTATTTTAGTACCTTAGGAGGCGATTTTATGTTAAAAGAAAAGGAATGCGAAATTTGCTGTGGTTTTTACACCCCTAACAACGCAAGTCAAAGATACTGTCCCGAATGCCAGAAGAATCCTCAACGTGCACGCGCTGAGATTATACGGGCTCAACGCCGACTTGACTTCACATTCGGGAAGGCTGCCGATAGACAGATGGAAACTTGCCAATGCAAGCAGTGTCAAAGAACTTTTCAGGCAAAGTACATTCGGGATTTTTGTTCCCAAGAATGCAGGCTGACCTATAATGACGCTCATATCAAATGTGCATATTGCGGTCGGTTAATGGCAGAGGTTGGCAAGCATTATCCTAACCGACGACCTGGAAGTGAGGTCTTCTGCTCGGATGATTGCCGGGAAAAGAACAAATGGCGAAAAGCGCGCAAAAGAGGCATGGTTGATACCTGTCCGCATTGCGGAAAAGAGTTCATTGTTACTATTAGGAAACAGGACGGTGGATATGTCACGATGAGACAAAAATATTGCTCAAAAGAGTGTGCTCGCGCTGTCGATCCGAAAGCCAAAAGTTGTTTCGAATATGTAACTGCAAAATAGTCCTTCCATAGGGCTTCCATAGGGCTTCCAAATTTTCGGCGTTGGCTAAAACCAACGCCTTTTTACAGCTTTTTCTTTACTTCTTTTCGCTCAAAGAATTCCAGTTTATCACCGACTTCGAGCGTGGTCTTTTTCTCAGTTTTCAACGCCAGGCCACCGACTTCCCCGGCAATCAGTTCTTTTGCCTCAATCTTCTCGCGCTGCACACTCGAAACCTCGGCTTCGGCGATCACCTCTTTGCCATGCACGATGCGCGCCAGCGCCCCAGGGGCCACCTTCCCCTCTGTCACTTCGCCACCAGCGATAATCTCACTCTTGGTCGTTCGGAATACCCCCATCACCTTCATCTTGCCGAGATCCTCCTCAACGATCTCTGCATCAAGCAGATCCTCCATCGATTGTTTGGCATTATCAAGCAACTCATAAATTACTTTGTAATTGCGAATAGGCACATCATCGCGGGCTGCCATCTTGGCGATATTGGTCGGAACGTTGACGTTGAACCCATAAATCACTGCCCGATCATCGCCGGCCGCCATATAGACATCGTTCTCGGTAACATCGCCTACACCGGTTGCTACGATATTCAGCGTCACCTCGCCTTTGGTATCAATCATTTTGAGGCTGTCTACTACACTCGTGACCGAACCCAGCACGTCACCCTTCACGATTGCGTTAAAGACCTTTGAATTATCGGCCGAATTCATCATCCGGAGCAAATCCGTGCTAGTAACATTGGCACTAGCGGCCTCATTAGCTTCCACCTGAGCGTTCAGTACTGCTGCCCGACGCGCAGATTTTTCGTCTGGATACTCGACGAACCGATCGCCAAAGCTTGGCAATTCCTTGAAACCAGTCACCGTTACCGGTGTTGATGGGCCAGCTTTGCCTTTTGGCTTCCCCTGGAAATTTAGCATGGTCCGGATTTTGGCATAGGTATTGCCAGCCTGAATGAACTCGCCCACTTTCAGCTCGCCACCAGTAATCAGCAAATTCACCACCGAACCTTTGCCGGTTTCCATATGACTCTCGATCACGAGACCCTCAGCCGGGATATCGGTATCGGCTCTTAGCTCCTCAACGTCGGCGATCAGGAGGATATTATCAAGCAATTTTTCGAGATTTTCGCCAGTCTTCGCTGAAACTGGCACCATAATAATATCGCCACCCCACTCCTCTGGCTGCAAACCATGCGTCGAAAGATCAGCCATCGTCCGCTGGACATCTGCGCCCTCGCGGTCGATTTTATTAATCGCTACAACAATCTTGGCGTTGGCATCCTGAGCAAATTTGATTGCCTCAACCGTCTGCGGTTTTACGCCGTCATCTGCCGCCACCACGATCACCACAATATCCGTCAGCATTGCCCCGTGCTGACGAATTGCTGCAAAGGCCTCGTGGCCTGGCGTATCAAGAAAAGTGATCTTGCGCTTATCGTGTTCCAGCTGGTAGGCCGAGATATGTTGCGTAATCCCACCGGCTTCTTTCTCGGCGGTCTTTTTGTTTAGCAACTTATCAAGCAAACTGGTCTTACCATGGTCGACGTGCCCCATCATCGCCACCACTGGCGGACGTGATACGGCGTGGTCGCTTAGCTCTTTACGGAAGCCATCACGCGTCTGCGTGGCAGTATTCTTGCGTTCCAAACGGACATTCTCAATTCCGAGCTCCTGGATCATAATCTCGGCAGTCTCAAGATCCAAACGCTGGTTGATCGTCGCGACAATGCCATTCTTGAATAACTCGCCAATTAGCGCCGTCACACTGAGACCGAGCGCCCCTGCCAGCTCATCGACCGTGATTGAGCCAGCAATTTTTATCACTTTTTCTGCATCATCTCTCGCAGTTTCACTCATGCTAGCTCCTTTCTAGTTTATTTCTACACAATACCTTCTATTGTACCACGAACAAAGCATAATGTCGAGAGATTGCTCGGCCTTGCTTCTATGATATAATGGTCGAAATGGAGGTAGCTATGGTTTAATTTCGTCCTTGGGTGGATTTATCGCTAATTTAAGGAGTTTTGTATGCAAAGTTCAAAGGATGAAGTTTTCGAAATCATTAACGACGAGATCATTCGCCAAAGCGAAGGCTTGGAGCTAATCCCCAGCGAAAACTGCGTATCGCAAGCGGTTTTACAGGCGATGGGCTCGGTTTTGACCAATAAATACAGCGAGGGCTACCCCGGCAGGCGCTACTATGGCGGCAACCAAAATGTCGACAAGATCGAAACTTTGGCAATCGAGCGCGCCAAAAAGCTCTTCTCTGCCGACCATGCCAATGTCCAGCCACACTCGGGGGCAAATGCCAACGAAGCTGTCTATTTTGCCTGGTGCAAGCCGGGCGATACCATCCTTGCGATGTCTTTGCCAGCCGGCGGTCACCTCACCCACGGCTCGCCTGTCACTCGTAGTGCCAAAATCTATAATTTCGTGGGCTACGGTGTCGACGAAAATGGTGATATTGATTATGACGACCTCGAACAACTTGCCAAGGAGCATCAGCCAAAAATCATCTTGGTTGGTTATTCGGCCTTCATGAAAATCCCCGATTTTGAGCGTATCCGCGAAATCAAGGATCGCGTAATCGAAAAACCGGAAGAAACCATCCTGATGGCCGATATGGCACACGTTGCTGGGCTAATTGCCGGCAAAGTTCACCCAAATCCACTTGATTTTGGCTTTAATGTTATGACTACCACCACCCACAAAACCTTGCGTGGACCACGTGGCGGGCTAATCCTCTCTCAGGGTAAAGTCAGCAGTCCGCTACACAAAGTCGATCACACCATCGAGAATCTACCAACCCTAATTGACCGCGCAGTCTTCCCTGGCACCCAAGGAGGCCCGCTCGAACACGTAATTGCCGCTAAGGCCGTCGCCTTTGAGGAGGATTTGCAGCCGAGTTTCCAAACTTATGCCAAGAATATTGTCAAAAATGCCAAAACTTTGGCCGACGAGCTAAAATCAGCCGGGTTCGTCCTCCAAGGTGACGGAACCGAGAACCACCTAATCCTGGTCAACGTCAAGGATAGCTTTGGAATTGATGGCAAGACTTATGAAGTTGCGCTTGATAAAGTCGGCTTGACGCTTAATGCCAACGCTCTTCCGACCGATAAAGGCGGCGCTTTCCGGCCTTCTGGCGTGCGCCTTGGGACACCAGCCATGACGACTCGTGGTCTTGGCGAGACAGAGATGAAAACTATCGCTGGCTGGATGAAGCAAGTTGTTGATATTTGCGTGGAAGCTCACGCTGCCCAGCCCGACAAAACCGACGATGAGGCTCTGCTGGCTCCCTACGATGAGCAACTTAGCCAAATCCGTGCCGAAGTCCGCGAGCTAGCCCTGAAATTCCCTTTGCCGGCTACCAGATGCTAGATTTCGACACCAACTAGCGTTGGCTAGCACCAGTTGCTAATTGGCACTTTTCACCCTTGTTTATGGCAAGACACTTAGCTTTTACTGATTTCGTAAATAATCCGCGAAAATTCGTCAATCACATTTTGGCGGGTAATACTCTGTTTTTTGGGTAAATAAACAAACGGCAAATGTGCACTTCGAAAGAATTTCTCCATATCTTCGGGGTCACTGCCGAGCTCTTTCCCGGCCTTTGGGTCATAAAGCTTGACCGCACAAATCGGCCGCACATCGCGCTTATTGCAGAGTACAAAATCCACCGTTTTATTCTCAATAAAACCCCGTGCCTGGCGCCGATCCTGCGTCCCGACCCGATAATTCAGGAGCGCCATCAGCTCGACCTGCGGAATAACGTAAAATTTATTACCAAAAAGCCCAATCAGAAGCTGAAAACACTTTTTCTCGGCTCCGTCCATCAACCGCTTGCGCGGGCGATATTGAGTGTTGGTCATGACTTGACGCTGACGCCGACGAATCGTCACCCCAGCTAGTACAGACACGAAAAAGAACGCCAAAGTTGCAATCACGGCGATTGTAATATAAATTTTATCTGGCGTAAATAAATTCTCAAAAAACTCTCGATTCAGCGTCATTTTCACTTTTCTCTCAGTATCTGTTCCCATTGTAGCACAGATTGTCCAAAAAGTCAAGCGTTTTAACATAAATTCTCAACTTTCTCCGTACGGGAAATTATACTCGTACAAATGGATTTATATATGTTCGTATCGCATACGGTAGCTATTGGTCTAATACTGTTATTTCTACTGAGCGCAGCCATTATATGGATACTGGCCCGACAGTTATCCTACCCCAGGACAATAATTATCAGGGCGATGGTTTTGCCATCCGCTGTGTAGTACGGGAGGGGTGAAGGAAGTAGGAGGTCCTTTTGGAGTAACCCTGACACTATATCTACTCTCGACCACAAACAGGACTCAGTGGAGTCTTTCATACTCCAAAAAAGTCTCCTACTTCCTCTACGGTTAATATATTCTCCTCCGGTTCCACCCAGTTACGTAGCGCGCCGCTCGGGTTTGAGTTCACGGGCTACTACTATTACAGCGATGGCTCGCTGGGCAGTGTCGGCTCGTACGGCCTCTACTGGTCTCGTACGGCGTTCTCGGCTGACAACGCTTACCGCCTCGACTTCTACTCCGGTGGCGTCTACCCGCAGGTTAGCAGCTACCGTGGCAGCGGTTTTGCCGTCCGCTGTGGTGGGGGATAGGTAGAGTAGAAGAACCCAACTAACCCATTTTGGACATTGAAAGACCACATTGAGATTATATCTGACTGCAAGATATAGGCCGTCGGCGTATGCCAGAGGCTAGACAACCCTTCCTCCTTCACCCCTCCCGTACTACACAGCGGATGGCAAAACCGAAGCCGCGGAGATCGATAACCTGAGGGTTGACGAGCGCCGAGTACGTAACCAGGAAGCGACCGTCTGCGGCTGAGGCACTGGTAGCTGACCACCAGTGGCTACCTGTGGTACGACTGCTGACATTACCAGCGGAACGATCGTAGTATCCCGTACGGAGAAAGTTGAGAGGAGCTCTTCCTTGTTTACATATCATGCATAAGCATAGAAAGCTCTCGGACAAAAGTTCGAGAAATGAGTTGAAGAACAAATTACTCAAAACTATTTTCTCGAACCTAAAATCGACCAACAAAAAAGTCGATTTCTCTCTGTTGAAAGGCATCGACGTATTCTTTTTTGCTCCAAAAAAGGAAATCTGGCTCCCCGGACTGGACTCGAACCAGTAACCTCGAAGTTAACAGCTTCTTGCTCCACCATTGAGCTACCGGGGATTATCTGTTCCATTATAACATACTTTTTATAAAAACAAGAAAAATCTCCTCCATTGCTACTGGAGGAGATTAAATTCAGCAGATATTAGCCAAAATCACAGTTACGCTTAGCCTATTGCACGATATCGACCTTCGGCAAACGGGCATAGATTTTTACTTCGTAATGATATGGATCTTCTTCGATCGGTTCGATCTGCTCGATAACATAGGTAATACCATTACCAGCCTGCCCCACACCAATCGAATCGCGTTTGAACGTGTCATCGCCCACTTTTGCTACAATCGACAAATCACCGTCAGACTCAACTGTATACGAAATGCGTCCTTCGATTTCATATAAGATCGTGTCTGTTCTTAAATTAATAACGGTAATCTTGCGCACAACTTTGAACTCGTCAGCGTCTTCTTTCAGTTGCCAAGTAGCATTAGACGCCTGGTCGCAACCAGCCAAAGATAAAGTCAAAACCATTATCGACAGAACTGCTACTACTTTTTTGAAGTGTTTCTTCATAATAATTCCCCCTTTTGATATGCAAGACAGAGCCTCTATCGCTGAATAATAAAATGTTCTGGTAAGTTTAAGGGGTATTTGCAACGCAAATACCCCCATGCATGGGGGTCGTCTTGATCCTCATGGACTTACTCTATATCTCCATTGTATCACAGATTTCATAAAAAGTCAAGCGTTTTGCGGTATTTTGAAGCATTTAAGGCATGAAAACAGCCTGGGGTGTACCCCAGGCTAACTGCAGTAATATAGCGCTATATTACTATTTCATTTCCCACTCGCGTATATCTGCCATGATTTTCTCCAAATTACCGACAAAATCACCGTTTCGCCCTAGATCTCGGCCAATTACCAAGCGGTTCGCCCCCTTAACCAAAGCTTCTCCGGGCGTCATAACGCGCTGCTGGTCATCTTTGGAGCTATCGGCAAGTCTCACCCCCGGCGTATTAAAGCGAACGGAGTCCGCCCAATCGCCCGCAAGTCCGCGTAAAAACTCTGCTTCCCTTGGAGAGCAAACAATATCAGTCACACCACAGTTTACCGCCAAACTTACATAGCCCAATACTACTGAATTAACATTCATTCCATCGTACTCATACTCCACCAGAGTCGGAATTTTACTTGTCAGGACTGTCACTGCACATGGTTTCGTGCCAACCTCTCTACAGGCTATAGCAAAATCGTTTAACACGTCAAGAGGTATCTTGTCCGCATACCCAGCCCCTTGTACGCCAGGACTAACACCCGTATTTGTGATTTGCGCCATCACATTCAACATCCAGGGACGATGTTCCAAATGTAGCTTTACCAGTTCCATTGTCTTGATTGGTATTTCCACGATCTTCGCATCCGCAAACACCGGAATCCCCAAGTCCTGCACTTCGTCAATCTTGTCAAGACCGTATTTGGTCAAAAACAGACGATCCAGCTTTACGGCTACTTCATCCCGAGGAAAGTCTGGACGCTTTAACATCTCGTAAAGATAATTCCAGCTTACTCCGTCAGCACTCCAGATAATCCTACCCTGCCAGCTCTCAAATCGTTCATTTTGCATGACATATCACGCTCCTTTTAAAAAACTCGCACTCAAAAAGTGCGGCTACTGTAATTATAACACTTCTAGCCAAGTACAGCAACCAGAGAAAGTTACGGACGAGCCTGAATATCTTGCACCCCCTCAACTAACCCATTTTAAACATTGAAAGACTACACCGAGATTACGTCTGACTGCAAAATATGGGCCGTCGGCGTATGTCCAAAATGGGTTAGTTGGAGAGTTGGTCTAAGCTATATAAATCCTTATTCAAGAAAGGGCTAGGGATTGGGCTTATCTACTTATTCTTAATGCTCTAGTATCAAAAACCACCTCAGGGGAGGTGGTTTTTATCAACAAGGTATCTTACTTAGCAATAGTCAGGCTAATCTTGCGACCTTCTTTGTCGATATCGAGCACCTTGAACTTCTTCCGTTCATTCAGGGTGAATACCTTCTCTGGATCGACCCCATTGCCGCTACCGAGCTCGGAAACGTGCACCAAAGCCTCAACAGCCGGAGAAATTTGCACAAACGCACCAAATGGCGTAATCCGCGTAATCGTTCCCTCGACTTCGTCGCCACGTTTCAAATTCTCGACCTCTGATAGCCATGGATCCTGAGTAAGCTGTTTGATCGAAAGTGACAAACGTTCCTTGTCGATTGCAATGATTTTGGCCTCAACCGTGTCGCCAACTTTGACGTAATCGGCCGGATTATTCACCCGCTCCCAGGAGATCTCAGAAATGTGAATTAACCCCTCAACGCCATCAACATTCACGAATGCGCCGAAATCGACGACCCCCGTCACGACACCTTTCACGACGTCACCAACGTTCAGCTCAGCAAAGCGCTCGGCCAGACCATCTTTTACTGCCTCTTTCTCAGAGAAAATCAGCTTGTTATCCTTGCGATTTGCATCCAAAATCCGGACTTTCATTGGATTATTGACCAGAGCGTTCAGGCGTTGCAAGATCTCGTCCTTATCAGCCGAACCAACCCGTGGATAGTGCTCTGCCGAAAGCTGAGAAACCGGCAAGAACCCGCGAATCCCCTCATATTCAGCCAGGAGGCCACCCCTGTTGGCATCAAACGGCACAATCTCAATGATTTCCGCGTTATCAAGCCGAGTCTGGATCTCGTCCCAGCCCTTCTCTTTTGCCGCCTTACGGAGCGAAAGCAGTACGCTACCATCGGCCATCTCTGCCTCGATTACCGAAGCTGTCACCTCGTCGCCAACGTTCAGGTTGCGCGCAAACGACACTTCACGACGTGGAACGACCCCAATACCACGTGCCCCGAGATCGATCAAAATCTCGTGTTTTTTAATTGACAGGACCTTCCCCGTCACAGTTTCGCCAGCAATAACTGGCTGGGCGCTCCCCTCGCTCGCTGCGAGCAGTTCGTCCATTGTTAATTTGGCTTTTGCCATAGTTAAATTTTATCCTTTCTTCGGACCCGTTCAGAAATGCAGATTCAACCCTTTTCTTGCAAGATGTTACACCTAACGCCACTCGCCCTTGTTATAGCAAGGTCGCCAGCACGGCAAAATCCGCCACTTTTGAACGAGCCCAAAATCTGCTTCTATTATAACAAACTCACCAAAGTCTGTCTAGGGGGCGCTACTGGGTCCACAAAAGGGGCAATGATACTCTCCGTCGGCAGTTTGGTAGCGTGTCTGACCACAATTCCGGCAAACCGACCTCTGATGGAGCCAATCCCGATACGTGTCTAGCTCTGTTTCTACAAAATTTTCGTCGTATTCGACCCCGTATTTCTGGCAAAATTCACACGCCTGATCCCATGCTGCTCGCTCCATCCTTAGCCGCTCAATATCTGTCGCAAAATTCCGGTGCCCAAGCGTCGCGTGACCCAGTTCATGGAGTAATCGCAGTGAACAAATTTTTTGTTCAGCCGCCGAACAAGGTTTTTTCTCCCCTGAAACAGAAGTTTTGTTGTCCCAAGCAAAATCCGGAACAGCAATCGTTCGCGGAGGCCGAAAGGCAAATTTCTTCCCTGTCCGAAAGCGAAAATCCGGATAATCCTGCTTTACCGTGTGTAATAATTCTTTAAACTCTCGGACCTCCATCTTGTCTCAATTATACTCAAAAAGTTATTCAAAGCTAGCATAAGAGAAAAATACCCATTTTGCGCCGCCCAAAAAATCACCTTGATTGCAAATCAAAATTGGCCCGCCATAGTTGACGAGCCAATCCAGTTTTATGCTAATTATTGATCAGTGGTCTTTTTTGCTGGTCCACGACGAGAAATGCGACCGCCCTTTGCGCCTGCAATCCGAGCAAGTGCTGGGTTGGCTGCAAAACCGCCAGTGTGACCCATCTGACCACCCTTACGGCCAATCATAGAATAAAATTCTTTGCCATATTTAGCACGATTAGTCTGTGCGGCTTTGAGGCCGCCGGCTTTTGTCCCTGCCATCTTATTATTACCTCTTTCTGCCCACCAAATTATTATTAACTCCACCCTTTTTACGGATGTTACCTCCATTGTAGCATACTGCTTCCGTTTTGTCAATAGTTTTTTTGCTTAATTTGTGTTATCGCTGGATTTCTAAACCCGAACACTGTTTTCTGATGTTTTTCACAGAGTGTGGAAAAGCTACCCTTGATTTCTTGGGTAGTTATTTTATGCTTTGGAGAATTTTATTCAGTCGGTGATATATTATGTTCGCTATTCCCTGTCATACAGAGCCCTAGTAAAGAATTCCAGATTTTAGCCTTTTGCTTCACCTACATGATAGTATCGGCATTTATTTTGCTCTCTAAGGCTACTCAGAGCCGTCAGGAGGTCCCTTTTGGAGCATGAAAGATATTGATGGGAATAGCCAAGTTCGCTTTGGACATTGAAAGACCACATTGAGATTATTCCTAACTACAAGATAAGTGCCGTCGGTGCGTGTCCAAAAGACCTTGATTGTTCCTCCTTCACCCCTCCCGTACTACACAGCGGATGGCAAAACCGTAGCCGCGGTAATGGTAATTCTGAGGGTAGACAGCCGTCGGGTACGTAGCCAGGGTGTGACCGCCCGTAGCCGAATTGCTAGCATCCGACCACCAGTAGCCATAGGCGGTACGATTGCCGATGTAGCCATCGGAACGATCGTAGTAGCCCGTACGGAGAAAGTTGAGAGAAAAGCAATCTTTTTTACTTGAAAGCTTGATTTGATTCTCTGCCCCAGTCCAATAAAATACATCATGACAAGCATGATGTATTTTATTGGTGGAGTAACAGGGATTCAAACCCTGGACCTCTGCCTTGCAAAGGCAGCGCTCTAATCAGCTGAGCTATTACCCCTTGGAATTATTAAAGCGAGGTTAGAATGGAGATAGTTTGGAATTTGAGAATATGAAACGCGTCTCCCAGACGAGTGAATATCCGAAAAACCAAAATAACCCATTATAACAAGCTATCTGGTGGGGATATGTGGACTTGAACCACAGACCTCGTCATTATCAGTGACGCGCTCTAACCAGCTGAGCTATATCCCCGTCCTCGTTATTTTAACGCATCTTCACCAAAAAGACAAGCCCTAACGCAAGGTAAAACTCCCGTAGACCGCCCCATTTTGCATCGTCACACCACGCGCCTTAGCAAGCTCCGATACGGTCAAAAACTCGTATCCCTGAGCGCGCAAATCGTCAATAATCAGCGGGATCGCATCCGCCGTAGTCTGATAGACATCGTGGAACAGAATGATTGCTCCATCAAAAGCGTCCTTCACGGCGTTTTGGCGCACCGTTTGAGTATCGCGATACTTCCAGTCCAGAGTATCAACCGTCCATAAAATCATCGGTTGCCCAGCGCTAGTCCTTGCCTTCTCGGTATAAGCTCCATCCCCATATGGTGGCCGCACAAACGGCGTATTATGACCCAAAATATTCACAAAAAGCTGGTTCATTCGCAAAGAGTCATTCGCTAAATCCGCGGCACTCATTCGCGAGAACGCAGTATGGTTCGCAGTATGACTGCCGACCTCGTGCCCCTCGCTGGTCTCTTTTTGGACCTGGCTAGGCGTGCGTTCGGCCATATAACCAATCACAAAAAAAGTTGCCCGTACCTGTTTTTGCCGCAAATATCCTAGTAGCTGCTCGGTGACTGCCCCCGATGGGCCGTCATCAAAAGTCAGTGCAATCAATTTCTTACCAGTGATATCTGGTACCGGGATAGGTCTCGCCTCCACCACTTTCAGCTCCGTATTCTCATCCTTTATTGGCTCGGCCTCATCCTCCGCCTGTTGGTCCTCCTCGTCAGCACTGACATCGGATTCCGGCTCGCTAGTCTCCTCTGGTTCAATCTGGGCCGGGGAGGTATCGTTCTGGCTTATTTTCTGACGCAAAGCTCCACCCAGGCACCAACCCGCCCCATATGCACCCAAGAACATCGCGCATAAAATCGTCATCAGAAGTAGCGACTCCCATCGCGAAGGGCGGTCACCTTTCACTCGCCACGGATCATAACGATCCTTTTTCTTTACCTTTGCACTCTTTGGCTTCTGGGGCTGCTTATTTTTCTTAGACATTTTTCGCCCCTTTTATACCAAGCTTGTCATAACGAGAATGATTTCCTTCTCTGGCACTTTTAGCCCTTGTTCTACCAAGGACACTTTGCCTAGCCCATTCATACATTGTAATGCCAGCCGCTACGCCGACATTAATCGACCTGGTCGACCCCAGACTCTCGATCTCGCGAACATCATCGACTTCCGCCAATAATTCTGGCGTGATACCATTCCCCTCGCTACCAAATAAAAGCGTCGTTTGTTGAACAAATTTCTTATCCGCTAGCGGCTCCGCGCCATCAACGTTATTCTCTATCGCAACAATCTCCCGGCCACGCGCACGTTGATCGCGCACAAAACTTTCCCCGTCGGGCCAATAGATTAGTTCGAGATATTTATCCGTGCACATTGCGCCACGCCGATTAAGCTTGCGCCGCCCGATAATATGCACCTTACTGGCATTAAAATTATTCGCACTCCGGATAATTGTACCGGCGTTAAAATCTCGCTCGATATTCTCGATAGCAATTTCCAGCGCAGTCCGCTTTTTGGCCAAACAGTCAACTATCTGTTCGACCGCCAAACCCTTATACTCGTCTTGCAGATTGCGCGTGTCTTCCATTAACTATATTATAACACCAAACCCCCAGCACAAAAACTGCCCCCTTCACAGAGGGCAGTTTTCTTAACAGCTTAATTGTGCAATTCATCGAAAGTCAAAGCTTATGTTGCATCTTGTTAGACAAGCTCTGTGTGACTCAAGCTCTCAGCCACAACTGCAACCGACCTAGCTACAAATCCCATCGCTGAAATTTGCGCATCAATTCCTTCTCAAGAAAGGAGGTAATCCATCGACACGTTCTCGTACCGA
>CAYZNY010000003.1:4121-108540 GCA_964480265.1 uncultured Candidatus Saccharibacteria bacterium | reverse complement strand
TCTGTAATCCAGAGTTCAAAGGCCTATTTCGGGACGGTGAGTCCCAGATTGGTAGCATCGACTGGGATCGAACCAGTGACCTTGGGCTTATGAGTCCCACGCTCTAACCAACTGAGCTACGATGCCATAGATTCTGGCGGAAGGGACAGGATTCGAACCTGCGAGGCGTTAACCTGCCGGTTTTCAAGACCGGTGCCTTAAACCACTCGGCCACCCTTCCGTTTGCCATTATAACACAGATCTATTCTTTAAACAAATGGTTGGTAACATTTTTGTATGGTCCTACGTAATCCTTCCTCCTTCACTCCTCCCGTACTACACAGCGGACAGCACGACCGCTACCTCGGAGAGCATTGTCATGAATATGAACGCTGCCGCCGTCTGTATAAATCGAAAAACTATTTGTATCCGACCCACTGGCAGTTTGTGTCCAATGAAAGCTACGATCGGTACGAGTGTCATTATAACCGTAGGAGCGGAAATAAAATCCCGTACGGAGAAAGTTAAGAGTGGCGCGCTCTCCTAGCTATTTCTCCTCCGGTTCTACTAAGTTACGTAGCGCGCCGCTCGGGTTTGAGTATACAAGATATTATGATACCGATGGCCCATTTGGTAGTGGGAGCTCGCGTGGCTACTAGTGGTCAAGTTCTGCATACTCGGCCACTAGTTCTCATAATTTTTATTCTGGTTATGATTCTGGCTACGTCTTCTCCCAAACAACTAGTTATCGCGGGCGCGGTTTTGCCATCCGCGTAACTTCGCTTACGCTCAGCGGGAGGGATGAACCTCATAGGAGGCGAGCGAAGAAAAATAATGCCCCATCACGGGACATACTAAATTCTTGGTCCCCGGAATGGGACTTGAACCCATATGGATTTCTCCATTCGATTTTAAGTCGAACGCGTATACCAATTCCGCCATCCGGGGACATCTAAATTATACTACTTCTTCTCTGTTCTCACAAGTTTCCTCTATTCCCCTAGCCTCCCATCTACTCCGCGCAGTTTAAGTGCTAGACAGACATCATGTAATAATTTCCTCCTAAAATCCATCACCATTACTCTATAACCGAATATCTCTTGTAGATCCCGTTTGATAGTCCAAAAGTGCGTCCCCAAAAGATAAACAACCTGAGGCGACCGAAGCTTATCCTGCTTAGCCTGTTCTAATTCATGCTGAGTAGCAATAGAATTATTATAGTCCACTCTATCCTGATAATACTCACCGCCGGCCGTCGCTAGGCACGGCTGCGTAATTGCATTAGTACGCATCAAAAATCCGATAATTTCTAGGCGCAAAGATTCTTCTTTCACTAACTTTTCTCTTTGGGGGCGGGATCTGAGTTTATGGCCGTCGGTCAGGATAAAAGTTTCGCCAAGCTCAATTCTCAAAATGTCCTTCGACATATCACCGCTATCAATCAAACTTTCCCATCCCGAGCAATCCGGAAGCACAACTCCAGCACAATGTAGCTGCTGACGAATTTTGCTTCCCAGCTCCGATTGAAGCAACAATTCATTGGCGAGTAAGGTAACATTATCCGCTCTTTGGCACGATTTTGGAATGTGATGAAAGTCAACTTCCATTCCAAGAATTCTTTGTTCGGGCCACTTCGCTTTTAGAGAGTTTATTACCAATGAAAATGTATAGTCCGCCAAGACAATCAAGTCTACTTTACCTATGTATGGCGCTAGAAAGTAAAAAGCAGCTTGACGCATCTCTTCCGGGTCGCTATACGTACCTTCAAAGTTAGACCAATCGATCACTTCGATTATCTCTACGGTGTTTAGCTCTGTCGATAAATATCTGGTTACGGCTTCGCCCCCTCGTCCGATACCAAATACCGCAATTTTTAACATTTCTTCCCTTCTCCCGCCCACCATCATTATAAGAAGAGTACGAGCTATCAAATCTTCACTTTTCCCAAAAACTTAACACTATGTAAAGAAAAACAGAGGCCAAAACCCCATCAAAAAAACTATTTTCTAGGAACTTCTACACATTCTAGAAAATTTATGTTATAATGTCCGTATGGTTCTGTAGCTCAGTTGGTAGAGCAGAGGCCTGAAGAGCCTTGTGTCGACGGTTCAAGTCCGCCCGGAACCACCATAGAAAGCCCTCCACTAGATGGAGGTTTTTCTATGCAGAATAGTAGTTATGCTATAATAATTCAAAAGGGAGGCAAAATGTGCACATCAATCGTTTATAAATCCAAAGACACTTATTTTGGTAGAAATCTCGATTTGGAGTATTCTTATGACGAAACTATTACCGTCACGCCGCGCAAGTTTCCGCTGCATTTTCGTGAAGCCGAGACAATAACCGATCATCATGCAATTATCGGAGTGGCATACGTAGTCAAAGACGAAAATGGCGAAGATTATCCATTATATTACGACGCAATTAACGAAAAGGGGTTGGGAATTGCTGGGCTGAATTTCGTCGGCAATGCAAAATTCTTCCCACTCGACCAATCCAAGGATAATATCGCCCCATGGGAGTTCATCCCTTGGGTGCTAGCGCAGTGTTCCGACGTCGACCAAGCCGAGCGTTTAATTCGCAAGATGAATTTTTACAATAATAATTTCAGCGAAAAGCTACCAGTTGCAGAGCTGCACTGGATAGTTTCAGACGCCAAGCGCTCGATTACTGTGGAATCAACTGTGGCGGGTTTAGCAATTTATGATAATCCAATCGGCGTTTTGACAAATAATCCACCGTTCCCAGCTCAACTTTTCCAACTAAATAATTACATGCCACTCTCGCCGAAAGATCCCAAGAATTCATTCGCACCAAAGCTTAATCTTTCTTATTATGGCCGTGGTATCGGGACGCGCAACCTCCCTGGCGGGCTGGACTCGCAATCTCGCTTTGTCCGAGCTTGTTTCCATAAGTCGCATGCTTTGCCAGCCGATGATGAACCTGGTAGCGTCAGCCAGTACTTTCATATTTTACATTCTTGCGACCAACCGCGTGGCTCCGACGAGGTGAAACCGGGCGATTACGAAATCACAGTTTATTCCTCTGGATACAATTTGGAAAAGGGTATCTGCTACTATACTACTTATGATAACCATCAAATCTCGGCCGTAGAAATGAGCAAAATCAAACTAGACAGCAAGAAGTTGGTAAACTACCCAATGATTGAAACTGAACAAATTAACTACCAGACTAAAAATCGAATCCGGCACATCTAATACCCCTAATTCGCAAGCCTTTTCTGCCCTTTTGCCCCAAATTTCATCTCGACATACCACCTTTTGCGCTTACGCGGAGTCGGCTCATCTGGCTCCAATAGCTCTGGCGGGATTTTCTTACCATAAAACAGGTTGTCTAGTTCATCATCGCTCATGAGCGAATTATCGGTCATTTCGAGCGCATCCATTCTTTCGAGCAATTCTTCGGCAATGTCATGAATCTCCTCAATCCCAGCTGTTTCATCTGTCAACAACACCTCAACTCGGTCAACACATTCCATCAGTTCATAATATCCCACCGCAAAATCCTCGCTGCGTAGCTGCTTCAAGTCCGCAATGGCCGCCATCAATTCACGTCGCTCATTCTCCTCCGCCGAGATTGGTTGGATTAGCTCTTCCGGCATATCTCCCCAGTTAGAAATCTTTTCTTCGTGGAAATCTTTCACACCACAATAAAACTCGCCGCCCTCAGAAAAATCCAAAATCTGCAAATCTGGCGAAACCGAATTTTCTACCCCCCAGAATTCGCCACCATATAGCTTCACCCGGGTCGGGTCATTCAAGACGCCGGCCAAGCCATAATTCTCGCCAGCATAAACCCCACCCAGCACTTTCAGGCTAAGTGTTTCCCCACCAAGCCACAAAGCGCTACCAGTTGCGACAATCTTTGGCGCGCGTAGCTCCGCCTGACCATCATAAAGACACATTCCATAAGCCCCGGAAATACTCGTCGCACCAAGCTGCCACTCCCCTTGCCCCTCTGCCTGCAAAGCCACGCCATTCTGATCATCAGCAATAATTTCCGCGTCATCCCGGATCTGGATCTGCGGCTGAGTCTTTCCTCGACCTTGCACGCGCGCACTCAGCCAAATCCCGTTTCTCGCAAAAATCTTTCCGGCCATATCAATGCGTACGCCATAAGCCACGCCAGTGCTAGAAGTAACTAATATCGCGTGCCCCTCTGGCGCATAAATCTCGATGCCTTTGTCGACCGTCACAACCGTATAATCCGGCACACCCGAGCTCAGCGCCCCAGTCGCCCGGATAACGATATTATCCTCGCCGAGTGCAAAAATCTTCCCTTCGCCAGTCAGCGTCAACTCGCCATGATTAACCTCGAATACCCGCGCCCGCTCCTGTGGAATATCTGCTACCATGCTATGACCATTAAAATTAATCGTCACATCGTGATGTATCTCGACCCGTTCGGTAATGGTGATATCATCCGTCAGGGTAATTTGCGCTTTCTCGTCTGCGAGTGCCGTCAAAAATTCAGCAAAATTCCTCACCATCCCTAGGGCTTGTCGTGATGATTTTGGCTGAGTTCTCGACCGAAACAGCGGAGTACCGCCAAAGCTTGGTGGCGTTGGCAAATTCGGTATCACAAAATCCAGCGTTCTAGACCTTCGCGCCATTTCCTCTCCACATGATTAACTATTACCCGCCTCTGTTTTTAGGCATAAGCAAAAACTATAAATACCTCAAAAACAATACCTTGTCAAAGGATTACTACCATTCTAGCACAGATTAGACAAAATGTCAAGCATAGTGGCCACTTGTCAGCCTATGCCCCAACTTTATCCTTGGAATTTCGGCGGGTTGCATTATGTACCACGTAATCAATCATTTTTTCGGCAACATTCCGGCCGGTCACTTTCTCGATGCCAAACCCTGGCGAAGCATTAACTTCGAGCACGAGCGGTCCGCGGGACGAGCGCATCAAGTCGACCCCGGCAATGTGCAGGCCCATCTCGCGCGCCGCTTTGATAGCAATTCGCGTTTCTTCGGGAGTGAGTTTTACGCTTGCGCCCTCGCCGCCCTTATGTAAATTACTTCGGAAATCATCGTCGAGCGACTGGCGCTTCATGCTCGCCACCACCCGCGACCCCACCACAAAGGCGCGGATATCTTCACCGGCCGATTCCTTAACATATTCTTGCAAGAGGATATTTGTGCCATCCTCATTATAAAGATAAAACGCCTGCAAAGCCGACTTAGCCGCTTTTTTGGTCTCTGCTAGAACCACACCATTACCATGCGTCCCCACCGCCAGCTTAATGATTACTGGTAGACCAATCTGGTCGAGCAAATCATCAATATCAGCCGTGTTGCGCGAAACCACAGTCTTTGGAGTGTCGATCCCAGCCTTGGTCAGGATTTGCTGCGAGCGTAACTTATCCCGCACCCGAGCAATCGCGATCGAACTCGATGCCGACCAAACTTTTTGCATCTCAAACTGGCGCACCACCGCACAGCCATAGCGCGTCATGCTATTAGAAATCCGCGGGATAATCGCATCGAACCGTGGCAAAGTCTTACCGTGATAATAAACTTTTGGGTCCTTCTCATCAAGCGAGAGATAGCAGTTCTTGTATTTTATCACCCGCACATCATGCCCGCGCTGCTCCGCTTCCTCAACCAAGCGCTGAGTCGAGTAGTTTGCATTACCATTAGAAAGAATTGCTATCTTCATGCTTATATTTTGACGCGTTTACCAGTTTTTGTCAATACTCAGGCGAAACTTCTTGGCGTGCTATAATAAGCTTATGATTGATTACTATTCCTTACCAGAAGCAAATTTACCAATGTCGATGCGCTGCCTTAGGAAGCTCCTCAAAGAAAAAGGCTGGAAAGCAGAAAAATTAACTGCCGAAGGCCCCAACAACCTTATTTTGACCCGGCCGGATGGGAAAAAGGTTAAAATTGCATCTAGTACTCCGCCAACTACCAGCGTTTATGCGCTCCAACTGGCCGATAATAAAATGCTATCTTATGAACTGCTCAAAGAATTAGGTGTTCCACAGCCAGAAACGATGATCATCAACGACCCGCACCAAGCCTTACCGATGCTCGAAAAATATAGTCGCGTAGTCATCAAGCCAATCGACGGCGCACACGGCAAAGGCGTTACGACCGGAATAGACGATATCAAACAAGTCACAAACGCGCTGGACCAAGCCAAAGCAGCCTCCCCGGGCCTAAAATGCGCAATCATACAGCCACAATTATCCGCCAAAGAATTAGAAATGCGCATCATCTGTATCGGATATCAATTTATTGAAGCAATCGCCCGTATCCCGGCGCACATTACTGGTGACGGAGTGCATACAATACGTGAAATTATCCAACACGAAAATCAGACTACTCGCGGTCCAGCCTATCGGACAACACTAGCTTATATTAATGAAGGTGCAGCACAGCGCTTCCTTGGCGATAAATTAGATACTATACCGGCAAACGGCGAAAGCGTCCAAGTCGTAGGCAGCTGCAATGTCGGTCAAGGCGGGAGGGCAGAAGATTATTCGGCCAAAATCCCCGACAAGCTACATCAGCTTTCGGTCGAAATTGCCAAGGCAGCAGAATTACCGGTAGTTGGGATTGATTTTTATGGCGAAAACGTAATCGAGCTCAACGCTTGCCCGTCGCTTTATTATCCAACCGGCAACGAAACAGCAACCAAAGCCGTCGATGCATACGTCAATTATCTTGCCAACTTATAGACTACCGCCCCATATATTTCTTATGAAAAGCCTGCGGATCGCGCCGGAGTTCACTATTTAACGCCTCGTTATCAAAAGTTGACGGACGCGGAATCTGTACTTTCGAGACATCAACCAAGAATTTATTTTGCAAAGTTTTGCGACCAATCAAAATCGGAAAACGGTTGCGGGCACGATTCGCTAGCGTAAAACAAGCCCTGATAGTGCGACCACTGATTTTGACCGTCAGAGGGATGCTATAACGCAATGCCACCTGACCGTTCGAGCTCCGCACTTGCTTGACCTCAAAATTTGGCGCTGTCAAAGTCTCCCCAGTATAGAGTGGGCTTTTGGGGCCAAACAGACGAAATTCGAGCTGATTTTGCTTATTCATACGAATATGGCTTGCCCAAATCGCCGACGAATCGGCACCCGTGTCAACCTTAGCCGGAATTTTCTTAATACCAGCTATTTCTACAAAGACGTTATTTCCAATAATTTTGAGATCTCGCGTTCCCATACCCCTATTATAGCACACCAAGCCCAAAAAGTCAATAGGAGTTACGCTAGCCCTGGAATCTTAGGCCTTATTAACCCCAAAATCCGCGTTTTTTGCTTTTAGACCCCTGGAATTCTTCGAGGAGCTCTTTTTGACGTTTGGTCAGGTTTTTCGGAGTTTCCACGATAATCGTCACGATATGTGGGCCACGGTGGCCATCGCTTCGCATCAGAGGAACGCCATGCCCAGACAGTTTAAACGGCGTGCCCGACTGTGTGCCAGCAGGGACCTTCATGCGGACATCGCCATCAACCGTTTCGACATCAACTTCGGTGCCAAGTGCGGCATCAACCATCGAAATCACCTTCTCAGAAAGGATAATATTCCCCTCGCGAGTCAAATGTTTATGCGGTTTCACCCGTACCGTCACATAGAGGTCGCCCTTCTCGCCACCTTTTGGCGCCGGGCCACCTTTGCCAGTCAGGCGAATCGACATACCATCATCAATACCCTCTGGGATTTTTACCTTTAAATCTTTGCCGTTCGATGAAACAACCTTGGTGGTGCCAAAAACTGCTTCTTCAAAATTGATGACAATGGTCGAATGATAATCTTCTCCCCGCATCGAGCGACGACCAGCGCCACCAAAGCCAAAAATCGAGCCCAAAATATCATCAAGACCACCAGCCCCGCCAAAATCGAAGTTGAAACTTTGCCCAGCGCCACCAAAACCGCCCCCGCCGAAGCCAGCACCAGCAAATGGATTCCCGCCGGCTCCGCCAGCTGCTCCACCGACCCCAGCATGACCAAACTGATCATAGCGGGCACGCTTTTGCTTATCAGAAAGCACATCATGCGCCTCAGAAACTTCCTTAAATTTCTCCTCGGCGGCCTTATCACCTGGATTTTTATCGGGGTGATATTTGATGGCTAGCTTGCGATAAGCCTTCTTGATTTCGTCATCAGAAGCGTTTTTGCCAACGCCCAAAATCTCATAATAATCTCTTTTTGCCATAACTCATGTTATTATATCACATTTTATAATATTATTAGCACTTTTATCACCCAAGTGCTAAAATTGCCAAAGTTTGACGCGTGAGAAGCTTATAATTATGGTGCTCGCGCAAAAATTCATCCACGGCCTGCGATGCACCCGGGAGATCGGGGCTGTTGTAATCATGGCAGACAACTACTCCGCCCTTTGCCAACCGCGGCACAACTAGGTCAAGAGCCACCTTTTGTGATGCATAAAAATCGCCATCAATAAAAGCAAAGGCGATTTCTGGTGGCAGATCGGCCTCGGTGAGGTCAGAGAACCAAGCCTTTTTTAGGACCACGTTTTTGATCCCAGCTCGGTGGAGTTTATCCGCAACTTCGCGCTTGGAAACTGCGAGCTCCCCCGCCTGAAAGGCTTGCCCAGCGCTTGATGCGTCCTCATCGGTTTTTGGAGGTAAACCAGCAAAAGAATCATAGGCGAACAAACGTTTTTCTGGGGCAGATTTTGCTAGCAATTTGCCAAATAGGAGCGTCGTGTCGCCTTTATAGCAACCAAACTCGACAAAATCGCCCCGAATGTTAAGGCAACCTTCCGCTTGATGCAGGATCTCAGTGGTTTCGGCCACCGTCACTTGGTCGTTTGTGGGCTGTTTCATGATTTTTGTTGCGCCAGGAGAATTTTAGCACGGCGGATCATCGCATCGGTTTCGTTGGTCTGGATAACATAAATCGGGAGAGATTTTTTGGCAGAAATATTAACGCACTGAGCCTGACCAAGTCCGGCTTTATTCTTTGCCGGATCAATAACAAGATTGAGATAGCCACACCCAGCGATAATATCTTGGCGGATCATAGCGTTTCGCTCGCCGATTGTGGCAGTAAAAACCAGCGCATCCAGCCCGTGCAAAGCGGCAACCATTTCACCGATAGCACGCTGAATGCGGTAAATATACATATCATAAGCAAGCTCGGCCCGCGAGTCACTATTATTTCTGAGTTCAATCACTTCGCGCATATCACTCGTCTTGCCCGTGACACCCAACAAACCGCATTGACGATTGAGATATTCTTCGATAGCCTCCTCGTTGAATCCCATTTCGCGCTGGATTGCACTCGCCGCGGCTGGATCAATATCACCAGAACGCGTTGCCATCATTACGCCTTCAAGCGGAGTATAGCCCATCGTAGTATCATAGGAATAGCCATCCTTAATCGCGGTAAGCGAAGCCCCAGACCCAAGATGACAAGCCACTACCCTAGACGGCAAAATTCCTTCATCGCGCATAAAGTTGCGCACCGCACCCATGGACAAGCCATGATAGCCATAACGTTTGATCTCGGCGCGGTCGGCAAATTCTGGGTCAATAGCATAATACTTATGCACATCATCACGAGTATGATGGAAATGCGAATCAGAAATAGTAATCATGGGAGTACCCGGAAAAGTTTTGAGGCACTCGGAAATTTCAGTCGCAATCACAGGAACATGCAGTGGCGCACGTCGCCTCTCTTCTTCGAGACGACGCAAACAATCTTTATCAACGATATGGTCATTAGAGAAAAACTCGCCAGTCGCAGCAACCCGAGCGAGGATAGCCGCAATTTTGATGCCATCATGCAAATAATTCTCTTTCAACAAAATATCACGAGTATAACGCACTGTATCGGCAATGCGTTTGAACCCGTCTGTCAATTTTACGGACGAGCCGTCAGTACGTTTCAAGGTGCAGATCAAAGACTTATTCTCGGTTTCAAAGTGCAGCGAGCAAACCAAACTTTCGTCCTCGTGATAAAGCGCATATTTACGCGAAGACGAACCCGGATTAGTGACTAGATATAATTTTTCCATAAGAGCTCCTTTCGTTCATTGTAACATGTCGCCTAGGAGTCGAAGCTAATTTTCTGTTGCTTTTGTCCCATCGCCGTATCGTGATAAATATTGAACCGCTGAGAAGAAAGTTCAAGCGCGAGCGACCAGATTGTATCGTCATTATAAATATAATGCGATTTGCGCAAAATCCGCCAAAGATCTGTGAACTGGAAGCCAGGCAACTGCTGATTAATGAGAAACTCGGCCTCAGCATAGCGCAAAAATGTGTCCGTTCCCGGATGGCGCTCACGTACACGGTCATATTTTTGCAATTCCGGCGCGAGGCAGTGATTAGTCTGAATAATCACCCCGCGAGAATTCGGCCGGAGCACGGCATAGTGGCGCGCAGCATGCTCAACCACCGCGATATCACCCTTCGCATCGGCAATCAAAAAGTTCTTAGGGATTGCACCTGGCATTTTCGCAAAAGTATTCAGAGCTTGCCGCGTTGTAGCACATTTTTCGGCAATATAACGAATAAAATGTGTCGGCAAAATACCGTATTTCCAGGCATCAATGTTTGAGAAAGTCAGGCCGATATAAAGTCCTTTGTCATTCAAAGCATCCACAAAATACGGCTTACGCAATCTCTTGCCGGTATGGCGGTACCAAACTGATTCGTCAGAAAACCCAAAATAACGATTTGCACCTTTCAACTCGACTCGATAGACACCATAAAACTCGCGCGCAGCTGGCAGCCAATCATAATTCCGCCCCACAAAAGTATTCTTGCCCTCGTGGATCGCAAAAATTGTGCAGCCATGATTCCGCGGACGCAAACGGTCGCGCCAATGATCGACCGAAGCAGCCAGACCCTCATAGAGCACAAACTCCGATGGCAAACCAACGGCTCTGGCCACGGCTTCTAGCTCGGTAATGATTTCCGGATAGAACTTTCGGTAAATTCCCAGTTGACGTTGCAAGGTTTCAGGATTGGTATGACGATAAAATTCGTGGCCGTTCTTTTGCATCAAGTCAGCACAAAATTCCCCGTAATCAATGTGCGTACCAGAAAATTTTATCATAAGAGTATTATAACATGAAAAAGCCCGAGGATTTACGCGTTCCAAACGCAACCTCGGGTCATTCTACCAGCAAAATCTACACTAATACGCCGAGCCAGCCGTCACCGATGGATGGACTCTCCTTGCCAGAAGCGAGACCGGTCAATCCAGACCATTCTTCCTCAATCTCCTGCTGGATCTCAGCAACTCTTTCGAGTTGTGCTTCGGAAATAGTCTCCGGACGATATACGACTTCGCAAATATGCTCCGCGGCCGTACACGACTTCGACCATTTGATTACTAACTCGCCAGGCAGGATCTGATTCCAAACGTGGTCTCCCTCGTAGTTCTGATGATATCTCTTAGAACTACTTCCGCAGGCCATCGTATCCACGGTGTCACACTCGCGTTCCATGCCGTTCTGAGCAATCACCCAAGCTTTGCCAGCATTAGTGCGCCCATTACGATGCCAGATACGGATATCACTCGGGAGCCCAAGTTCCTTCGCTTCGGCCTCAGCCTTGGCTAACTTCTCCGCAACGGCTTCACGCGCCAGGCGCTCAGCTTCCTCAGCTTTCTGCTTAGCGATGCGCTCAGCTTCGGCCTTCGCTTTTGCGCGCTGTTTGCTTTGGTATTCTTCCTCATATATCGGAAGATCCTGAACAAACTGCGCTAGTCCTTCTGCTGAGTGCTCGTAGTAAACAAAATGGTCCTTTGCCACACTCCAAACACTAACACAATTTGCGTAGTACTTGGGCTGCTGGTCGCCCCAAGGGTCTTTACCTTCGGTGAAAGTATACCCCTTGGTAGCCTCCTCAAACTGAGGTCCCCACTCGGCGCGGGCTTCACGCTGAGCGCGATCAGCCAAAGCTTTTTCTGCCTTTTCCCCTGCTTCCTTAACTGTTTCCTCCTTGTAAAGATGACGGATGATAGCGCCAGCGTAACCTCTTTCCGTAAAGAAAGTGTTGCCACTGAGGTCAAACATATCCCCTCCGCATTCTTTCAAAGTGGAATTGACGGCTTCCAAGCGTGGCAAAAAATCAGCCTTAGCCTTGCGAGATGCTGCCTGCTCTGCGCGTTTCGCCTGACATTTTTCCAAATCGCTCTGAATAGTGTCATGCTCCGAAAACAAATTCCCCAGCTCAGCCGCCGCATCATATTCTTCGGTATCCATCCGAAAGTATCCCCCCTTCCAGGAGTAAACTTCAGTGTCACCGTGAGAACAGCGCCGGCCTGTCTCGGTACGGATATATCCGTCCGGCTTAGTAATGCGCGCTACTATATGAGCAACTGGACAGCAATGCATGCTCATGCCATTCTGCCAAAGGATCTCTCCTCCGACTGCCTCGATTGCGCCAAAGCCACCACGGAATCCTCCGCGAGCCGTGATCAAAAGGATTTTTTCATCCTCCTTCTCACTGCATGGCACAAGCAGTCGCGTGCCCTTTTTCGTCGTGATGATTTTACAAAAATCATCCGACATGGCCGTATTGTCAGCCAAATCAAAGGAGTTGAACCACGGCGTAAAGCCATTCGCTACCGCCAAAAAGGCATTGTAGCGCTGGCCAGCTCCACGGAACGCCGGGAACGGATCTGTGCTCCAATTCCAGGGCTCCGGACGAAAACTGTTGGCCTTCTCGCATGCATACAATACTCTTATCATAATATACCTCCTATATCGACGCCAGATTAGTTTAAAGGGATTCCCCTACGTCGATTTCTTTCTCCGGTAGCGGTCCTACACCCTACCTTTGATAAGCCCCCATCTCCTCATGAGCGGCAGCGAAACTACTAAAACTAATAATCTCGGTGCCACACACGAGTGGAGTATCACGATAATTCTATGATTTTGCTAGTTTTTAAGGTGCATAGCCTTTGCAGGCTGTCTGGTGGAGCTTGCTAGATTTCCCTAACTCGCTCCATATTTTAGTAAACCCGGGGCTTAATGCGACACTCTATAATGCGCGACCCCGGGCTATCTGCCAAATATTCAGTTGTAATTTACCTCTCCCCATGCGGGGCACAACCTAGCTTCGCGATACAAACCCACTGGTGTTTATGCAATAAGCATAATGATCCAGCTAATTGCTAGCTAAGGCTATGTTTATGTTTGTATATACAAACATAAAAGAAGGCCTTCTTTTATTATGCTTCTACGGCTAACTTGGCCAGTGCTAATGCACCCTCCTGGCTCTTTGCTCCACAGATAAATCCACCCTGATGACAGAAAACTGCATCTTCTACGCCGGTGACTTCCTGTAAAGCCGCGCCATTCAGGCCACGCCAATCCTCAGGTAACGGTTTACGCTGCGCTGATCTCTCTTCGAGGGTCGGCGGCAAAGCCTGCACGTTCCACTGCCCCTGGATGTTCCTGAACACTCCATAAAGGAGGTTAGGTGCCTTCGGGTCTTCGGAAGTTACAGACCTTTCTAACCATCCGGTGACAAACTGAGGCAAGATCATGATATGATTCTCGGAAGCGTCAACCGCCTCATCGACCACATCTTTCCCTTTCTCAACTGCCACACATGACATAATCGTCCGTTCCAGAATGCCAAGTGCCATGTTGCAAGCTGCGCAGAATGCTTCGTCACTCGCCGGCTCATCCCAGTTAGAATTCAACATGGAAATCGCTGTCGAGACAGACATCTGATCGGTTGTGCGCTCGCCATAATCAGCAGCATCGATACCTCTAATCAGTATCTCGTCTACCGCTTTGGCGGCCGCCTCAGCCTGCGCCAATGTACAGCCAGTCGCAGAAATACATGCGTCAACACCGTACTTCTTCCACACAAGTCCTGCGGAAGAATACTTTGTGCCGTCTTCGCGCATCTCTGCAAAATCACGCTGGTGATGGTCAAACTGATCATTATCGGGGTCATAAATTCCCCCAACATCACAAATGTAAGCGCCTTGCTGCAAAGCAGCTGCAATTTCATCCGGTCTCCGCGTCCTTAATATGTCCACACGTCCTTCCATGATTGCGATAATCGCCAAAGCGGTTGTCTCGTCTCCATGGTGCGGAGCTGGGTGTGTCACAACGGTTGCTTTTTCCGGATTCTTCACGAGCGTCAAATTTGGTTTCTTATTCATCATAATATTCTCCCTTCCGGCGTCCCGCATCTCGGGCTCGCCTCCAAAAAAATGAATTTATATTGACATCCCGCACTTGCATAACTTATTTCTCAGAGCGGGATATTCGTAGACAAAAAATGCTTAGGGGGATAAGCAATCTTATCTACGGGCATCCCACCCTGAGTTTAGAATACAACTTTATATTCGGTCTTCAATGTTCCTAAGCCTAAAATCGGATTTTGCCTTTCCTAAGCTTATGTCTCCATTGTAGCACACGTAGCGAAAAATGTCAATAGTTTTCTGATATATTTTTCATAAAATCAAAGATATTCTCAAAATTACAGGGGTAGATATTGTAATTGCTTTTATGTATATTCTGTCAAAATCATATTGACAAAAGCAGAATAGTTTGATATAATGGAGTTATGATGGATATTGAACTAGTACAAAAAGCTGGCCTGACAAAACCCCAAGCAACGGTATATATGACTTTGATTCAACACGGCCCGTTGGCGCCGGCTGAAATTGCCGAGCTCACCGGCGAAACCCGTACGAATACCTATGCTCTGCTCGGCAAACTGGAACAATTGCACCTGGTGCATAATATCGGGCAGAAGACCGCCCGCTACCAGGCTGAAAACCCAGCTAATCTCGAAGTTTTAGCCGAAAAGCGCCGCAAGATCATCAGCAAACACGAGCAGGAGCTAAAAGGCGGAATGTCGGCACTACTTGACTTGTTTTACGCACATAACGAGGCCCCAGGCAGCCGGACCCTAACCGGCCGAGACGGGATCAAAGAAGTCCACCGCGACGTGATCAATACTGGCGAAACGGTCTATCTAATTCGCACACCGTTTGACTCAAAATACGACGACCTGATTGATATTCACCGTAAACAACGTGCCGCCAAGGGCATCAAGACTATCGCACTCACCCCTGCCACGCCCCATGCAAAGCAATACGCTACGGACGGCACCGACGAAAAGTATCTTTTTGAACGAACGCTGATGCCGGAAGATGCTTATCGAAGCCCAGTCGAAATTATGATCTATGGCAAGAAAGTCGCTCTTATCTCCTACGGCGAAGCAGAAATCGTCACAATTATCACTTCCCCGCTTATTGCGGCGGCTTTCCGAGAAATTTTCCTGATGTTACAGGATTATTGGCGGAAATATTGGCAACAATGCACATAAATAAAAAGCTCATGTTACAATAAGTCTAGCATGAGAAGCCCTGAGCGAAATAATACACCCCCCCCCACTGCGGAAATTGAGCATCTTGATGATTTCGAAGCGGCAGACTTGGCTCTAAGAGGAATCCAGCGGGTCACAGAGGACAGACTGCGTCAGGAAGCTTTGAAAAAAGCCGAAGAGGAGGAACTGGCCAAAAAACGCGCTGCGCTTGATGACGACGATTATGAATATTGGTACGGAGACCACGACGATGATTATAATGACTATGACGACTACGAAGACGATGACCGTGGCTGGGGCGAAATACGCGAGGACGAGCTAGAACGTGAGCAAAAATTTGAACTTTTTACTATCCCGCCAAAAATCATTGCTGAATATAAACTCCCTGAGGATTTACCCGACGGTGTCGCCATCATGGGCGGCACAGCGCGTAGCCTTGCGCGAAGAATTGTGACCGGCGACAAAGAACCCGTGCGCGATCTCGACTTAGTATTTATTCCAGAATTAGCCGACGCTGACAACCCACCAACCTACGAAGAACTCAACCATCTATCGGCAAAATATATGCCAGACGATTACTCCTATGGCCACGGCATCAGCACCGAACATTTAGAGAATTATTTCAAAGAGCGCGATTTAACCGTCAATCAATGCCTAATAGCCGGCAATAAACTGCTGATGACGCGCGCCGCTTATGATGATTTTCAAGAAAATATTATCCGGCCATCGTTCTATGAACAGCGAAAAACCGATGAACCGATCAGTGACCGAATATTTCTTAAAGCACTGCTTTTGCAAGCGACTTTTAGTGATTTCACGGACTCTTACCCCACGTTGGAGGATTTTGACGTTGAAGAAATCGATCGCGAAATTGAGGAGAACAAACATCATTATATCCGAATTTCACCATTTAATATCGCCCTTACGATGAACAAAGCCATGGGACGCGATGCCAGAATTGCGATGAAGTTCACCGAGAATCTGGTAGACTGGGACTTGGTTGACGAAGAATATCTGGGCCATCCAATGCTACTAGCGCGAGACGCACGTAATTTGTGCTATAATTTTAATTTCTATCCAAATGATAATCCGATTGAGGGAATGAGAGATGATCCTCTTGATTATCGTAGTCTCGAAGAAGAATTCAAAGGTTTGGAGCATTATCAATCAACCGACCCAGCAGTTCGAGCCGCAATGCGAGAGTATGACTCGACCAGCCCAAAGCAAGACGACGATTTTTACCCTGAAAGATTCTCCGGAGCATATACACGGGATGACTACGATTGGATAAATCATACTAGACAATATCAAGACAAAAATTCCGAAGACTAAACACAACACAAAAACCACCCAGAAACTGGGTGGTTTTCTCGCTGTATACTAGCGTTTATTTATCGACTACTTCACCCTCAACTGCTTCGCCATCGCTAGAATCATCAGATTTTTCACCAGCGCCAGCGTTAGCATTCGCATCGGTCGTAGTATTCTGATAAAGTTTTGCGCCGATTGGCATCAAAACGTCGTTCAGAGTCTTCTGAGCCGATTCGTAAGCGTCTTTATCGGCCGACTCGTCTTCGAGAGTTTTCTTGGCCTCTGCTGCGGCATCTTTGATTGCCTTAGCATCGTCATCAGAAATCTTGTCCTTGTATTCATCTGGCATCTTCTCAGCCTGATAAATACTATTTTCGAGCTGATTTCTGGCATCAATCGCTTCGCGCTTCTTCTTGTCTTCGTCGGCATGTGCCTCGGCTTCTTTCTGAGCTTTCTCGATGTCCTCCTTGCTCATGTTGCCCGAGTTCTGGATGGTGATACTCTGCTCTTTGCCGGTACCCTTATCCTTCGCGGTTACATTCAAGATACCATTTGCATCAATATTGAATGTTACCTCGATCTGCGGCACACCGCGCGGAGCCGGAGCAATACCATCGAGCACAAACCGGCCGAGAGATTTATTATCCTTAGCAAGCTCACGCTCACCTTGAAGCACATGAATCTCTACCTGTGGCTGATTATCTGCCGCAGTCGAGAAAGTTTCCGACTTGCTGGTTGGAATTGTAGTGTTTCGCTCGATTAGTTTCGTCGAAACACCGCCCATAGTTTCAATGCCAAGTGAAAGTGGAGTTACGTCCAGGAGTAGAACGTCTTTTACGTCGCCCTGCAAGACGCCACCCTGAATCGCTGCGCCAACTGCCACAACCTCATCTGGGTTCACACCCTGCATTGGGTCTTTACCAAAGATCTTCTTTACTTCCTCAATAACTGCCGGCATACGAGTCATACCGCCAACCATCACAACTTCGTTGATATCTTTGGCGCTGAGTTTTGCATCTTTCAAAGCCTTCTCAACTGGCTCAGCAAGCCGAGCCAGCAGTGGCTTGACCATTTCTTCGAGCTTCGCCCGGGTCAAAGTATATTCAAAATGCTTTGGACCATCAGCATCCGCAGTTAAGAACGGCAAGTTGATCTCAACTTCTTTGGCAGTCGAAAGCTCTTTCTTGGCTTTCTCGGCCTCGTCCTTGATGCGCTGCATTGCGGCGGCATCACTACGAATATCGACGCCAGACTCTTTCTTGAACTCATCGCAAAGGAAGTTCACAATGATATTATCGAAATCCTCACCACCGAGGTGTGTATCACCGTTGGTTGATTTCACCTCAAAAACACCGTCGCCAAGTTCAAGAATTGATACATCGAAAGTACCACCACCAAGGTCGAAAACGGCAATTTTCTCGTCTTTTTTGCTTTCCAGGCCATAGGCAAGGGCTGCCGCAGTTGGCTCGTTGATAATACGCTTCACTTCGAGGCCAGCGATCTTGCCAGCGTCCTTAGTTGCTTGGCGCTGTGAATCATCAAAGTAAGCCGGCACCGTGATAATTGCTTCTGTGACTGGCTCGCCTAGAAATGCCTCGGCATCAGCCTTGATCTTTGAAAGCACCATCGCCGAGATCTCTTCTGGTGTGTATTCTTTGCCATCCATCTCGACCGCTACACCAGAACCTTTTTTGACAATCTTATACGGCATAATATCAAGATCATGTTTGACTTCGTCGTCCTCAAACTTGCGACCAATCAGCCGTTTGATGCCATAAATCGTATTTTTTGGATTCGTCACCCGCTGACGCTGAGCAACTTTACCAACCAGGCGATCGCCCTTCTTTGTAACGGCAACCACCGACGGAGTCGTCCGATCGCCCTCGCTGTTGGTAATCACTTCTGGCTTCCCCGCTACCATATACGCAAAAGCGCTGTTGGTAGTACCGAGGTCAATACCAATAATTTTTCCCATTATTTTCCTCCAATTTATATATTTTCTCTATTCTATCAAACTAGCAATCTATTGTCAAGAGTGCTAATCCATCCCTATTGTAACAAATTAGCACTCAGGTGTCAATAGTGCTAACTTCTCGTGTCCAAATCACGCAAATTATACCAATAGCCCCACCTACCAGCGAGGCGATCATATCCCACATTGTATCTGCGACCCCGGATTTGACCAATTCCTGCATGTGACCACCGCAAATTTCGTCGTACAAGAACTCATAACATTCCCATCCAACCGCTATCAGAGCCACCGCTCCCAACAAAAATAGAATCTGGAACCAACGCACTTGCTGCTTAGTCTTGCTCTCTGCCAGATAGAGCTCAAAAAACTCCTGCCCTGCCGCTACCGCCAAAATCCCCGCCGAGAAATGCACAATCTTATCATAGTAAGAATCGTTATTCGCTGCCACCAGGACTTCGCTATACCAATTCAAATCTATTCCCAGCACCATCGCAACAATTAAAAACACCTCATAAGCCAGCGTGAGCGGCGCACTAATCTCAATTTTGGCAAGCTTGAATAAATCCGGAACGTAAGGCAGAATAATTGTCGCAAGATAGCTTAGCGGCTTCGTCCAAACCTCCGGACTGACCAGCCAGCCAATCAAAAGCAAAAACCCAACCATCGAAATCAAAATTTTCGCTATACGACCGAAGAGCACAAGCTTGTTCATGCCCACTATTTTACCACAAAAATCGCATAGAAACTGCTATAATGACACCATGAAGACAGTCTCCTCGCGCTCCGGCCGGGATATTTTCAACCAAGCAGTACTACTCTTTGCAATTGGCTGTATTTTTGGGACTTACTACGAGGAGCTCCTTTGCCTGTTTCGGACTTTTATCGAATCTGGCCAGTGGCATTGGGTGTCGCGCCGCGGTTTACTTTATGGACCATTCAGCCCTGTTTATGGCATTGGCGCAGTGCTAATTTATTTTCTGTTTTATCGGCCAAAAATAAAATTTTGGCCGTCCGTGCTACTAGGTGCGCTATTTGGCGGTGCCCTCGAAATCCTCCTCTCGCTTGCCCAAGAAATGATTTTCGGTACCCGCTCGTGGAACTATTATAATCAGCTCTGGCCCATCTGTGATGGACGTACTACGATTCCCTTCATGCTTTTCTGGGGCCTGCTAGTCGCTGGTTTTGCTTGCTATCTTTGCCCCTGGCTAGATAAGTTATACCAGAAAATCCCCCAGCAAACGGCAAACATCCTCTGCACAGTCCTTGCCGTGATACTGGTCTTAGACATCACGATATCACTGGCTGCATCTTTACGCCAAAGTCAGCGACGCTCCGGCCAGCCCGCTCAGACCCCGGTTGGAACTTTCCTTGACGAAGTTTATAATGACGAACGCATGAAAAAGACCTACGATAATACCGTTGACGTCCGAAATAAATAATTTACCATGCGAAAAGGCCCACTATGGGGCCTCTCGTAAAGAACCTGCTAACTCTATAAAGAGTTAGCAAATAGCGCTATTTGCTAAGACGGGCAATCTGCACCATATGTAGCATAATAATCCTGCAACTGTTTATAAATGCTATCGGTAATAACATCCGTGTTTTCGCGGAGATATTTGATTACTTTATCCATCTGGACTACCGACGTAATCGGAAAACCGTGTTTTTTTGATATCACGCTCGTCGCAGATTCGGTTGTGCCATCCGCACGTTCGCAACGATCCAGCGCGATAATCTCGCCCACAATCTTCACATCTCCCTGCGCCTTGATGATCGGGACTACTTCCTCGATGGATTTGCCAGAGGTCATTACGTCCTCGATGATCAGTACATGGTCGCCATCTTTGAGCTTTGACCCAAGGAGAGCACCCACGTCACCATGATTTTTGGCCTCTTTGCGATTTGCGCAATACGACACTTCCACGTCATATTCCTCGGACAAATACATCGCCACGCAAGCCGCAAGGGGTATCCCCTTATAAGCCGGACCGAAAAGGATATTAAAATTCTCGATCTCACCATCTTCCACCTTCTGATAGATAACATCCCCATAGATACCCGCTATCGTGAGAAGCTGATACCCAAGCGAGAAATCGCCCATATTGAAGAAAAATGGTGATTTCCGACCACTTTTGAGGGTGAATTCGCCGAATTTCAGCGCCCCCTCCTCGACCGCAAAATCGATAAACTCCTGTTGCACGTCAGTCAAACCTGACATACGCATCACCTGCCTTTTTTGTACTTGCACCACGCACAGTGGTACTGTCTTATCAATATAATACTTTCCTGCTATTTAGTCAAGTGTATATTGACTTTTCTAACAATGTGTGCTATAATCAAGAGATGGACGCCCAAAATCTGCCCGTCATCTTGCATAAATCTAGTTGACAAACAAAAACAGCTACGCTAGAATAGAAATATACAGAGATTGACCGACCCAGAGGGGCCGGGATTTTTAATTTGCAGAAAGGAAGAAATGGAAGAACTAGATCTCAAACAATTAAGTTCAATGGTGAGTATTATCGCCGAGGAAAAGGGCTTGCCAGAAGAAGTCGTACTCGATGTCGTGCAAATGGCTATTGCTGCGGCTTGGCGGCGCGAAAACGGTGATCGCGAAATGAACGTCCGCGCTTTACTCGATATCAACACTGGTAAGGCTACGGTCTATGTCGAGCGTGAAGTGATCGAAGATGGCCTCGCCTATAACCCAGCCACCGAAATCCCTCTAACCGAAGCAAAGAAACTCGACAAGGACGCCGAGGTTGGTGGCACCGTCGAGGAATCGTTCGAGGTGACCGAGTTTGGCCGCGTAGGAGCAGTCAGCGCCAAGCAAGTCGTTTTGCAACGCCTGCGTGAGGCCGAACGTGATGCCGTCCTCTCCGAGTTTGAGGACAAGATCGGCACCGTTGTCACAGGTGTGGTTTCACGAATCGAGCCGCGCATCGTCCGGATAGACCTTGGCCGCGCAACTGGTATTATGCCCAAGAGTGAGCAAATCGACGGCGAGTATTATACCGTTGGTGAGCGTCTGCGCGTTTATATCAAAGGCGTTGAGCATGATGACGCCAAGGCTCAGCTCGTTCTATCCCGCGGAAATGCCGAGTTTATCGAGTACCTATTCCGCCAGGAAGTGCCAGAGCTCGAAAACGGTTCAGTCGAGATCCGGGCAATTGCCCGCGAGGCTGGCCGCCGTACCAAGATCGCCGTGATGTCAACCGTCCCTGGGGTTGATCCAGTCGGAACTTTTGTCGGTGGCCGTGGTGTGCGCGTCCAGGCGATTATGAACGAAATCGGTGATCGTGAAAAAATCGACATCATCAATTGGAGCGAGAACCCACAGGAGTTCATCCGCGAAGCTCTCGGCCCAGCTGAGGTCACTAAGGTAGAAATTGACGGCAAAAAAGCCAAGGTCTATGTCACCGAGGACCAACAATCGATCGCCATTGGTCGCCAAGGCCAAAATGTCCGTCTTGCCTCAAAACTAACGGGTTATGACATCGACATCGAGGTTGCCAAAGCCCCAGAACGCAAGAAACGCAAAAACGCTGAGGACTCTCTGCTAAAGGCCCTCAGCGAAGCTGATAGTACCGACGAGCCCTCAGAAGAGCTCGACCAGACTGTCGAGATTGACGATTCCGAAGATACAAGTAACGGCGTAGAATAAAAAATATTCAAAAAGGAAATCCCCGGCTTTCACTAATCAAATAGTTGAGCCGGGGTTCTGATTGGCTAGGAATCTGAGCACCGCGAGTTTAGCAATATTAAACAGCTACTTATTTGGCACTATGACCAATTCGTCAATATTAAGAATATTGACATATAACTGCTTCTTTGGGATATTGGACTTTTTACCACAAATCCACGGGTTGTTTCGCAACGCTTCTAACTGAGATCTCGCGATAAAGAGGATGGTTCCTCCTGCCGCATATGCCACTGTCGGCAAAGATAAAACTGCCTCATTAGCACCTTCAAAGTCATCCTCATTCCAGTCCGGATGATTGCGCTTGAAGAACTTCCAACAGATTCTGCTGAAAGATTCTTTACCGACATATATGGCCGCTCTGGTTTCCAATAGTCCATTCTCAAAGTCCTCTTTCTCATATTCCGAATCAAAAATCAGATCCATAGAGTCTCTGAACTCATTAGCGACATGAGCCCAGTCAATCCCGCAAGAGTTTGCCTGAAGATCTTCCAAGATTTCATACGCTGCCAGCCGCATAGACTCCTGAATAAACTCTTCACCATCCTGGACAAGCCTTGCAATCTCAGGTGCAGTTAACTTTTCAATTGCCGTCTTAACCATTGACCTATTCATACTCTCACCTCGCCTGATCGCTTAAACCAAGCTTCCTTTCTTTTTATTTTTAAAATTAAGCTACTCGTCGAGCAACCTACTCGGACCTGAGCCATTATCAGCCCCTAGTGGGTCGCTCGAACCATAATTCTTCAAAAAAGAAAGTGATGAACTATGGACTTGCTCTCATTGATATCTTCAAGACACCAATTTTAGGCGGTAATCTCAATAATTTTCCTTAGCCTAATCTTTAATGTTCCTAAACTTTTAAGGCTTGCTTCTTTCCACAAGATGGAAAGAGGTTATTTAATAACCGTTGGCCTTTATTCAGCTTATGACTCCATTGTAGCACAGATTACCAAAAATGTCAAGACTTTTTATGCTAAAATTGCTAAAATAGCAAGAAAGTAGTTTCTCTTAATTCCACCGAGGAAAGCATACTCAAATAACCTGGTACGACATCAAAGATAGTTTTGCAGCCCTTCATTCCCTCCTAGCTCATCGATACACCACCATGCGGTATGCCTGTGAGTAGTCTTTTTGTCAACAATGAGCCACGCCAAAAAGAGGCCAGATCGGGGGGGCGATTCTGACCTCTTTTTGGTTGCGGGAGTTGGATTTGAACCAACGACCTTTTGGTTATGAGCCAAACGAGCTACCAGACTGCTCTATCCCGCGATATATGGCTATTATATACCAGATTAAATGCTTTTGCAAGCAATTTTTGTAAAAAAAGTGACCCCGCAAGCTAAGCCCGCGAGGTCGAGAAGAAAATTATTGGTTTGATTGTTTCTTATACCAGTCCCAGAATTCTCTCTCTTGTTTTTTGCGCCATTTTTTAAACTTTTTCAGTCCCTTTTTACCCTGTTTTTTCGCCTTTTTATACTGTTTGGCGATTTTCTTCTGCAACTTTTGCCATTTCTTTTTAGCCTTTTTGGACAACTTGACCCGGTCTGGGGCTGAGTCGTCCCAAAAACGCTTGGCACTGTCACCAATCCCGATAACTTTCGACTTCACTTCGTCATAAGTCACCGCCTGGCAAGTAATGGCTTGGGGACCAATAAACGCTGGTATTGGTGTAATGCTGAGCAATACACCCAGTATTATGGCGCGTACAATGTGCTTTGGTTTTGTCATTTTATCACCCCTTTCTTGACAAAACTGCATCAGAGGTAGTCTATTCCATTATAGTGGAAGACTGTCTCCTCACTTTCATTATAGCACACATCTCCCCAAAAGTCAAGCGCTTATGTGCCTGGGGAGCACGGCGTAGAGTAATGGTGGGATAAGATAAATTTGCAAAGCATTGGCCGGGCCAGAGAAAAACTGCAAGGTGGCTAGATATGCGACAATCAGCGCTAAAAAGAAAGGTAGATCGGGATTTTGCCAAAAAACACTCCCCCGGCCAAAAGCCAGCCAAAACACCAAAGTCACCAGCAAGATGCCAACTAGGCCAAGTTCGAGCAAAAGGCTAATTGGCTCATTCTGGACAATCGCATTGGGAGCGGCGAGATTATTCTCTGGGAAAGCCCGCGAAATCGCTACCCCAGCACCACCCAGGCCCACCCCAAAAATGGGGCTTTTTGGCCAAGTTTGCAAAGCAACTCCGCTCAGACCAAGGCGGACATTGGTCGAAGCCGGGATATATCCATCAAACTTGGACTCTGGCGCATCGTCAGAGTCGGAAGCGTCAACATCATCTGTATTCTCAAAGTTTTCCACAGGATTTTCCACCGGAGCGGAATCTTCTGGGGCAGAATTCTCTGGCGCGGAATCTGACTGCGGTCGGAGATCGATCAGCCCAAGCGAGAGCTGATGAATAACCTTCGTAGTTCCAGAATAAAAATTATCAACCGTGGGGCTAATGGTAGCAAGAATCCCCTGCATAATTAAAGTGCATAAAAACGTCGAAACCGGAATACCGACAATCCAGAGCCAGGATTTTCCATGACGACGAGCCAACACAAAAATAAATAGAATAGCTAGCGCAATGGCATAAGCATAAATTGCGCCACGAGACATCGTAAGAAAAAGCGTCGCCGAGAAAAAGCTTGCCAAAACTGCCAACCCAACCCGTTGCCGCTGTGAATTCTCCCGAAAGGCTAATAGATAGAGCGCGAGTAGCGTCGGCGCGAGTAGAAGATTACCCATATACTGCGGCTCGATGGCAAAGCCAGAAGGATGCGGCAGCCCAAAAGTCCACGAAGTGCAACCCGGGCAAAGCAGTGTCACCTCCCGCGAAACGCCAAGAGCATCGAGCAGGCATTGCACCCAACAAAAAATACTAACTACCACCGTGGAAGCAAAAAATACTGCAATCAGGCGATATGAGAATTGTTTGGCCGGTTTTAGGAGCGGCAATAGATAAATCAAGGCAAAAGCAGCAAAAAACAGCAGCCAAATGATGCCAGCAGTCAGCAAAGCTCGCAAAGGATTGACCGACCAGAAAATTGAAAGCGTAGCATAAAGCGGGAAAAGCGCGAAGAGGAAAAATTTACGATCGGTGAGGCCCCCAAAATTCTTGAACCAAAAACCAAAATCCTGATGCCCCTTGATACCAGATTTGGTCTTAGTTCTGGCGCTAGCCAGACGAACTTTTTTACGTTGTTCAAGACCGAGGGTTATCAAATTCAAAAACGCCACTAAGTCAAATAAAATCAGCCAGATCAGCGGGAGCGAAAACTCGAAATTCATGGTCGCATCGTTCCCTAGTGAAATTATTGGGTAATAAGAAAAAAATAAGACCACCGGCAAGGCGTAGACAAGAGCGAAGCAGAGCCGGCGAAGAGTTTTCATGCTATAATTATACCATGAAAAAAGTCCTGTTCACGTCCCACACTGCGAATTTTGCTAAGTTCAACCAGCCATTTATCCAGGACTTACGTAAAAAAGGTTATATTGTCCACTATGCATCGGCCGATGATGAACCTGTGGAAGGGGTGGACCGGCATATCATAATTGATTTTGCGCGCTCGCCCTACCGACTTGATAAACATTTGCGAGCTTATGCCAAGCTGCGCCGGCTGCTGGAAACCGAACAATACGATCTCATCCATACCCATACACCAACTGGCGGAGTAGTGACACGCCTAGCGGCAAAACCTCTGCGCAGGAAGCAAAAACGCCAGCACCAACCAAAAACACCACTTTTATATACTGCGCACGGATTCCATTTTTACCGTGGAGCATCGCCACTGAATTGGCTACTATTTTATCCGATCGAAAAATGGCTAGCTCGCGACACCGATGTACTCTTGACGATCAATCACGAAGACGAAGCCCGCGCTAAGAAACATTTCCGGGCGAGATCAGTCGAGCGGCTTGATGGCGTTGGTGTCGATCTAGCGAAATTCCGGCCCGCTAGTAAAGCGAGAAAATCGCATCTACGCAAGCAGCACGGCTATCAAGATAATGATTTTATTCTGATTTATGCCGCCGAGCTGAACAAAAATAAAGACCAGAAATTTGTAATCGAAAACGCAAAAAAACTAGCCAATGCAATCCCGTCGCTAAAAATCCTCCTGGCGGGCAAGGGCGCCGAGCAAAAAAAGCTCAAACAACTAGTCAAAAACTTAGGTCTACAAAAAAATGTGAAATTCTTGGGCTATCGCAAGGATCTCGATGAGCTATATCAGCTATCCGATGTAGTGATTTCGGCTAGCCGGCGAGAAGGTTTGGGGCTGAGTGTGCTCGAAGGTATGGCCTCGGGCTTGCCAGCTGTCGTGCGCGATAATCGTGGCCACCGCGAGATTATCACGGATGATCAAGTTGGGCGGCTATTCCAAACTGGTGCAGATTTCCAAGCGGCAATCATCGAGCTGCAATCTGATCCTGACAAACGGCGCCGAATGGGCCAAGCAGCGGCGAAGACTGCTGAACGCTTCTCGCTAGACCGTGCCCGTGCCAAGATGGAACGAATTTATAAAGCATACAATGTATAGATATTGTATGGCGATTGTATATACAGCGTATTACATTTGCACTAGACCGCTTTGACCCAACCCGGGCTATTTTGCGCCTTTATGCGAAATCACTGCACCAATCGTGCGAAATAAAATCCGAAAGTCCAGGCCCAGCGACCAGTTCTGGATATAATAAATATCAAGTGCACGCCGCTCCTCGAACGAGATATCGCGCCGCCCCGAAACCTGCGCTAAACCAGTCAAGCCAGATTTAACCGAGAGTAGCAGCGAGCGATCACCATAATGTCTGAGCTCGCCCGGCACCAAAGCGCGTGGACCAACCAGCGAAATATCGCCCTTCACAACGTTAAAAAGTTGCGGCAATTCGTCCAGCGAAGTCGCGCGCAAAAACCGGCCGAGGCGTGTCACCCTGGGGTCGTTATCGACTTTATCGCCATTCTTGCGATATTTTTTGATCAGTCCCGGGCGCCCCATTTTGATAAAAGCCTCCTCTGGCGACAACCCGCAATACTCCATTTTCATCGAGCGAAATTTATAAATCCGGAAGTGGCGATTATAGCGAGAAAGCCGCACCTCCGAGTAGAAAGCTGGGGACTTGGGGTCAGAAATCTTTTCTGCCAGCCAGATTAGTAGCATAGGAATGGCGGCAATGATAAGCGCAATGCTACCGATTACTAGATCAGTTAGGCGTTTGATAAACCTGGCGTTGCCGGCTAGCGGCGTCACTGGGACAAAAATTGCCGGTGTGCTACCGATCAACTCTAACTCGCCGACTTGCGACGAGAGTGCCATTGTCGACGGCACGTAATAATATGACAAATGATGGTTCAAAGTTTGACGATAGACATAATCGGAATTCTTGTCGTCGGTCTGGAAGACCACGTCCGGCTGAGCTTTCTTGACTGCCTCTTTGAGCGACGAATATTGCTTACTACGCAAATCCCTCGGGATGTATTTTGCCCCCGCCACCACACCAGCCAAACGAAACCCCGACTCTGGAAAAGCCGAGATATAATCGGCCAGGTATTCTGTATTGGGATGATTCCCGATGATTACTGCTCGAAGCGTAGCGTTCTTGCTGTGTTTCAAGGCTAGACTGCGCACAATTCGCACTGCCCCACGAAAAATACAAAGCAGCACAAAACACGCCACCGCCGAATAGAGCGCCATCACCCGCACCGGGAAAAGATCGAGATTGAAAAAGAAGTCACAACTAATAATCGCCATCATGCCGGTGATGGAGGCAAAAAACAGCCGGAAAACTTCTGGCCAACGACTTGCCTTCAAGAAAATCGACTTTTTATAAAGCCCGAAACAGGCCAAAATAACTAAATAGACCGGCAAAAGATATAGCATACCCACAAAAAACTGCCAAGGATCCGACTCGAAATAAAACGGACGCTGATCAAGATGCGTCCGGACGTAATAAGCCGTCAAAAAAGACAAAATAACCGCCAGCGCATCCCCCAATATCAGCGAGATATGGAAAATAATGCCATAATCTTTCTTCATAAGCTAATTTTAGCATAAAAAGCGGCATTTTGGAAGTTTGCTATTGACTTATACGGAGATGTGTGATATAATGAAAGATTAGACCATTTTTGGCGAAGCTGGTATAATCAGAGTATGGGAAAAAGAATTTTAGTTACTGGGGGGACTGGATATATCGGCTCGCATACCGTGGTGGAACTGATCGAGGCCGGATATGAAGTTGAAATCGTTGATAACCTTTATAATAGCAAAATCGAAGTCCTGGACCAGATTGCTAAGATTGCTGGACAAAAGCCAAAGTTTTATGATGTTGACCTGCGTGATGCAGAGGCACTGGCAAAGATTTTTGCCGAGACTAAGTATGACGCCGTCATCCACTTTGCTGGCTTGAAAGCTGTGGCAGAGTCGGTCGAGAAGCCGCTCGCATATTACGAAAATAACGTTGGCGGAACGATTAATCTGTTAGAGTGCATGGAAGAATACGGGGTAAAGAAGTTGATCTTTTCTTCCTCGGCGACTGTTTATGGTGACCAGCCGGCGCCACTCGGTGAAGCCTTGCCTACCGGCGATGGGATTTCCAATCCATATGGTCGCACAAAATACATGATTGAAGAAATTATTAAGGATCTCTGCACGGCTGATCCAGAATTCTCGGCCACACTGCTGAGGTATTTTAACCCTGTGGGTGCGCATCCGTCGGGTCTTATCGGCGAAAACCCAAATGACAAACCCAACAATCTCATGCCAATTATTATGAAAGTGGCGACTGGCGAATTTCCTGAGCTATCAATCTACGGTGATGACTATGACACGATTGATGGCACCTGCGTGCGGGACTACATCCACGTGGTTGACCTCGCACAGGGACATCTTGCTGCCATGGAACACATGCAGCCTGGTTGGGTAGTTTATAATCTTGGCAGTGGCAAAGGTACTAGCGTGCTCGAAATGGTGGCAGCTTTTGAGAAGGCCAGCAGCAAAAAATTACCACACGAAATTGCTAGCCGGCGCGCCGGCGACCTCGCCATAGTTTATGCTGACCCCGCCAAGGCCAAAAATGAGCTGGGCTGGCAAACCAAGCTCAGTATCGATGATATGATGCGCGATACGCTGAATTATCTGGAACATCAAAATGCCTAAAACCGGCGCTAAGCCAGCAAAAAATACTTGGCCACGACCGCTGGTTTCGGTGATTATCCCGGTTTGGAATGCTGAGGGTAATATCGGAAAGCTAATTCAGGAACTCTTTGATCAGACTTACCAAAATATCGAAATCATTGCGATTGATGATGGATCGAGCGATGGTTCCCTACGGATTTTGAAACAGCTAGCCAAGAAAGACCCGCGTCTCCGTGTTGAGCACCAAAAAAATGCTGGCGTGAGCGCCACCAGAAACCGTGGCATTGAACTTTCAACTGGTGAATATTTAGTTTTTATTGATTCGGATGATGAGGTTTTACCAGAATTCATCGAGGCAATGGTTGAAGCAATACAGGAAAATCCGCAAGCTGTCCTCGCAATTGTCGGGCGCGAATATAAGAAGCTTCGCGAAGGCAAGACCGAAGAGCTCTATATGTCGCCCCGCCGTGCAAGGCGGTCGCGAGAACCGTTATCAAACTACGTGGCTTATCTTATGATTCTTGATGGGCGAATGTATGGAATGACGGGCAGACTTTTCCTGGCAGATACTATTCGCAAACATCGCATCCGTGTCGAGGAGGGACGTGATTTTGCTGAGGACACAAAATTTGCTTTTGACTATCTTTCTGCACAGGATGGCGAAATTATTTTCATTCCCCGCCCGCTTTATATTTATAATTTCGGGACCGAAACCAGTATCGTGCGCAAGTCTTCTACTAGCTGGGAGAACTGGCGTAAAAGTTACCAAGAGCTCAAAGATTGGGTCCGTAGCGACGGCAAGGGTCGAATTAGTTCAAGAGCGCGGGTGCTACTTGCGCTAGTCTATCTGCGCTGGCGTATAGGTTGCTACCGCTCCAAGCGCCGCGCCAAAAAGTAACCATAATACACTGTATATACAATGTATTACCAGTCTACTTCCAGAGTCCTTCGTAGGCTTTGGCGACCTTTTCCGGGCTGCCCTCGCAAGCAATCTTGCCCTTTTCAATCATGATGGCGCGATCACAAAACTTCTTCACGTTAGCCATCGAGTGCGTCACGAGGATGACAGTCTGATTGCCATGTAGTGACTCAAAATAATCATTACATTTCTTCTGGAACTCGGCATCACCAACCGCCAGAACTTCGTCCAGAATCAAGATATCACCCTTGGCCCGGATTGCAATCGAGAACGCCAAGCGCACCTGCATACCAGAAGAGTAATTCTTTAATTTCTGATCCATAAAATCACCCAGCTCGGCAAATTTCACGATGTCGTCATACATTGCATCAATTTCGGAATTACTAAACCCGAGAAGCGCCCCATTTAGATAGACATTTTCCCGGCCGGACAGCTCCATATTGAACCCAACCCCGAGCTCGATAAACGGGATAATGCTGCCGTTGATGGTAATCTCGCCGGCACTGGGATAATAAATCCCAGCTAGAAGCTTCAAAAGCGTCGACTTACCAGAGCCATTGCGACCGACAATACCGACAAACTCGCCCTTTTTGATTTCGAGACTGATGTCATCTAGAACCTGCTGATCTTTGTATCCCTTGATACCGCGAAGGCGATTGAAAAAAGCTTGTTTGAGCCCCCACGCCCGCTCGGTCGGCAAGCGAAAACTTTTTGAAAGGCCACGCACGCTAATTGCGATATTACTCTTTGGATCGCAAATTACCGTCCTCTTACCAATTGCCCGTTTATTCGACATCTAGATTTCCTCCGCAAAGAAATGTGAACGTTTCCGAAATACCAGCGCACCAATTACAAATACAACCAGAACAATCCCCATCGCAACTAGCTCAGCCCAAACGCCAACGAAGCCCGAAGTCGTAACTGTGGCTGGCGTAATCAAACTCCACCGGATATCCTGAACGACCTGTGCAATCGGATTGAGCAAGATAACTTTTGCCGCCCAAGTGCTCGTTTCTGCGACCATCGATATCGGATAAATGATCGGGATTGCGTAAAAAAGCGCCTGGATAATCACATCCCAGATCGAGCCAATATCGCGATATTTGACATTGACCGAACCAAGCAAAAAAGAAATACCCAGTGCGAGCAAGTACAGCTCAAAAGCTAGCGGCAAGACGAGAAGCCAAGAAAAACTCGGCGTCACGCCATTGATAAGTGCAAAAATGACCACAACGGCAAGATTGATTAGCAAATTAATCACCGCGGTGAGCGTAGTCGAAACCGTGACGATGTATTTTGGAAAACTAATCTTGCGGATTAGATCCCCGCGCCCGACCATCGCCTGGATACCTTGTTGGCTACATTCGGTAAAGAAGCTCCAAAGCACCGTACCAGTCAAAAGATAAACTGGATAGTGCGGAATATCGCCACCAAAACGCAGCAATTTTGCAAAAACGATATAAAGGATAGCAAACATCATTAGCGGACGAAGCAGAGCCCAAAGATAACCTAGCACCGAACCCTGATAGCGAAGCTTGAAATCAGTCTTGGTCAGCTCTTTTAGAAGCACTAAATTGCGCCGCTCCCAAACACGAGGTATTTTCATAATATATATTATATCATACTACTTTTATTTCGTCTTTTGCTCGATCTTCCGAATTGTTTCTAGAAAATCTTTTTCAACGTTGCTCAAAGTCTTAGCCTGGTATTTTTTATACTCAGCGTGAGCTTTTTTGATTGCTCGTCTATGGGAAACTGAGCCACTGCCTTCAAGCAATTTATCGCCGTTCATAGTCAAAATGTCATCGAGATACTTCGACCAATCAGCCATCGTCATATACTCCCCGCGCCTGGCTTTGCGCTCGGCAAAATCCAAATACCCGGAGACCAGCATATTCATATCACGCATTTCTTTTTCGTTAAGATAATTTTTGGCAACTTCCACTTCTTTGAGGGTCGGTTTATCACCCTTAAAATTCGTCAGACCCATAAACTCTTTTTCGGCATCGACCCGATTATAGATAACTTCCGCTGCTGTTTGACCATGCACGGCATAATGGATCTTATTTTGCACCTTACCAAAGAATTCTATTGAGACTTCTGCATGCGGGTCATAATCGATACTTGTTGCATAAATATCTAGCACTTGACGATAAAATACTTTCTCTGACGCACGGATATCGCGGATTCGTTCAAGCAGCTCTTTAAAATAATCTCCGCCGCCAAGTTCCTTTAATCTCTCGTCATCCATTGTGAAACCTTTACGAATATACTCATTCAGACGCTTGGTAGCCCACTGACGGAACTCGGTTCCACGCTGAGATTTAACACGATAACCGACAGAAATAATTACGTCAAGGTTATAATAGTTGGTAGGTTTAGTAGAAAAATCGGAATTTCCGATTTTTCTTGTGGAAAACTCTTCGGCGAGTTCTCCTTCTTTAAAGATATTAATAACATGCTCGTTGATGGTAGACCGTGATTTGCCAAAAAGTGCCGCCATTTGATCGAGCGTCAGCCAAACCGCATCATCCTCCACACGAACATCAATCTCAACAGATTTATCCTCGGTCCTGTATATCAAAAACTTCTCTTCGTTCATATACAACTATTCTACCATACGATGGCTTACAGCAATTTACCGATACACCAAGTAGAATAACCTAGGAAAGAACCTCAATAACACCGACCGTGGCACCGCCCGTAAACTGCCCGGATGAATATACTTTAACATTCCCGCCTTTTTTGCTCTTTGGTAAACTTCCAGAAAATCTGAGTAGTCTTGCTTCGTTGTTTCGGTCAAAAATGACACCACGAGATAATGCAAAATCGACTCCGCACCTGGAACCTTAGCAATCTGCGGCAAAATTTCCTGCAACTGCTTCTCGATATCCGCTGTGCGCCGGGCAAGCTTCGCCGGATCATGCATGATGCTTCCCTCACGCTGACGGTAAGCATAACAAATATCCGAGATTGCCTTTACGGTCTTTGCTTTGGCAATAATGAGCGGCGTCAGGCCAAAATCTTCGGCAATGCAACCCTTGGCGTAGCGGAAATTATTTTGGACAAAAAACTCCCTGCGATAAGCATAAAGCCAAGCATTCTCGGTATAATGATACTGCGCAAGCTCCGTGAACGCTCCCACGCCAGGAATCGCACCAAAACCCGCCTCCTGATACTTTATCACTTTGCCGCTACCGAACACTTCCTCGGCCTGATAGCGCAAGAGGTCTAACCCCGGCTCGATCCCATTTTTGATCGCTCTGAGCGCTCCTAGCATTAGATAATCGTCACCGTCAAGAAGGATTAAATATTCCCCGCTTGCTCGCTCTATCCCAGTGTTTCTGGCGCCGGAAAGGCCGGAATTCGCCTGATGAATGACCGTGATTTGCGAATTTTCCTTGGCATATTTGTCGCAAATCTTGCTAGTTTCGTCGGTCGATCCGTCATCCACTAAAATTAGCTCGAAATCCTGAAAATCCTGCGCCAGCACACTCTCGATACACTCCAAGATATAGTTCTCAACATTATAAGCCGGAACAATAACCGAGAAAAATGGACTATTCTTGCGCGGCACGCTTCACCTCCTCGGCGAAATTCTGCTTTAAGCCACGCATGCGATACCAAAACACACCCAGATGCATCACAAAGAGCAAAAACATCGCCAAAGTATAGCTCCAATAGGCGCCATACAACCCACTCTGCCCAACTAACACGTGCGACAACCCGAGCATAATAGCCGAAACGATGCAGAAAATCCAAAATTGATCCTGCGTGCGGCGCATCGTCACGAGAGCCGTAGAAATTACTAGCACGAATGCATTGAAAACCCCACCGATAATAATTAGTACTAATCCTAGCAAATTACCGTCTAAATCAATAGCGTAGAGCAGTTCGAGCGCTGGAATTCCTAATAACCACGCTGCTAGGATACATAAAATACCAACACCAAACAGTACCAAGCATAACTTTACGACTAAGTTCTGGAATTTTACAGCATCGGTCGAAAATAATTTCTTGAAACTGGTCAAAAATGGCTGAAGTATATATTGACCGATGAGGCTTAGAATCGTTGCTGGCATCGCGATAATACCATAGATAGTCTGTGTGCTATCACTTGTGGTCGAGTCTAGTGCATAACGCGCAGCATTGATTACATAGAGATTTAAAAAAGTGAATCCAAAAGTGAAAAAGCCAATTTTTAGCAAATACCAAACTTTGCTAGCATCGAATTTGCTAAGTTTAAAACCAGTCGCTGCAAGCCGTGGCAGATCATAAAAAATTATCGGTAATAAATGTCCAATAATAACCATTACGCAGGATAAGGCAATACTCCGCGTAAAATAATCAATCACAAAGAAACCAATCAAACTACAAAGTGACTTAATCAACATCGAGCGACCGACTTGATAGAGCCGATCCTTCTTTTGGATGACAGCAAAAATTGATTCTGCGACTGCCTCCAAGGCACGAAAAATAATCAAAAACATGATAACGATGAATTTGTCGCCAGAGTAGCCGCGAATTAGACAAAATAATAACCCAACGATAAGCATCGCCGCGCAAGCCACAGCCTTCATGTAAAAATAATCGGAATCAGTAGTCTTCTTGTTCTTATCAGTAACTTGGAAAGTCCGGCCACTATAAGTTCCGATCACCAAAAAAGTTGCCGCAAGCGAAAATGCAAAAGAAAAAATCCCCGCGTCGTCAATACCATTTAGGCGCGTTACGATCATCATATAGAAAAGTGAGGCAAATGTCGCGACAGTAGAGCCAATCGTATTCCAGATGAAGTTCTTACGCAGGTTAGTCGAATCAATACCGGAGGGGCTATTTTTTAGACTTGGCATTATCGACTTCTTTCTGATTATCCTTCTGTCTTAGCTGATTCTTGATTAGCGCTACTTGCTGTTCTAACTCGATATTTTGGATTTGCAGCTTCGCAATTCTCCGTCCATCTTTAAAAAGGATAAATAGTAGGAAAATTGCACACATTGTTAGAAGTAATGTCGGCGGGTAAAAAATCCCTAGGATCGACGCCATCCAGTTTAGAAACTGTGGGAAAATTGCAAGCAAAAGCATTGCTACCGCACCAACGAACCACCAAAAACTCTCCTTGATCGATAGTTTGTTTCTTCGTACAATGTGCACAACATAAAATACCGCAAGAATACCAATGATAATAAAAAACCAGTTATTCACCGTTTTAATCTCCTTTTAATCCTCTTCCTGAATCCAAAATATTGTAAGAAGACAAATACAACTGCATAGCACATATTTATCATATAGGAGATTGGACCAATGATTCCGCGATGCATGCTCTCGCCGGTCTCTCGCAGACGCATCTGTACCGGAATCTCGTGCACTTTATAATCGCAAAGAAGCATTTCGAGGATTAGGTTTGCGTCTGGAAATTCTGGGTATGCGCCCATTCTCGCATAGCGTTCCATTACTCGACGATCCAAACATTGAAATCCAGAAAGCGGATCGGTAATTTTTTGATGACAGAAAACCTTGATTAACCAAGAAAATAGCTTTGTGCCAATACGACGGAAAAATGGACATTTGTAGCCAGTATCTTCTAAATAACGCGAGCCAATCACGATGTCTACATTATGACTCGTAGCATATTCGTAAAGTCGGTCAGCTTCTTTTGCGATATGTTGACCGTCAGCATCCATTTGGATCAAATAGTCATAGTTATTATCTACTGCATATTTAATCCCGGTCTGGATTGTCCATGCGTAACCAAGGTTGAAAATATTATTAATGCAATTAACACCATGTGCGCGAACGATATCGGCAGTACTATCAGTCGAAGCGTCATCAACAACGACAATATCGGCAAAACCTATGTCATGCTTTATTTCATCTAATACCTTACCGATATTTCCAGCTTCGTTGTGGGCTGGAATGATAATTAGTACCTTGCCCATATAATATATTATACTATATCTAATATTGCCTTGCCACAAAACTCATCAATACTTGTTTATGGCGTCAATAACATAATCAATCTCTGGGTTGGTGATGCCATAGTACATTGGTAAACTGACGACTTCACGCGCAATCTTAGAAGCAATTGGGAGCTCGAGCTCAGCGTATTCTCTATACGCCGGTTGCTCGTGCATAGCATGGGGATAATGAATTAGCGTAACAATACCGGCATCACTGAGGTACTTTTGGAATCGAGCGCGATCATCAACACGCACAACAAAAACATGCCAGACGTGTTCATTCCCTTCCGCAACGCTTGGTAGGATGACTTTATCGTTTTTTATTCCAGAAAGATAACGCTCGGCTACGCCTTGACGAAAAGCGTTCCACTTGTCGAGATGTGGTAACTTGACATCAAGGATAGCGGCCTGCATTTCATCGAGACGAGAATTAACGCCCTTCTCGAGATGTTCGTACTTAACTTTTGAACCATAATTTGCAAAAATGCGTATTTTTTCGCTCAAATCTTTATCATTCGTTACTACACACCCAGCATCCCCCATGGCGCCAAGGTTCTTACCTGGATAAAAGCTAAAAGCAGCGGCATCAGCGAGTGAACCAACTTTACGACCATGATAGGTTGCCCCATGGCTCTGAGCGGCGTCTTCAAGAACATAAAGACCATGTTTCTTTGCAATTCTATTAATGGCGTCCATATCGGAACTTTGGCCATAAAGTTGTACAGCAATAATCGCTTTAGTTTTATCTGTAATTTTTTCTTCAATCAAATCTGGATTAATTGTGTAGTCGCTCTCTTTCACTTCTACGAAAACTGGTGTAGCACCGATATTGGAAACGGCTAGGGCCGTCGCAATATAAGTATGCGACGGCACAATCACCTCATCACCAGCCCTAACGCCCATTGCACGGAGAGCAAGGGACAAAGCATCAAGGCCATTGCCAGTACCAACACAATATTTTGCTCCACAATAATTCGCAAAATCCTGCTCGAACTTAGCGACTTCTGGACCTAGAATATAATTATTACTAAGAGTAACACGATCGACCGCTTCCAATAATTGTGGCTTAATTTCATCATGCATGGTCTTAAAATTTGAAAAGTCAATTCTCATTTTTCTCCTTATGGGCTTTAAAATATTCGCGCGCTTCCTGTTCATACTGCCTATAATCCCTAATATAATCTGACTCATCATATTCATGACTGGCAAGAACAAGCAACACGGCACCATCACTAAAATCAAACATTTCACACCAAATCATGGGACCGACATAAAGTCCTTTTGACGGATCATCGAGGGTAATAATCTCTTCAGAAAATGGCGTTTTAACGCGAACTTTAACAGTACCGCTAACGGCAATTAAAATCTGCTCGAGGTCGCGATGCGAATGACAACCTCGGGTAATATCGTTATCTACATCGTAGATATAATAGACGCGCATTAGTGGAAAATCAAGTTGAGCAGGATATTCAAGAGGAATCAACTTGCCACGCCCATCGGTCTTGATTCCTAAATCTATCATTCTACTATTCATATATTCTCCTTGATATTTCAGTTAGATTAGCAAAAGTTTTTGTGATCCCCAAAACCTTAGAAAGATATCCCGACGAACGGAATCCACGGCTGAGAATGAACGGTGGGATTTGGTTAGCTAGAGCAGCACCAAACTCGTCCTCTGTATCACCAATTATGATTATATCACACTCGACTGGCAAGAACAAGGAAGACTTTGCAGAACTCGATAAAAGCTTCCCTAAATAAGCTGCTTTTGTCGGATATTGCGCTGTTTGGTTCACAAAGATAATCTCGTCGGCATATTGATCGAGACCAAGACGTCTCACCTCGGCATGTGCGCTGGCTGCATTTTGACGTGCAGACAGAAAAATAATCTGATCACCATGAGATTTAATAGATTCTAAAAAGGGTAAAGCGTCACCATATAGCTTATCATATTGTAGCCAATCAGGATCTTCAATATGCTCGACCCATTTATGGCAAATTTTACGTGCGGTAGTTTCGGGCAAACCGAGACACTCCGTAAGGTATTGATAGTTATTATGGCCGGAGCGTTTATAATCCATGTATTCGGCGGTCCGCACATGAAATTCAGGGGCATATTCCTGTAACAATTCTTCTAATAATAAGCCATGGCGAGCAAAACTATCAATTAGAGTGCCGTCGAGATCTAAAACGAATATCATTTAATAGCAATTTCCTCATAGACCCGAAGAACACTTTTAATACTATGGTCAATTTGGAATAGGCTGGCGTCAACTTCCCTGCTTAGGAGATGTGTCATTAGGGCGCGCGTAAGCTGGAAACCGATTTTGCTAGATAGGGCGGTTCCAGCACCAATGCGTAGATTACAGTCAAACATACACCATTCCCGCTTATTATTCTGACGGAATTGGATACAAAATGCTGTCGGGCACTCAATCTCGGAGACCAATTTACGAATTGAATTATCTATCTCGGGATAGTACACGGGCACCATCTTAACACAGACTCCTTCCTTGGTGGCAACCCTTTGACGCTGAAAAATCTCGAGAATTTCGCTATTATAAACCTCGGCAGTGATTTCTTCGGAATCACAAAATTCTTGGATAATAATATTATCACGGTCGGCATATTGAGAACGAATTTCGCTGCCCCGCAAAATTGCTACACCCTGAGAACCGAAGCCTAATTCAGGTTTAACGACATATTTTCGATCGTCCTTAATTTCTGTCAAAGAATAGAGCTCGGGTGTCGGAATGTGATGGGAAGATAAGAAATCGAACATGGTTTTTTTCTCGGTTAGCGTCCGCGAAGTGGAAAGAGGGGGAGCGGTAGAAACAATATCATGCTTTCCGAGGAATTCATCATCTTTCTCAAAATTAAAGAGGTCAAAATCTATAAGCGGGACGATAATGTCAATTTTTTCGTCTTTGAGGATCTGGTGCATAGCTTCGATGTAATCAGGGGCCTTCACAGGAGGAACCTGAAAAAACTTATGCGCATAGATAGAGGATGGAGTAAGATAGTCTTCATTCGTATCGGTAATATAAATTTCAAAATCTGCATCGAAATATTTTTTGATGACTTGGCAGAAGTGCCAAGTAGTAGCAGTACCTCCTGCGGTTAACAAAATCCTTTTTTTACAAGACATTACACTGTTCCCTTTAAACTTTATTCAATTATATAACTATCGGCAAATCTTATCAAGCAATGTAACTTTTTACAAATCATTATTTTTTTCGGAGATACCATATAATCTGACGATTTGGCGAGCGATCCGTTTTGGCCAATATCGTTCAAACATAGCAAGATCCTCCTTGGCCTTTGTCTTATCTTGAATAACATGCGAGGTTGTACTTTCACTATGGATACGGTGTCCGAGCAAAGCCTTCGGTACATAAACAAAGGCACCGTTCATTCGCGCAAATTCGTCGTAAGTGTCCCAGTCAATATTTGAAGAAAAGTCGCTTTTTTTAATGGGGTAATCTAACAGTTCTTTGTTGTAGGTAACCGTGGGAGCGCAAATGGCATTCCCAAAGGCAAGGTTTAAAAGTCTAGCTGGCTTATATTGCCCCAAAAAAGTTAGGGGAAAATTCATAATGCGTTTTATATATAGAAGCGAACTATGTTTCACGGTCTTCCCGTTGCGGATTTCATCATAATTTGCAAAACCGATAAGCGGTCGCTTGTATTTATTCATCTTATGGACAATTTTCTCGGCAAAATCTGGATAATATATATCATCTTGATGGCATAATGTGACATATTTGGTATTAACTTGCTTGTAAGCAAAACAAAAATCTTCAATATGTCCTTTCTTACCCGTATTAATTACTAGCTTAACGCCATATTTTTTGGCTATTTTTTTGATAAAATCGTTCGGTGTAGAGGTAGAAATTAATACCTCAGATTTCATAGTTTGATTCAAGAGAGATTGTACGCATTCCTCGAGATATGGTATCTCTTTATATGCACAAATAATGAACGAATGGGCTCCCTGTGGTTTCATGAGACTATTATAGCATATCACGCAATGAAGCTAACGCGCGCGAAGAAAAACAAGACGAGCGCGACAAGACAAACGTACCAGCAGAATAGAGGAATAGGATTACGAGGCGAAAGGTCAACGGCGCGCTCTCGAGTTGGAGCAATGAGTAAGAGAAGGAGCGGAAGAATTGGAATAAAATAGCGGGCCTGTACACCGAGCACAGTATCATTGCCTACGGCAGTGAAAGAGAGGTACATAGCGCTAATAATCGCCATCGTTATAATTACGTATATACTAGCGAAATACACCTTTCGAAAATGTGAGATGATAGATTTCGGCCATGCAGTGGTGAATACAGCCCAGAATATTAGAATCAACTCCATATAGTAAGTGACCTGAGTGACATAGATAACTTGATTACTAAAAATCGATCCAGATATGACCGGGAAATTAACAAGGGCATTTTGACCAAAGGCAAGACTAGGGAGATACATAGCGGTAAAGCCTAGTATCGTTTTAATAGAGGACAGCGGGTGGGATAAAATAAAGTGAATTTGACCGCTAACACTTGTATTTCCACCGCGGACATCACCAGCCATACCACCAGTGAGGGCTGGCAAGACAAATGAAGAAAGTAGAACAAGGGTTAGGATTATTATAAATACCTTAAATATAGTGGCACACTTATGGCTATCGAACTTTTTACTTGGCAAGATAAGTAGCAACAAGAGTAGCGGACAATAGACAGCCTTCGGGAGGCTAGCCCAGACAACAAGAAGGACGAAACCAAATAAATATCTCGAGTCGATTTTCTCTTGGCTAAGCATGCGCAGAAAAAGCGCTAGGGCAAGCATAATGCTAGCGGTAATCATCGGGTCGTAAGAAAACTGCGTAGCATAAAAAATGTTTGAAGAGATAAGACCAATAGCAAAAAAAATCTTGCGTGCATGAGTACTGAGTTTGATAGCAAAATAAAATAGCAGGACATAACAAATATAATTAAAAAGTTTAGCAACAATAAGCATACTAGTAAGATTAAGGCCAAGGAATTGTGAAACTTCAAAGCCAAGATGATATGGGAGGTAAACAAGCCGCGAATACCAATTATAACTGTCAGCGAAAGTCATAACTTTGCTACGCGTGGCGGCATGAGCATCATTCATTTTTTTATGGACTTCATCGATTTCCGACATCGACATTCCGCTAGTATCAGTATCGATGGCAGCGTCGAGCATTTTAATGCCATCTGACCAGTGTGCTTCATCATGTAAAAAGACAAAAGCATTGCGCATATGGATATGGTCATCAGGCGAAACATGGACAACTTGTGGAAAGGCGAAGATAAAAGAAAGCCCGGCCGTAGAGCAAATCAATAAAAAGGCTTTGTCTAAATTTTGGCTCAGGTATTTATGATACTTACATAAGATAATAAAGCCAAAACATAAAAGTGCGGTAATAGAATAACGTCTCCAGCTATAATACGGAGCGTCAACAACCAAGCTATTATTAAATACTCCAAACTCCGCAATAACAGCGAGCAACAAGCTAGTAGCAATGCTACATAAAATAAACCACTTCGGAGTTATCCAGATTTGTTGCAAAACTGTTTTAATAGTAGCTTTATTTGGTCTTTTCATGGGTACTTTTTGTCAGCGTTATATAAATAGCCATTAGTGTAATTCCGAGAGCAAAATACCATACCACAAAATAGTCTTTCTGCTCATAAACAAAGGTCATAAGCAGAGTGCTGTCTTGTCGCTTATTATTAATATAGAGAGGTGTTTCATCTTCAGTAGCGACAGTCGTAAAAATAAATCCCATATCCCGATCAACACCTTCAGACCAAAGTCTTAAATCATACTGGACGTCAGCTTTAATCGGGCACTGCACATAGAGATATGCTTCGTTCTTTAAATCACTAACATTATATTCGAAATGTCGACTAAATTGATCGCTGTCAGAGACTTCGATGAAAAGTTTACCTTTTTCGATAAATCTTTGGTAGTTTGGATAGAAAATACCGAAAAAATCATAATCTCGGCCAGGAGTGAACTTTTGGCTAAGTTTCATTCCTTCGACAACTTCTGGAGTACTGCCCGGCTGCCCAGAATAAGTATCGGAAACTTTGTGATTTGGCGGACAGATAGCTGACCAGAGTAAACCTATAATAAGAAGGCCAAGGATAATATAACTTACCTTCGTCTTAGTGTGAAAATTCAAGCTTTTTTTACCCTTTATAGGCATCTCGATACTCTCCGCTTTCGATATTAGATACCCAATCTTGATTATCCAGATACCAATCAATCGTCGCCTTCATGCCGTCGTCGAAATCATACTTTCTGGTCCAGCCAAGCTCTTTCTCAGCCTTGGTTGGGTCCATCGCATAGCGAAGATCGTGACCCGGACGATCGGTCACAAATTCAATCAGGCTTTCGGGCTTACCAAGCGCAGCGAGAATCGTCTTCACAATCGTGAGATTATCCCGCTCGGCCCGACCGCCAAGATTGTAAACTTCACCTTCTTTCCCTTCGCGCACAATCAAATCCACGCCGGTATTATGATCATAAACGTGAATCCAATCACGTACATTCTTGCCCTCGCCATAAACTGGCACCTTCTGATCTTTCATTGCACAAGCAATTGTGTGCGGAATTAGCTTCTCTGGGAATTGATATGGGCCGTAATTATTTGAGCACCGGCTAATCGTTGCTGGGAGTTTGAATGTCCGCATATAGGCTAGCACCAACAAATCTGCCCCACCTTTTGAGGCTGAATACGGGCTAGACGTATGAAGCGGAGTTTCTTCCGTAAACAGCAGATCTGGCCGATCAAGTGGAAGATCACCATAGACCTCATCGGTCGATACCTGGTGATAGCGCTTCACGCCGTGTTTCAAGGCCGCATCCATCAAAACTTGTGTACCCATTACGTTAGTTTTGACGAAAATCCCTGGGTTTTTGATGGAGTTGTCAACATGGCTCTCAGCGGCAAAATTGATTACATAGTCTGGCTTCTCGGCCGCGAAAAGTTGATCTACTCCCTCGCGATCAGTAATGTCAAGCTTTACAAAGCGAAAGTTCTCTTTGTCGATGATCGGGTCGAGATTATGGTAATTCCCAGCATAAGTCAGCGCGTCAATACAGATAAACTCATCCTCGGGATATTTATTAACGACGTAGTGCAAATAATTACTACCAATAAATCCGCAACCACCCGTTACGATAAATTTCATAATTCTCCTTCCTTTTTTAACTCTGCAATATAACGCTTCACGGCATCCTGCCAGATTGGCAAACGCTCAAAACCATTCCGCACGATACCCTCTTTACTTAATTTCGAATAGTGCGGCCGCTTCGCCTGTGGCTTCCCGGCAATCTCAGCGTATTCCTCGGTGCTAACTTTTTTTACTTTCGTACTTACACCCGCATCTTTATAAATCTCTTCGGTAAATTCCGCCCACGAGCAAAAACCTTCATTCGTCGCATGGTATGTGCCGTATTTATCGCTCTTAGCCAAATCGACCAAGAACTTCGCCAGATCGACCGTATAAGTTGGCGAACCGATTTGATCATCCACCACCGAAACTTCTTCGCGACCACTAGCAACTTTTAGCATAGTCTTAACAAAGTTCTTACCGTTAGTACCGAAAGCCCAAGCAGTGCGAACAATAAAATGCTTCGAGTATTCCCGGACAACTTCTTCCCCATCCAGCTTTGTCCACCCATAAACACTCTGCGGACCTGTTTTTGCATCAACCTCGTATGGATCGGCACTCTCGCCATCGAAAACATAATCTGTCGAGATATAAATAATTTTTGCCTCAACTTTTGCTGCAGCGTTTACTAAATTTCTTGTTCCTTCGACATTAACCTTGTGACAAATTTCTTGATTACTCTCAGCACCATCAACATTCGTGTAGGCCGCACAGTGAAAAATTACATCCGGCTGGAAGTTTTCCACATAGTTTTCCACAGCTTCTGTATCTGTAATATCAAGCTCTTTTGAGCTCGGCGCTGCAATATCATCACTGGCGACACCCCGAGCGAGCAATTCTCTTTTTACATCAAACCCTAACTGCCCACCAGCACCAGTGATCAGATATTTCATGCCTGCTCCTTATCAAACTCGACAAAGCTCATTCGATTGCTATCTTTCTCAGACAACTCTGGATGCTCGATCCCGTATTCGTCAAATATGCTCTGCCAATCAATCCCGACTGTCGGGTCATCCCAGGCAATGCCACCCTCGTGCTCTGACGCGTAAGCATTGTCGACGAAATACTGAAAAATTGTATCATCTTCTAGGCTGATAAAACCGTGTGCAAAACCGCGCGGAACATAGAGTTGCCGGCCATTCTCGGGCGTAAGCAAGACAGAGGTCCACTTTCCGTAACTCGGCGAATCCTTACGCAAATCCACCACAACATCAGTCACTACACCCTGCACCGCCTCAACCACTTTTGCTTGCACATAATCATCCTTCTGAAAATGCATTCCGCGCAAAACCCCCTTGGCGGACTTGCTCCGGCTCACCTGCATCAAACCCTGGAACCCTAACTCGCGATATTCAGCATCGATATATGGGGCCGAAAAATATCCACGCGCATCACCAAATCTGGTTGGTTCTAAAATATAACAATCTTTGAGCTCGGTCGCAGTCTTTTTCATTTCGCGCCCTCCAAAGTCTTCTTCAAGAATGCGCCATAGCTATTTTTCTTCAAGAGTTCTGCCCGCTCAGCTAGCTGATCCTTTGAGATCCAACCCTGATCAAAAGCAATCTGCTCTGGGCAAGCTACAACTCGACTCTGATTTGTCTCAATCGCACGAATCATTACTGCAGCATCCATCTCACTGTCAAATGTGCCAGTATCAAACCAGCTAAAACCGCTACCTAGAAGCTCGCCTTTAAGTTTTCCTTCCCGTAAATAGATATCGTTGAGCGAGGTAATCTCCAGCTCGCCTCGATTGGACGGCTGGACTAATTTTGCCTTTTCTGCCACACCAGCTGGATAGAAATATAGCCCCGTTACGGCAAAATCCGACTTTGGCTCGGCCGGTTTTTCCTCAACACTGAGGATATTATTTTCGCTATCTAGCTCCATAATGCCAAACCGCTCTGGATCGTGCACGCGAAAGCCAAAATTCGTCGCAAACCCAGCTTCGGCATTCTCGCGCGCACTCATCAAGAGATTTGTCAATCCATTACCATAGAAAATATTATCACCAAGAATCATTGCACAAGCTTCGTCACCGATAAACTCCTCGCCAAGAATGAATGCCTGAGCAAGACCGTCCGGCGAAGGCTGGATGATATATTCGAGGTTCACCCCAAACTTCGAGCCGTCACCGAGCAATTTCTTGAACCCTGGTTGGTCCACCTCGGTTGTAATAACCAAAATATCGCGAATTCCTGCCAACATTAAAGTTGTTAGCGGATAAAAAATCATTGGCTTATCATAAATCGGCATTAGCTGCTTGCTAATCCCCTCCGTGATTGGATAAAGACGTGTGCCCGACCCACCGGCCAAAATAATACCTTTCATAAAACTCCCGAATCCAGCTAACAAAAACTAGACTATAATTTACTTTACTTTTATTTTACCACAAAAATTCGGCTAGACAAACTTGCGCAAAACTCGATACCCTCTGCGTAGCATGCGATAACCGAGATTTTTAACTACGGCAATCTTGGATGGCTTTATACTTTGGTGTTTTTCTATCCATCGTAGATCAGCTATTGTCAATTCTCGCAGCACTCGTTTCGTATCTTGGTTGACACTAACAGCTTCCTGATTATAGACCATCTCAATCTTTGGTGCGACCTGAGATGAACTAGAACCTAATATGCAGCCCACGGCATGGATAAACTGCTCATACCCTTTCTCGAGTGGTTTGTCACTCATATATTTCACGCCAGCCCGACCCATTGCTTTGCATCGCTTCTGATCATCGATTAATTGAATCAGGGCCGCGGCAACGGCATCAGGTGATGGTTCCGCCAACAGAGCTGCCGTATCCGGCAAATCATATAAATTGTTCTCCAAGTACAGGTCAACTACGGGCAAACCAGAGGCCGCCATCTCGAACGGTATTCGGGATGGATTTGACGCACTCATGCACAGGCCAACTCGACACCGATTATAAAGATTATTACACTCTCGCGGCGATATCATACCCATCATTTCCGCATCCAGATTATCTGGGCAAGCTGCATGCGTACCGTAAAGATAGATTTTCGTTTGTGGACGCAACTTTTGGACGATTTTCAAAGCAGGAACCATAATTTCTTGACAACGCCGACTTTTCTCTGGTTGATAAATTGCACAGATAGCATCTTCTCGATTTCGGTGTTCATCGTGATAAACATTTAGGTCGGCACAGAAATCAAAAAACTGTGATTGTGAACCATATTCCGCATCCATTTTATGTGCCAGCCACCTACCAATCGTAATTGGAGCATAACCTTGACGATATGAGTTCTCGATCAAAAGGTACCGACCGCTCATCGGGAAAAACCAAGGTTCAAAATCTTGCACAAAATAAGCCTTTTTACAATTAAACAGTTCTACAGCGTCAATTGTTTGCCAGCCAGTACAAAAACAAAGATCGTAGTCCTGACGCTGAGGGTAAAAACCCGCATAGACCTCAGCAATCGGGAATTCATAGTATTTAGCGATTTTCGACCTCAATCCTATTGAGTCATCGCTGCCCATACCTAAAATATATAGATCACACTCATATCCCGCTTTCGCTAAGGCATTAGCGTTTTGGAAAATCGTACGATGACCGCCACTACCTTGGTCAAACCTTGGTATTAACCAAGCGATACGCTTCTTATGGACTTTTTTAGAAACATTCTGATCCATCACATCGAGTCGTGCTCGTTGATCCATGAGAACGCGATTAGAAAGTGTATACTTCCCAGCGATCTCATCTTGAATTTTGCGAATTTCTTTATATTCAATATCATCCTTTACGGTTGTACTGACGGATTTGCTATGCTTACGGAAATAATTTAACGGGTGGTTATTGTAGGCAATATCGCCAAGCTCCATTAACTTGTAATAGATATACCAATCACCGGCGACAACGAACTTCTTGGCTTCTTCAAAGATTTTATCGTAATCACCCTTACGCCAAACGACGCCTGAAACATTAAATATCGTATTTGATACCGCAAAGCAGCGCTCGATTTCCGTTTTACCATCAATCACATAAGACCCTTCTTGGTGAATAGTTGGACGGGTGTGGTATTCTAATATATTGTTGTCCTCATCCATTCGCATTGAATCCGTATACGAAATAATTACGTTTGGATGATTAGGATCATTAAAACCCGCCATTGCGGTTTCCAGAAACTTAGAATCTGCCGAGTCATCAGCCTCTGCAATCCAGACAAAATCCCCCTTGGCTAAATTCATGCCTTTTTGCCACTGCGAGAACACTGAACCACTATTCTTTTCATTAGGAATAAATCTAGTTTTTGTATCTTTAATGGAGGCTAATTTCTCCTGAATTAATTGCGCGCTACCATCAGTTGAGCAGTCATCTAGTACGATCAACTCATAAATTGGATAACTTTGACGCAAGATTGAATCGATGCGCTCGATGATAAAATCTTTGTAATTGTAGTTCGGAACAACAACGGAAACCTTCTTGATAAGGCCAGTATATTTTGGTACTTGTTTGCTGTAAATATCAATTTTCTTTTTCATAATATTATTATAACATATCTAGCGACTAGGCGATACCGTAGATATGCGCTCGATAATACTCTCCTCGTATGCCTCCGAATAGACTCCTCCTTCAAAATCGCCCATATTTATTTCATTCACAGTTTTACCTAAAACTGGCTGTTTCGTAGTAGCACCAGCCAGATACCATTCATATTCTATGTCTATATGACCAACATCAACAGCTTGACGACCAGACCTCGCTAGATCATAAGCAAGCACCGTGGCTGTCGGGCCGATAGCCAATAGGAATAGCACAGAAGCATTATCAACCGAAAGGGCGGCTTGCAATATCTCCTCATAGACAGCAAAAGCATTCTTGGCAGGAACGACAATGCGGCGAATAGTTTTAGCATTTTCTAATAAATCGTTCCCTACTCCAATCTTAGAGTTTTCTCCTTCAATAATGACAGTATCACGATTTTGCCAAATAGATTTAAGCTTATTGATTTTCGGTTCCATTATCTCTGAACTCTTGTCTTCATAAAGAATAAACCACCGTGATATTTGTGCATCACCATATGTAATATGTGGATTCAGAAGATCGTAGTTTACTTTCTGATTTTCTAGATTATACTGCTTCCAAAATTGTTTAGAAGCACAAGTATGACCACGAGTGTGACGAAAACTATGGGGGATGCCAACTAATAAATTCTCCATCGGATGATCGAGAACCTCTTTGAGGCGTAGGCCGAGCTGGGCATCATTCTTCTGAAAGGCATTCTCCTCCGGGCAATCCCCCCTAATCCAGTGCATCTCACCCTCGCCGAACCTAGAAAATGATTTTCCATGATTAATTTCTGCAATAGTCTGATTGAAACTCAGGATCTTTAATGGGTGAGTAAGATTAAACCATGATATCATATAGGGCCATTGTAGCATATATGGTATAATATAGTCATGCAAACGAATCAGAAATTTGGGATATACAGTTATCAAACCGAAAATATCGGAGACAATATACAAACGCTCGCAATGAGGCGTTTTATCCCTAGGGTAGATTATGTTTTTGATCGCGACAACATTAACGCCACCACAATTCATCCCACTGACCAAGTCAAATTAATTATGAATGGTTGGTATATGCATGCTCGAGATGGTAAGTTTAATTGGCCACCTGAGCAACAAAATATCCAGCCATTACTTATCTCCATGTATATAGAACGCGATGTCAAGAATAATCGTGCCGACTTAGCCTTTTTCACAGACGAAAGTCGAGAGTTCTTCAAGCAGCACGGTCCAATTGGTGCACGCGATATTGGTACAGATCATTTTCTCCGAGAAAATGGCATTGAGAGTTATTATTCTGGCTGTATGACCCTAACACTATTACCAGATAATAGTGTGCAAAAACAAGATTTTATCTTAGCGGTTGATGTTTCTGACCGTGTATATAATTTTATTAAGCAACATACCGACCGGCCAGTCATCAAAATGGACACCTATGTTGGTAACGATCTCGCTCCTATGGAAAAAACTACAATTGCAAAATATTGGCTCTCGTTATATCAATCAGCTCATGCTGTCATAACCACGAGGCTACATGCAATGTTGCCATGTCTAGCACTACAAACTCCAGTATTAGCGATTCGTAAAAAGAATAAACACCGTTTCGAAGGGCTGATTGACCTTGTCAATAATTGCACCGAACAAGAATTACTAACAAAAAAATACCTTTATAATTTCGAAGAACCAAAGCCCAATCCAAATAAGTATAAACAGTTAGCAGACGATCTAACTAAAAAGTGTAAAGCCTTTACGGGATATGATAAAAAAGGAACTTATCTTGGTGACCAAACTTGGTCTGATTTTATCACTAGTACGGATTTCATTAAGACTATCACGCATTTAGTATACGATTCGCATACATTCTATAAGACAAAGTTGCACGACTACGAAATGACCGAGGCATATAAGGCTGGCGAAACAAAGCTTGCTGACGCTCTAAATGCCTATCACACAGAGAGTCAAAAACTCGCTGAGATACAAAGGCAGCTAGACCAAGCTCTCAATCCAAGCGTTAAATTAGCGACTAAACGCTTAGCTAAGGCGATTATTAGGAAGATACGTAAAACGCAGTAAAACTATATTTACGTATCTTTCGTCAAATTCTTATAGTTCCTAGTTGTGATTTAAATCTCTACCGTAGCCGAAGCTGGAATGGCGGCTGGAATACCAAATTGAGCATTATGTTTGGTTTGGTAATACCAGCTCCCGTTAATATAGGCTTTTTGGGCAAAATCCACAACTTGACCCGCAAATAAGGTATCGTAATATCTACTTGTAACCGGATTAATACGATCCGTATTACGGGTTACTTTCATCGCTCGCGGATTCTCAAACGGAATATAAACAGCATCTGCAGCAGTGAGCTCATCACCATCAACCAAATAGGCGGAGTTATTATTGTTATAATCAAATTCCGTCTGATAATATGTTTTACCGTTTAGAATGATCTTAGCCCTGTATAACCGTGTAGTGCCAAAGCCTAAAATTTGCTCGCGATTACTAAATACGTCTAGTTTTTTTGCACCATTCGACCCAACTACAAAATACTTCGAGATTGACTCGTAACTGATATTCGTCAGATTATTTGAGGTAAACCCCCCTACAAAACCACTAGCCAACGACGAATCGAATTCCGTCAAATAATAGACTTTACCCATAAACGTTACTTTCTTTGGGAACCTACGGATTATTGGTGTACTGTATTTTTCTGATTTCTTTGTCGCTAATATCGTTTTTTCACCATCAGGATTGATAATTTTATACTGCTCGCCTTCTGGCACGTCCTGAAAAGTCAATTCTAATTCCTTCAAGCTACTCATTGGTACACAGGCATTTATGTCATTATTTGTATTATGCTCCGTTCGCATACATAAATGGCCGTTGTATATTAATTTAGATGTGTAAAATAGGATTGTTCCCCTAGTAATTGGAGAATCGTCAGCTATTTGGCTTGTAAAGGGATTTATACGCCGAGTATCCTGTGTCAATTCAAAGTATCTCGGTGTGTCCAGCTTCACCCAGCCAGTCTGTTGTGTACTCCCAAACCACTCCGTGAAATAATGGTAGAAATTACGGTTTCCATATGACGAACAGCCATCACTACTCCAATTCAGCGCCGCATTATTTGGCTGATACGGAGTATAACGATAAAGTGCGGCAGTTGCTAGGTTCTCGATGTAGACATTCGACGCACCACAAGCGCCATTCGGGTGATAAGCGACCCGATTATTCCCAACATGATAATTACTCCAACCACCAGTCAGCACTTGATGGAAAAGTGATGCCGCATTACGCACTTGGTTCTTGAACCCATAATACTTTGTATCACAGGCCGCAGTGTCTGGGCAACCGTATCCTGTCGCCGAGCGATACTGAATACTGTTTGGGTATTTATCGGTAATCAGCCCCTGCTCTTTTTCGAGTAAAACAATCAAAACTTGTGGATTGATATGGTATTCCTGCGCTGCATTATAGATAATTTGCGCCGCCGATTCACCGTCAAACTTCTCCTCGGAAAGACAGACAAAATGCCCGTTATCCCAATGCCAACTATATCCTTTCTTTGCGGCGTTGGAGTTCATAAGTGAAACGTATTTGTTATAGTCACGATAGTCGCAAGGGTTTTTCCGACTTAGAAAATTCTGAATATCAGCCACGCTCATCGTGTTGCTATTTGACATGACATAATCCGTAATGATGTTCCCCGCTCTAAAACCAGCTGTCGTCGCATTGGTATTTGCCGTATTGCTAGTCGCCAAGAAAGCAAAGACCGCACCCATACAAAACGCAAACACCACAAAAACTGCAAGACGCGCTCGATATAGCTCGATCTTTAATTTATCCATAAAACCTATTTTCATTTCTTTGCTTACTCCTTAAAATTCTACATTACTCACAGCTGTGCCAGTTTTTCCACCACTAGAAAATATTACTTCAAGCTGATATTTGCCACCACTCACTCCGGCGAGATTGATGGTAATTGGCCCGCAATGCGACGTCGAAGCGTCGGCTTCAATCGCCTGCTCGGCACTGGCGACAATTTGGCCATTACTTTTGAGATTAGCTGTACAAGTTCCACCAGCCAAATATTGATCGATGCTAACCATCGCGGCTAGCGTACCGTCTTTCACCTCGGTATAAGTGACTAGGCCAGTCAAATGATCGAGCTCATTAGGATTCTCGCCCTCATATTGCACGATAATCTTTTGATCCTCCGGAGGCAAGTCATTATCGTCCTCGCCCTCCTCGTCATAAACCAAGGCACTCTCGGTCTCCTCGGTTGGCTCGTCTACTAGTGCATCCTCCCCAGAAACGGCCTTCACTACCAAAACTACTGCCACGGCAATTATGATAATCACCACCAAGCAAAGCACGACCACAATCGGCCGTCGATAAAACGGCACTCGATGCAACGATTTTTTGTTTTGATCGGGCATATTTTTCTCCTAATCTTATTTTAGCAAAGTTTCCCCCTGTTTGCAAGACTATTGTATCTATAATTCTATACCCAATATCTCAGCGGCCTGGCGCAGGATTTTCGCTTCTTCGGGAGTTGCCCCAATCAGTCGAAAATGGAATAATTCCACGGTTTCTGGATAACTCAAATCGACCACTTCGAGCGAGCGCGCCTCACCCGGAATTTTACGTAGTGCCCCCTTTGCGACCAAATTATCAATATGCTCAGCCACCGCCGAAACCGAATTTAGCCCCAGTGCTGCCATAATCTCCCGATAAGATGGTGGACCACCCTCACGAGCGGAATAGTCCTTGATAAAATCAACGATAAGCATTTGTTTTTTGGTCAATTTGGTCTTCATATGTTATAATAGATTATAAATGGGGATGTGGACAAAGTCAAATGAAAAACACAACAATTGATGGGTTAGCTACTAGGTCGTCAAAACGTCCGTCAGCCTCTGGTGGCCGGCGTAATTCTGCACCCCGAAAATCCACCGCAAAGACCATGGATGTCACCCCTCGGCGCAGAGCCAGCGCTCCAATTGTTGCCCCGCCTTCTAGTGCGCCTGCTATTGATGATTTTCTTGAACCTACGCGCGGTTATCGGGAGCCAGACGAGGCTGATTTTACTGATGGCGCTACCACCGATTGGTCGAATTTGCTAGGCGAGATGGAAAATACCGCTTCAAATGAAGCTAAACTTTCTGATGAAGAAACACTAGCTCAGCATTTTGACGACGGTAATTGGACTACCGAAGACGACGATCTTCTCGCCGCTGAATTTGGTGCCGAGGAGGATAACAAAAAGTCCAAAAAGAAACAGAGAAAAGAAAAGAAAGAAAAACCCCAAAAAGGTACCAAAGAATATAAAAAGCGTCGCCGAAAGCAAATTGGTATCACTATTGCCGTAATTTTTGGTATTTTGGCAATCATCTTTTTCATTTGGGGTGACTGGATTATTTCAAAGCTTACTGGTGGTAATTCTGGACTCTGGGATGCACTTTCGGCCTTTGTTTCTGATACTGTACCTTTCGACGAAGATGAAAATGGCCGCACTAACGTCCTGGTATTTGGTACCGAGGGCTACAATATGGACGGAGCAAGTGGTAAAGGTACCCACGACGGTGCCCAACTCACTGACTCGATTATGGTGATCAGCTTCGATCAAGATACCAAAGATGTCGCCCTGCTTAGCCTCCCGCGCGACCTTAAAGTCCCAAAAGCCTGCTCGGCCGGCAAGATTAACGAAGTTTATTGGTGTAATAACCAAAAAGGCGACAACGAACAAGCCGGGGCTGAGGCTCTGATGGAGCAAGTTGGCAGTATTCTGGGTATTGATTTCCAATATTACGCACACATCAACTGGGGGTCACTAGTTAGTATTATTGATACACTCGGCGGGATTACTGTTACGCTTGATGAAGATATCAACGACCGTGGCTGGACTAATGCTGTCGCTAAAGCCGGGATACCAATCACGGTCAACGGCGAACAGGCTCTCGGTCTGGCTCGCGCCCGTCACGGTACAACTGGTGGCGACTTCACTCGTGGCAATACTCAGCAAAAAATCGTTGAAGCGATGGTTCAAAAAATTCTCGAAAAGGGCCTCAGCGCCGGTGAAGCAATCAATATTATGAATATCCTGGGTGATAATCTACGTACCAACTTTTCGGCTGATAATATCAAGGCTGGTGTTGAGTTTATATCCGGATTTGATGTCAATAATATCCGCCAGGTGCCACTTGTAGACTATGAGAATAATATATATTATGTCACCACTAGCACCATCAACGGCATTTCTTTCGTAGTCCCAGCCGCCGGAACCGGTAACTGGAAAGAGATTAAAGCTTACGTCGCACGGATGTTTAGTAGTGATCCAGTCAAGCGTGAAGGGGCAACAGTCGCAATCTATAACGGCACCAGCACTAGTGGGCTAGCTAGCAGCGAGCAGACAAAACTCGAAGACGCTGGGTATACTATCGGAAAGATTGGTGACGCGCCGAGTGGTCTTTGCACGGCAAGATACTGTGTGTATACGTTAACAACCGAAAAACCTCAGACCGGACAAGCGTTATCAGAAAAATATGGCGTCGAAATTCAAGATGGCGCAGGATTACCACAAAACTTGCGCGCCGCCGGAACCGATTACATTATCATTATCGGCGCAGCACCAGAACCAGAGTCTGAGTAAAAGAGCGCTGACTATATTAACAAAATATAGACATTGTATATACAATGTCTATACAAAAGTAGGTCATTTTATTTTTTACTCAGCCTTTTTCTCGATATGTAGCTGGCGTTCCCTACCTTGCCCCTCTGAGTGTGTAGTGATATCTGAATAGTCCTGTGCAACCTTGTGCACTACTCGTCGATCGGCAGCATTCAGATTTAAGATCTTTGGTGTTCCGGTCCGGCGCACTTCACTAATCCAATCCTCGGCTTGCTCAGCAATTCGGTCTGCACGTTGACGTTTATAATCCGCCACATCAACATTCACACGTGTTACTTCCCCGTTGCGGCTCACTAATGCCATCGAAACGATATGCTGCAAAGCCCGCAGATTATTCGCTTCTTTACCAATTAACAACGAATTCATCGAGGTAGACGGGATACTAAGTTGAATAACCTCATCGTCAATCGTAGAATCGATTGCGACATTAATTCCAAAAAAGGACAATAAATCCTCTAAATATTTAGTGGCAAAACGGATTGATTCGTCTTTATTCATACTTAACTCCTTTTCTTTTTATGCCCCTTTCGGCTAGGCTTGGCCGAAATCCGCGTAATCTTGGCGCCAGATTTCTCTTTTGTGGTTTTTGTATGTTGGCTTTTTGATTGTTGTTCCACCACTTGACCTTCTTGAATATTTTTCAGTTCTTTGATGAGTTTTTTGTCGGCAGCAACTTCCATTTCGTTTGCATCGATTTTGAGAATAATCCGCTGCTGTAAAATAGTCAGTAGGTTGCTAATCCCATAATAGAATACCAGCGCCCCCGGGAGATTAATCATAATCAAAAACATCATGATTGGCATCATCATCGACATCTGCCCAGTCATGGCTTGCGATAGCTCGGCTTGATCCGGCTCCTTGCCATCGGCGGCCTCTTTCATAAGCTGGCGGAAAGTGCGTGACTTATTAGACTTCTTGGATGGCATCTGCTGTCTGGAAACGAAATATTGCATGAGCGCCGAACAAATTGCAAAGAGTAAAGCTGCCACTGCCGACCAAGATTTGAACCCTGGCCGCGCCGACAAATCAACCAAACCAAAGAGTTTCGGCTGGAAAGTATAGACTGGCTCCGTTAGGTCCGTTTGGCCTTCCTCTTTGGCCTGCTGATAGCTACTAATTTCACCAAAATAAGCATCTTGTTTTTCAATAACCTCCCCCACTCCTTCGAGCTGGCGCACTGGCATATAGGCCCGGATCGACAAATTATCACTCGTAGTCGGGAGCACCATCACGCGCACCGCGGTATAAAGCGCAATAAAGATTGGTAACTGAATAATCAAAGTGATGACAGAGCGAAACGGTTTGATGTTGTTACGCTTATAGAGATCCATCATTTGTAATGATTCGAGCTGACGGTTACCATTGCAATTCTTTTTGATTTCGGCTAGCTCAGGCTGGATTTTTTTCATCAGGCGAGTTTGATGAAGCTGACGCTTCACTAGTGGCCACATTAAAATTTTCACTAAGACCGTGAAAAGGATAATCGCTAGACCAAAATCCCCCACCAGACCATAAATTACAAACAAAACGTTCGTAATCGGGCGCACAATGATCATATCAATTAACTCAAACATATAACTATTATACCATACTACCCGAGCTACGCTCTATTAACTCATGGACCATACTCTGGATTTCCTGAAACGGCATTTTGAGAAAACTACTATTATGAACCGTAAAAATCCCATCCATCGGTGGTAGCTGCTCGGGGTTTTCCAATCTGATAGCTTCGTAAATCCGGCGGCGAATTCGATTCCTCCCCACCGCGGTTTTTAAGACCTTTTTGGATACCACAATCGCAAACCGGCGCATTCCCCGCTGGTTTGGCATGTATACCAAAGTCATATTCGATGTATGCACACTTTCCCCGTGACGATAAACATAATTTACGCCACCACGGGAGTGAAACCGGTACTTACTCGACAACATTTAGGCCGAAAGACGTGCGCGACCCTTAATGCGGCGACGTTTCAAAACTTTTTGGCCGCTTTTTGAGCTGTTACGCTTCATAAAACCATGCTCGGCTTTGCGCTGACGTTTGTGTGGTTGATAAGTCCTTTTTGGCATCCCAAATATCCTCTTGCTTTCTATTTATTCAAATTCTTGTTCTAGTATATATCAGTTTTCCACTTTTTACAAGAAGTTTTCCACATCTAATTTTAGAGGTTTAGTGTCTTTCTGTGGAAAACCCACCCCAGTTAACTAATTCTCACATCAGAACATAATTAAAAAACACCTCTAAAACTGTGGAAAAGTCTAATATTTTTTGTTATACTGGAATTAGTTAAGGAGGTCATGAGGTCAGATGCCGGACGTATGGAGAAATGTGCTTGCCGAAGTAGAACAGAAAATTTCCAGTTCACAGTTTTCAACCTGGTTTGCTGGTATCGAGCTAATCTCCATGGATGACGGCCACATTGTCGTGGGGGTGCCGAATATCTTCAAGTGTACGCAAATCAGATCTCGCTATTCCGATGTGATTACGGCCGCTTTCGAGCATAATGATGTAACCGTGAAAGATATCCACTATGAAACAATTGGCGATAAAAAATCGTCGAAAAAGCAGTCACGTTCCCCAGAGACAGTCAAGGTCAATATCCAGCATAGCGCCGCCGCAACCAAGAGTCTTTCCACTGGATTAAACCCGCGTTATACTATCGACAATTTTGTCGTAGGGACAAATAATGATCTTGCGGTCAGTGTAGCTAATAATATTATCGAGCAGCCTGGTATAAAATATAACCCATTCTTTCTTTATGGTGGGCCAGGTCTTGGTAAAACCCATTTGGTTCAAGCGATCGGTAATGCAATCGTCGAAAAACATCCAAAGTTGCGTGTATTATATATTCCGGTCTCTGGATTTTACTCCGAATTTATCAAATCGATCCGCAATAATCGTGGTAGAGGCGACGAATTCCGACAAAAATTCATGAAAGTCGATGTGTTAATTATTGACGATTTTCAGATGATTGTCGGTAAGGAGCAATCACAAGTAGAGTTTTTTGACATCTTTAATAGTCTCTATCAGGCGAATAAGCATATAATTGTTACTTCCGATCGTTTACCAGACCAGATCAAATCGGTTGATGAAAGGTTGGCTTCGCGGCTTACTTGGGCTGGAGCCTTCGATTTACAGCTACCAACTTTCGAAGACCGCTGTGCAATTTTGCGTTCCAAAGCCGAATATCAGGGCTCATTTATCGAGGACGAAGCGATTGAATATATCGCCGAAAACGTAAAAACCAACGTCCGAGCGCTCGAAAGCGAGCTGGGCCACATCCTCGCGGTCGCCGATCTTAAAGGTATGACTCCGCTGGAAATTATCAATGAAGGTTACGCTGGAACACCTCAAAACCTACATAGCAAAACTGTTTCGCCGAAGCACATTGTCGACCAGGTAGCAAAATACTATAAATTATCTGTGAAAGAAATGTGTAGTAAGAGCCGCGTTACCAATATTAAGAATGCTCGCCAAGTTTCAATGTATCTACTCTCAAAGGAACTCGGGCTCAGCACACCAAAAATCGCCCTGGAAGTGGGTGTAAAAGACCATACGACTGTTATGCACGGTATCAAAAAAATTGAAGGCGCTCTCAAATTAAATTTCAATCTTCGCGACGAAATCAGTAGCATCAAGGAAGCAATCTATGCGTAATTATTGGGGCAAATTTGACAATATCGAGATAATAAGTTTTTCATATAGTTGCCATTCTTGTGCAATGTGCTGTAATATATTTACCAATATCAGCAAATTGTTGTATAATTTTGTGGATAATATGTGTAAAACATTGCGCAAAAATCTGCGATTATGTTGTGAAAAGTTTTGTAAGTTTCTGTGGATATTTAATTTTTATGTTATAAAATTGTGGAAAGTTTATGTTTTGCACCGAACAGTGGAAAAGTTTTACCTAGACTTATTCACACTTCCCCACCTCTATAAAACTAGGCTTTTACACAGTTTCCACATAGTCTACTACTATAACTACTATCTTTATTAATAAAGGAGGAACATGAAGATAAAATTAACTCAAAATAAAATCGCCAAAGCCCTCAATAATGTCAGTAAAATTGCCGGTGGATCGAGGTCAACTTTGCCGATCCTTAATAATGTATTAATCCGTGTAGATGAGAAAAAAGTATCACTTACTACCACTAATCTCGATATGGCGATTATTACGTACTTACCATCGACTGATAATGAAAATGGCACCATCACTGCACCAGCGAGATTGGTCGCAGAGTTTGTTAGTAACCTTCCAAATAATAGTGATGTGGAGTTACTCGGCGAAGGTGCAAAATTGACAGTTAAATCCGGCGAATATACATCAGTTATTAATGGGACAGTTGCCGACGATTTTCCAGAGCTTCCAGCAATCGATGAGGAGAAAATTGCCAAAATAAAAATCCCGATTGAAATTTTTAAAGAAGCAGTATCACAGGTTATGATTGCGGCTAGTAATGATACTACTCGCCCAGCGCTGACTGGTGTATATTTTAATACTTTCCAAGAAAATCTCTATTTTGCCGCTACTGATGGTTATCGCTTAGCTGAGCGAAAGGTTGTGGATAAAATCAAAGAAGAAATAGCAGTGATTATCCCGGCAGTTTCCTTGCGAACCGTGGTTGGATTGATTGATGACAATTGTGATGAAATCGAGCTTTTGATCGACGAATCGCAAATCCGGTTTCGATTTGGTGATATCGAAGTGACTTCAAAATTGATCGATGGGTCGTTCCCTGATTATCGGCAGCTTATTCCAAGCGAATCCGAAGTGAACCTCGAATTAAAAAAAGATGAGTTAGTTCGAGTGACGAAACTTGCCGCGCTTTTTGCACGGGAAGTCGGCGGCTCAATTGTTTGTAATGCTAGTAAAGATGATGGTGAATTCTCGATTGCTTCGGTTGCAAATGAGCTAGGTGAAAACAGTTCCAAGATCTCCACCGATGTTGATACTGATGGTAAAATCACCCTAAACTCGCGCTTCTTACTTGATGCCTTAAATGCCACGAATGGTAACGCGATCGAATTTAAGTTCTCCAACAATCTCAACCCAATTATTATCCGTGGGGTAAAGAATAATAATTACGTTCATATTGTGATGCCTCTAAAAGGGTGAGATGGTCCTACAATATCTTAAACTAACGAACTTTCGCTGCCACCAAAAATTTGAGTTGGGCTTTTCAGAAAAAACTACCACAATTACGGGGAAAAATGGCTGTGGAAAAACTTCGGTGATCGAAGCGGTCTATGAATCTTTGCGTGGCAAGAGTTTTCGAGCGGTAGATCGAGAAATCGTTTATCGCGGGGCAGATTTTTATCGGGTCGAACTGGGATTCACTGATGGGAGAAAAACTATCACTACTTATGATGGTGCAAAAAAAGAATTTTTGACCGGTGATAAAAAATCGCGACGCCTGCTACAAAAATTTAGATATCCAGTAGTGTTATTTGAGCCGGACGACCTACATCTAGTTGGGTCTAGCCCTACTAGTCGCCGCAGCTACTTTGACCGGATGTTGGGGCAGTTCTCTGAGCCTTATAATGTTGCCCTTAATCGTTATAATAAGGCGTTGAGACAGCGTAATGAGTTATTGAAGCAAAATTCTGTGTCGCCTGGTGAAACCTTTTCTTGGGATATTATGCTTAGCACGTATGGTGCCAAAATTGCGCAATATCGGCGCGATTATATTGGGCAAATCAACCAGAAATACACCGAGGTGTATCACTCGATTGCCGACAATGGGGATTATATTGAGCTCGATTATAATAGCGAAGTCGATACTGAGAATGAGTTTCTGGAGAGGCTAAATCAAAATTTTCAACTAGACTCAATGCTTGGTCATACTAATTTTGGTGTGCATCGAGATGATTTTAAATTTCGATTTAATGATGCTGTGGCTGATGGATCAGCGAGCCGTGGTGAAGTGCGATCTGGGATATTGGCTTTGAAGTTTATTGAAGCTGATATGATTGCGGAAATCAGTGGGCGGCGCCCAATTATTTTATTGGATGACGTTTTCTCGGAGCTCGACCAATCTCGTCAAGCCTGCCTGATTAAGAATTTCCAAGATAACCAAGTAATTATTACCTCGGTAGGTGAAGGAGAAATGATAATTAGTTAGATATCAGTCTGGACAAATGTCCGATTGAGTTGATTTAGAAAATCAGTCGGTACTTCGGTGGCATTATATTTTGAAACCACGAAATATGGGGCACTAACAAGTTGCCATGTGCTACCATTCTTTTTGAGGATAGTGCGATAAATTGGATAGCTACTAGTATCACTATTTTGGTTAGCATCCCTTGGGATAATCAAGACACCATAATAATCGTCCTGATTTATGATGCGGTCGACCAAAACTTGATAGTCTGCAAAATTCTCACCGTAGCCGATTTCGAGGTATTTTACAATGTCGTTTTCAGTATTTTGAGTGAAATCCCCAAAAGGATCATCGTAATCACGCACGATTATTTTATAGCTAGCTGGGTTGATATCGTCGCTAATATTATATAATGTAGCTACGGCTTGCGGACCATAGTCGATTCCCTTTTTGAGCACAAGTTCGACAAAAAACTCGCCCTGGTCATTATGATTATAACTAATAGAATAAGCATCAAAGTTTATTGGTAGATATTTGATGATCGGGGCTTCTTTGGCTAATTTATTAGCATTATTCGTCGCATCAGCGCTACCAAGGCTCTCGACTTGCAAAAACTCATTTACACGTTCAGAAGCGATAGAGAATCCTTCATCGTCATTTGGGATTAGCTCGCCAATAAAATTACCCGTTGATACACCCTCCTCTATGGTGTATGTCGCCGTCATAGCCTGGAAGTGCTCACGGCTGGCTTCAACATTATAATTCCCTGGTTTGAGATAATAAGTCTGATTGTTTTTATAGAACTCGCCATTTATTGTGACTTCGGCATCAAAAGGCGCATACATTACCGTTACGGGGACTTTGCCGATCCGGGAAATTAAGACGGCGATATTATAACCAATCACGCCGATGATTATAGCTGTAATAATAATCAGAACTGATTTGCGATGTTTTTGTAAGAACTGTTCGATAATTTCCATATTTCTCCTATGGTTTGCGATACCAAATTACATTATGAATATCCTCAATCCCCGCCATTGGTGCGCGCCAGCTTGTTCCCTTTGTACTATATGACGCAGAGGCGATCACGGAATCAAACCCCTCAATTTCACCAACATAAACAAAAGTATGGCTCTTTCCAGAATTAATTGCAACATCACCAGGTTGAAGTTCACTGACGTCGTCAATAACTTTCCAATGGTTTCTGGTTACGTAGGCGTATTGAATTGATACGGCCCCTCCGCCACCGTAATCAGGGTCGAATCCGGAATCTTGGAGCAAAGTTGTGACAAACCCTCCACAGTCAATTCCCGGATGACTACCGCCACCGACATATTTACCTTCTTTTTGACGCCGTGCTACGGCTTTTTCGTAATCTGGCATCATGTCGAAATAATTTGGTGCGTGATACTCTGGCCAGGCATACGCCAAGACATACGATGTAAGGTTGCCAACTTCTGGGCCACATATTTCATTGAGATTAGCGTCGCTTTTTGGGATATCACCCTTCATGCCGGCCGATCCGCCGATTGGGATGTTTTCTTGCTTGGCGTACTCGGCGGAAGTTGGCCAACCCATTTCCTCACGGACTTCGGCAATCGGTCCATCAATAAAACTTTCAACATCATTAAAATAGCCAGCCTCGTCATTATTATCTGAGCTTGGGGCATAGGTATGAATCATAGTCTTTAAGAATGAATCTAGGTTGTAGCTGTCGGGATCAGTGTACTGAAAAGCGGCATTATAATAGCCATTACGTAGTACCGCTGGCCCAGCCCAATCCGCCATCATACTCTCGATTGAGTTATACATCGCCCATTCCCTGCCACTAGACGAAACATATGGGTGCCCAACGTCACCAACACGCCCGTTTTTGCTAGTAATTCCAAGCCAGTTTACATAGCCGAGTTCAGCTACATGGCTAGCGACACAATCTGTACATTGCCCGGTTTGGCTCTCTTTTTGCATTTGAGCAAAAATTACTTCCCAGGGTGAGCCGTATTGTTTTTGGAGTTGCATCGCATATTCACCGTATTGCTTTACGACGTTTTTGAGTTTCTCGTAGCCCGATCCGCTAATATTGCTACCGTCACCGGTATCACCAGTAGGGCAAAGATTATTGTCGCCGTTTGGGTCATAATAATAAATACCGTTAAGATAGAAATCAAGCGAAGTTTCGTCATCTAAGTCGAGGCCGTCGTCGGCTACTACGTAAGCTGGGATTGAAGTAGTGACGAGACCTGTAATCAGAAAAATCCAGGCAGCCACCCTGAGTCGCAATTTTGTATACCGCGATGTCATTATATGGCAAAACTCCGGTTGCGAATATCTGCGTAAATTATGGGTTGTTGGAAGATGGCAAAAAGATGCTTCATGGTTTGTGGTTGCTCATCTGTGAAATGCTCATTATCTTTTTCTGCCCGAGCAATCACCGACGCACTTGTTTCTACTGTACTAGGGTGATCAGTCATTGCGATCCGTACGCTTGGATCATATTCTTCGATGTACTGGAAATAATCAATGAATGCAAGCGTGGTCTCAACATTTTCTGGTAACAACCCAGAAATACGCGACATGTAGCCGATGTAAGTGTCGTCTGTTGGATGCTCGGTTTCGTACTTTTCCTCGAAAGCTATGACCGGGTTTGGAGCATCTTCAAAAGCGCCCATTTGATCAAGAAGACGCATATCCTCGACATACCGTTGATAATATTTCCCTTGCTTTCCCCAGAATTCACTGTTTTCTTCGGTGTTTCCACAGATTTCACCCGTAGCCCAGGGCATATTAACGGCATTCTGAGCGGTATCAATCAAATCCGCCGCATCCCCAACGAGTGGTACAGCTCCGACAATTCCTCTAAATGCCCCAAGTTTATCGGAGCTTTGTAGATTACTAAGAATATTCTGATCGACGTTGCCAAAGGGCGAATCTCGACCCGCACAGAAAGCAATATATTTTGCTAGATCACTATCCTCGTCAATAGTACAACCCTCATCGTCACAGCTAACTACTTTCATAATTTCATCCAAATACTCACCATCATCCGGGTCCATATCGATTGTGTCGACATCAGTTGTGGTTATAGGGTTACAGTATACATCGCCTACTGCACCGATTTTTTTAAGTGATGGGCAATCGCCAAAACTTGTCGCATAACTGGTATTTTCACCATCGGCTTTAACGTCGGTATTTATTATATTACCGAGTGATTTTCCGGTCACACTAAGTAATGATGAAAGATTTGTTACACTGGAGTTTATTGCGATTGGTAGTAAACCATATGCAATACTACCAATAAATGTATTTTTATTATTAATATCAAACGGGCTAAGGTTTCTACGATCAATTTCGGCATCCTGAGCAAGTACTTCTTGATTTAGTTTATTAGCGGCAAGAGCAGCTTTCTTGGATGATAATGATTGTCCACTACCGTTGCGACCAAGACGGGTTAGAGCGGCCGCGGCGCCCAGTGCAAATAGTTCTCCCCCCGGGATACCTTTGGCGGACTCAAACACATTAGTAAAGAAAACCTGAGCAATTGTTGGGACAAGGAATCCGAGGGCAAGTTGTAAAATTTCCCCAAGAGCAGCACTAGCAACGAAACCAAAGATTTCACTAGCAATGGATGATGCGCCGAAAGTAGCAATTGTTACGCCGATAGATACAACAGCCGTTACGCTATCACCAACCATACATGTTTCTTCTGTCTCGGTGGTAGTGGACCAGGCAAAACGATTTGCACGTTCGAGCGAAAAGAGGGAAGTTGTCCCAGCAGACATAGCGGCACCAGCAAGCATCATCTGTAATCCATTGGCCTGTAATGGGCTGCCGGTTTGTTTGACTGTTTCGGCTTTACCTTCTGTATTTTCGTTTTCTGTAATCTGGATTTTGCCAAATTTTGTAGTTTCGGTAGTAGCTTTTGTTGACATAAAATTCAAAAATTCGTTAATCGGTGAAGTATTTCCCTCTCCAGCCTTTGTTTTACTAACCGGTTCTATCATTGGCATAAAATAACTAATTGATTGATAAATCTGTTGTGCTGCAATCATAAGCGAAATCATGCTAATTACGCGCGGAACCGTGCAAGCAAAGTTTCCAACACTAGTAACTTTATTCCCAACGGATGCAATCATGTTTTTTGCTTTTATATTTGCATCGGCGGCATTGGTTCTACCATTTTCAATATCGATATCATTGGAGTCGGTTTTATAAATAGGTTTTCCGTCCGCATCCTTTTTTACAACTTCGTTTCCATCGGCATCTTTTTCAGTCTCTGCTACTTTATGAACCGAATCAGCTGTTGCATCTCCCCCATTGGTCCTAGTGGTCATTGTTTCTCGGAATTTTTTTGTATCTTTTTCTGAATCCGACGTTCGTTCATAGTCATTCCAGACATTACGAGGTTGTTTTAATCGTTTATTTAGAACTATGTTTGCGTTATTATCGAAGAAGGTTGCAACCCTTCCGCGCCTCGCGGTTTGGAAAGCTTCATAAAGTGCATTGTCCTTTTTGAGAGCATCTACAAATTCATCTGATTTATAATTTTTTGTGACAGTTTCTACTTCTCCGTTGCTTTTGGTAACATTCTGAGTAAAAGTAACTATCGTATTTTTACCTTTGCCGGTATAAGTGATATTGGATTTTGCTAATCTCTTTTCAAAATTTTTTGATACTTTTCCGTAGCCAAGTTTTTCTGCATCCTTGGTAACATTTTTTTGTATTCCACGTCGAACTAGATAGGGCATACGCTTATTTGCTGGGGCGTATTGGGTGTCAATCGCTTCGGCGACATTGTCAAAAGCTCCTACGAGTAATGAATTCGACGTACCAAGAAAAGTTCCCCCGCCGATCATTAAAGCTATGATTAGGCCAATTGTGGCGCGTCGTTTAATCTTTTTGACGTTTCTTGCTTTTCCGCTAGCTCCGTCCTTGCCACTCCCAGTGTAGAAGCCACCGTTTCCTGCCCCGCCATCAGAGCTATCCAACGCCGACTCCTCTGCTTTACGCAAAGAGTTGACGGCTAGTTTAGCCTTACTGACGGCGGTGGGTGCGACCATTTATTTGCTTCCTCCTGGTCTGGTGGTCACTAGCGATTCTTCAGTTTCAGAAGCGATAACTTGGATATGGACATGATTGGATCCGGCAAAGAACAGCCCTTGACCAACTGGGAAGTTGGCAAGACGCTTTTTTTCTTCCTCAGTCAGCTTGAAGACATCCGACAAAACATCCACTGCACTAGCACTCTGCTTCAAAAGCAGCTGCATCGAGCTGTTTGCAACGATGGCACGTCCCATTTTGCTACTCATGAAGTCTTCCACGTCTTGGGTGATAGTAGTGAGGCCAAGATAGTATTTGCGGGCGCGCTTGGCCAGGCTAAACAAGAAGTTGGCCGAATCATCGTATTTCATTAGCTGCCATGCCTCATCAACTAGGAGTAGACGTTTCTTTTGTTCGGCCCGGACTACATTCCAAATATGCGAAAGCACAATATACATTGCGACTGGGCGTAATTCGTCTTCTAGGTCACGGATATTAAACACGACCATCGAGTTATTGATGTCGATATTAGACTGTTGTGAGAAAATTCCCGCAAAAGTCCCGGTGGTATATTTGCGTAGTCGCTGCGCAAGTTGTGGGCCAGAACCACCCATGTGTTGCAAAGTATCAAAAAGATTGATGATAGTCGGTGGTGGGGATTGATGGGTTGCTGGGTCACTAGTGATGCCAGCCCGAGCATAAGTGTCGATCAGAGCTTGGTCTAGATCTGCTTCCTCGTTGGCGGTCAGCCCGACTTGGTCTGCGACAGATCCGCTCAGCATTAGCCTGAACAACCCGTGTAAAGTCACCAGATTGGCGCGCAATGCGTCATTGGCATCCTCGGTGTCGATTACTTTTGGTAGGTCAAATGGATTGATACGGACACTGGAATTCAGGCTGAGCCGGATATAGCTGCCACCAACCGCATCACAAAGTCTTTGGTATTCGTCCTCTGGGTCGATAATCAGGATTTCTGTACCCATCATCATCGAGCGTACGGCTTCAAGTTTTACGGCAAAAGATTTACCAGCACCAGATTTTGCGAACACCACCATATTAGCATTTTCCAGACTAAACCGGTCGAAGATAACTAGGCCGTTGTTGTGCATATTGATGCCGTATAAAATCCCCTTTTCCTGGGTTAGATCGGCAGAAGTGAACGGGAAACTCGTGCTGATTGCGCCGGTGTTCATGTTGCGGCGGATTTGAAGTTGGTCGGTGCATTGTGGCATCGTACTATTCATTCCCTGCTCTTGCTGGGAGGTAGCAACTTTCGAGAAAATCATTTGCTGGCCGAGCATGGATTCAATCTTGTTCTGGACGAAGTTGAGCTCGTCGAGCGAATCAGCCCACAGGGTGATATAAAGGCCGAAGCGGAAGAATTTCTCGGCGCCAACTTGGAGCTGATCTCGTAATTCCTCAGCGTCACGGATCGCCGCCTCGACCTCTGGGTCACGGATTTTGCCTTGTTCGGCGTTGACTTGATAGCTTGCTTCGAGCTGAGTGACTTTCTTGCGGAGATTCTTCATGATGACAGCAGTTTCAACCGGATAAATATAAATCGAAACATCGAGCACTTCATCGATGTTGATTAGTGGTGAAATCCAACCCGTGAAAAGCGTACGTGGATAACCGTATATATATATTGTGCGTCCGTATTTTGTGCCAAGGCGGAAATAGCTAGAATGAATCTCGATTGAACTTGGTGAAATAAGATCGCGCAAAGTCGTGATGCCTTGCTCGAACGCTTGCTGAATCTCGGCGTCTTCGGCGGCTTGTGATTGCAGAGCAATTTCTGCGGCGGTTAGTTTTCTTTTATTCTTGGCCATTTGGTTTTTCTCCTTTACGCACGTAAGTTGTTGCGAGCTGGCTAAAATCGACGAGTGGCTCACGGACAGCAGTATCTGGGTTATTAAAGTTATAATATAGCTCACTGAGTTGGCGCGTGTTTAGCCGAACAGACTGGATGCCAATTTGGAAAAGTCCAGAGATCACCGATTCGACACGATTATTAAGCTCGTCAACGGCTTCGTCGTAAGTATCACGGTTAATACGGGTGACTTCTGGTGCCTGTTTTTTGAGGCCGCGAAAAATATTCTTTGTGCCAGTCAGTAATTTCTCGGCATCAGCGGAGGAATAATATGGAATTACTACAAAGAAAGATTTATCCATAATATTTGCTTCCTGGGAGAGCATAGCGATGAAATTGATATAGTCATCCATCAGTACACCGAGTAGCATATTGTCGTTGTCGCGGCGTAGCTTCCCTAGGCGCTCGATATATGGACCGATATCTACACGCTGGGAGCGTACGAGAATTTGCGTAGTAAAAGTTAGCGAATTAAGAAAATTTTGATAGCTCAGCTCTACGGCTTCGCGCTCGACATTAGACATCAGGTCGAAATTGATCGACTGACAAGCCACAACCGCACGAAAAGAGCCATTTTTCATGATTACGATGCCGTCGCGGAGCTCGGAAATCTGCAAAGTTGCCTGGGTGGAAATTGGGTCTTCGACTACGGTTGGTGGATTGGCATCAACAATGTTTGGTTGTGGGGCACTAGCGGCCATTGCGGCGTTGCCTAACGCCTGGGGATTGCCGGGCATCGCACCTGGTGCTGCTGGTGCCGGTCCTGGCATCGGTCCGCCTGGTATTGGTTGCGCTCCTGGGGCCGGTGGCATCGGTACTGCACCTTGGTTCATTTGTGGATTCATGAAAACTCCTTAATGTAATGATACATAAATTTCACCTTCATTTTCTTTACGAATACGATCAGATTCTTGCTGAGCAGTTTCACCATATTCATTTACTGGTGGAGCAGACGGAGCAGCGGTCGGCTGGATAATAGTGGAATCAGTGTTTGCTGGTGCTGACGCAGTGGGTTGAAGTACTCGCTCGCCGGTGACCATGACAGGAGCAGCGGGAGCATTTGGTGCACTGGTATTGCCTTGATTATTATACTCGTTTTCGGAACTTTCGATGGCGTTGCGCATGCGATTGATAACTTCGGCGCGCCGTTCTTGCTCTTGCTCGGCGATGCGATTACCGATCCCAAAATTATTATCGCGCTCGAACATATCGGTGGTGTTGTAGGCTTCGGCGTAAAAATCGTCTTTCATGGTGGAGTTGGCATTTTTGATTGCGTGGCCCTCGGAGTCGATAATCTCGGACAGGAATGAGAGTCGATGGCTGGCCTCGTCCTGAGAAATGTTGCGTTTGCGCGATGGCTCTTTAATCTTTGGTGCGGTGATCAGGATTGTCGACTCGCTTTGTCCTGGTGCCCAGAAGCGACGATTTGGCTTGGTGTGGAATTGCAGGACTGCCGCAAGATAAGTTTCCATCGGCTGATCCTTTTTGATTGGCAAAGCTAGCACACCAAAAAAGATGATAAACGGTATTGGAATGATTGCAAGTAGTGGGAAAATTTGGAATAAGGCGATTGCAAGCAGGACGCATCCAAAAATAACCATTAGGTAGATAAACTGCCTAAAAGTAAACGGCCCAAGGAGCTTGTCTTCCGCCTCCACGTCTTGCGGGACTTTGTATGTCGCCATATATACTACTATTATAGCATATAAATTATTCTAAATAGACAAAATATTGTAGCGTAGGAACTTACTTTTGTCGTGGAATTGACCAAATGAGGTTGATAATCTGCGTCTTGACCTCTTGTTTAGCTTTCTCCTCGTAGTCGTAGATGTTAGTAATCTTATTAATGCTGTCGTCAGTTGATTTTAGCTTTGCTAGTTTATCGCGACACTGATCGAAAATATCGGCGCACGCATTAACGTACTTTTGCAGGGTCTCTACGTATTCAAAGTATGATATAACATTCTTTTTGATACTATCTAAGCTGGCGCCAGGCACCATAAAGTAGCCTTCGATTGCTTCGATAATATTCTTAACATCGTTGCGCTGGTTGTACTGCTCGTCATCTTGATTCTTGCGGCTGACTTGACCCATGAACCTTCCCGTCCCTGCTCGCGCACCGGAACCTGGTGCTACTCTACTACCGGCTGAATTACCACCGTTCGAGCCACCATACGAACCGCCCTCGCCCCCATGTGGCCCATTACTTCCACCGGATCCGGCGCCACCCCCGCCACCAGGCGGTGAAGGAGGAATGGGAGGATCGTTGTCGTCGTTTGGTCCGTCAGATTGGGATGTGAATCCAGATAGGTATTCGTTGTAAATTTTCGTTAGGGCTTGGCGATCAGCCTTAGTCATAAGATCTTCATTGCCATTTGGCCTATCCTCAAAGGCTTTGCTGGTATCGCTGTTTAGATAGTCTGCCGCAGCGAGAGCGTGCACAAGCTTTTCTAGCGCAGCCAGAGTTGCAGGTTTCTGCGAGTCCATTATGTTTGGAGTGAAGTCGCGGTTTGTAGTACCAATGAGACGCGAAATACTCTTCGGAATAATCTTGTGCTTCAAGCAATTCTTGCGTGCCTCGACGACTTCTTTGTAAGACATCGTTTCTAGATCTTCTGCGGGGATTTCAACCCATTTTCTGCTAATAACTTCCCCATTGTCATCTTTTATTTCTTCAAGTCGTAAACCCGGCAAATCAAGACCGTTGACATTACGATAATTATACAGTTCTTCATCCGGGAAGAAGTATTTAAAACTCTCTTTTGGAGGATTGCCATCTTTGTCTGGGATGCCATAAGTAGCGCAAATGACGCGACGCCACTTGTCGAGAAATGCGTGGTCATTCTGCAAGAAATCACCAGGTTTTACTGCCACGTTGAGGCTTTGGAGCTGGGCAATGGTTAATTGTGCCGGCGAGGTGATGAAGCCTAGGTTAGCCTGCTGGGTCACCATCATCGAGTCAGCAGCGTTATGAGTCTTGTATTTTGTGCTATTAAGCGCCCCAGTAATAGTACTGTGGTACTTACGCAAAATACCAGTTTTTTCATTCCCCGCATGTGCGACACCAATCTCGGTGAGATAACGATCGTTGATCGGATCACCGATTGCAATATCATCGTTCAGGAGCTCTTTCATGTAGCCAGCATCGTCATCGTATACTCGCTGCACGACTTTGTTACTGTCGTCGGTAATATCGAAATACTTGACCTTGGTGTATTGACTACGCTCGGCCGCGCTCATACTATCATATTCTTCCTTAGTAACTTCCTTGCCGGTAGTTTTATGACGGCCGATATAATGTTGCCATGGCGTGTGTTTGTAGCCCTCCTTCATATTGTACTGGTCGTCCTGAATTTCGTTTCCCCACTCATCGGTTTCGATACCGTTATCATTGATGTGGTTGGTGTCAAAAGCTAGACCGCGGAATCCAGGCTTATTAATTCCGAACTTCGTGATCATAATGCGAGCCTCGGTACGGCGGCGATTTTCAATGGTGGAGTTCCCGATAATCACCTGGCCCATGATAGATGATTCCCCAGTATGACCAAGGCTACCAGCGGCACTTTTGACCAAACGGTTGAACTCGTATGGATCAGTCGATTGATTATTCTGCGCACTGAGATACTGACCAAGTAGGTAATCTTGGTCGGCCTGGGCTTCATTGGCGGTCAAGAACTGTTGAGCCATATTATCTTTGTAAGCCTCGGCGTGAGCGTTGGAAAGTCTGGTTGCTGCGCCGCTGGCACTAAACGTGCGCCCATAAGCCGTCAAAGTATTCTTATAGGCACTCTCGGCCGTGCTAACCCTAGTTTGATAGAGGCTAGCCAGCTTTGCATTCTGAGTATAACGGTTGGCAACTGGATCCCAACTTAGATTCCCCTCAGAGTCGTAACCTCGGCTGGAAGAGGCAGTTTTGTAAGCCGCTTCTAGGGCTCGACCCTGCCGAACCTCATTAGCATTCTTGGTATCGAGTTCGCGTAGACTTTGGCGATAGTCAAGGTAGCGCCGCAACTTTGCGCCTGGCATATTCGAGCTAGCAATGTGGCGCTGGCGCTGTTGCTCGGCGTGGCTAGTTCCCCAGCCAGTGAGCCCACGCCCAATTGGCGCCGCCATCTTGCGAACACCGTTATTGATCGTATTAAGTATGGTCCCAGACATCTTCATTAGGCTCCAACCAAAGAACAACGGGAAAATTTGCACCGCTATACCTAGAACAATCCCAAGTGGCTGTTTGGCAGCAAGGATCAAGGTGTATCCCACCAGCTGCGATGCGCCAAAGAGGAAGCTAAACAACGGATAGAACACCAGCATGCGGAATAACAAATCTTTCCACTTCTCGAACCATTTTTCGGTGTTCGGCAAGAGATAAGCCACGAAAGCCAACGGCGATATCATAATTAGTAATGCCACCAAGGCTTGGCGCGCGGCAATCGTGATCAGCCCGGAAACAACTGCGATTAGTGCGCCGACTAGCACGACTAACAACATATAGAATAAGTAGCCACCGCCACCGACAGCGCTAATAACGAAGCCCGCAATGCTACCACCAGCAAGCATAGTTGCAAGAAATTCTGTTGGATGGAAATTTTGCAAAGCTTCGCCAGGTTGAGCATGAGCCAGCGCTTGTTCGCTGATACTTTCGAAAGTACCACGCAGGCTATTGCCGATCACATTGCTGACGTCAACTGCTAGCGCACAGATAAGAAAGCTGAGGTTGACAAGGATGACTGAGATAATCAGCCGTGGCAAAACCCGTTTAATGCCGTAATTCTGCAGCCCTAGCCCGGTGAGCTGAGAATATATCACTATTAGTAGACAAATGATGAAAATGATATTGGTTAGGCTACGTAGATACTTCCAAACCAGGTAAACTGGCGAGTCGTTCCCCATCGAGATTGGGTTTACAACCAAAAGATCCTCGATTGCGGTGTACAGTGCATCGGTGGCGCCGGCGATTATGCCACTAGTCGGACAGACAATCCAGGATAGCGACCCGGCTTTTTCCTGGCAGGCATCCTTTTCTGCGCCATCTTCGTCTTTATTATTCTCGCCGTTTTCGGTATCGTCAGCATTTTCGTTGTCCTCGGTATTTTCGGTGTTCTCTTCCCCGTCCCCTGGGTTTTCGGGATTGTAATCTTCTGGGGCTGGGGGACCGAAAGTCTCGCCCGGGACTGGGTCGGCATGCACATTAGCAACTAGTGGAGAATCCGCAGGAAGCACAAGGCTGCCGGCACAAAATATTCCAAACGCCAGCAATATTGCAGTGACTATTCTCGCAGTTAGTTTTTTCATTTCATCCTTCTCAAATTAGCCTGAAATAGGCCTATACTTCCATTATATCACACATAACCTTTTTAGTCAAGTGTTTTTCTGTAAAATAGTGCATAATTCAAGTCGATTATGCTTGAAAAGGCATTCTCTACGGTAAAATCAGGGGTAAATTGGGAAATCTTGGTTTTTTGAGTAAATAATGCTAAAATCAGGCTATGAAACGCAGAGTATTGACGATGCTTAGTGGACTGATGATTGCGGTTGCTGGTTTGGCGATGCACCCAGCACCAGCATTGGCGGCGGAGGCAGACAAAGATCCTTCTTGTGGTGGGGCGGTACTTGGTCTGCGTCCTTGGTACCATGGTATTTGTGATCCAGACACTAAGGCGATTAAGACTCCCGATGGGAAAGACCCCAACCCAAACTTACAACAATTTGTTTGGCAAATTGCACTCAATGTCCTGTTTGATATTTCTCTTGTAATCGGCTATCTCACCTTGGCGATGATTGTATTTGGCGGCTATCAATATATCTCCTCACAGGGCGATCCAGGCAAGATGGCCAAGGGTAAGAAAACTTTGATGTCGGCAGTGATTGGTACGACAATTGCGCTTAGCGCCTCAGTGGTTATCAATACGGCGTCAGTTGTTCTTGGTGCAGACTTATTCGGTGGGAAGATTAATCGTACCGATATTAGCACCAATGTGATCCAGAATATCCTAAACTACGCCTATTCGATGGCTGGGTTGGTTGCGGTGGCGTTCATTATCAAGGGTGGCGTGGATTATATTTCCTCCCAGGGCGACCCGGGCAAGACTGCGCAGGGCACACGCACTCTGATTACGGCGGTGGTCGGGCTGGTGATTGTGATTCTGGCACGCTTGCTCACGGGATTAATTCTTTCAACCGCAGGAGGTGCATAATGAAAAAACTAGCAGCAATTTTGATCGCGCTTTCGGTGCTATTTTGTGGGGTGGGGCCAATGATGGTTGCTCCGGCTTATGCCGATGTTTGTAGTGACGCCGACGATACCATGAAAGAGGTACTTGGCTGCTCGGAAAAGGAGACCGTTGGCTCGGTCGGTAATCGCTGGATTAGCGTGGTTCTGAGTTTTGTGGGTTTAATTGCGGTGGCGGTAATTATCATTGGGGGTATTTCTTACACCAAGAGTATGGGCGACCCCGGAAAGACCAAGCGGGCCCGTGATACCATTATTTATGGTGTGGTAGGGCTGATTGTTTGCCTCCTGGCTTATGCAATCGTGGCGCTAGTGACGGCAAATATTTCGACGCCCGTCAACGACAAAGGTAATACGCTCTAAAACTAGACAAAAATCTGGACAGCGCCGCTTTGTTGGTGTACAATCATAACCAGAAGTAATATAAGGGAGAACTTTTGTGAAAAAGCTAATGTTGAACGTGGTTGCGGCGGTTTTGACCGTATTTGGTCTCAGTGGGGTTGCTATGATGTCACCAGCTACTGCGAAAGGATTTTGTCCAAATGGTAAGGAGTGGACAACCGATTATACTGAGTGTAATGATAAGGATGGCGTTACTGGTCAGCAAGACGATCTCATGGGCGTACTCAACGTTGTGATCAATGTTGTGCTCGGCGTGGTTGGTTTTGTTGCGGTTGCTATGATCATCATGGGCGGTATCAGCTATACTACCTCCCAGGGTGATGCAGCCAAGACTACCAAAGCCCGCAACACCATTCTTTATGGCGTAGTTGGTCTGGTGATTGCTCTTCTAGCCTTTGCGATTGTCAACTTTGTCCTCAGCAACGTGTTTGGCGGGAACGGTTCTTAGATTACAAAAGATTTTAGGAGCCTGCTAGCCTAGTGCTGGCAGGCTTTTCGCTCTATAACCATAAACAAAAGCATCTAGACAAAAAGACCAACTACGGTATAATGATACAAAGAAGTAATAGAAAAGGGAGAAAGCTAATGAAGAAACTAACTTTAAGTGTGATCGCTGCGATCTTGACCATGGTCAGTCTTAGCGGAGTCGCGATGATATCGCCTGCGTCGGCGGAAGGAGTGGTCAATCAGGTTATTTGCCCAGATGGAACTAAATCAAACGACGGTACCTATAAAGGTTGTTCTGCTGATCAGGGTGGTGTTCAAGGTCAGCAAGACGATCTCATGGGCGTACTCAACGTTGTGATCAATGTTGTGCTCGGCGTGGTTGGTTTTGTTGCGGTTGCTATGATCATCATGGGCGGTATCAGCTATACTACCTCCCAGGGTGATGCAGCCAAGACTACCAAAGCCCGCAACACCATTCTTTATGGCGTAGTTGGTCTGGTGATTGCTCTTCTAGCCTTTGCGATTGTCAACTTTGTCCTCAGCAACGTGTTTGGCGGGAACGCCTAGAAAGCCAGGGTCTTCTATGAAGCTAAAAAATCTATTATTAGCTAGCGCGGTGGCAATCTGCGGTATGGCGGGCGTGCTCGCCATACCAGTGCAGGATGTGCTGGCTGTGAAATGTCCGGCGGGATCAAAACACGACACGGCAGATACTATTGCTGGCTGCAACTTGGATACCGATGGGGATAGGGGCAGTGATGCCGTAATGAACCGGGTAAATGCCGCTATCAACGTTGTGCTTGGCGTTCTTGGTGTGGTTGCGGTTGCTATGATCATCATGGGTGGTATCCAATATGCTACTTCGCAGGGTGATGCAGCCAAGGCCACTAAGGCACGCAACACTATCTTATATAGTATCATTGGTCTGGTAATCGCTCTCCTAGCTTTTGCAATTGTCAACTTTGTCCTTACGAATGTGTTCTAGTATGAAGAAGTTTCTGAGTATCTTACTTGCAGCTTGTAGCCTCAGTGTGGCGGTTTTGGCATCTTTGCCTGCGTCGGCGCTAACCTGTCCACCGGGCACATATAGGGCGGGTACCGAAGGTGTAAGCTCCCTCGCTGAATGTGATATCACAGTCGAAAAAGATGCGGCCAAACAAGTAACCAACCGGGTTGAAAATGCCATCAATGTTGTGCTTGGTTTTGTCGGGGTTGTAGCAGTAGCGGTAATTATTATTGGCGGGATTCAATATATTACCTCGCAGGGCGATGTTGCTAAAGCAGCCCGGGCACGCAATGTAATCCTTTATGGTATTATCGGTTTGGTGATTTGTCTTTTAGCCTTTGCGATTGTCAACCTTGTCTTGAAGGGGGTATTCACAGACCCGCCAAAGCCAGAAGAGGGCTAATACTCAAAAGTGGGGACTGCACAGTCAAATATTTATGAACGGAGATAAACTATGAAAAAGACAAAATTTTTTCGGGGGGGGGTGCTTTAATATTCGCCTGTCTTGGCGCGGTATTATTGACTGTATCCCCTATTTATGCCGAAGAAAGTAAGAAGGTCACAATAAAACCGATTGGGACACCGGTGAGCGATGATCAAGGTAAACAGGAAATTCCCAAAGAGACATTGGAATCTCTCAAATGTACCAAGGATGATAAGGACTGTTACAATGGCTATAAATGTAAAGCTGGCACAGAAGGCTGTGCGATTAGCGCGTTCTCTTGTGGTCCTGGTCATGAACGCAAAGTTTATGCTGGCGCTCAAAGTGAGTGTGACATTCGTAAAAACGATGTAGACTCTAAAGGCCAGGAAAAGACTACTATGTACTATCTCAACATCGTGATCAATGTCGTCCTCGGTGTGATTGGTGTAGTTTCGGTCGTGATGATTATCTTGGGCGGCATCAATTATACTACTTCTCAGGGCGATCCGACAAAGGCTGGGAAGGCCCAGAAGACAATTATATTTAGCATCGTCGGCTTGGTGGTTGCCCTTTTGGCCTTTGCGATTGTCAACTTCGTTCTTACCAATGTATTTAAGGGCTAAATACTAAAAGAAAGTGCAAAAGTGCTGGTGTTTTGCCGGTGCTTTTTGCCTGTATTCGCCTAGATGTGCTATAATGTGGTTATGGTAGCGAAATCTCAGCCAAAACGGCAGCTTCCGGATAGCATTTCTTGGGAAGCTGAGGAATATGTGGTTCGTGATAAGACTGGTTGGTGGTATGTTGGCCTAGCGGCTTTTGTGATTGTGCTGTGCGGTGTGGCAGTTTTGCTGCAATGGTGGACTTTTCTGGTCGTGATTTTGCTAGGCGCAGTCGCGCTGGTGATTTATACCGTGCGTCCGCCGCGCATAATCCATTATTCCCTGACCAAGAAGGGTCTGACCGAGGACAATATTTTCCACAGTTTTGACGATTTCAAATCCTTCGGTTTTTTGCAGGAGAATGGTCATTTTGCAATTGTTTTGACTCCGCGTAAGCGTTTTTCCCCGCGGGTTACAGTATATTTTCCGGAGTCGCAGGGCGAGGCTATCATCGATGCCCTAGGGGTGCGTCTGCCAATGGAAGAAGTTCATATGGATTTGCTAGATAAACTCATAAAGTTCTTGCGCATTTAAGCATTAGTGTGATATAATGTAAAATATACGTTAGGTAATAATATATAAGGTGGGAGAAACTATGAACCAAAACCGCAACAAAGACAACGATTTGCAGCGGGCAATCGACGAAATCACCCAGAAGAATACTGGTCCAGCGCCGAAAGCTCCTAGTGCAAATTCGGCTCCGGCACAGCCAGCGCCAGCAAGTGCACCAAAGCCGCCAGTAGGGGCTGCTCAGCCAGCGATGGCTGCACCACAGATGCCAGCCGGGATGCCTGGTGGTATGCCAACAAGCTATGGCCGTCCAATGAGCTACGGTGCTGATATCTCCAAGGTCAAGGAAGCTGCCCTGAAAGAGCTCTTCCCGATTATGGATCGCGTTGAAGTCGAGCCAGAAAAGCGCTTCTTGCTTTATCAGGAAATGCTTACAACTATGCGTGACAAGGCGGTGATTGCGCCAGCTTACGAAGCCGCTCGTCAAATTCGCGATGACAAGGTTCGTGCTGATTCCCTGCTCTATCTTATCAATAGCATCGACGAGATGAGCTTGTAAAAGACAAAGTGAAAAGAAAGACCCTCGATAATGGGGGTCTTTTTGTGATCAGGGTTGCTACCCGCGGTCTTCGGCTAAAAAGTACGAAGTTCGTGTAGAGTAACAGTAGATTTGGGAACAACTTAGAGCGTCTTTTAGGAAGCCGTCATTCACAGAGTCAAATTCTAGAAGCATGTCTCGACTTTTCTTGAATTGCCAAAGGTAATCATTGATCTGGAACGCGTTATCGCTATTTAGGCTTAGATTTAAGATCTCTTGTTGAGTCTTTTGAAAGGTTATGTCATGAGGGCCGTACGTATCGTCCCAATAACTTTTCGGCCAGACACTAGAATTCAGTGAATCATAGATATAGTCCTCATGATCATATGTGAATTCCACCCAACCGTGTTTGTAATTATCACTTGCTTTCCATCCTGGACGTTCAGGTAAATTAATCTGTCCGCGACAAAGCCAGCTATCCGGAGCCAAGCCCATGATTGACCAGCAGCTCAGGTAATAACATCTACCTCCGTCAGGCGAGTAGGCGTAATCCTCAAATGGGTATATCTTGCAATTGCGGCGTACATAAACTTGTCTCATTTGGTTATTAAAGTACTCTGTTGCTCCAAGTAATTTTGTTTCTAAAGCAAAATTCATACATTTTGCCTCCTCTCTGTTTTTGTACTTTTATAGCAAATAGTCGCAAAGATAGCAAGCATAAACAAAAACTAGCCCCCGGTGGCGGGGCTAGTTTAATTAGACTTTTGGTCCTAGTACATTCCACCCATATCTGGGCTTGGCGCCGCTGATTGTTTCTCTGGAATATCAACAATCAATGCGCCCATAGTGATAGCGGTTGCAGCGATGCTGGTTGCACTTTGGATGGCCTCCTTGGTTACCTTGGCTGGATCAATCACGCCAGCCTTTTTTAGGTCGACTAGGCCTTTTTCCGGCTCCATCACGTTGATGCCAAAGCCTGGCTTAGCCTTTTCTACCTCGGCTAGTAGTGCCTGCGAGTTGAGGCCGGCATTCTCCATAATATGAATGAATGGCGCTTCGAGAGCTTTTTTGACGATTTTGGCACCGTCATTATCGGCCTTCAAATCTGCGGCAAGATTTACCAAGGTCACTCCACCGCCGGTGACAATTCCCTCGGCGAGTGCAGCTTTGGTCGCAGCTACGGCATCGTCGACCCGGAATTTCTTTTCGTCGATTTCGGTTTCTGATGCGCCGCCAACTTTGATCACGGCAACTTTGCCAAGCAGGGCTGCGGCACGCTTTTCAAGCTCTTCGCGTTCATAATCAGACTTAGCGAGTTTGGCTTGGCTGTTAATCAGCTCGATGCGAGCCTTCACATTTGCCTGGTTGCCAGCGCCTTTAATGATAGTAGTTTCATCCTTGGTCGCAATAATTTTGCCGCAAGTACCAAGCACTTCCATGCCGACTTCTTCGAGCTTCATGCCTTTGTCGGCCGAAACCACGGTTGCATCGGTTAAGATTGCGATGTCTTCCATAATCTCTTTGCGACGATCGCCAAAGCTTGGCGCTTTGAGGACTAAGGTATTAAACGCACCTTTGAGTTTATTAAGGACTAGGACCGAGAGTGCTTCGCCCTCGACTTCCTCGGCGATAATCACGAGATCCTTGCGCCCAGCCTGTGCACACTGTTCGAGTAGCGGCAGCAGCTCCTGTGCACTAGAAATTTTCTTGTCGGTAATCAAGACAAGCGGCTTGTCAAACACTGCTTCTTGGCGGTTCGTATCAGTAATAAAGAACGGCGAGGAGAAACCTTTATCGTAGGTGAAGCCTTCAACGATTTCTTGCTCCATTTCGAGACCTTGCCCCTGCTCGACGGTTACCACGCCATCTTTACCGATTTTACTAATCACATCGGCAATCAGTTTGCCGATTTCTGCATCGCCAGCCGAAATCGAGGCCACTTCGGCAACTTTCTTGTCGTTGCCGTCGATCTTTTCGGCTGATTTTTCGATACCTTTGATAATCTCGGCACCAGCTTCCTCAATTCCCTTGCGGAGCTCCATTGGGTTCACACCGGCGGCGATCAATTTGTTGGCTTCGCTCAGAATATTATAAGTCAAAACCGTGACGGTGGTTGTACCGTCGCCGGCGACTTTATTAAGTTTTTGGGCGGCACCCTTGATCAATTTTGCGCCGATTTGCTCACCAAGATTTTCCTCGGTCGAGCCGAGATCGACTGCCTCGGCGACGGTGACGCCATCATGGGTGATAGTTGGTGCGCCGTAAGACTTCTCGATCACGACATTCTGCCCCTTTGGTCCAAAGGTTACCTTGACGGCATCATAAAGTTGCTTCGCACCGGATAAAACTTTGTCGCGGGCCTCGTTGGTATAAAAGATTTTCTTTGCCATATTTACTCCTTATTATAATGTTGCGAGAACGTCCTCTTCCTTGACGATGATATAATCTTTCTCGTCGAGCTTGATATCGGTAGTTGAATAGTTTTTATAGACGATTTTATCGCCTTTCTTGACGGTTTTGACGTCTGGGCCAACGGATTCAACCGTGGCATAGGCCGGGGTTTCTTTCGCTTCCCCGAGTAAAATACCGGATTTTGTAGTAGTCGTCGCCTCCTCTTTGATGGCAACGATGCGGTCTGATAGTGGTTTTAACTGCATTTTTAACTCCTTTATTCCTCTATGATAGCGCAGAGTTTTGGCACTGTCAATAGTTGAGTGCTAGGTGGCATGGTTACAATTATGAACGCTAGCCCCACTTTACTAATTTTTCAAAGTAGCGTGATAAACTTTGACAGTAAGGATAGAGTATGAAAGGTCAGAAAAACAGTCAAGAAAGGATAAAAATAACTACCACAATGTCAAAAGCATATCAGATTACTTTGCCGGCTGTATTTCGCAAGAAGTTACAGCTTGAAGCTGGCGATGAGATTATATTCGAGGAAGTCGGGGGTGGGATTTTACTCAAAAAAGCCCAGACAAAAAAAGAGCGGATTGAGGCGATGATGGCGAGGCTGGATGAATGGCGAGATAACTTGCCTGAAGACACCAAAGAGAAAATTAAGCAGCATGCTGGCTGGACAGTAAATCAGTATCATGAATACTATGACAATTTGCCAGAAACGCAGGCTCAAATCAAGGAGAAATATGGCATTTAAAACTTGCGAATCATTAGATACAAATATTTTGTTGCGGCTGATATTAAAAGATGTCCCGGGGCAATGCAGGAAAATTGTGGACTAGTACTATAAAGAAAACCCTGAATTTTTTATAGTACTAATAAAAATATTCAAGAATTTTTATAGTATAATGATCGTATGGGTTTCAAGAGTATGTTGGAGAAGGTGCCGGGCTATAATACCGCTATGCGGCCGTGGCACTATTTGCAGGCGCTGGGTGCGGCTGTTCGTTATAATCGTCCAGCCAAAAATTTGCGGGTTATCGCCGTCACGGGGACAAATGGCAAGACTACGACTTGTTTTATGATCTGGAAAATGCTTAGCGATGCCGGATTGAAGACTGGCTTGCTCACCACCGTGGCTTGGGGTGGCGTGAACGGCGACGAGAAGGATGTCATTTTGGCTAAAAAGTCGGTCGGCAAAACGCCGGTCAGAGCGATGGATGCCGGTCCGCTCCATCAACAGCTCGAACATATGACCACCGAGAAGGTGGGGACCTTGAACCGGCGGATCAAAGCGATTGCAAACTCCGGGGCCGAATTCCTAGTTCTGGAAGTCACCTCGCACGCATTGATGCAGTCGCGGACGCTCGGGATTCCAATCGAGATGGCGGTTTTCACCAATCTGACTCACGAGCATCTCGATTATCACAAGACTTTTGCCAAGTACCGCGCCGCAAAGCTTAAATTGTTCAAAAAAACCGATATTGGCATCGTCAATCATGACGACAGGAATGCGAGTTTTTTCGAGGAGCTTTATGCACCCGGTGATATAATTACTTATGGGATTCAGCAGGGTGATTACCGAGCCACAGATATAAAGCTGAGTGCAGCCGGTGTAGGGTATTCGTGTGGTGATATGAAGATCAAGACTCAGATCCCCGGGAGGTTCAATGTTTATAATTCCCTGGCGGCAGTAGCAGTCGGAAAGCGTATTGGTCTCACTGATGAGGAGGTCGAGCATGGCATTGCATCGCTTACGGCGGTAGAGGGGCGCATGACCAGGGTTAGGAAAGGCCAGGATTTTGAGGTGATTGTCGATTATGCCCACGCACCTGATGCTCTGGAAAAGGTGTTTGAATCGGTTGGCAAAAACGCTGACAGCCAAGGTGACGATTCGGACTCAGAGAAGCCAGCAAGTTCCAAAAATCCTAAGAAATCTGCAAAGGTTTATCGCAAGATTCCGGGTTTTGCTGGCCGTATTATCTCTGTGCATGGCGGGGCTGGGCGCCGTGATCCGTCCACGCGTGAGGAACGTGGCGAGATTTTGGGTCGCGAGAGTGATATAGTCATTATCACTGAGGATGATTCGCGCGACGAGGATCCAGCCGAGATCGCAAAAGCCTTTGTGAAAGGCGCCAAACGGGCGGGTAAAAAGGTTGATAAAAACCTCTTTGTCGAACTCGACCGGCGGGCCGCCATCAAAAAAGCGCTCAGCTTGGCCAAGAAGGGCGATTTGGTGCTTATTCTTGGTAAAGGCCATGAGAAGACTATCCTGCGTGCGGATGGTCCCCACGATTTTGAGGACATCAAAGTGGCAGAAGAGCTACTAGCGGAGCTACAAGCGAAATGAATGGCGATAAATTCCAGCATGATAAATGTGAAAATAGCGAGATGGGTGCGGATAATCCCTGGGATGCTTTGCGTACAGTAGAGTTTGCGGGGGGGGGTCTAAATGACGAAACGGCAGATTTTTCTCCCGTAGGCACGAGGAATGGCTTGGTCGAGGAGGTCGAAGTCACTCCGGAAGACGAGGCCATAATGCGGAAGTTTGAGATGGCTGATCTTGACTACGATCTAGATGCAGAAAATCAAAAAGATGCAGAGCAAGTTATAGACGAGGAACTAGGGCGGCAGACTTTGGTGGCATTTGAGCATTTTTTCAAAATTAATACCGGAATCAAGGATGCCATCGTGAAGGCAGCTCCGAGCGACCAAGATTTTTATAACAAAGACAGTCGTATGCGCTATCTTGACCGAGCAAGTAAGGAGTTTGCCGGCTTTGAGTATGATTTCCAAACGATGGCGCGCGAGTTTCAGATGGGTGATCGCGTGGCCCAGTCGACACGGGAGTTCTTTAAGCAGGGCGAAGCTGATTTTGCGACTAGTAATTTTGACCCCGATAATCTTCGTCGGATTTACGGGAAGCGTTTTTATCAAATGAGGGATGATTTTGTCGATGAAGTGCATGATGAGGCGGTAGGTTACAAAATTGACGTTCAGCCTGAGCGGCTTATTTCTCGTGCTAGTTCGGTCAATGAGTTACTACATACCTACCACAGCCTGATTATGAATAACCAAGACATTTTGCAAAGAATTCCGCCACTTGAACAAAAGGGCAAGATAACTCTGCGTGGCGAGGAGGGCGGTCTAGGCAGTGCAGCCTATCAGGCAATTGACGAGAATTTGGACGTAGGCGAGACTGATATTATATCGGTAGGCGACAAAATGCTAATGATGGTGCGGGACCGGGCACATGCGCTGATGATCGAGGCGGAGCCGTTTAAGGAGCGTCCCGGCGAAGTCATAGTGCACTATAACGTACCTAAAGTCATTAATCGCGAAATGGTCGAAGCCCTGCCAGGGGTCAACCGTATCAACGAGGATACCGCTTCGGGGCGCTTTGCGGTGCCAGAGGCAGAGTTTGGGCGGCGAATAGTTGATTTTATCGAGCAGGTGCCAACCGACGAGGATAATCCCATGGTACAGAGGCTAATGCAACAGATGCTTAGCAAAGACCAATAATTATGGTATAATAATGCCATGAAAATTTTGGCGATAGAGAGTTCGTGCGACGAAACTGCGGCTGCCGTGATTGAGGATGGTCACAAAATTTTGAGTAATGTCGTGGTGTCGCAAATCGACATTTTTGCGGTTTATGGCGGGGTGATTCCAGAGGTCGCGGCGCGTTCGCATCTCGAAGCGATTTTGCCGGTAATTCACAAAGCGCTCGATGATGCCGGTTTGGATCAGAGCGTGATTGATGCTATTGCGGTGACGCACACTCCGGGCTTGATGGGCTCCCTGATGGTAGGCACACTGACGGCGCGGATGCTAGCGATTTTGTGGCAAAAACCACTCTACGCGATACATCATCTCAAAAGTCACATTTATGCGAATTGGCTATCTAGTGTTGAGGGGCCTAGTGTCGAGCCGCAGTTCCCGCTTCTTTCCCTGGTGATTTCTGGTGGGCATACCCAGATTATTTATATGTTAGATCACAATCAGTTCGAGATTATTGGTACGACGCGGGACGATGCCGTGGGTGAATGTTTCGATAAGGTGGCCAAAATCCTTGGTCTCCCTTATCCTGGCGGGCCAGCGATTGCTGAGTGCGCCAAAAAGGGCAACCAAGACAAGTATTGCCTGCCTCACCCCAAAGTGGAAGGGCTCGATTTTTCCTTTTCTGGGCTCAAAACGGCCGTTTTGCGGGCAGTACAGGCAGAATGTGGGCTCCCCATCACAACGCCCTCGTATGAGCTAAAAAAGCACCTTTCTGCGCAGCAGCGAGCTGATTTTGCGGCCTCGTTTCAGCGTACAGCCGGGGAAATTCTCCTAGAAAAGCTAAAACTGGCCTTTGACCAGCATCCGGAGGTAAAATCGGTTGTTTTTGCGGGTGGCGTGAGTGCGAACCAATCTTTGCGCGATTTGGCCCTAGGAGGCGCCAGAAGTGCCCTAGATGCGCCGGAAGGTCAAAACCTGAATAAGGACACTAAAATACAGCAAAAGCCCGCCAGAAGGCCTCTAAATGCCGATTATGGCTATTTCGAGGGCAAGGACGTGTCGATCTATTTTCCCGAGCTGCGTTTTTCTGGTGATAATGCGGCGATGGTCGGCGTGGCGGCATATTATGAGATTGAGGCGGGTGTCTCTCCGACTGATCCATATTCCCTAAGTATTGCTCCGCGCACTAATATCAGCGCAGAAAATAATTGACAAAAGTATCGGAGCTGGCTACAATAAAATTAGCGTCCTGAGAGGTCGCGGAAGTGGCTTCTTTTGGCGGGTTGGCTAGACTATGTGCAGTCGAATTTTGGTGCTTGTAGGTTCACACTGAGGTTCGGCTTGCGATGGTAAGCCTATTACAACCGTTTGTGAGAGTGATGTGCAGACTTCCATACAAAATAAACCCTTTTAGGATTAGGAAAAGATTTGTTTGCTATTGAATTTTTTGAGGTAGGTGAAGCACATTGGGATTATTAATTGCAAACGAGGATGCACAGGGGTAGGAGGTGGTGCTGACTTCCACCATGATTGCCCTCCCTCGGCTCTCACATTTATTTCTGTTTCGGCCTCGCCAAAGTGCGAGGTCTCGTTATTGGTATCGTGCTAGTATAGGGGTGAGTGCGGCCAGGCTTGGGACTAATTCCCCGCTCATGCCGAGCTGCTTCCCGGCTTCGATGTTTCGCTCACGGTCGTCAAAAAAGACGCACTCGGCCGGGTTTAGGCTGTAACGGTCAAACAGAATTTGGTAAAATTGCGACTCAGGCTTCTTGCAGTGCTCGATGCAAGAATATGCCCCGCCGTCTAGCAAATCCAAAATTCCCCACTCTTTTAGGAAGGTATGCTCAGTATCATGCATATTAGAGAGCCAATACATCTTGTACTTCCCTGTTTGATACAGGGATTTTAGTAGCTCGACATTGGGGTGATAGAGCGGCATTGATTGCTCAGAATCCTCTGCGCTGAGGACAAACTTAATCTCTCGGGCATAGTCCGGATGCTTTTCAATCAATTCTTGCATGTAATTTTTGCAACGGATTTTCCCGATCATGACATTGTACCAGCGCGGGCCAAAAAGGATTTTTCCGAGCTCTGCTTCCCTGTTAGCGTCAAGATTTAGTGACCCCCGCAGATATTCGTCGCTATCGTCAAGAATAATTCCGCCAATATCAAAAATCAGACTTTTCACCCTTGTTACGTCAAGGTCAGGCTGGTCTAGATTTTGCGAATTTTTGTCCATAGACCAATTATAGCACATTTTTGGCTTGACAATGTGATAAGCATAAGCTACAATAGAGGTAGCGAAGCCTATTTTGGGTCGTTAATTTGGATACGGGAACGGAAATTGTTATTGTCGAAGAAATATACTTTCGCTAAACCCAACGAAAAGTTGGACTATTGAAAAAGACAAGCATTTTCACGCGTTAAAATAAGCGTGTTGGGAATTGTCAGGTGGGCAAGAAACAGGCTAACTTTGGGCTTCTTATCTCTGTTGTGTGACGGGGAATTGAGTCAAAGGTTGGTTTTGATAGAAAATATTGAATCAAATAGGGAATTATGGCGAAGCAGGGAATTACTGAGCCAGAGTCTTTGGATTTGTCAAGTTTTTGGATAAGAATAGGGAAATAGTGGTTATCTTCCACCACAACGGACGGCAAAGCCGTAACCACGATGACTGCTGTCCTGCGGGCCAACACGACCGGAACTAAGATAGATATGACGGGCAGTGGTGTTCGAGTAGGCCGTGCTCGACCAATAATACCCTTGTAGTTCAACTTGGCCCATTGATCCATCACTTAGAATATAACGGCCCGTATACTCAAACCCGAGCGGCGCGCTACGTAACTGGGTAGAACCGGAGGAGGAGTTAGGGATATTGTAAGTAGTGATGATGAGGTAGCGCGCCGCTCTTGCTACCCCGATGTCTCTCAACTTTCTCCGTACTGGCTATTACGGCAGTCCTGTCGGCATTATCCTTAATCGCGCTATGTATGGCGACTGGTGGTCCGGTATCAGCAGTTCGATTACACATAGTCGTGATTTGGGCACAAGCCCGTCAGATGCCAATCCTCAGAGCAGCGATAACCGCGGCTACGGTTTTGCCATCCGCTGTGTAGTACGGGAGGGGTGAAGGAGGAAGCAGGAGGTCCTTTTGGAGTAACCCTGACGATATATCTACTCTCGAACATGAATAGGCCTCAGTGGAGTCTTTCATACTCCAAAAGGACCTCTCTGCTTCCTCTATGATTGTCGTATGTTTTTCAATGCCAGAAGCTAGACAATCCTTCCTCCCTGTACTAAAACCACAGATACCCAAAGCGAACTTGTCTATCCTACACGCGTCTTGTGTGCCAATATTTTTGAAGCGAATGAAGTCAATGCCACCTACTCCCTAGCCCTTTGTTTAGCATAATGAGATTTAGACCAGATTTGTTTGTTGTGGTATTCACAGCTTAGAATGCATCGGCACCGAAGCATCCATCTGTTTTCATGTTGTAAATATCACATACAAACAAGTCTTATTCAGGCAGGGCTTAGGCTACGGGGATCTTCTTATTTAGCTCTTCTCCGCATCCGGTTAATTTTACGCAGAACCTGATAAACAGCATACCTTGCATGATTTAGCGGCAGATCCCAGGTTCCCGAATAATCAACCTGGCGGCCGTCGTAACTCTTTTTGTACTTGGTAAATCCATACCAGGGATGTTTAGGGTTATCAGAAGTGGTAATGCCCCAGAAGTCATAGAATTTTTTGCCCGCAGCCTGAGCATCGAGCATTTTTTGGATTGTCAGGCTCACACCGGCCCGCAGATTATGGTGCGCTGGATCATCGGCCGCATGGACCGCAAAACGCGTGTCGCCGTAATCATAGACCAGGGAAGCAGCCACTGGCTCGCCGTCAAGCTCTGCCACATAAAGTGTAGCAAAGCCCGCTTTCAGTTGATTTTTGAGGTGGTTCTCGTCCTGGGGATTAAACTGGCGTTCGCTGCTGAGCTTTTTCAGTAATCCTGACAAAATAGTGATTTCTTCGGGATTTCTGCTGGTACGGATTTTCACTCCTTTTTTGTCAAGGTTACGCCAGCGCCGGACGCGGTCTTTCTCCATCTTATCAAGTAACTTCTCGGCGCTATCTGGCAAATCTATTACCCAAGTATTGGCCGGATCGATATCATGGGATTTTTTCAGACCAAGTTTTTTGAGCTGATCTACTGTAAAGTACTGTTCATCCTTGTTATCGCTAGACCTTATATCTGTATTTTTACCACCCTTATTATGTAAAGGTAAAGTCGGCTCAATCCGGATAAAAAACGCTTGTTGTTCTTTTGCAAGTTGTTTCAAATCTGTCAGTGCCGGTTGGAGCCGCGAGGCACCAGCCAAAGCTGGTCCATAGGGAAGATAGAGATAATTCCCAAGCGGAGTTTGTTTGAGCAATACCAGCGCGTGCCAGCCCTCGCCTTCATGCCAAAAAGTCGTTTCGCCTTCCAGCTGTTCATATTTCTCCCACTCGTGCGATTGCAGGAAATGCCCAAAATCTACTTTTTCTGCCATCAGATTGCCTCTAATTCGCGCTTCATGCGCTCGATTAGCGCCGTTTTTTCCTCAATTTGCTCGCGAGTCTGCCGGACGAGGTTTTGTGGAGCTTTGTCGACGTAATTTGGGTTCATCATGCGGGCATTCAGGGTGTCTAGCTCGCGCCCAACGGCCAGGATTTTCTCGGTCAGGCTCTCGCGGTGGGCCTTGATGACATCTTCTGGTACATCAAGATATAGCTCGTGATTTGCCAGAGGTAGCCGTAGTCCGCGGGGCTGGCCACCATCGCTGAGGACTGATTTTATGCCGGAAAGTTTGGTCAGGAGCAGTTGATTGTCATCCACGAGGCTATCCTCGCCATAGAGCAGGGAATATTTGCCGTTATTGCCCCCTGAGAGGCTCTGTAAGGTGCCTCTAACCTCAACCACGATAGTGATTAGGTTTTCGAAGTTCGTGGCCGATATCGGGTCGAATTTGAGCCGTGGAGGCCATTTCTGGGTGATAAGTTGACCATCAGTCCAGCTCAGGCTTTGCCAGATCGCCTCAGTTACAAATGGTGTAAAGGGGTGTAGCATCTTCAAGATCATTTCCAGTGTCACTTTGAGCAGCGGCAAATTTTTGTAGATTTTTTGGGTTTCTAGGAACCAGTCGGCATATTTATCCCAAATTGTGCTATAAATCAGCTCTATCGCCTCGGAGAAGCGATAAGAAGCAAACGCGTCCTCAATTTTTTCTTTGCAAGCAGTTAGCTCGCGGCAGATCCAATCCTCGCCGGTGTTATCGGTTGAGTAAGGCAGGGAATCGCCAGCTTCAACTTGACCGAGGTTGACCACATCAGCGTCCATCTCGTTCCTCAGCATTTCTACTGCCGCTGGGCTATCGCTATGAGCCTCATCGACCATATTTTGGATAAAGCGAGCCACATTCCAGAGCTTATTACAGAGGTTACGTCCAGAAATGACACTATTTTCTGAGAAAGCCTGGTTCATGCCGGCGGAACGTCCGCGCAGAATCCCTAGCCGGAAAGCATCCGAGCCATATTTGGTCACTAGATCCATTGGGTTGATTACATTGCCCTTGGATTTGCTCATTTTTTGACCATGCGCATCTAGCACCAAACCGTGCAGGTAAACTTCCTTGAACGGTACTTCGCCAGTGACGTAGATCCCCATCATAATCATTCGTGCTACCCAAGCAAAGAGGATATCGCCAGCAGTCTCCATAACATTGAGTGGATAGTAGGGGTTTTCGCGTCCCTCGACCCAATCTGTACAGACGATCGGCCAGTGCGAGCTCGAAAACCAAGTGTCAAAGGTATCCTCGTCGCGGTGATAGGTCACGCCGCCAACTTCGATTTTTTGCAGATTCACGCGATCGTCAAAAATCCACTCTGGCGCCTCGGGATCCTCAGTCTGATGGAACATCGGGATGGCGATTCCCCACGGAATTTGCCGGGAAATATTCCAATCTTTGAGCCCTTTGAGATAATTGATTACAACATTCTTCTTATTTTTTGGATAGAATTTGATTGCGTTCTTTTCGAGGTGCTTGATTGCGCCGTCGGCCAATTTCTTCACATCGATGAACCACTGTTTTTTCAACATTGGCTCGATTACAGCGCCACACTTATAACAGTGGGGAACTTTGTTGACATAATTATTATCAACTTTGACGATCAGGCCCATCTCGTCCATCGCTTTGACGACCGCCTCGCGAGCCTCTTTGACTGGCATACCAGCAAAGCGCCCGGCTACCTCAGTCATTTTGCCGTCCTCACCAATCACCTGGACCACGCGGAGGTTATGTCGCTGGCCAACTTCCCAGTCGTTGAAATCGTGTGCTGGGGTGATTTTTACAACGCCGGTACCAAAGTCCATATCGACCATTTCGTCGGCAATCACCTCGACTTCAAAGGGGCCGTTTACACCCTCGACTGTGATAGTCTGGCCGACGTATTTCTTGTAGCGCTCGTCATTCGGATTGACGGCCACCGCGGTGTCACCAAATTTTGTCTCGGGGCGGGTGGTCGCGAGTGTGAACGGACCATATTTAATGTAATAAAGCGGAGTTTTTTCTTCTTGATAATCCACCTCGATATCGGCAAAAGCCGTTTGGTGGTGTGGGCAGTAGTTCACGAGTTTTTCACCGCGATAAATCATACCGTCGTCCCACATTTTCTTGAAAGTTTGATAAACGCGGGAGATCACGTTTTCGTCGAGAGTAAAAGTCAGGTCGTTCCAGGCACAACTTGCACCTAGTGCGCGGAGTTGAAGTTCCATATTACCACGCTGTTGTTCGACGAAGTCCCAAACTCGGGCATAAAGCTCGTCGCGGGAGTACTCAAATCTGGTATGACCGTCCTTTTCGAGTGTGCGCTCATAGACGACCCAAGTCTCGAAACCGGCATGGTCGGCCCCAGGGATAAACCAAGTCGACTTGCCGCGGAGGCGGTTATAGCGAGTGAGCGAATCTTCTAGTGCAATCGTCAGCCCGTGACCAATGTGCAGATTGCCGTTGGCATTTGGTGGCGGCATCACGATTGAGTAATAATTATTCTGGTCGCCAGCATCAGTGGCAACTTTTTGTGGCTGAAACGCGCCAGTCTTTTCCCACTGAGCATAAATCTGTGGCTCGAACTCTCCTGGTTCGTAACTCTTTGTGAACTTCATTTTGTCTCCCAACTAACTACTTTTATTATAGCATAAAAATTGCCCCGCGAAAGCGGGGCGGGAAATGTTTGAGTAGATACTATTCTAGGACCAATTTTTGGCGTATGGCTTCCATTTCTTCGGGAGTCATTTTGAGATTGCGCTCGCCAGCCCAGTTTTCGTTTACCGGTAGCAGATGTACGTGTGTGTGAGGAACATCGGTGCCAACGACTTTAATCATAATACGTTCGCCGAGTACTTTGTCAAAATGTTTTGCAAGCTTTTTTACCGTTGCCATCACGGCGTCATAATCTTCTTGGTCGAGGTCATAAATTTTATCAACCTCGACCTTCGGCACAACCAAAGTATGGCCGGGTGTTTCCGGCTCGATGTCGAGAAAGGCATAAGTTTTGTCGTCCTCATAGATTTTATAACTCGGTAGTTCACCTTTGATAATTTTTGTAAACAGTGTACTCATTTTTATTCTCCCTAAATTTCCTAAATTATAACACGGGCCGATTTTCCGTATGTTATAATGGAAATGTTAAAGGAGGCGGAGTGTGAAAACTACAAAAAATCGTAATATTGTGATTGTTGTGATTGCGGCGGTGGTTGCGGCAATTTTGCTGGGCGTGGGCATTTTCTTTATTGTCCGGAACAGTCATAACAATCAGCAAGAGGCAGTGGAGGAGACTGTCGAATTGTCTGATGCAGCAAAATTCAAACAAGAATATGAGAGTCTGAATGATACAGTGCGCGAAAGTGATGGCGCAACTTATAATTCTGTCGAAATTAGTGAGGATAATCCGATTGTCTACATCGACATCAAGGAAGCGCTGGATTTGCTAAAAACTGACCAGGCGATTATTTATGTTGGCGCGAATTGGTGCCCACATTGCCGGAACTCTGTGCCAGTTTTGCTTGATGTGGCCAAACAGTATGATCTTGACAAGGTTTATTACCTTGAACTCGACGACACCAAGAGCCAGTTTGAGTGGCAGGACGGCCAGGTAGTCAAGACTAAGGATGGCACCGAGGAATATTATGCTCTTTTGGGTGTGCTCGCAGAACGCTTGAACGACTATACGATCCAAGATGACGAGGGCAATGCTCAGCCGACTGGCGAGAAGCGGATTTATATGCCGTATGTTCTCGCTGTGAAAGATGGCCAAGTGGTTGGCGATTTTGTGGGTGATGTTGACGAAGCGGATCTCGAAGAAGGCCAGACTAAGTATGATCCACTGACCGATGGTCAGTATAAGAAGTTATTCGACACTTATAGCAATCTATTTCAGGCGGTTTACGGCGATACAGCTAGCGACGATTGCACTGATATTTGCGACTAAATCTCGCATACTGCAATATTTGTGCTATAATGAGGCAAAGAATTATCAAATAACTGCGAGATAATCATGAAGAAAATTACAAAGAATGTTTTACAAATTCTTACTGGGGTAGCGACAGTTTTTACACTTACTGCCGGTAAGGCAATGGCTTTGACAGTCCAGGAGGGCGCCGAGGCGGCACGGGCAGATGGTATGCCGGCAGAACTAGTTGGAATGAACGGGGTGCTCAATCAATTTACCAATATCGCATTGTATGTAATCGGGTTTATTTCGGTAGTGATGCTGATTTGGGGCGGTCTTCGCTATATTATTTCTGGTGGGGATAGCAAAAAGATTACCGACGCAAAGAACACCATTCTCTATGCGCTGATTGGTCTAGTGGTGGCGTTCTTGGCTTATGCGATTGTTAACTTCGTGCTCAATGCGATTGGCGCCGCTGCCACTCCTGAGGAGCAAAAAGAAGAAGCCGTCATGCTGCTGATGGGGGCAATTATCTAGTTCTCTATCAATTTAAAAAGCACCCGTATATGGGTGCTTTTTTGCTCGAAGCCACATCGCTTCTTTATTCGGTTTTTCTAGGTTGGCCAATTTCAATCACGGCGCCATAAAGCTTTTTTGCGCCAGCCTGCTGGAAGATTTTTGCAGCGGCCTGCATACTGGCGCCAGTCGTCCAGACGTCGTCGAGCAATAGGTAGGCTTTGTTTGGATCAATTTTGCGGGCTAGCGCATAAGTTGACATTGCTTGCTGACGGCGCTTAGCTGCGTTGGTGCCAACCTGGACGGTATCGGTTGCCCTTTGGAGCAATTTTTCTACTTGCCAGCCACGCCGTTTTGCTAGCTTCTTGGCCAGCAGAAGCGTATGGTCCATTCCGCGCTCACGAATATGTTTGCCAATTGTTGGTAGCGGCACGACGGCGACATTTGCGTCTTTAAAACCAGATTTGGGGATTGAGTAGTCGAGCAGCTCAGCCAGCATGTCGCTGCAAGCGCGGACGGATTTATATTTGAGATCAGACACGAGTTTTGCCAAAGTTTGCTTTCGCCAGCCCACTGTCCAAAATCCGAGGAACGGCGTTTTGCAATCTGGGCATACATCAGTATCTTTTGCCAATATACGATAACAATATGGACAAACCGTTTTATGTTCGACAGTGATGTGTTTTTTACAACGTTCGCATAGTACCGCTCCCAAGGTACCACAACCTCTACAAGAGTGGGGGCAGAGCAGGTCAAGTAGACCCCATTTTGTTGTGTTTTTTACAACGAAATCCATAATTAGTATTGATTTTAATACAAAACATATTTATAATAAAGCATAACAATATAACGGAGGTAAGCAATGGCACGAACAAGTGATGCCGATATGCTGATGGAAGATGATATAGCCAACTTCTTCGACGACACCGATCCGGTGCCAACGACAAGTCGAAGCGAGCAAGCTATCTCCAATGTTGAGGAACCATCAGGTCCGGGGCTAAATGATGGGTGGGATGAAGATGCGAGCGGTTTCCCGGGACAACTCGCGGTAGACGTCTATGAGACAGCGGACAAACTAGTCGTAAAGGCCCGCACAGCTGGCATTTCCAAGTCCGATCTCAACGTGACGATTTCTGATAATATTTTGACAATTTCCGGCATCCTAAGTGGCGGTGAAGATGAGAATACAACAGCTTGGCACATTCAGGAATGTTATTGGGGTGAGTTCTCGCGTACGATTGCGCTTCCAGTGCCAGTGAAAGAAGAAGAGGGAACGGTTAAGGCCGAGCTCAAAGATGGCGTGCTGACGATTTCTTTCGAGAAAGAGCAACAGGACGCACCGGTCAAGATCCCGATTCAATAATCGTCGTTCGACTACCAATATCACACATCAAAAGCTGCCTCCGAGGAGGTGGTTTTTGGTTGAAATGCAAAAATATAGTAAAAGCAGTGATTAAGCTATCTTTACAAGAAGAAGGAATGCCCCCACTTCTTCCCAACACAGCGGACGGCAAAACCGTTATCGCGGCCGCCGCTACTTTCAGGAGTAATACCGCTAGAAAGAAACAGTAAGAAATAGGCGACACTGGATGAACGTGCGGTGCAGGACCAATAATGACCAAAGGAGCCAACATTAGAAAGCAAGCCACCGTAATAGTAAAACCCCGTATACTCAAACCCGAGCGGCGCGCTACGTAACTGGGTGGAACGGGATGGGTGAAGAGAGGAAGGTCTTTTTGCCTAAAATTAAGCAAAAATATTGAGTAAAAAATAACACTCTTCACGGAGTGTTATTTTCTGGCGGAAGCGAGAGGAAAAAAGCTCCCCCTTAGTGCTTCCTTCAAAATACCGTCAAGCGAGCAAGCTCTCTTGCCTGTATTTTGGCGGAAGCGAGAGGATTCGAACCTCCGAGACATTTCTGCCCACACGATTTCGAGTCGTGCGCCTTCAACCACTCGGCCACGCTTCCATATATAATTATATCAGAAAAATAAAGAAATAAAAGCCGGTCACTATTTTTTATTGGGTTGCTTATGATTTATTTTTGTACTACACAGCGGATGGCAAGACCGTAGCCACGGTAATAGCTAGCCTGAGGGAAGACGTCCGGCAGGTACGTAACCAGGAAGTAACCGCTCGTAGCCGAACTGCTAGCGTCTGACCACCAGACGCCATTTGCGGTACGATTGGGGATTAGGCCACTAGAACGATGGTAATATCCCGTACGGAGAAAGTTGATACAAAACAAACCTAGGCGAACCAATTCGCAAACTGTATTCATTCTAGCATACCATAAGTATTTTGTCAAGAGCGGTTAGCGCGCTTGGCTATGATGTGATATAATTATCTCAAATTGATACAGGCTTATTTGAAAGGAGAAAAATGTCGGGACACAGTAAGTGGGCAACTACCAAACGCCAAAAAGCAGTTGTTGACGCCAAGAGAGGTGCGCTTTTTACGAAGATTGCGAATCAGATTGCAATTGCAGCACGTAGTGGTACTGATCCAAATATGAACCCATCGCTCGCGATGATGCTCGAAAAGGCTCGCCAGGCTAATATGCCAAAGGCCAACATCGAGCGGGCGATTGCGCGGGTATCAGACAAGAGTGCGGCGGCATTGATCGAGGAGACTTATGAGGGTTATGGTCCGGGTGGTGCCGGAATTATCATTGAGGTTGCAACCGATAATAAAAACCGTACAATGCCAGAGGTGCGTAATACGTTATCCAAGAATGGTGGCCGGATGGCTGATCCAGGTTCGGTGATGTTTCAGTTTGCACGTAAGGGTTGGATCGTGATTGCCGAGAAGGGCGAGGAAGCGATGATGGCGGCGCTCGAAGCCGGCGCTGAGGATGTCGAGGAGGCCGAGGATGGCCTAGAAATTGTGACCGCATCAAATGACCTTATGAAGGTCCGTCAGGCGCTAATCGATGCTGGGTTGACTGTGAACGAGGCCGAGCTTAAATATCTTCCTACTAACACCATCGAACTTGGCGATGAAGATGGCGAGAAGCTAGGCAAACTTTTGGACGCGATTGACGATCTCGACGACGTAACAGCTGTCCATACCAACGCTGCCTAACCTGTTCGTGCTTGCAAAATTTTCTCCTACGTAGTACGCTAAATATAATACACATAAAATATGGAGAAAACATGGACATACTTGCCGCGACATATACATATCGCACAACAACTTATACTTCGCCGTATGCTAGCTCAGCACTAGATACTGCGGAGATGGGCGCGTTCTTCGCCGGCTTTGCAATTTTCTTTATTGCAGCGCTAGTGATTGGCTTGCTCGTCAATATGGCCTTGACCTGGGGCGTCTACAAGAAGGGTGGCTACAAAGGTTGGGAGGGGATTATTCCTTTCTATAACATTTACTGCCTCTACAAAATGGCCGATGTAAGTGTTGGTTTGTTTGTTGTGAGCATCTTTATTCCAGTCGTGAATATCTATATGTATTTTGAACTCGCCAAGAAGTTCGGCAAAGATCCAATTTATGGCCTGGGCCTATTCTTCCTTGGGTTCATTTTTATGCCAATTCTCGGCTATGGTGCCGCAGAATATCAGGGCGAGGTTACCGCTGAGGAGGAAAAACCAGCTCCTAAGAAAGTTGCAGCCAAAACTACGGCAAAGAAAAGCTCGGCTAAGAAGACGACTTCAAGCAAGACGAACAAATAATACTAATTAGATGCAAGATAATAAAACCACCCCCTAGGGGGTGGTTTTTAGTACTATCTACTGTGGTTTTTTGTTTTTTGGTTACGGGATAGAATAACCACTATAACTATGACGGCTATGGTAACCAGAACGATAGCGAATAGTACGAATATAAACCCTACTCTGTTAAGAGTGGAGGCGGTTTCGCTAGGATTGCCAGCTAGATCGGCGATATAGGGATGTAATCCACTTCGGAATAACTCATCGGTAGTGATAGCGCTATATCCGAGCAAGTCTGTGGGGTTGTCAAAACGAGCAACTATGTATTCTAAACGATGTGGAGAAGTGCGCCCAGTTGATTCATCGACCCACTCGCGACTGAGGTTAGTGATATACTCACTAACTTTTCCGGAGCCGTCGTCAACAAGAATAGGGTAAACCGTAGCAGTATTTTTGCCGGGGAGTTCACCAACAATATAATAATTATTATTTATTTCTTGACGAAGCCAATTAAGTTGCTCGCTATCGTTATCAATTTTAAGTCCACCCTCGGGTGTAAGTATAGGTATTTTATCTTCTGGGGTCTTGGCAAGGTCTTCGGTTATAAAATCCTGAGCCGCCGTAACGTCAATAATATCAAACGGTAGCCCCTCAAATGGTACGCCTGAGCCAGCGTCAAAATCATAATGAATAACTGTACCAATATCCTCACCATGATGTTTATTTAGCCGTTCAATAATCTTTTGTTTGGAAGTTTGGTCGTCTGTATCGAAGCGACTAATAATATATGCTTTGTTATTAGTCTCGGCAGTAGCTATACTAAGCGAATTAGCTTCTATGCCTTTTAGAATGAGGTAGAGGCTAATTAGAATGCCAAATACCAGCACTACTACGTCAATAATGCTAAGATGATGTAACTTATTTTTTGAAGAACTTAAACTATTTACCATAAGCTAAATTATAGCAGATGTCATGGAAATGGAAAACCCCGGATTTGTATCCGGGGGTCGTTCAGTATCTCTTTTAGCTAAGAATTGCGCTAATCACCAGGTTACTTTATTGATATACTTTTACCAACTCACATTGACGGTGAAGTTTCTTGGCGAAGCAGTACTGCGTGGGACGATTCGCAGGCTGATCCTTCTGACGTCTCTACCACACTGAAAGCCTCTTCCTATGGAATACCCTAAGCAATCTTCTTGCTGCCATAGTAAACCGTTGCTCCCCCACATCATGATATCCATCCTGTATTGACCAGGTAAAAAACCGGGAACGGATACGGCGAATACTCCACCAGCAGCCCCAAAAGAGACGTTAATGGAAGTAAAAGTGTTGGTTGCTCCCATAGTATACGAATTGGTGCCCAATGGCATGATACCATTGTCCAATGTGGTGTTTGTATTGGCGATATGGGTGTCATGTTCATTTTGGCGGTGTACGGTTGCTGCATGAGACGTCACGCATGTTGACGACAAAATCATACTAAATGCTATGGCGGCAAGAACTACTTTCTTGATTTTTACAAAGGACTTCATATAAATGATCCACCTCGTTTCTATAAAATGTGCAGATACTGAACAATGCTATCATAACGCTAATCGTATTTTTATACAAGCCTAAAAAAGCACTTGCTTTTCTCGGCAATGTGTGCTAGTATAGAGGTATTAGGTTTATAAACAAAAACTAAACAAAAGCATGCAACAAGATCAAAATCTAACTAGTACAACTACGATGGCTCCTCCGACTCCGGCAGGAGCTGGTGTGACGGATTCAACAATGGGAATTCCAAATCTGGCTCCGCCTACTGGCCCGGATGTTGCGGCTCCATCGACACCGGTGTCTGCGCCTACACCGTCGGCGCCTCCGGCCGGGGCAGCAGGAGATATTGGAACAATGGGCATCCCGACTGCTCAACCGTCAGCTGGCGATGCAGCTAAGCCCGCCACGGATGGCACCAAAGAGGAAAAGGCTGATGGCTCGGCCGAGGACAAGCCAGAAGAGCCAGCCAAAGAGACCAAGGCTCCAAGCAAGGTTGCCCAGAGCGATATGGTGAAGAAAATCATCGAGAAAATTCGCTCGTCCGAGAATATTTTGATCGCGCTTTCGAACAATCCGTCGGTGGATGATATCGCAGCGGCAATTGGTTTGACTCTTTATCTCGATAGTATCCAACGGCACGTGACGGCAATCTATTCTGGGCGTATCACCGAGGGATTGGAGTTTTTGCAGCCGGAAGCAACCTTCGAGACGAACACCGATAGCTTGCAGGATTTTATCATTGCACTTAGCAAAGATAAGGCTGATCACTTGCGCTATAAATTGGAAGGCGATTACGTTAAAGTTTTCATTACGCCGTATCGCGCGAAGATTACCGAGGATGATCTGACTTTCTCGCACGGGGAATATAACGTTGACTTTGTGATTGCGCTCGATGTCGCCAGTTCGGATGAGCTGGATGCAGCGCTCGAAGAACATGGCCGGATTATGCATAGCGCTTCGACGGTAAATATCACCACCAGCGCGCCAGGCAAATTTGGCGAGATTGATTGGAGCAACCCGACTGCCAGCTCGGTCTGCGAGATGGTGACACAACTTATTCTGGAAATGCAGGGCGAGGATAAGCCTCTGGACAAGGATGTCGCGACGGCGCTTTTGACTGGTATTGTGGCTTCGACTGATCGCTTCTCGAACACCCGCACTAACTCTGATACGCTGAGCCTAGCGGCAAAGTTGATGGAGATGGGGGCCGACCAGCAGCTGATTACGGCGAACATTTCTGGCAATGAAATCCCACAAGAAGACCCAGCGGCCGAGCCGAATAATCTAATGGTCGATCACGTTCCGGAGGATGTGCCGGATAATACGCCAACTATCGTGATGCCGACGGTGAATACCGATATCTCGGCGGTTGATCCAGCGGTTAATCCAACATCAGTTCCAGAAATGCCAGTTATGCAACCTTTGGGCACTCCGGCACCAGCAGAGGTCTCGGCTCAACCGGCTGTTCAGCCTGGTATGCCAGCCCAGCCAGAAGCATTTGGTACAATGCCAATGCCACAGCCAGAGATGTCAGCACCAAACCCAGCGGCTAATTTGGCTGGGGATATGAATGTTGATCTTGGCCCGGAGCCGGCAGCAATGACAATTCCGAGTATGGCTCCGCGGGCCGATTTCATGCCGCCAATGCCAGATGGGAACTTAATGCCGCCACCGATGAATGGTGAGTTGGCGGATCGACCAGATAATGTCTTGCCGCCACCACCATTGCCACCAGTTGATAGCACAACTATGGCACCGCCGGCCTAAGGTGCTATAATTACCGCATGAAAGATGAGATTATTCTAGTTGACAAGCCATCGGGAATGTCGTCTTTTGGTGTGGTAGCGCGGATCCGGCGCAAGCTAACAGAGGCGGAAAACCAGCGCAGGCGAGCAGAAGCCGAGCGTACAGGCCAGACGTACCAGCGAATTAAGCGGGTAAAGGTCGGCCACACTGGAACGCTTGACCCTTTTGCGACAGGACTTTTGATTTTGCTAACCGGAAAGAATACCAAGCGGGCGGGGGAATTTTTGAAACTTGATAAAGAATATATCGCCACTCTGCGGCTTGGGGCGACTTCGGCAACTGGCGATCCGGAGGGAGATATCGCTGAGCTTTGGCAGGAGCGTGGCGGCGAGCTGTGGCCGGCAAAAACGGAAAATAACAGGGTAGATAACTTAAAAACCGAACAAAAAATCCGCAAAATCCCGAACAAAATGGCTGTGGAAAACTGCGTGGAAAAGTTTGTTGGGGAAAACTTGCAGAAAGTTCCGGAATTTTCGGCGGTGAAGATTGGCGGTGAGCGGGCCTATAAGCTGGCTCGGGCGGGTAAAAAACCAGAAATGCCCACACGCAAGGTGACGATTTATGAGCTAGAAATATTGGAGTATAAGTGGCCAAAATTGGTGCTCCGGGTGAAAGTTTCGAGCGGGACTTATATCCGGGCGTTGGCGGAGGATATTGGCGCGGCGCTAGGAGTCGGCGCATATCTGACAGCGCTCCGGCGGACGGAAGTCGGGAGATGGCGGATTGAGGATGCCCTGCCTCTGGAAAAATGGCTAGAAAATGGGGGTTGATGCCCCAGACAATCTGTGCTATAATTATCGATATATGATTACAAGAGAGAAAAAGGCTGAGGCGATGGCAAAACTTGCTCGTAGTAAGGCGGACGTTGGCTCCCCAGAGGTGCAAGTGTCGATTTTGACTGAGCGAATCAAGGAAGTGACCGAGCACGTCAAGGAGAATAAGCACGACTATATGGCGAAGCGCGGCTTGATGCAAATGGTTGGCCAGCGAAAGAAGCTTCTTAAATATCTCGAGAAGAACGATTTCGAGACCTATAAGAAGACCATCTCGACCCTCGGGCTACGAAAATAGCAAGTCTGCACGCCCAAATCTCAAAAGGCCGTCGGTTGGCGCGCCTTTTTTGGTTTTTTGATAATTTCTCGGAATTCTCGCCTCTATTATGTCAAAATTTTGGCTAAAATTAGACAAAACCGGGAAAATAAGCAGAAAAGTATTGACTTTTCTAGCTAAGTGTGCTACAATAGAAAAGTAGGGCAGACCTGAGTTTTGGATAGCCCTAGAATTTTTTAAAAAGGAGCGACAATGAGATGTCAAAAAACAAGAATGTAACTGTTGATGGAGCAACATCCTCCGATGTGATTGGAGGAATCCTAAAAAGCGTAGTTTTGGTCGAACGGGAGAAAAATCCACGAATCGTGGAGGTTTCGACCGAAGAAGTCGAAGAAAGAACCAGCTCTGGTAAAAAATATAACATCGTCTATAATGGACGAGTTGTTATAGATGACCCGGAAGGAGTGTTGAGCTATGCAGACGTAGAGACCGTCATCCATCGGCTAAAACACTGCTTTAAGGGCGACCACCACAAAGTCCCACAGTGGATGGTGGACGAATTCAGGAGTAATTCTAGCAAACACAGTCGTGTAGGCATTGCCTACACTATTACACGTAGTAATAGTGATGGTCACTTAATTGTGGACTTCTACCGTAGTATGGCAGAAGGCGCGTGTGGCGCACATCACTTGTGTAAGATTACAGAAGAAAATGCTAACTTGGAATTAGCACAGACGCGATATAACGGCAAACGTTATTATGTTGTGCCAATGGCGACACGCGAAGCAAACCGGCTAATGGGTTTGTTTGGCAATATGGCCGCGGATGCGCTGGAAAGCTGCATCTTTGAACAAGTGGTACGTGCTGCTGAAAAGGCTGATGTGGAAGAAGCAGAGTGTGTAATTCCGTTGAATCCAGCAGTAGCGATGGTTTAGCTTATTTACTTTGTTAGGGGGCGCATTTTATGTTCAGGGATTGATTGTTTTGTTTGGTTTTTCGGTTTGTTGTTTTGACACTGTTTGCGCCCCAATAAATATGCCGCCCTATACTGTGGAAACATAGTCAGGCGGCATTTTTTATGCTACAATGGGGTCATATACTTAACAAGGGAAGACTGTAGAGAATGATACTTGGACGAGTGTCGCTCTCTGGAGTTTTCCTAGAAAGGATAAGAATGGACATTATTAACCCTAGCGGTAAACAGACTTTGGCTGTCTCGACAGAGCTTTTGGGTCGTAAATTAACTTTGGAGGTGAACCGAGTTGGATTCCGCTCGACGTCGTCGGTCTTGGTGACTTATGGCGACACTGTGGTACTAGGCTCGGTGGTGGTTGGCAAGAAGCCAGTGGTACAGGATTTCTTTCCACTGACGATTGATTACGAGGAAAAGTTTTATGCTGCGGGCAAGATCAGCGGCTCGAAATTCATCAAGCGCGAAGGCAAGCCGGCTGACGAAGCGGTGCTGGTGGGACGGTTGATTGACCGGCCGATTCGTCCACTATTCCCAAAGGGGTATCGTCAGGAAGTGCAAGTCGTTACGACTGTACTGAGTATGGATCCAGATTTCCGCCCAGATATGGTGGCGATGCTGGCAGCGTCAAGTGCGTTGATGCTCTCAGGGACGCCGTTTGATGGACCAATTGCTGGGCTTCGGATTGGGCGAATCAATGGTGAATTTAAGGCCTTCCTGACTCCGGAGGAACGGGAAAAATCGACGCTTGATCTCGTTGTGGCTTGTAAAGATGGCAAAGTAATGATGGTTGAGGCTGGTGCCGATGAAGTTCCGGAAGCGATGATCATCGAAGCGATGCATTGGGCGGTAAAGAATGTCCAGCCGATTCTAGATTTGCAGCGTAAGCTGGCTGAGAAGGTTCAGCCCGAAATGCAGGAATACACGTTGGTTTTGCCAGACGAGAGTATTCAAGAGCGGGTCGACGCCTGGACGGCAGGGAAGCTGGGCGAAGTGCGCGGGAATGTCATCGATCGCCAGAATAAAATTGCCGAGCTTAAAGACCAGATGAATGCAGAGCTTGCAGTGGAACTTGGCCAGGGTGAAACCGACGAGGAGAAAATTGCTGATTACACCGAGCGCTTACAGGGCGAGTACGAGCAAGCTTTCGATCTTGCAGTTCACCACGAAGTACGACGCGGGATTGTCGAGGATGGCGTGCGTCCGGATGGCCGGAAATTAACCGAGGTGCGTCCATTGTCGAGCCAGGTTGGGATTTTGCCACGAGTGCATGGGTCGAGTCTCTTTACGCGTGGGTTAACCCAAGCAATGAACATCGTGACGTTGGCTCCGCTGAGTTTTTCGCAAGTCGTCGATACAATGGAGGTGACTGATGGTAAGCGGCGCTATATGCACCATTATAATGCTCCTAGTTATACGGTTGGTGAGCCAGGGAGGATTGGTAGCCCAGGCCGGCGTGAGATTGGACATGGTTACTTGGCGGAGCGAGCGCTGACGCCGGTACTGCCGAACGAGGAAGATTTTCCATACGCAATCCGCAGTGTGACAGAAATCATGAGTCAAAATGGGTCGACCTCAATGGCGGCGACTTGTTCGAGCTGCATGGCGCTGATGGATGCTGGTGTACCACTAAAACGGCCAGTGAGCGGTGTTGCGATGGGGTTGATGATGGATGGTGAAACTCCATACGTCTTGACTGATCTGATGGATGCAGAGGATTTTGCTGGCGATATGGATTTCAAGGTGACTGGCACGACTGAGGGTGTGACAGCTCTGCAAATGGATATGAAAGTGCACGGTCTGCCAGTAGAAGTTTTGGAGCAGGCGATTGAGCAGTCGCATGAGGGGCGGATGTTTATTCTTGATCATATGTTGAGTGTGATTTCGGAGCCACGCGCAGAATTGTCTAAATATGCGCCACGGATTGAGAAGATTATGGTCGACGTTGATAAGATCGGTACAATTATTGGTAAAGGTGGTGAGACGATTAACAAGATTACGTCTGAGACTGGTGCACAGGTTGATATTGATGACTCTGGGCTGGTGACAGTTTCTGGTGTTGAAGCTGAGGCAATTGAGCGCGCAGTTGAGTGGATAAAGGGGCTGATTGAGGAGCCGGAAGTTGGTAAAGTTTATGAAGGTACAGTGGCGACCTTGAAAGATTTTGGTGCATTCGTGACAATTCTTCCGGGTGTCGATGGTATGCTTCATATCAGCCAGATTTCCGATAAGCGGATTGATAAGATTGGTGATGCCCTGAAAGAAGGGCAAAAAGTGAAGGTGAAGCTAGTTGCGATTGACGATCGGGGGAGACTGAGCCTGACAATGCGCGGAATTGAGCAGTAGGAGCGGTATTATGTACAACAAAAATGGCCCTAACTAGGTCTATTTTTGTGGCTTTTGCAAAATCTATTATAAAACGCTTGACCTTTTAAGTAATATGTGCTACAATGGAAATGTAGGCTCTGAATTTTGCTCAGCCTAAGTACATTGAGCATAATGAGATGGTTACGATAGCGTAACCAATACTATAATATTAATTATAGTATTGGT
>CAYZNY010000003.1:0-4021 GCA_964480265.1 uncultured Candidatus Saccharibacteria bacterium | reverse complement strand
AATGAGATGGTTACGATAGCGTAACCAATACTATAATATTAATTATAGTATTGGTTACGATAGCGTAACCAATACTATAATATTAATTATAGTATTGGTATCTTAGTTTAAGAGCCTAGTTTTTGTTGCTTATAGCATTAAATTTGAAAGGATGTGTATATTATGACAAAATCTAGTGAGACCAGTAATCATGTGACGGTTTTTCTTGGAGGCACTTGCAATGAATCAACGTGGCGTGAGGAACTAATGGCTATGCTCCATGAGAATATCGATGCTTTTAACCCGGTAGTTGATGATTGGAACAAAGAGGCACAGGCGAATGAAGACTGGCATAAATTCCATGACGACTATTGTTTGTACGTTTTGACTCCAGAAATGGCGGGACTTTACAGTATTTTTGAAGTTGCAGATGATAGTAATAAGCGCCCCGGTAGTACTGTATGCTGTTTTTTGAAGGCTAGAAATGGTAAAGAATTTGATGATGGCATATGGAGAGGAATCGAAAAAATGAAGCGCGATTTAAAACAAAACGGTGCAACGGTCTGCGAAGATCTGAACGCGGTGGCTACGTTCTTGAACAACGCAGCCTTGTAGTGACCATGTTAATTAAAATGAATAGGTCTCGGTGTGATACTGAGGCCTTTCTTATGACTGTATTCTCATCGGATAAAATTTATGATAAAATAGTTCCGTGGTACAACGGAGGAAAACAACTAGAAAGAGTCCTAGCACGCGGAAATCTACGCGCGGACGAAAAAAATCTGCCCCAGTGCACGAGCTGCCGGGTGGGTTTTGGCGTCAGATCGTAGCAATTTTGCTGGCGCTGGTTGGAGTGTTCCTCATTTTGACTTGGATGGGGGACGGAGGAAGCATCCTGCAATCGGTGGATAATGTGCTAACAACCGTGATAGGAAGCGCGAAGTTCTTGGTGCCGGTTTTGCTATTTTGGATGGCATACAAGATTTTCCAGGACAAGAATAATCAGCTCGCACCGGTAGTATGGATTGCTTCGATTCTTTTGCTGGTTTGGGTGGCTGGTGCTTTTGGGCTTAGTTCGATGGGTAGCGCTGAGCAAAATGGTGGAGTAGTCGGCGATTGGCTAAACGGTTTTATTACTGAACTTCTAGATGCTAGTGTGGCAATTATTATATATGTTATTTTGATTTTTGTGACTACGCTATTTATTATGCAGACTAATCCGTCGGCCGTGGCAGAGAAAGTTGGTGATATGTTCCGGACCAAGGAAGTTGAAGATACACCAAAGAAGAAAACAGCAGAAAAGCTAGTCAAGGCGGCAAAGAAAGATGACCTAGAAATCAAGGTAAACAAAGTGGCCCCGGCCGAGGAGCTACTCGAACCACAACCAAAAATTGGTATGTTTGGGAAGTTGGGTCTTGGTAAGAAGAACAGCAAAGCTCCTGAGCTGAAAGTCTCTGAACCGGAAAAGAACGAGAAGAAGCCTGCGAGCACGGAGAATTCTGACCGTGCTTTGACCCAAGTGAACGATCCAAATTGGAAGATGCCAACACTAAGCCTGCTCGAAAAGAAGCAAGCGGCCGCGGACTCGGGTGATATTCAGCAAAACGCAAAGTTGATCCAATCAACTCTGGCGGAGTTTGGAATTGATGTCGAGATGGAAGGTGCAAACGTTGGTCCGCGAGTGACGCAATATACGATGCGCCCACCACAGGGGGTTAATCTGTCGAAGATTGTGGCGCGCGACAAGGAGCTGGCCCTGAACCTCGCGATGGATAAAATTAGGATTGAGGCGCCAATTCCTGGAACACGGCTGGTTGGTGTGGAATTGCCAAATCGGAAGTCGGCCGAGGTGCGCCTGCGTGGCGTGCTCGATAGTGACGAATGGAAAAAGACCACTGAGCCGCTGACTTTTGCAGTCGGGAAGGACATTTCTGGCAAAGCGGTGGTAGGGAACCTTGGCAAAATGCCGCACCTATTGATTGCTGGTACGACTGGTTCTGGTAAATCGGTCATGACGAATACGCTGATCTCTTCGTTGCTCTATCGCAATGCCCCAAGCGATTTGAAGCTTATCATTGTCGACCCGAAGCAGGTCGAGATGGCGCAGTATGAGGATATTCCACATCTGCTCACACCGATTATCACTTCGACCGAGAAAGCACTTTCGGCCTTGAAATGGGCCGTGAACGAGATGGAAAAACGCTATACCTTGATGGCGGAAGAAAAGGTTAAGAATATTAGCGATTATAATGCCAAAATGGCAAAAAAAGCGGGCGACCCAGCCAAGAAAAAGCCGGTCGAGAAAATTGAGGTGGTTGATGCTGATGCCGATAATGGGCCAGAGCAGAAAGAAATGGCGCATGATGGCGAGCGAATGCCGTATATTGTGATTTTGATCGACGAGATGGCGGATCTTATGATGACGGCAGGAAAAGATCTTGAAATGCCGATTGTGCGCATTGCTCAGAAAGGGCGTGCCGCAGGAATTCACTTGGTACTAGCGACGCAGCGGCCGGAAGTAAAGGTGATTACAGGATTGATTAAAGCAAATATCCCGGGGAGGATTGCTTTTGCGGTAGGGAGCCAAATCGACTCGCGTGTGATGCTCGATATGACCGGGGCAGAGAAATTGCTCGGTAAGGGTGATATGCTGATGCTAACAACCGAAATGATGGGCAAGCCGAAGCGTATTCAGGGTGCGTGGGCGAGCGACGAGGATGTTGCAAAGCTGACGGCATTCTTGCGTGCGCAGCGCGGGCCAGATTATAACGATGACGTTGTTTCTCAGCCGGTGCAGATCAAGGGGATGGCGCCGATGGGCGGCCTCGAAGGCGGCTTGGGACGGCGGTTTGATCCTAATGATCCAATTGTCCGCAAAGCGATCGAGATTACCCTTAAAAATGGAAAGTTCTCGACATCTTCGCTCCAAACTTGGCTTGGCAAGGGGCATGGATTTGTATCGGGGCTAGCAATTTGGCTCGAACAAATCGGCGTGATCGGTCCGGCTGAGGGGCATAAGCCGCGCGCAGTTTTGATTTCTTCAATGGAAGAATTTGACGAAAAAGCCAACGCTTAATCTTGCTTATGGTATAATGGGGGTAAGAATAAAATAGGAGGCAAAATGGCAACAAAAAAGTCGGGTGCCAAAAAAACGGCGTCGCAGCCAAATAGCTCTGCGCGCTCGAAGAAATCCGCAAATACTAATAAGGCAACGGAGGAATTGTTGATCCGTCGCGCAAAAAGTACAAACTGGCTATCGATTCTCGAATCGGTCGTGATTGGTGTGTTAGGTGTGCTTTTGATTACAAATCCAAACCGGATTACCCAAATCATCTTTTATATCATCGGTATCTTCTTGATGGTAAAAGGTGTCTACAAAATTGTTAATTACTTTGTTGTCCATGGTAAGAGCGATTTTTATAATAATGATTTACTCTACGGTGTGATTGCGCTGATTTTTGGCATTTTGATCGTAATCCTCTGGGAGAAGCTGAGTGATGCTATTGGCATTGTCGTTGGTGCATGGATGATTTATGGCGCACTCGTGCGTTTGAACGCAGCTATCAAACTGCATGCAGCCGAAGCGAAGAACTGGTTCTATGTACTGCTACTTTCACTTTTGATGCTAGCCCTGGGGATTTATTTGATTATCTATGCTGGCGCTGGATTTATTGTACAAGTTGTCGGTATTGTGATGATTATTGCGGCTGTGGTCGGTGTCGTTGACGATGCTGTCTATATGAAAGAGCTTGGCGAGCTATCTAAATAAAAGCTAATACCACATCACTCTTGCTAAAAAGAGTGATGTGGGTTATAATGGTGACAGTGGAATCGTAGCTCAGTTGGTTAGAGCGCTGCCCTGTCACGGCAGAGGTCGCGAGTTCGAGTCTCGTCGGTTCCGCCAGATTATGACGAAAATGACCTTTTGAGGTCTTTTTTGTTGTTTGATGAGAGTATACGTTAATCGTAGAGGAAGCAAGAGAATCCTTTTGGAGTAACCCTGACACTATATCTAATCTCGACCACGAACAGGCCTCAGTGG
>CAYZNY010000002.1:0-141024 GCA_964480265.1 uncultured Candidatus Saccharibacteria bacterium | reverse complement strand
CAGGGTTACTCCAAAAAGGACTTCCTGCTTCCTGCATCCCGTACGGAGAAAGTTGAGACCGCCTGCTAGGCGGTCTTGCTTTTCATACTATCTCGACCCAAGTGTAATCCTTGACAGAAACCTGTCTATACCCAAATTGCTTATCGATATACGCGGAAATCATCACAGAGTCCGGGTCTCTCCCCTCCTTTTCAAACCAAACTACTAACCCCCATTTGCCGTAGCTAGGGTCAATCCCAACATACCTACGTCCATTCTGCGGTTTCTTACAAACTTCCGTATAGCCCTGAGCATAGAGGAACTCCTGCCAATATTTGGCGTCACCTGGGCGCTCGCGCTGCGCAATTTCATGCGCATGCTTTTCGTCAGCCGGAATAACTTTCTCTATCGGCCAAACTCCCGTAGCCTCTCTAATTTTCCAGGCACAGTAGCTCGTTGCATGCTTAACGACCATATCTGCCGGATCGCTAACCAATGCACCAGCGTCCTCGGGCCATTTTGCGAAGTCGGCATCAGAATATGGCCACGGGTAAGTATTAACCCCTTCGGCTACCTCGCCCGATTCACATCGGGATGCACTTTTAGCGCTTTTCTCACCTAAATAGCGATAAAGGCCCCGGCAAATGACTCTTAAAAACCGATAGTGATTCCACTTGGAACAAGAATTTTTGGCTAAAAAATTAGCCACACTAATATGTGCAAACATTTCAACGCACCCCCTTCATGTTATTATATAATTATACACTACTCGGCATGTTTCGTCAATATCTAGCTGGCGTCTTATCTACCATTTGATCTTCGTCATCCCATGCGCCCTCAAGAATTCATTAGCCTTCTTGAAATGGCCATTGCCAAAGAATCCCGCATGCGCTGAAAGCGGAGATGGGTGCGCAGACTCCAAGACCAGGTGTTTCCCTTGGTCAATCCAGCCACTTTTGCTGCGCGCATCTCGTCCCCAAAGCATAAAAACCAGATGATCGCACTTCTCATTAAGATGCTTCACGGTAGCCTCGGTAAATTGTTCCCAGCCTTTCCCGCGATGCGACCCCGCGCGATGCGCTTCCACCGTCAAGACATTATTCAGCAGCAGAACCCCCTGATCTTGCCACGGTTTCAAATTGCCATTCTTGTTTTCGTGTCCACCAAATTCGGCATCAATTTCTTTATATATATTAATTAGCGATGGCGGAATTGGCTGGGAATTTGGTACCGAAAAAGCCAACCCATGCGCTGCTCCGGGCGTATGATACGGATCTTGCCCCAAAATTACGACTTTTACGTTGTCAAGATTAGTAGCAAACGCTCGAAAGACCTGCGTCTTAGCTGGAAAAATATCCTTCGTCTCGTAAGCCTCGTGCAGGAACTTGCTCAGCTCCTTAAAATACGGCTTATTAAATTCTGAGTCTAGGAAATCCTTCCAGCTTTCGTGCATAAACTATTTCTTGCCTTTTACAACCTTGGCTTTTTGGACGCGCTTCTTGGTATTTTTGTCTTCTTGGCGTGGCCTAAGACAGTTGAATATCAACCCTAGACCGAGTACCATCGACAATAGACCAGTCACGAAACCGACAAACGGCACCAATGCCAGCAGACCTAATATAGCCACACCGATGAATGCTTCAACAATAGCATTGCCCTTCAATTTGAAAAGTTTTTCGATGATTAGATGCCCCAGCCAGAATCCGGTGAACCCTTGTGCAAGGTAAATTGCGACAAAGTAAGCCAAAAGAGCGATTATGCCTAGCGGAGCTGCAACTACGGTCAGAAAAGCTATCAACGCAAGCACCGGCACAATGACCAAGACGCCACAGCCAGTCGCAAGATTAATCCCCGACCGGCGAGCAGTACTCTCGTTTTGCATTTTTTCATGTAACCTAGGACAAAGCGCGATAATCAGCGCCATCACAAGAAACAGGCTCGTGATACTAAGTAGCTTGCCATAAATCTTCGTCAGCACACTGAGCTTAGCATCTGCCTCCTGAGCATGATAGATCTCAATATCATAATCCGAACCGTCGAAGTTGTTAATCTTAGCGCTATCGTTATAAATCAACTTGCCATCAATTTCGACACCATCGCCAATCACGACTTCCTCGGCATCAATATTCACATTGCCGTCAATCGTGACATTATCCTCGATCACCACTCGCGCCGCCGTAACACTTAAATCACCGGCCAGATCAGCTTCGACTCGTAGCTCATTTCCCGTAGCAAAAACATCGCGACCAATCTGAGCATCGTGCGCTAGCGTGAGACTATTGCCAGCGATATAAAGATCGCGCTTAGTCGTACCAGCGAATTTGATGATATTACCGCAAACAAAACCGTATTCGGACTCATTTTCGAGCACCAGGCTATTCCCTGCCACCATAAACAAACCATTTTCGGCATCCTTAGTGACAGTTAAATTATTGCCGGCTAGTAGCAAGTTTTGTCCCATCCAAAGCTCGGCCGACTGGCGAGCCTCGTCCGACTCGGTCACGAAAGTTGGTGCGATATCGGTGTCACCGTTCTTGGCTGATACCGGAGCACAACATAGGGCGCTAAAAACCGCAATGCCTCCAATCAAGCCATAAAGAATTTTTTTCATTCTAATTCCTTATTTAATATTTTTATCAATTTCAACATCGGAGATTTCATATTTACGCCGATGTGCCACATAACTTAATAACTTAGTTGCCGCCCAGCCGACAAATGCCAGCACGAAGAAATAAATAAATCCAAAAGTAGTGAACTCTGGTTCCGACTCGGTGAAGAGGCTGAGAATTGCTGCACCAGCCGACATTGAGGTCACAATAGTCAAACTGTCAATCGAGCTAGACGTAACGTCTTGTTTGATTCCATCAAACAATTTTTGTGCCGAGTCGACATATTGCGTTGTCATCCGCCAAAGATCCTTGATATATTGCAAGGTATCTCGCAAAGTTTCATAGCGATAGCCCGAAATCGCCAAAAAGTCTGCCAAATCTTGATCTTCCTTGGCAATCTTCTCACGCGTAGAAATATAAGTCGACATCTGGTCAATTCGCCCGCCGATTAGCGTTACTGTCTTTTTGTAACTTTCTAGCTTCGAGGAAAACTTAACGATATCTTTACCTTTGACTTTTGCACGATCTTTAACATCGTCAATCTTTTCCCAAATAATTCGGTGCATATTGAGATAACGATGCAGCTGCCCCTTAAACTCGCGGATGAAAACTTGCTCCTCGACATAACGCTCGACCATTTCTGGGGCACTCTTTTTATTGTTGATGAAGTAATATTTATCACCACGCAACACACTATAAGTCTTGTTGTCAAACTCGAAATACTTCTGCCGCTCCGTCCGAGCTAAGAGCGCCGCGATATCTTCCCGCTTGGCATTATCGCAAACTACGAAATATGGATAGATATTTTCAATATGAGCGAGTTCTTTCGGCACCGGTGCGCCGAGACTGAATATATAGTTGATTGCTGGTGACAATTTTTCTTCATAATAATTCTTTAAGTTCTCGATGTCAGCAAACATGGTTTCTTCGCTGACTTGGTCGGTCCCCAGGACAATCAGGCCATCTTCAAAAATCTTGACCCGAATTTGGTTGCTAGTCATGATCGAGATAAATTCTTCTCCCTGCACGCCATATTCGATACTGCCAATGCCGAGATTATCGTGTAATTCGGTGAGTTTGCGCTTGTTTAATTTTAGCTGAGAAGTGCCATCGCGCAAAAAATCGTAAATTTCCGAAAGTTGTAGCATGGTTCGTTGGAACCACCCGCCGATATAAATCTCGCTGATTTTCATTTTATTTACCTCACCTTAAATAATTATAACCATTATACCACAGTTTCGATTTCGACTAGTTTTTTACGCCCACGTGTGCCGCTCTTAATGTTAATCTGCGATTTTGCGACATCAAAATGTTTCGCCAAAATTTGGATCAAAGCCTTATTTGCTTTGCCTCCAATCGGACGTTCTCGCAAAAATACGACCAGCTCCGCATCTTTTTCTATCACCAATGGACCTTTCTTTGATCCAGGTTTGACAGTTACTGCATAAATCATCGGTAACTGTGCACCTCCGCCATGTGCTCCAAAGTTGGCAAAATCAACTCGCCCGACCAAAATCGCGACGTCAACTCCGCGAATAATTGCCCCCAGCCAAGCAGCGCTTGCTGGATACCATCCGCTGCCCGCCGAATATAAAATTCGGTAATTTGTTCCGCCAAAAGTTCATTGGTATTGACATTGTTATTCACGACATTACCCATACCATAAAGCGCCACAAAAGCCTTCGCCATCTCAAAAAGTAGCATTGGCGGAGCGACATCATATTGTGTGAATAAGCCAATCATTTCGATAAAAAATTGCGAAACTGGGATACTGTGCAGGCGTTTTAACTCACGCTTAATGCCGGCCAGCAGAGCCTCACGGTCGACCTGTTGGAATTTTGAACGTTCGAGTAAAATTTCTAGTAAATCCTCTGGACGATTCATATAAGAATACATGAAAAGATCTTGGATGAATTTTGAATCGTCACCACGAAACTCAAAAACCAAGCCCATATCAAGAAAACCAACATTACCAGCATCATCGAGATAGACGTTGCCGGCATGTGGATCACCGTGGAAAACTACCGGCAAATCATTCAAAAGCGCATAAAAACTTAGCTTCAAATAGGTATTGACCGCGGCGGAAATCTTGGCCTTATTTTCTGGCGTCAATGGTAGCTGGTTCACGGTCGGATGGTCGATATATTCCATTACGATAATATTATCGGTACAAAACTCGCGATAAACTTTGGGGGCAATAATCTTACCTACTCCATCAACTTTACCATTCACACTTTCGGCAAATTCTTGATAACGCACGAGATGGATCTGCTCTTTTCTGAAATCAGTTTCTTCATAAATCCAATCAGTATAATATTCGAGTGCATAGTCGCTGCCGATGAAATTCCGCAACTTAGCAAACTTGCCAAATCGATGCACGAGGTGCTTGATTTGCCGAATATCCCGCTCGACCCGCCGTACCACATCGCGCCGTTTCACTTTCACTGCTACCACACGACCATCCTTCAAAACTGCACGGTGCACCTGCGAAATTGACGCTGAGCCAAGTGGGGTCGGATCGATATATTGAAATATCTCGCTAACTGAGCGACCATATTCTAGTTCGATACTTTTCGCGATTTCTTTGAATTCAATCGGGTTGCAATGGTCGCAAATTGATGCCAACCGCTCCCGATCTGCTTCTGTAAAAACTTCACCAAGGTTTTGCATCGCGAGAATTTGTGCCACTTTTATATATACTACGCTCATCCGCTCAGCAAAATCGCAAACCACCTGACCGGTATTTTGACGCAAAATGAAATGCCGAAATACTGCAATTAGTCCATAAAAATATAGTCGCATCGCCTTTTGCCCACTCTAAATCTCAATTAGTTCATACTCGCGCGAACCGAGCCCGAGCTCCTCGGCGTATTCAAGAATATGCAAACCTTCCTGGCGCTCGATTTCCTGTTTTAGCTCTTTTGCTCCTGGCTCATCACTTTGCCAAATGAAATCCACAAAAGCTTGATCGTTTGCAACTGGGTCCAAGCTCGCCGCAATGCCAAGATCGTGCATCACTGGATCATCCTGCTCGACCGCACAATCACAAAGCAAGGAAATCGCGTTCATCACCGTAATATATGCCGCTGGCTTGCCCTGCTCCTTTAAATAACCATTCACCGCGCTCACAGCCTCGGCCATTGACTCGACAAAATCACGTTGCAAAGTTTTGCCGTCATGAATTCGCCCATCATCTTCGAAGGTTAATCGCTCGATCATCTCCTCCGGGCTTTCACTCTCGCCACACATGTGGATATAAGCCTTGCCATTGCGCGAGGCAATCCCAATTGCCTGATTTTTCAAATTCGCACCAAATCCACCCATCGGATGACCTTTGCCGTGCGCGAGGTTAAGCAATGAATCGTAATTCGCAAGATGGCTACCGACGAGATCATACGCAAGATGCTTGCCATTTTTGACCGGCAACTTCATCTCGCCATCAGCATCCATAATATCAACCTCGGCAAATTCTGTGAAGCCGTGCTCTTTTGCCACTTCAAGATGTTCCGCAGTAGTATTTCTAGCTCCGTCATACGCAGTATTGCATTCGACAATCGTCCCACTAATTTTTTGCACCAACGGACCGATCAGTCCAGCCTTCAAATACCCTTTTGAACCACGCTCGCCAGTCGAGACCTTGACCGCAACTTTGCCAGGAAGTTCCACCCCCAAAGCTTCGTAAATCCTAATCAAACTTTCCGGCGAGATTTCTTTGCTGAAATAGACTTTTGACTTTTCCATGGCCCTCCTTTACTATATTATACATGAAGAAACGAGGTTTTGAAATTGCAAAAGGTTGGGAGGATTGCGAAATCAATCTGCCGCGGCGATCAACAGCGCATTCAGCTGGTTATGATATTGAAGCCGCTGAAGATACTATTGTGCCGGTTTTCCACCCAGGAGTTCCGCCGGTCCTAGTCGCAACCGGACTCAAAGCTTACTGTCAGCCAGACGAATGTTATCTAGTTCTGAATCGTAGCTCAGGTGCTAGCAAAGGTATCGTACTTGGCAATGGTGTCGGACTAATTGACGCTGACTATTATAATAATCCTGACAACAACGGGCATATCCGTGTCATTGTCTTTAATGTTAGTGACCATGAACTAAAAATCAAAAAAGGCGACCGGATTGCTCAGATTGTCTTTCAAAAATTTCTCACTACCGATGACGACGAAGCCTCCGGAACGCGCACCGGTGGCATTGGCTCGACCGATTAACGGTCCATTTTACTTTCTTGGTCTCCTATGCGATAATCGAATAGGAGTTTCGACTTAGCAAATTAAGGAGGTGAACATGAATGTTGAAGCTAGAAGATTTTCTTCCGCCGCCGCAAATTCTAGAATGGCCAGAGCAAATTGTTTTTGATGTTGATTCGACGCTTTGGCCGTTTGAAGAAGTTGCTCCGCGACTCGTTGGGATTAATCCGGTTTTGTTCCAGCAGACTTACATCTTTCGCGAAAACCCTAATTTAACCCAGATGCAAGTCGCCTTATTATTACGTTTAGCAGAAAATCCGCTTTTATTTGAGCAAATGGAGCTATTCCCCGGTGCCGCCAATATTACGCGAGCTCAAGAGCTAGGACTCGAAGTCGTTGTTAACAGCAATTGCCAAAGCCAAGCCGTTATCCCGGTGAAACGGCGCAAGCTGCTAGATCAAATTCCCAAGTTGAATCCAGATTTAATTTTTCTCAATAATTTGGCCGGTGGGCACGATCGCCCGAAAGTACTTAATGAACGCACACTGATTCTGGTCGAAGACAGCCCGTTCAATGTCGCAGAATCTATTGCCAAGGTTAATATTCTCCGAAAAATTCCCTGGAACCAATCAGCCGAAGCAAAAGAAATTATGTGCGGAAAGACCGTAATCTCATTTGACACTATCGAAGAAATCAATAAATATATCTATACTGGCATTCGGAATTGGCAAAAAGCATATAACTTCACTCCGCCATCTTAGTCTACTTTTTAGTAGACTGCGACGCCTTCGGGCGTCGTTTTTCTTGCATTGTTTTCTCCGAAGCTTCTTCCGTTTCTTCCGGCTTTTCCTCAATTTCAACTAACTTAATTTTGGGTAGTACAATATGCTTCCCGACTTTGCCGCTCATTAGTGCATCAATAATATAAAAGCCGTATCCGCCAATCAAAACGCAAACCGCATAGAATATCAGCACCCAAATCATCCTCACGATATCATAAAATTGATAATCCAAAAAACTCAGGGGATAGCGCAAATCTACCTTGGGCCATAACTCCGCCGTGAGCAAAATTAGCGCAGCGTAAATCGTCGGAAACGCCAGCCAATAAAACGGATAAATCCCCTGCCAACGGCCTTTTGGCAGAAAAATCAGCCAGTCGGCAATGACTAGTACTGGCAAAGTTACGTAGCTTAAAGCTGCCGCACCACCCGTCAAAGCCGGATGCGACCAATTTTGCGCCATAAAAACAAACGTTGTGATGCTGGTCGTCAGCAAACCAATAATTAGCGCGCCTTCAAGCATAGGCGAACCGACAATTTGCTTGCGTTGCTCCTTGGTTATAAAACCAATAATTGCGAGCAGACCAAAATATAACGCCGTACCAAGCAATACATAGGTCAAAAGAATTCGCCAAGCTGTCAGCCCAAAACTGTCAAAACACATCCATAAACCAAGCGAAGCGAGCACCGCAACCAACATCCGATAGACTGTTGCAGCTAGACTGTTTCGAATATACATAAGCACATTATACTTGAATTTTTTATTCCTGACAATTCGCCCGGTAGTTATTAATCGCCACCGCCAGAGCTTCATGACCAAGCACCGAACAGTGGAACTTATGCTCCGGGAGCCCACCCAGAAAATCCGTAATTTCCTTTGGTCCAATTTTTAGCGCAGCATCCAAACTCTTCCCCTTGATCAGCTCGCTCAGTGCCGAGGTACTAGCAATCGCACTCGCGCAGCCATAAGTCTTCCAGCGTACGTCCTTGATTTTGCCATCCTCAATTTGCAGATACATCGTCATCTGATCGCCGCAAACTGGGTTACCAACTGTCCCCTCGGCATCACACTCATACTTGCTTTCGTCTCCCATCAGGAAATTCCGCGGATTTAGGAAATGCTCTTTCACGATTTCGGAATACGCAAACGGCTTAGCCCGCGTTTCGCACTTTTGGTCGCCATCCTCAGGCATAATTCCCAACTTTCACGGTGCTCATGCCTCGCAGCTTTTCTATAATTCCTGGCAAAACTTTCATAACTTTCTCGATATCGGCTTCGGTTGTATCAAGCCCCAAGCTAAACCTTATACTCCCGTGCGCAATTTCAGCATTATCATGAAGCGCCATAATCACATGACTCGGTTCTAGCTTGCTCGAAGCGCAGGCTGATCCGGTGGATACCGCAATTCCAGCCTCGTCGAGCATCAGCTGAATTGCTTCACCCTCAACCGCCTCAAAGCTAACGTTCAGGATGTTTGGCAAACAACCATCCTTTGGACTATTGCAAATCGTGTGCGGAATTTCTTTGAGAATTCGATCTCGCAATTCATCCCGCAGCTTTGCCACCTTGTCCCATTCTGGCAACTTCTCCTTGGCAATTTCTGTCGCCTTAGCGAGCCCAGCTATCAGCATTAAACTTTCCGTCCCGGCACGCCGGCCACGTTCTTGGTTCCCGCCGCTAAGCAGTGGTCTCACGTGCGCACTTTTACGCACATAGAGCACACCAATCCCGGCCGAGCCGCCAATTTTGTGCGCCGAAAAGCTCAAAAGATCAACTTTTAGCTCATTTACATCAATCGGAATCTTCCCGACTGCCTGCGTCGCATCAGTATGAATCAAAGTTTTGTATTTTGGCGAGCGGCATTTGAGTGAGATATCGCGCAATGGCTCGATTGTGCCAATCTCATTATTTGCCAGCATTACCGAAACCAAGCTCGGGCAATATCTTGGATCCGGATCACGATAAAAATTCTTTGGCGAAACCCGCCCCTCACTATCTACTGGCACAAAGCGTGATTTTTGACGAGCAAATTTCCGGAGCGGTTCGAGAATACTCGGATGCTCAATCGGTGTTGTCCAAATAATTTGCCTTGCAAAAGCTTGAATTACGGTATTATTTGACTCCGTTCCGCCAGAAGTAAAAACAATTTCGCTCGGCTGAGCATTTATTAGTAGTGCAACCTTCATTCGAGCCTCGTCGATCAGTTGCTGACTTCGACGACCAGCGGTATATAATGCCGACGGATTTGCATAGCTTCCATCAACCAATCCATCGGCCACGCGGTCCATTTCTGTTTTAACTTCTGCAAGTAGCGGAGCATCCGCCGCATAATCTAGATAAATTTGCTTATTCATTATATTGCAATTCCTCCCGTATTCGCGCTAAGCGGATCGCCTCGTCAAGCAACTTGAATGTCCGCTTTCGGTACAACGCCATCACGCTTGCCTTTTGGTATATTTTACAATATTGAACTCTGTTAGGTCAAGGTTATTTTTACAAGTTTTTAGAACTTTTCGGTCGTAATCTGCCTTATTAAACTCCGGGAAAAAAGTATCAGCTGGTTTTTCGCCCTTCACTTCCGTTAGGTATAGTACCTCCGCATCGTTCAAATACATATCATAAAGTGAGGCTCCGCCAATAATAAACTTCTCGCCATCCAAGCCAGCTAAATATTCGTCTAACTCGTCTTTATTATGAAACACCTTTACGTCGCCATCGAGCTCACCGCGCGAAAGCACGATATTCTCGCGCCCCGGCAAAGGTCGCCCGATACTCCGAAAAGTCTTCGATCCCATCACCACCGGATGCCCCATGGTTGTCTGCTTGAAAAACCGCATATCCTCTGGCAAGCTCCAAAGCAATTCCCCTTGGTAGCCTAAACCACGATCCCGGCTGACGCAAGCAATCATATTTAGCCCTTTCATTCTACCTCTACAATCTCGCCGGTGCCCGGCTTTAAGTGTAATAAACGTTGGTTTCTCGAACCTCGGAATTTCATTGTCAAATCCCGCTCCGCCAAGATAAACGGTCCGTCAATCAGGGCATCAAGACTCTTCAAAAAATCCCATTTATCGCCACCCTCAGCTTTGATCAGCTCATAGGTAAACCCGGTAAAAGACCAAATATTCCAACCTAGCTCTTTTCGACACCAATCAGCAATTTCTTTGCAAGCTTTTGGCTGAATAAACGGCTCTCCGCCGCAAAAAGTCAATCCAGCCTGCCCCTTGAACTCTCTCAGCCGTGCTTTTATATCGTCGATATCTACCAACATTCCCGACTTAAAATCCCATGTTTCAGGATTTTGGCAGCCCGGACAATGGTTCGGGCAACCCTGTGTCCAGAGTACCGCCCGAAGCCCATAGCCGTTTACGATATTATCGTGTTCGAGCGGGCCAGAAAGACGGATTTCGCCGCTACCATCACTCTCGGAGATAGTGTGGATGTTGCGCGCGACCCACTTAACCGCTTGATCGCGCGCAGTTTCCTGCCCTGGCTTGTCCGCTTTTGGCATTTATTTCTTCCCCGTCATCGACGCTTGCTTCTTCTTGGCTACTTCCCGTTCAGCTTTTTCCTCTTTGCTATATACGCCAGTCACATTATGCTTCACGCGGTCGTGTTCCTCGGCCTTTTTGCCGTCGTTCCAGCGCTCCAAGCTCCCCACGAGATAACCAGTAATCCTCCGTAGCCGCTCAAACGGCACATCACCTTCGCTTTCTTTACGACCACAGCTCGGGCAACGATCGCCCTCGATGATACCAGAATAGCCACAAACTGGGTCACGATCCACTGGGTGGTTCACCGAGCCATAGCCAATACCGCTCTCCTTCATTTTGCGGATTACCGCCTCAAAAGCTTCGATGTTCTGAGTCGGATCACCGTCAAGCTCGATATAAGTGATATGCCCAGCATTGCAAAGAGCGTGATATGGCGCCTCGATTTCGATCTTGTCGAATGCGCTAATTGGATAATAGACTGGCACATGGAAGCTATTGGTATAGTATTCGCGATCGGTCACGCCCTTGATTTTGCCATATTCCTTGCGGTCAATCTTGGTAAAGCGGCCGGCAATCCCCTCTGCTGGTGTAGCTAGTAAGGTGAAGTTGAGCTTATATTTTTTGCTATACATATCGCAGCGCTCACGCATATGGGTGATGATGTCGAGGCCAAGCTCGCGCGATTCTTCGTCTTCGCCATGATGCTTGCCGGTCATAGCAACTAGACATTCAGCCAGACCGATGAAACCAATACTGAGAGTACCATGTTTAATGACATCACGCAAAGTATCATTCCAACCCAGTTTATCACTACCGAACCAGTTCCCCTCGCCCATCAGGAATGGGAAGTTTCGCACGTGCTGATTTGCCTGGAACTCGAACCGTTCGAGCAGCTCGTCGCGCACAAGATCCATCTTCTCGTCGAGATCTTTATAAAATCCCGACCAATCTGCCTCCTTACGCTCTTTCAGGCAGATGCCATGCTTGATGCCTAGGCGTACCAAGTTCACTGTTGTGAAGCTGAGGTTACCACGGCCAGTCGCGATACCGTTGCTTTCTGGGAAAATGCTACCAAACACACGCGTACGGCAACCCATGGTAGCAATCTCGGTACGGTAATCACCTGGCTTGTAATATTCGAGATTAAACGGCGCATCGATAAAGACGAAGTTCGGGAATAGACGCTTTGCTGATACTTCCATACTCTTCTTGAATAGATCGTAGTTTGGATCTCCTGGATTATAGTTAACGCCTTCCTTGACCTTGAAAATCGAAATTGGGAAGATTGGCGTTTCGCCGTGGCCGAGGCCATCCTCAGTCGCTTCAAGCAGACACTTGCTCACGAGCCGACCCGACGGAGTAGTATCAGTCCCAAAGTTGATGCTCGTGAACGGTACTTGCGCACCAGCGCGGCTATGCATCGTGTTGAGGTTGTGGATGAAACCCTCCATCGCCTGGAAAGTCTGGCGCTCAACTTCTTCATTGGCATTTGTAATGATATCTTCTGGAAGTTTTAGCTTTTTTAGGGCCTTCTCGTCGCCATAAGCAAGGTTATCAGGAATTTTTACCACCAACTTATGCCCACCAAAGACATTATATTGGCGGATACTACGAGCAAGTGCCTTGCGAAAACTCTTATCGACTCCTGGCGCCATCGCATAGTCAAAGTTCGGGATACTCTGGCCACCATGTTGCTCGTTCTGATTGGCCTGCAGAATAATTGCTGCTAGCGCCGCGTAACTGCCAATACTGTTCGGTGTCCGGAGATGCCCATGACCAGTATTGAAACCGCCGTCAGCAAAAAGCTGTAATGGATCAGTCTGACAACAAGTCAGAGTGCCGGTCGCATAAAAATCGAGATCGTGAACATGGATATCGCCATCATCATGCGCTTTGGCATACTCCGGTTTCATCAAAAGGCTCTTTGCGAAAATCTTTGAACCTTCCGCGCCAAATTGAAGCATTTTACCCATCGCCGAATTTCCATCAACATTAGCATTGCTACGCTTCACGTCTGAATCTTCTGATGCATCAGCAATCGCAATCGTCCGATAGATATTCATAAGATTACTCTTGGCCTCGCGGATTTGGTTGCGCTCTTGACGATAAGTAATATATTCTTTTGCCGTACGCTTGAAAGCCGACTCCATTAAGACCTGTTCAACAATATCCTGAATTTGCTCGACATTCGGCGTACGGCGGGTGATGGTCTCTTCGGCTCGCTTCAAGACCTTCTCAGTCAAAGCCTTTGCGCGATCCTGCTTGAATTCGCCTGTCGCCAAACCAGCGCTAGTGATTGCCTCGGTGATCTTTTCTGGCTTGAAAGTTGCTACCTTACCATCTCTTTTAACAATTTTTTTGAACATAAAAAATACCTCCTACTTTGTGCTCAAAGTTATGTTTATTTTTGCTTAATTATGACCCTGACACCATATCTAGTGTCTTGTATCCATTGTAAGACACTATATATAGCGTGTCAATAGCATAATCGTTGTATTTTATACATTTTTTATCACTAAGATAACGAGCGCAGAAGTGCCCTTCCTCCTTCACCCCTCCCGTACTACACAGCGGATGGCAAAACCAACTGCCTCTACACTAGCCCTTTTATTTTCGCTTTTACTTCTTCTAGGTTACTCGAAGTAAGTATCGGTATCAGACCATTTATTTCTTCAATACTCTTATCCCACCACTTTAATTTTTCTAGCAACTCAATCAACTCATCGTCAAAACGCTTTTGCTGGAACTCGGCAGGATTACCCAGCACAACTGTATATGGCTCAATATCTCTTCGCACGACACTGTCCGCTCCGATAATTGCACCGTCTCCGACTTTCACACCAGGAAGAAATGTTGCATTCTGCCCAATCCAAACATCATTGCCAATTATCGTATCGCCTTTCAGTCCCATGTCCTCTGGTTTTGGCGGCGCCTGATCCCAGCCTTCCAGCGTATAAAATGGAAAAGTCGTCACAGCATTCCGCTGGTGATTAGCGCCGTTCATCATAAATTCTACCCCAGCTGCAATTTGGCAGAACTTACCAATGATTAATTTATCGCCAATAAAATCATAGTGATGCGTCACATGGCTTTCAAATTCGGAATCAGCAATATAAGTAAAATCCCCAACAATAATATTTGGATTTTTAATTGTCGGCTTAATATAGATTTCTTTATCGTACCCAGCTATCGGGTGGATAACATTTGGATTGGGCAATTTTTTACCTGACATATTGCCAATAGATCTTCCCATTTTGCTCGACAATTCGCAAATTTCGTGCGGCTAGTGCATCGCGCAGCTGATCTGACCTTACATAGTTTTTCTTTGCGCGTTCGGCTAGATATTCGTCTATCATTTTCCTGTCATCCATACTAAGGCCGGGTGTATCCTTAATTAGATTCAGTCCAAATAGCTCGTCAACTTTCCGCCAAAAAGTTATATTCTTCTTGGTTGCGCTCTCGACGGCCACCAGTGCTGCTGGCGAGCCCAGATTATTGTTTACCTCGTCAAGTACAACCTCAAAATCACTGGTATCAATGCCGCTCTCGTCCTCATAGCACCGCGCAATCAGATTCCGCCAATTCAGCCGCCGTTGTCTTGCCGCTTCAAGATCACGGAAACTAAAATTGCGTTCCGATTGGTAGTGTCCCTGCAAAACCCACATCTTGAAATCCATCGCCGAGAATCCACGTTCCACCAAATCGTCCAGCGAATAAACATTCCCGAGCGACTTAGAAATCTTCTCACCGTCGATCGTCAGAAAATTGCAATGTAGCCAATATTTCGCCAAACGCTTCTCGAAAGCTATCTCACTCTGGGCGATTTCGTTGCTATGGTGGACCGGGATATGATCAATCCCGCCAGTATGGATATCAATCGTCTCACCAAGTTCACTGTGGATAATACTCGAACATTCTAGATGCCAACCCGGATAACCTTCGCGGTCAAGATACTTCCAGCGCATCTCGTGCTTTTCCCCTGGCTGGATAAACTTCCAGACGGCAAAATCGGACGGATTTCGTTTCTCACTCGAAAATTCCACCCGCTTCCCCGCTTGTAGTCCCGAGAGGTCAAGCCTTGCAAAATCGGCATAATGTGGAAACTTGCTCGTATCAAAATAAATCCCATCCTTGGTCTCGTAAGTTACGCCTTTTTCGCGAAGCTTGTCAACTAGCGCCTCGTCTTGCTGAATATAATCAGTCGCCCGCGCCCAGACCGCCGGCTGGCGCAAATTTAGCTCCCGGAAATCCCGCCGGAACGAATCTACATACTCCTCTGCCACCGCCCAGACGTCTTTGCCAGACTTTCTGGCGCCTTTTTCGAGTTTGTCCTCCCCCTCGTCACCATCAGAAGTCAAATGCCCAACATCCGTCAAATTGAGCACCCGCCTCACCCCATAGCCATTCGCCTCCAGAGTCCGCACCAACAAATCCCAATATACATACGCTGCAAAATTGCCAATGTGCGGCCGACTATAAACTGTCGGCCCACAAGTATAGATCTTCACTTGCTGAGGGTCAAACGGAGTAAAAACCTCGATTTTGCGAGTTAGTGTATTATATAATTTCATTTTGCTCATTTTTTAGCACCTTCTTTATTTGTCTAATTATTCGCACGCGCTTAGTAGCGGTGATATCATGGTCCGCGATTACACTCTGATAGGTCAGATTTTTGTTCGTCTTAGCGGCTTTTCGCAAATTTGCACCCATCACCAGCGGGTCAAAGTGACCATGCAAAATCAAAGTCGGAATTTTGATTTTCCGAAAAGTCTGATAATTATTGTGATTCAGGATAATATTCTCCATCGAATTTTCGAAAGCCCGAGTTTTGAGATAATGCTTTTCAAAATTACTAAATCTCTCTACGATTTTTGCAATTACGTCCACCGCCGGGACATCTTTTGCGAGTTGTTGCAAAGAACCATAAGTATTCATATAGACTTTATCCGGCAAACGTGCCATTTCCGAAGCCATCAAAAGTGGCGGCGAGACCAAAATTACCGATTGTACCTCAACACCTAGGTGCTCCTCGGTGATATATTTTGCAATAATCAGACTACCCATCGAATGCCCCATCAAAATTATCGGCGTTTTAATTTTGAGGCGTTTAAAAGTTTCGTCGAGCGCACGGACATAATCGTCATAATCATAGTCCAGCCAGTCAGCCCTTGGTGATTTACCAAACCCCAAAAGATCCAAAGCGATCAGACGCACATCGCTAAGCTCTGGATCGCGCGAAACGTCCTTATAAAATTTGCGCCAAGTGTTGGAAGTTGCCGCAATACCGTGCAGCATTACCACGGTTAGTCGCGGATTTTTCGTATGATTGTCCTTCGCAACTGCCATGCGCACCGGCATGCGAAAAATTTTGTGCCAGACGAAGCTAAAAAAATCATAGATTCTACGACCGATCATTATCTGCCTGCTCCATAATTTCGGGCAAAATCTTCACCAAATCGGCCAGAATTTCTTCGTAATTCATGTCGTACACTCTAAACCCAGCCGCATAAGCATGACCGCCACCACCAAAATATCCAGCAATTTGCTCGGCAATTGGGGTTTGAGTGCGAATTTTGCCGGTCGCCTTGCCATCGGGATAAGTTTTTACCGCGATTGCGACATCAACCCCTTCGACCATTCGCATTTCCTCGATAATCAAAACATTTGGATTATACTCCTGCGAGTATTCCTGGATCTCGTCGAACGGAATATGAACAGTCGCCAATTTCCCATCTAGCGAATATTCTATCCTCTTAATCAAGTCTGCCTTATAGTCCAAAATTCGTGGCGATTTTTTCATGAAATCACGGCGCTTTTCATCGATTTGGGCCGGATTTGCGCCAAGTTTAATCAAATCCCCCATTGTATACATCGTGTCAGCTGTCACCGAAGCGCTAACTAGTCCCAGGGTATCCGAAGAAATTGCCGCATACATAGCCGTCGCGGCTGGTTCGGGAATTTCGAGTTTGCATGCCCTCGCCGCGCGAAAAATTACATCTGCGCAAGCTGGCCGAGTTTCGATAATACTTTCGTGCGGAAAATCCAAATCATCCTCGGTTTCGTGGTGATCAATCACGAGCACTGGCTTGCTATAAAGCGAATTTTTGATAGCAAAATCGTCTAGTAATTTCGAGAGCAACACACTTGCCGCCGTATCAACAATAATATATCCGTCTGCCTTATAATCGAACTCCGTACTGACGCGCGACCAATCCTCGAAATAATGCAAATATTCTGGGATATCAACTGGGCAATAAAGCGAATTCTCAGTGTCGGACAGAATATAATCAAGTGCAATCGCCGAGCCAAGCGAATCCCCATCCGGGTTTTCGGCCTGAATGATACAAATCCGCTTTTTACCAATCAAAAACTGTTGCAGTTTCTCATACATATGTAATATATTATACACTTTTTACCGATCGGCGTCTATTTCGTCTTACGCCGCTTCGGGGTAGGTTTTTTGACTTCCATCGCCGGGAAAGCTCTCAAAAGACGACGGTTCAAGCGCCCGCGCTGGCTGAATACCGAACGAATATAATCGGTGATTTCCTCGGTCGCATCGCCATGCACTGTTTTTGTAGTTGCCCGGAAGCGAATAATCAGATTGAGTGAAATTGCAAAATCACAAAGCAGTATCACCGCCAAGGCGATAGCGAGGCTAATCAAAGTCGCATCGTTTAAGGAATGGAACAAACCGAGCAATGCTGGACTAACGATTCTTACCGCCACCACGCCGAGCGCTCCGAAAGCCAGCAGGGTCGGCAAATAAATCCGCCCATTCAGATTAAACGGGCGGCCCGAATAATCCCACCAACGAGCGTGGAACAACTTTTCCATAAAATAACTCGTCAGATATTCGATTACGCCACCAAAAATCATGACAACACAGAAAATCTCCAAGATATTTTCTTGGCGACCGACCATCAATGTAACTAACGTTCCGGTGACGCCATAAATCGGGCAGAGCGGGCCAATCAAGAACCCACGGTTATAAAATTTATGACGAAAAACGACCGTCGAAAGCATTTCCATCAGCCATCCGCCGAAAGAATAGGCGATAAAAAGCAGAAACCAGGTTGCAATTTCACGCCATACTTCCATCAAACTTCAATCTCCCCAATGATTTGCTGGCTAGCGTTATCAGGCAAAGCCTCGACGTCCTTCAATTTCTTTTCGATTTGCCGCGAAGTATGCTCGGCACTACCAATCTTGTTAGCAGTTTCTTCAAGTTTTCTTTTTGTGGCCGCGAGCAAATCACCAAACTTGCTAAACTGCGCCTTCACTGCCCCCAAAGTCTGCCAAACTTCGGCACTACGTTTCTCGATTGCGACAGTGCGAAAGCCCATTGTCAGTCCCGACAAAATTACCGGCAAAGTGGACGGTGAGCAAATTGTTACATGAATCTTTTGACGCACTTCGTCAAATAGACCCGGGATACGCATGATTTCGGCATACAAACTCTCGGTTGGAACGAACATAATGCCAAAATCAGTCGTTGCTGGTGGATCAAGATATTTCTCCGCAATCTTCTTGGCCTGGACTTTGACATCCTTTGTCAATTCCTTGCGATACATTTCAATCTCGGCCTTATCACCGTGATCATATGCCGCCACGAGGCGCGAATAATTTTCTACCGGAAACTTTGAGTCGATTGGCAGGTAGACAATCTCGTCCTGCCGACCAGGCATTTTGATCGCAAATTCAACCCGCTCCGAGCTATTTTTCTTGGTCGCAAAATTCTCGACGTATTGCCCCTTTGTCAGGCTATCAGAAATAATATTACCAAGCTGGACCTCACCATAAATTCCGCGAGTTTTCACACCTTCCATGACTTTTTTGAGGTCACCGACGCCACTAGCCAAAGTTTTCATCTCACCCAGGCCCTGATACACCTGCGTAAGCTGGCCAGAAATCCGCCGAAAACTTTCGTTAAAACGTTTTTCGACTGATTCTTGCAACTTCTCGTCAACAGTTTGGCGCATTTGTTCGAGCTTGGCCGAATTATCATCCTGCAAACTCTTCACTCTCGTGTCGACCGTTTTTTGGATTTGGCCGAAATTTTCAGCAATTTCCCGGCGATTCTCACGGAACTCTGTTTCAATCCGTGGAGCGAGTTTTTCCACTTCGCTTTCTAGACGGATCAAACGCTCCTCAACTCGATGCGAACCGCCACTCTGAGGTCGCCGCAGGACCAGAAACAGCAACAGAACCACAGCGATAGCCAGCAAAATGATAATCAAAATTTCCATGCGTTATAGAATTCCAAAAATCTTGAACCCGAGTAACATCAAAATAATGCAGGCCACAATTCCACCATAAATCATCGCCGAATAGCGGCTGTTTCCTGGCTGGCGCCCACGCACATGCCACAAAAACCAGGCTCCCATCCCACACAGTGCGAAATAAATAATTGGAACTATTGCCGACAGAATAATCTGGCCAAAATCTAAATTTACCATAACTATATTATATAGTATAACGACGTTTTGGCAAAGAATAGAGATTAAATTCGGCGCTCGCGAATCATGCGCTTGCTACTAGCGTAAGTCAACCAAAAGTATCCGCCATAAACCAAAATAAAGATTAGCCCTGTACCAATTACTGAACTCCCAATTTGAATACCTCCAAAGAATTTTAATACATAATCGCAGAAGACGATCCCAAAAATTGCATGAATAACCGCTATGATGAGTGGAAAGGCAAAGAATATGCCGATTTGCCAGCCCAGTGCGCGATTGATCATCTTCTCACTGGCCCCCAGTTTCTGAATGATCGCATATTTCGCACGATTGTCGCTACTTTCGGTGAGCTGTTTTAAAGCTAAGAGTGCTGCGCTCGCAATCAGGAAAATAATCCCAAGATATAGCGCTACAAATGTCACGATTGCATTCATGCCAATATTAGAATTCAAGATCGCCTGCTTTGACTCGATGGCAATATACTCTTTTTGATTTGTCAGCATATCATCGCTCGCTTTCATGATTTTATCGGTCAAAGCCTTGGCATCAATACCATCACGAAAATTACCGACCGTATATTTCTGCGACTTGGCGTCTGTAAATTTGATATTGTCTGGTACCACTAGCAAGCCCGTATTCATATTTGCGGTTCCAGATAGCTGATAGGTTCCTAATCTTGTCTGGTCGTAGGCTGGGTAAAGCACTTTATCGCCAATGGTAAGCTTAGTACCTTTTGCCAAAGATTGATTATAGAAATAGATCATCGTCTGAAAATCTGCGACAATCAAATATTGATCGCCAACCAGTTCTACCGATTCATTATGAAACAGCTCCGACAAAGCCTTATAATCACTAATATGCATCACCGGGATTGACGAATTAAAATAAAACATGTTTTCTAGTTCCGGTGAAGTAAACAAATCGCCAAGTACATTGCCATAGGTGAGATCGCCATAATTAACCTCATAATCTCGATGCTCGTCCATCATCGCTAGAAAATCGATATTATAGCTGTCACGCAGAAAATCTGCCGTACTGGTGCCATCAGCTCTCTCTGACATATATTCAATATCTACTGGCATGGTTTTGTCGGCACTAGCGATTATACTTTCGTGCATTGAGATTGCCGATACTGAAACACAGATTGTTACAAAAAGCATCAGACAAACCATTGTCATCGCTACAACCGAAGTGTTAATAGCGCTACTAAACTGCCGCAAGGTGAAGGTATTTAGTCCGCGATTATAAAACTTTGTCTTTGACAGAATTTTTACTACGATAGTTGCAATCGACCAGAAAAAGAGCGCCGTACCAATAGCTCCCGCCACGAGTACTGGCAAAATATTTTCATCATCAAGTTGTGCCGCATTTATCGTCACCATCGAGTAGGCCCAAGCCAGCATCGCAATTCCCGCCACCAAAATTACTGCCGCTAGCCAAGTTTTATGCACTTTGACCACTTCTGTCATTTTGCGTGCTTGAAGTAGTTTTATCAACCGCTGCCGAGCAATCATAAAAGTATCGAGTAGCATTACGATCGAGAAGATAATCGCAAAATAGATCAGCGTCTTGATACAGGCTGCACCCGAAAAGACGAAACGATAATTAGTCATATCAGCTTCAAACATATTTGCAACTAGCGCACTAGTAAATTGCGAAAACACTACGCCAATTAATAATCCGACCGCTAGCGAGACGATACCAATCATTAAAGTTTCAAGCAAAATAATTAAGGAGATTCGCCGCTTACTCATTCCGAGAATCATGTAAGTTCCAAATTCTTGACTCCGCCGTTTAATTAAGAACCGCGAGGCGTAAATAATCAGAAAACCAAGTACCAATGCAACAAAGACACTTACACCCGAGAGCACGCCGTTCATCAGTTTTACGATTTCGGACATATACTCGCTTAGGCCAAGCATTACGCTTTGACTTTCTAAGGCATTGAAAACATAGAAGATCGCCACGCCCAATACCAAAGTAAAAAAGTAGATTGCGTAGTCTTTGAAGCTGCGCCGAATATTGCGAAAGGCGAGTTTAGAGAACATTTGTATCGCCCCCCAAAGTCGTCACTACGTCAATAATTTGATCAAAGAACTGCTTGCGCGAATGATCGCCACGCCGAATTTCGTTGAAAATTTTGCCATCTTTAAGAAAAATTACCCGGCTAGCGTAAGATGCAGCAAAAGCATCATGCGTCACCATCAGAATTGTCGAATGGAAACGCTGGTTTAATCGCTCAAATTGTTCAAGCAGCATTCGAGCCGAGCGCGAGTCGAGTGCCCCGGTCGGCTCGTCAGCAAGAATCAGCTTTGGATCCGTAATAATCGCCCGCGCCGAAGCGACGCGCTGTTTTTGACCACCCGACATTTGATAGGGGAACTTATCTAACACATCAACAATCCCTAATTCCTCACTCACCTTCTCGATCCGATCAGCAATTTCGAGGCTGTGGGCTTTTTGAATCGCGAGCGCAAGTGCGATATTCTCCCGTGCCGTTAAGGTGTCGAGCAAATTAAAATCTTGAAAAATAAATCCTAATTCTTCTCGGCGGAAGCGATTTAATTTCTCACCGCGCAGTTTTGTGATATCTTCGCCATCAACATAAATCTTTCCTGCCGTCACCCGATCAATCGTTGAGATACAATTTAAAAGTGTTGTTTTCCCAGATCCACTTGCTCCCATAATTGCAACGAACTCTTGCTTTTCAACTTGAAATGAGATTCGATCGACTGCTTTGGTTAGCGCCGAGCGACTACCGTAATATTTTTCAACATTCTCTAACCTAAGAACTGTTTTCTTTACTGGTTCTTTCTTCATAATACTCCTTTGCTCTATTCTAGCGATCTAGTCAATAGCTGTCGCCAGTCGAACCTTTCAGTTACCGAACATTTTTGTAATAATCATGCTCACCAAAACTAATCTCGACCTCAGTATAGGAATCCTTGCCAGTTTTCGAATGAATCTGTACTCGATGCCCCAATTTATCTGTTAGGGTCTTCACCAGATAAAGCCCCATACCGGTAGATCGGAGATTTTTCCCGCTATGGCCATTTCTGCCCGTAAAAGTCCGATCAAAGACCCGCGGTAAATCCTCTGCTGGAATACCAACCCCGTTATCGCGGATCTTCAATATTTTAGTCTTTTTATCCTGTGGCATGCGGAAGCTAATTTCTTTCGCACCGTATTTTAAAGCGTTTACCAAGATCTGACCAATCATAAATTGTAGCCACTTTGCGTCACTATGGACATTTTGGTCAAGGCCTTCAGTCACAATCTCGATATTTTGGAGCTGGATCTGCGTACGGCAAGATTGTAAAACTGCCTTTACGACCTTGCCGATGTTGCATTCGCCAAGTAGATAATCTTGCTCGGAACTCTGTGCTCGCATAAAATAAAGCACCTGCTCCGCTAGATCGTCTACTTTTGCTAGCTCTTGCTCTAATTCAGGCTGCTTGGTTTTACTGGCTAATAGATTCAATACCGTGAGTGGACTTTTGACTTCGTGGACCCATAGTTCGATATATTCCCGAAAATTTTGACTGGCTTCGGCGAGTTTACTAATATTTTCGAGCATTGACTTGCCAATTTCATAGCAAACATCATGCAAAATTTCTCCCTCCAAAAAGTCTGGACGTGTAATCGTTTCCGTAACCAGATAAGCCTGATCAAGTTTCTGTAAATTTTCCTGCAAAGTCGCATAAAAACGCCTTCTACGGCAATAATTACGAACATACAGTATTACTACCCCAACTACTATTGTTAGAATAATAACCGTTGTAACCTCTAACCCTAACCGAAATGCCCCACAAAAACTCAGTACTACAAACAACATCGCCCCGATAGTTACCAAATCCACTAGCTTGTCACGCAGATACGCCTTCAAAGTAAAACTTCTCATCTAGGCCACCTCACTCAGGCTATATCCTAGCCCCTTATGCGTCTCAATCGCTTTTGTTCCAGAAATTTTTTCGAGTTTGGCCCGCAAACGACTAACGTTTACGGTCAAGGCATTATCGTTGATATATTCTTGGTTATTCCAGAGCTCAGTCATCAAGGTTTCGCGAGAGACAATCTTCCCCTGCTCATCGAGCAATTGCCGGAGGATAATCATCTCATTTTTCGTCAGATGAACTCGTCGCCCACCATGCACCATCACCCCACGCGCGAGGTCAATCTCCACTGCGCCAAGCCGATAGCTATCACCGCGCCCGCCTTCCATAGTCCGCCGCAGCACCGCCCGAATTCGCAATAACAGCAGCTCCGACTTATATGGTTTTAGGACGAAATCGTCCGCACCATAGCCCATCGCCAAGAGCTCGCTTGATTCGGCATCGTCCCCAGTCAGGATGATCACTGGGGTATTTTGCTTAGTTCGTAAAAGTCGTAATAATTCCAGCCCACTTAGCCCCACCAAATTCAGGTCTAACAAAATCAGATCCGGGTGTAACTCACGGATATTAGCAAGAATCCCCTCAAAATTGCCAAAATCTACCACTTTTGAGACATCATAATTCGCCCCACGCAGGATCTCGCCCAAAACCTGCCGAATCCCTAGGTCATCCTCTACCAATAATATACTCGCCATGCCCCTATTATACCGAAAATTACCAAGAAAAATTACCCCATACTCGAACCTTACCAAAATGAAATAAACATCCACCGGCTAGGCCGGTGGATGTTTATTGTTTTAAAGAATGATACGCTATATTTTACCTACAATATCCCTAACTCCTCCTCCGGTTCTATCCAGTTACGTAGCGCGCCGCTCGGGTTTGAGTATACGGGAGTTTACGGTTACGACACCGGCTCGATAGTCTTTGTTGGCGAATATGGCTACTATTGGTCACGTACGGTAAACTCGGTTAGTCATGCCTATGAACTCAGCTTCGGTTCCAGTGGTGTTGGCTTACACAACAACAGCCGCGGTACTGGTTTTGCCGTCCGCTGTGGTGGGGGATAGGTAGAGTAGAAGAACCCAACTAACCCATTTTGGACATTGAAAGACCACATTGAGATTATATCTGACTGCAAGATATAGGCCGTCGGCGTATGTCCAAAATGGGCTAGTTGGGTTCTTCCTCCTTCACCCCTCCCGTACTACACAGCGGATGGCAAAACCGCCACCACGGTAATAGTAATTTTGGGGGTGTACATAAGTAGGGTCGGTGCTCAAACCACGACTATGCATGATAGACCTGGTAACCCCAGACCAATAGAAACCGTCTTTTAGCCGATTGGAATCATAGCCATTTGAACGAAAATATGTACCCGTACGGAGAAAGTTGAGTGAAATACAATATTCTAGCAAAATACGCAATTTAACATAAAAAGTATTGACAAAAATTACAATCTGTGATACAATGGAAGTATAAGCACTCTACGAGGCTTTGAATCATTAAAAGCATGTAATACTTTTACCATTACAAGGGGGGATTTATTATGTTATCTAGAACAGATCTGCAAGAAAAACTTGGTAAAAACAAGGAGACTGCGGAGAAAATTTTCGCGACTATTGCAATTCTATATCCAAAAATAAGCGAGGATGGACGCGATGGCGACGAGGCAAGGTTTAGCATGGCTGAGCATATGACGAAAAACTTCTTTGCTCGAACGATATTCCAGAACGATCAAACCAGTGCTATGCAACTTTTTTGCGAACTTTTTCAGCTTGATGACGCTGACATTGAATATGCCAGAAAAAGGGCACTTTTGGACTTTGAAGCCGAAAAAGTTCCCGCAGACGAAATAGCTACTACCGCAATATGGATATGGCTTTGCAAGGCAATCAGGCAGTATCAACATTGCTGCGACGAGTTCGTTTTCTTCATTTGGGCGTTGTCAAGCGCCTCAAAAGACGATGAAGAGATTAAACAAGCCGGCATTGGAGAACTTAGCAAAATATTATCACAAAGCAACAAACGAAGTTACTCGAAAAAGTTCTTTGACGCTATTAGGAGAGTATTTCATTGCCAATAATGTTACGGGCTGGGCGAATAACAATCCCCGGCCTTTTTTATGTTCCTAACCATATCTTCGCTAAAAAGGCTACTCCCACAAATCAAATCTCCCCTTCCGGGGAGATTTATTCTACTTCGTATTTCTCTTCTCGATGATCTCTGCTGCAACGTTTGGTGGTACTTCCTCGTAAGCATAGAGTTCCATCGAGCTAGCGGCACGACCTTGGGACATACTCCTTAGGTCGCTGGTATAGCCAAACAGATTTGCTAGTGGAACGTAAGCTTTAATCAGCTTTGCTCCGCCAGTCAAGTCCTCCATGCTATCGACTCGACCACGGCGCGCATTCACATCGCCAATCACATCGCCCATGAATTCTTCCGGGGTTGTGACTTCGAGTTTCATCATTGGTTCAAGCAATACCGGCTGAGCTTTCTTGATGCCCTCACGGGTTGCCAAGCTACCAGCAAGTTTAAAGGCTAGCTCGCTTGAGTCAACATCGTGATAACTACCGTCATAAAGCGTCGCCTTGACATCAACTACCGGGTAACCGGCAATCACGCCGCCATTCAGAGTTTCCTCAACACCTTGCTGGACTGGCTTGCGGTATTCCTGTGGAACCACGCCACCCTTGATTTGGTCGATAAACTCAAAACCTTTCCCGGCTTCGTTCGGCTCAAATTTAATCCAGACATCACCATACTGACCACGGCCACCAGACTGTTTGATGTGCTTACCCTGAGCCTCGGCAGTACCGCGAATTGTTTCACGATAGGCCACCTGTGGAGCACCAGTATTCGCCTCAACGCCATGCTCTTTTTGGAGACGGTCAATCGCAATTTCTAGGTGAAGCTCGCCCATACCAGAGATAATCGTCTGGCCGGTTTCCTCGTCAGTGTGGACCCTGAGAGTTGGATCTTCCTCAACAAGCTTCTGCAAACCAAGACCCATCTTTTCCTGATCGCTCTTGGCCTTTGGCTCGACTGCAATGCTCACCGGTGGATCTGGGAACTCAATACTTTCGAGATGGATTGGATGCGCCGGATCGCAGATCGTGGTACCAGTTGTCACATCTTTCAAGCCGACTACCGCGGCAATATCACCAGCTGTGATTTCGGAAATTTCCTCGCGCTTGTCGGCAAACATTCGCACGATGCGCCCCACGCGCTCTTTGTCGCCAGTCGTAGCATTCAAAATCGTGCTACCGGTCTTCATTACGCCCGAGTAAACTCGGACGAAGATTAGCTTACCAACGAACGGATCGGTTGCAATTTTGAAAGCCAGCGCGGTCAGAGGCTCAGAATCCTTGGCCTCGCGGATGACTTCGTTGCCAGTCTTTGGATCGATCCCAACCGTCTTTCCCTGGTCGCGGTCAAGTGGGCTCGGGAGATAATCTGCCACGAGGTCGAGCACCTTCTCAACGATCACGCCGCGGCCATCACCACCGGTCACGAGGAAGAAATCACCATCGAGCACGCGCTTCCGAAGTGCCGCCTTCAATTCGACCTCAGAAATCGCATCCTCGCCCTGATTGAAGAATTTCTCCATCAAAGCTTCATCGGCCTGGACTGCCTCCTCGACCAACATCGAGCGAGCGTTCTTAGCCTTTTCCTGCATATCGGCTGGAATTTCGCCAACCGTCAGCTCGTGATCGGCATAATCTTTGTAAGTATAAGCCTTCATGTCGATCAGGTCGACCACGCCACAGACATCCTTCTCGAAGCCAATCGGCAAGTGGATTGCAACGGCATTCTTGGAAAGGCGCTTATGGATACTATCGAGCGACTTGTAAAAATCGCCACCAATCTGGTTGATCTTATTCACGAAGCAGATGCGTGGAATACCATATTTGGTCGCCTGGCGCCAAACCGTCTCCGACTGCGCCTCGACACCCATCTTACCATCAAAAACCGCAACCGCACCATCAAGCACGCGCAAACTGCGCTCCACCTCAGCAGTAAAGTCAATGTGGCCCGGGGTGTCAATGATATTGATCTTGTGCCCTTTCCACTCGGCTGTCACTGCGGCAGAAGTAATAGTGATACCGCGATCTTTCTCCTGCTCCATCCAGTCTGTGGTAGCACCACCGGTGCCGCCCTTGACGAGATCGATTTTATGTTTTAAGCCGGTACGATAAAGAATCGCCTCGGTCGTGGTCGTCTTACCCGCGTCAATATGGGCAATAATACCGATATTGCGGAGCTTATGCAAATCTTTGACTTCGCTTGCCATGTTTATCCTTTGTAGTTATTATCTTACTGCCCTGAAAGACTGCCATCGCCACGAGCACGCCGCGCCGACTGCAACCCCAGAGAAACAGCTTTAACCAATTTTAACACAAAATCCTCTAAAATCATAGAGGGAAATAACTCAAAATCAGCAAAATCTATTGACTTTTATCACTATATGTGGTATAATGGAAGTTTAGGCCAAAAATTCTTGATCGTTCGTCAATATATACAGCTTATGTTTTGCCCGAGTCAACGCAACATAAAGCAGCCGATGCTGATCAGATTTCTCAGTTTCGAGATTATCATCAAAAATCTCAAACATGGTCGCAAAGGGGTGACTCGACAAAACCTGCGCCTGGTCGAGCTCTAACAAAATTACCACGTCCGCTTCTAGACCCTTTGATTTATGCATAGTCATAATCCGGACTTGCTGCTGAAATTCCGCCTCACCCATGATACGTTCTCGCACAAGGATATCTTTTAACGCCCACTCGAACACCGCCAAGTCCACACCGGCCACAGTGGTAAAATTATGCCGATGTAGCAGCATGATTGATTTTTGGCGATTATGCTTGATGATTTCGGTGCAAGTTTTCAGCATCCTTGCTGCTGGCAGGACGGTCTTTTCTGGGTTTTCGCCAAGATTGGCTAGTTTCCTAGCCCGCCGTACTCCGCCAAGCAAAACTTTCTGATAGCGCCCATCACCGAGACCGTCTTCCAGGATATCTGCTTGGTCAAATTTGGTCTTACCGAGCTTTTTGCGGTAAATTTTGCCATTCTTTTTACTAAACGGTACCGCTCGGCTAGCCTTTGGGTCGTAAAATTTCAACATATAATCATTCGCGTTTTCGACAATCACCTTGTCGCTGCGATAATTTGTCAAAAGTGGCACATTTCGGTAATCCTCAGGAAAATAACGCTCAAAATTTAGGAAATAATCCACATCCGAGCCCGCAAAACGGTTGATAGCTTGCCAATCATCGCCAACCGCAAAGAGATGTGTCGCCGGGCAAATCGTCCTGAGCGCCCGGATAATTGCATAGAAAAGATACGAGAAATCTTGATACTCGTCCACCATGAGATATTTTAACCCCGCAAACCTCTGGCGAATCTCGGGAAAAATTTGCCCCTTCCCGGCCGATTCGAGAATTTCGATCGCTTTTTGCATCAAAAGATTGAAGTCGATTTTTGGCAGCCTTAGATGTTCGAGATAGTCAAGATAAGTCGTTAGTGCTAAACGATGGATCAGGATTGGTTTTTGATACTCTGAGCCGTCATTGTGGCGCGAAACATACATTTCGACTTCGTCTTTAAGCTGCAAAAGTCCATCCTCACCGCAAAATTTCTGACCAGCCCGGGCAATAAAACTATTTGTGAGTTTCAAGATATCACCATAATCAGCCGGAGAAAACTTCTGGCGCGACCGCTCCGCTGCTCGCCTCAGACCGAGGTGCACCAGCTCGTTATGGTCCGCCTCGCTAATGATTTCAGGTTTCAGCCCAGTCAGCTTGACGACGTCAAGCGCAAATTTATGAAAAGTCGAAGCAACATTGATGCCAGATCCTGACGCCGCAGTGGTTTTACGCGCTGCGCTACTCGTAGTACCGCAGCGCGCCAGCTGGTCAGAAAGCTCTGATATCCTCTTACCATCGATTTCTATCCGGCCGATACGCTCGTTGACCTCGGCCGCCGCGGTGCGATTAAACATAAAAATCGCGATCTCGCCAAGCGAGATCTGCTCGACCGCCACTAGATAGGCCACCTTCGCGGCAATCACCCGGGTCTTGCCCGAACCAGCCCGGGCCGTGACGAGAGTATTTTTGTGGCGGTCGAACACCGCGGCGGCCTGGTCCTGATCGAGAGTATAAGGTTCGCCGTCTAGTGCCACATGCAAAGAAAACCACTCTTGCACTTCCTCAGCTGAGCTGAGCCTGCGGCCCAGCTCAGCGCTCTGGTCAATATCCACCAATTAGTTCCCTATTTCAGCTTTTGCTTCAAAATTTCTTGCACACTTGATGGGTTGGCCTTGCCGTGCGATTCTTTCATCACCTGGCCAACCAGGAAACCAAGCACCTTCTCTTGCCCAGCGCGATAATCCTCCTGGGCTTTCTGCGTTTCCGGTTTTGCTAACACCGCATCGACAATCTTTTCCAGCTCCCCGAGGTCGTTCTCTTGCACCACGCCAAGTTCCTTAGCAATTGTATGCGTATCTTTATAATGCATCTCTGGATCAAAGAATTTCAAGAAAACTTCCTTGCCACCGGTGCTCGAAAGTTCGTTTCCTTGCAGCATCTCTACCAGCTCCATCAGTTGTTCTTTGGTCGGCAATTCATCGTTCAGGAGACTGGCATTTTCCTCTGCTAGTAACACCGACGAGAAAAGATTGGCAATTTTCTTCACTGCGGCATCATCGTCAAGCTCGGCTAGCTTTTCCATCAGCACCCGATAGTCCAGCAAAACCTCGACGTTATCCGCGCCAATCACATCGTTAAACCGTTCCCGGTACCAAACTGGCATTTTTGGCAGCTTCGCCTTCTCGGTCTCAATCACCTCCTCGGCTAGCCTCACTGGCGGCAAATCCGGCTCTGGCATATAACGATAATCCGCTGCGCCTTCCTTGGTACGCTGACCAGTGGTCTCGCCAGTGGCGTCATTCCAACCTCTTGTCTCCTGCTTAATATTTTCGCCTTTCTCGATCAGCCCAATCTGCCGCTTGATTTCGTAATCGACCACCCGCTCGACACTACGGAAAGAATTCAAATTCTTCACCTCGACTTTGGCACCTAGCTCGCTGCTACCTTCCGGTGCGACGCTGATATTCACATCAAAACGCATATTACCGTTATAGAGATCGCCAAAAGTCACTCCGGCATAGATCATCAGACGCCAAAGTTCCTTAGTGTAATCACGCGCGTGCGCTGCCGAGTGGATATCTGGTTGCGATACAATCTCGACGAGCGGTGTCCCAGCCCGGTTCAGATCGATCAAGCTATAATTGCTCTCGTGGGTCGACTTTCCGGCATCCTCTTCGAGGTGAGCATGCTCGATCCGAATTTTCGTGCCATCCGGAAGTTCCACAAAACCCGCACCAATAATCGGGTGGAAGAATTGCGTAATCTGATATCCCTTTGGCAAATCCGGGTAAAAATAATGCTTACGATCAAAGCGGCTTTCCAGATTAATCTCCGAGTTCAGCGCCAACCCTGCCCGCACCGCAAAATACACTGCTTCTTCGTTTAGTCTCGGCAACATTCCTGGTAAGCCATAATCCACCGGCGAAACACACGAATTTGGCGACTTACCTCTGGCGTCATTATCGACTTCCGAGAATAACTTCGTCTGTGTTGAGAGTTGTACGTGGCACTCAATCCCGATGGTCGGCAAATAATTATTGATTTTTTCGCTCATTAGATTGCTCCTAAATCCTTTAATGCCCGCTTGAAACTGGCTAGTGCTCGACTAGCGGCGGTGTAATCTAGCTGAAAATCTGGCTCGTGCGCAATCTGGTTGCGAATTTTATGCGCATACCAAACTTTGTTGACGTCCGAAAGCCTACCATCGACCCGTTTTAGGCGTTCGCCCATCGTTTTGCCACCAATTCCCATCTCGATCATGGCTTTGTCAAGCAATTTATCGCCATTCATCACCGCGACAGCATAACTATTTGGGTCGTCCTTTTTTAGGCTATTCTCGACTTTCAGCCAACGCGTTTGGTATTCTTCCTTATCAAAACTGTGCCGGCTATTGCCTTTCAAAACAATCGCAATCAGTGCCAAAAGCCCAACCGCAATAATTGCAACAACCAAACATACCGCAGACGACATTAGTTTTTTCCTCCCATGATATCGACGTGCGAATCCGTACTCCCCTCCGCACTATTTTTATTTAATTCCCCTGCAAACCGCAGCAACTCGCGATCGCTCCGGCGCGGACCGACCAGTTGCAAGCCAAGCGAAAGACCATCCTCGGTCTCACCAACTGGTACACTGAGGCCCGGCAGCCCCGCCAAATTCAGCGGCACCGACAAGACATCTTCCAGATACATCGCTACCGGATCGTTAGTCTTCTCGCCAAGCTTGAACGCCGGGCTGGGGCTAACTGGCGTCAGCAAGAAATCACATTCCTCAAAGGCCTTCTCATACTCCTGGATCAATAGCGTCCGAGCCTTGGCTGCTTTGAGATAATAAGCGTCATAAAACCCGCTACTCAGCACGAAATTACCAATCATAATCCGGCGCATATTCTCTGGCATAAAGCCCTCACGGCGAGTATTCTGGTATAAATCCGCCAAATTTGCACTATCTTCACTCCTAAATCCGTACCTTATACCGTCATGGCGACTGAGGTTACTGGCAATCTCTGCCGGGGTGATAATATAATACGCTGCAAGCGCATACTTCAAGGTTGGCATTTCGAGCTCGATTACTTCGTGACCATTCTCGCGCAATTCCTCTATCTCTTGCTTTAAGGCGGCGCGGATCTCTGGCGCAACTGCCTCATTGTCGAAATCTTTGATTATGCCAATTTTCTTCACCGGGTCGTCAAAAACTTGCTCTTTGCCGTAATAATCTGGAAGAGTCGTGAGATCGTATGGATCTTGCCCGGACGCAACCTGCATTAGTAAATCAATATCGGCTGGATCCTCCGCGAAGAAGCCAACGCAATCCGTACTCGAAGCCATCGCCACTACGCCATGGCGACTAATTGTCCCGTAAGTCGGCTTGAATCCAAAAACCCCGTTGAAGCTGGCCGGCTGGCGAATACTGCCGCCAGTATCTGTACCGGTTGCAAATGGCACAATCCCCAGCGCCACCGCTACCGCCGAGCCACCAGAGCTCCCCCCGGCGACCCGCTCGATGTCTTTGCTGTTTTTGGTCGGGCCATAATAACTATTCTCAGTGCTCGAACCATGCGCGAAAGCATCAAGATTGGTCCGGCCAATCATAATTGCCCCCTCGGCTTCGAGCTTTTTGACTGCCGTCGCCGTGACTGGGCTACTAAAACCTTCCAAAATCCGCGCCGAAGCCGTCGTCTCGCCCTCACGGGTCAAGAAATTGTCTTTTAGGGCGTATGGCACACCAGCTAGCCGCCCAACCTCTTCGCCGGCAGCAATCTGCCGGTCAATTTCCTCGGCCTTTTTGATTGCGTCGTCATTGATCCAATTAAAGATGTGATAATCCGGCTGATAGTGATGAGCCTTTTCGAGTGCATCCCTCACCAAACTCACCGCTGTTAAATCTTTACTCGCAGTTTTCATCGCCCTCCTACAAAACTTTTGGCACTTTAATTTGATAATCGCGCACTTCCTTGGTGAGAGCGAGCAACTCCTCGCGGCTAGCTTCCTGCGGCTGAATCTCATCCGGTCGCCAGACATTCTCCATCTCGAAAACTTGATAAGTCGGCTCGACGCCATCAGTTTTTAGTTCGTCAAGTTGAGAAATATAGTCAATAATTCCAGAAAGATCCGCTTCAAGATGCTGGCTTTCCTCCTCACTAAGGGAAAAATTCGACAACTCCGCCAAATGCGCTACGGTTTCTTGGTTAATTTCCATAAAACTATTATACTACATTTGACTTGGCGATGGGGTGTTTATTTCGTGAAAAAAGCCTCGATAGAGTTTGAAGTCAAGAATTTAGTAGTTGGAGGGGGAGCCATCACGTCGCCGGAATCTTCATTTTCTACTACCGGTTCATCATAGCGGGAGTATATTGGTGCATGTTCGAGGTCAACCGATTGGCTCTCGCCAGTTTCTGGGGAAAATTTCGCCGCCTGATTCCAGTAGCCATCGCCATCCTCATCAATCACAGTATAAATGTCGCCACGATCCGCCCGCCAAGAGATATTAACACTATCGACAACATCGTACCCCCATTCTGCGTTAATGTCGTCAACATTCTCATCCGTCACTTCAAATGTAGTGCCGTCACGCATATTAATATTCTGTGTCCACACTAAATCTTCGTCGCCATCGCCATCGAAAAAATTATCAAGGTTAGCGATACAGCCCTCAGCATCAATTGGTGGCATATGCATTTTTCTTCATTCTCGGCGGATATTTCTTTTGCTACTTCGTGATTCTTAATAGTATTTCCAGTAAATAATGTCAAAGCCGCCACGGCGCCAATAATTAATCTTCGCAATGCCTTTTTGGCTCCTGGATTATTTTTGATTTTTTCTTGCGTTTCTGATTCCAGTAGTGAACGCTCAGGGGAGGTTTGTTCTTCTCCGGCAAAACTCACTTCTGACAGATCGTCCCACTCAGTTGCCTTAATATTACTATCATGATCCTTCAATTGCTCTGACATATCTTTCCCTTATTCCTCAATTAGCGCCTTAATATCAATTCCCGATTTGGCCAAGAAATTCTTTATCTCTACGTCGGAGATATTTTTATCGTCCAAAAGTTGATTGAACTCTTTTAGCTGGTCGTATGACAGGGCTTTGATAACCCTGTCAATTATTTTTTGATTAAAATCCATTTATTCCTTTCTAAACAGCGACAGTATAGACATCAATCTTGGCGAGGTGAAGACAAAAAAACGACACCGCACCTTTTCACGATGTCTAAGTCGATCCAAGCGATAAGTATACTATTCATACACAAACCGTCAGGCACGATGCCGTTCTCAGTGTACGAAAGACCAGCAACTTATCGCTTAATTTACTGCTTGGATTTATTAAACTTAGACAATTCCATCATAGCACAGGCAGTGCACCCGTTCAACCACATAAGCAAATGTAGTATAATTATGCTAATGATAAAACATCCTCAAAATAATAAAACACTCGGCCAAAAATCAGTTCGATTGGCTAAAATCTTAGCAATAATATCTTTCTTGGTGTCTAGCATATGGTTGGTATTTTCTGCATCAATTATACTCAGGAGTGCAATGATTGGCGTTTTACAAGAAATGACTTATATTGACGTTATTACTGAGCTAATTTTTATACCTGGGCGTATCGCAGCGTTCATTGGCTTCATTATATGGTTTTTTGCACTTTGCGTTACAAAAAACCAGAAAATGCATGAAAAATATCTTGGCGTATTATTCACTGGTGTGTCCATAAATCAGATTCTTGTCTTTTACGTAAACTTCGCGGAGCCATTTGGCTGGAAAGTCCTAGTAATTTTTGCCATACTAACACTGCTGAACTTTATTACTATAATAATGATTACCGTTGCATCGTCAATACGCAACAAAGCTTGAAACGTCAATCTCAACTTTCTCCGTACGGGAATATACACAGCGTATCCTGACATTTCTTTTTCCAGTGACCGTGTTACGTACGGATTTTGGTGGTCTGGTACTAGCTACTCAGCTACAAGCGTTCGCCACCTGCATGCGTACCCGACGTTTGTCATCCCTCAGAATTACAATTACCGCGGGCTCGGTTATGCCATCCGCGTAACTTCGCTTACGCTCAGCGGGACAGCGGCATCCTCAAAAAGAAGTGCAAAGCACTTCTTTTATTCGGATTGCCTAGTCCCTAAGTACGGGAGGGGTGAAGGAGAACTGGAAGTTTTACGGTAGGGGTAGGGGATAAATACCAGACCGTCAACAAGCACCCATAATATAAACGCTGAGACCAGTAGTCTGGAATTGGCGCTCTTTCATTTTTGTATCAACTCTAAGCCCTCAGACCATAGCAAAAGCCCCTTGATCCTCTGCACCAAGGGGCTTCATTCTTTGCCTGCGGATTACATCTCGGCAATGTCTTCGGCGGAAGGCTCAGAGCTTGCCATGTCTTCGGTTTCGATGGCGAGCTCGTCCTCCACGGCGTCCGTCACATCGAGTGGCGTCACCCCAGTACCGACTGGAATCTTGCGCCCGATAATGACATTCTCCTTCAAGCCGTTCAGGTGATCAACGCGACCATTAATAGCAGCGTTAATCAAGACCCGAGTAGTATCCTGGAAGCTTGCTGCCGACAGGAAGCTATCACTCCAAATACTGACTTTCGTGATACCAAGAAGTAAGTTTTGATAGGTCGCGGGCTCTTTGCCAGCTGCTTCAAGACGCTTGTTTTCGGCGAGGATAGCTGCTTTCGAGACGATATCGCCAGCTACGAATTGAGAATCACCAGCTTCATCGATCATCACGCGACTAAACATCTGACGCACGATGATTTCGAGGTGCTTTGCTGAAATCTCGTGACCTTGCGCCGCATAAACTGCGGTCACATCGTTCATAATGTAGCGAGCTGTCGCCTCGGCACCCTTATATTTCAAGAGATCCTGGAGATTCAAGGAACCAGTCGTGATGCGATCGCCCTGTTCGAGTTTATCACCGTCATGGACCAGAATTTCGGCATCGCCTGGGATCTCCATACGTACCTCGTTGCCCGCACCGGCAACGACCACGATTGCGTCATCGGTCAGTTCGGCAATACCATCAACCGTAGAAATCAATGGATCTTTACCGCGACCACGATCAGCCAAGACATCGCCAATCTGGACATTCGCACCATCTTTCACCTTTGCTTTGCGGCCATCAAGTTCGAGACGCAAAGTTTCTCCGGTTTCAGGCTTGATCGTTACGATGTACTTGTTGTTCTCCTCAAAGACCGTCACGACGCCGTCGATTGGGGTAACATAAGCTTGACCCTTCGGGCTACGCGCTTCGAGTAGCTCCTCGACACGTGGAAGACCACGAGCGATTGCACCAGAACCAGCCACGCCAGAGCCATGCTTGGTATCGAGCGTTAGCTGCGTACCTGGCTCACCAAGTGATTGTGCAGCAATTACACCAACCGGCTGATGAGGCTCAACGAGCTCACGTGTACTCATATCAACACCATAGGCCTTGCGCGGTACACCATTGACTGCCGTCGTGGTAAGAACAGACTGAATCTTGACACTGTCAATTTTGTCGTCGGCCTCAATTTGCGCAGCGGTTTCATTCGAGATTAATTCACCAGCATTGATATAACCTGGCACGGTCTCGGCGGCATAACGCCCAGCTAGTCGCGCTGCGAACGAGATACCGGTATAATCCGACTCTTCGCGAAGCACCGCGAAACCTGGATCCTCGGCTTCTTCATCGGTAGTGAACACATCTTGGGCCACATCCACTAGGCGTCGAGTCAGATAACCAGAGTCAGCGGTACGAAGCGCCGTAGACACCTGGCCCTGGCGTGCACCTCGGGTTGCGATAAAGCTTTCGAGTGTATTCAGACCTTTCTTATAACTACTTTTGACCGGAAGCTCGATCTCGTTGTTGTTAATGTCGACCATGATGCCAATCTCGGCAGACGCCAGCTTGATGTTGGAAACGCTACCACGAGCACCAGAGTTCACCATCACAGCAATATCGGTATCCATCTCGGCTAGCTTACCCTTCAAGAAATCAGAAATTTGCTTGTCGATATCGCGCCAGTTGTTAACGGTTAGCTTATAACGTTCTTCCTCAGTCACCATGCCCTGATCGTATTGCTCTTGAATCAAAGCCGTCTTGGCATCACCAGCAGCGATGAAATCGTCAATCTCTGAGTAGGTCGGATAATCACCCTTCGCAGTCGAGATTGAAGCAATTGTTTCGTATTCAAAAGCAAGGTTCTTCATGGCGTCAGCGGTCTTCACGGTTGTTTCTGCACCATAATTATCAAAGATGTTCGCCATTACGCGCTTGAGCTGCTTGCTATTTTGAACCGAATCATCATATGGATAATCTTCTGGCAAAATCTCGTTGAAGATCACCCGGCCAAGTGTCGTATTGCGAATTTCGCCCTTCGCAAAGACGCGAATTGGGGTTTGAAGCTCGATGATACCTTGATCATAAGCCATCTCGGCTTCATAAACAGAGCTGTATGGCTTGATTTCATCAGTCTTGATCCCCGGCTTGTTGTAAGTCAGATAATAACAGCCCAGCACAACATCCTGATAGATCGCAAGCACCGGAGCACCGTCGGCTGGTTTGAGCAAGTTCTTGCTGGCCGACATCAACTCCCGAGCCTCAGCCTGTGCGGCATCAGAGAGCGGCAAGTGTACCGCCATTTGGTCGCCATCGTAGTCAGCGTTGAAACCACTAGCCACAAGTGGGTGAAGCTGGATTGCCTTACCCTCGATCAATTTCGGCTGAAAAGCCTGAACCGAAAGCCGGTGCAGACTCGGTGCACGGTTTAGGAGCACGTATTTGCCCTTGATTGCCTCGTCGAGTGCATCCCAAACTACTGCCTCGCCGGCATCAATCATTCGGGTCGCCGAACGAATATTTGGAGCTTTGTCCTCAGCAATCAACTGCGAAATCACAAATGGTTTGAACAATTCGAGCGCCATCAACTTTGGTAGACCGCATTCGTTCAACTTCAAATCTGGACCGACCACAATGACCGAGCGGCCAGAGTAGTCAACGCGCTTACCCAGCAAGTTCTGGCGGAAACGCCCCTGCTTACCTTTGAGAAGGTCAGAGATACTTTTGAGCTTGCGGCGACCATTAGTCGAGTTTGCGCTTCTGCTACCGTGCACTGCGGAATTGTCAATCAAAGCATCAACTGCTTCTTGGAGCATACGCATCTCGTTGTGACAAATCACTGCTGGCGCATTTAGCTCCAATAGCTTCTTCAAGCGGTTGTTACGGTTGATAACCCGGCGATACAAATCGTTAAGATCGCTGGTTGCAAACCGACCACCTGGAAGCGGGATCATTGGGCGTAGATCTGGTGGGATGACTGGCACTACGGTCAAGATAAGATCGATTGGTTTAATCCCAGCCGCTTCCATACCTTCAAGCACTTTGAGGCGCTTCATTAGCTTCTTCTCTTTTTGGCCTTTGGCGCCCTCGGCTTCTTCGCGAAGCTCAGAAATCATGGTTTTAAGATCAATCTCGTCCAACAATCGTTTGATTGCGGTTGCACCCATTTCAACTTCGACAAGTTCGTCGTAATCATCTGGCAAGTTACGATACGCTTGCTCAGAGATTACTGCGCCCTTTTGCAACCCTTCGAGAGCAGTTTTGCGAGCGTTATAGTCCTCTTCGAGTGCTTCCAGCTCTTTTGCCTGCTCGTCAGCCAAAGCCGCTACGTTAGCGTTCTCGTCTTCGGCAAGTTGCTCGTAACGCACGCGAATTGCTTCGCGACTAGCCACGGTTTGGGCTTCGAGATCCTGCAACTTGGTTGCAATTTCCTCGTCTTTTGCATCGATAATTAAATATGATGCAAAGTAAACTACTTTTTCGATATTCTTAACCGTCAAGTTCAGCAGTACGCTCAGTGCCGATGGTGTGCCCCGCATAAACCAAATGTGCGCTACTGGTGCTGCCAAGGTGATATGGCCCATGCGCTCACGGCGAGAGATACTTTTTGTGACCAAGTTCCCCTCTTTGTCGACTGCTGCTTCACGCGAACGCACACCTTTAAGTTTATTATCGTGCGGATTAATATCCTTGGTTGGCCCGAAAATGCGCTCACAGAACAAACCATCGCGCTCTGGCTTCTGGGTGCGGTAGTTAATTGTTTCTGGCTTCAAAACTTCGCCATAGCTCCAACCCAGGATGTCTTCTTTGCTCGCAACACTTAGTCTAATCGAGTCAAAATCGTTGGCGCTGATAAAATTATCCATCCAAGCCATTTTACAACTCCTCTCCGAGGTCAAGTGTATCTGCATCGTCTGACGCTTCTACATCTTCGGCCTCCGTTATTTCTATCCCCTCATCATCTAGCATCTTCTCGGCTTCTTCCTCGTCGAGATCAACCAGAGTTTCTGCCTGTTCGATGCTTGCACCGTGCTGCGCATAAATCAAGCGATCATCCGATGCGTGCTCGATCTCGCGCGTAGTCTTCTCGATCACCTCGCCGGCATCAGTCGAATTACCATGATCAAGCAAATCTACTTTGAGTGCCAAACCTTGGAATTCTTTCACTAGAACGTTGAAGCCTTCTGGAAGCTTTGGACCTTCAATTGGCTCACGTTTGATGATACTCTCATAGGCTTTCGCGCGGCCGTAAACATCGTCGGACTTGATTGTTAACATCTCTTGCAAGGCAGTCGCTGCGCCGTAAGCTTCAAGTGCCCACACCTCCATCTCTCCGAAACGCTGACCACCATTCTGAGCTTTACCACCGAGTGGCTGCTGAGTAACAGCGGTATATGGACCAGTTGAGCGAGCATGGATTTTGTCTTCGACCATGTGGTGAAGTTTCAGCATATGCATCACGCCGACCGAAGTGCGACCATCAAATGGCTCGCCGGTTAGGCCATCGTAAAGTTGTACACGACCATCTGGATTAAATCCAGCCTTTTCAAGCTCTTCGGAAATTTTCTCATCCGGAACACCGTTGAAGCTTGGAGTTGCAACTTTGTAACCGAGCGCTCGGGCTGCCATACCAAGGTGAATCTCGAACAACTGACCGAGGTTCATACGACTTGGTACACCCATTGGGCTAAGCAAAATATCGATTGGCGTACCGTCTTCCATAAATGGCATATCTTCAACCGGCAAAATCCGCGAGACCACACCCTTATTACCGTGGCGACCAGCAATCTTGTCGCCGACACTAATTTTGCGCATCTCGGCAACATAAATTTTAATCTGCATCAAGACACCAGCTTTGAGTTCGTGACCTTCTTCGCGAGTGTAAATCCGCACACCAACAACTTTACCGGTGCTAGAACCATCCATACGTACCGATGTATCGCGGACATCTTTGGCTTTCTCGCCGAAGATCGCTCGGAGCAACCGCTCCTCGGAGCTGAGCTCTTGCTCACCCTTTGGTGTAATTTTACCAACCAGAATGTCACCTGGCTGGACTTCCGAACCAACCACCACGATACCATCCTCGCCAAGGTGGCGGAGGCTTCGCTCTGGGACGTTCGGGATATCCCGCGTTACTTGCTCTGGACCAAGTTTTGTTTCGCGTACTTCGACATCAAAATCCTTAATATTGATTGAAGTCAAAGAATCATCCTCAACCAGCCGCTGCGAAATCACAATCGCATCGTCCATGTTGTACCCGCGCCACGGCATAAATGCAACTAGCAAATCTTTACCAAGCGCAAGTTCGCCGTCATGCACGCTCGCGCCCTCAATCAGGATATCGCCCTTTTTGACCTTTTGGCCACGAGTAACAATCGTACGTTGATTATAGCAACGGTCATCGTTAGTTTTCTCGAAATGATCGAGCCGATATTCTTTTTCACCGAGCTTATTGTATTTAATGATAATCGAAACACCATCTGCTTTGACAACTTCGCCAGCATCCTCGGCAACAATCGCTTGCGACGTATTCATTGCTACGGCATGCTCGATACCGGTACCAACAATCGGCGCGTCATTCTTCAATAGCGGAACAGCTTGTTTTTGCATCGCGCAAGCCATTAGTGAACGATCAACGCGGTTTTTCTCGACGAATGGAATCAAACTTGCCGATGTACCGAGAATTTCTTTGTGCGCAGCATCAACGTGAGTCACCAAATTTGAAGCAACCTGGCTTGGGCGACCTTTCACGCGGGCAGATACCCATTCTTCTTCAAATTCACCCTTATCGTTTAGCTTGACGCTTGCATCAGCAATTACCATATCATTCTCACTTGCGGCATCGACATAGACTACTTCATCAGTCACTTTACCGTTTTTTACGACTCGATACGGTGCCTCAATGAAGCCATATTCATTCACACGCGCGTAGGTCGCAAGGTTTAGCACAAGGCCGACGTTGCCACCTTCTGGCGTCTCAACCGTACAGATACGACCATAGTGAGTTGGATGAGCATCGCGCACATCAAAACCAGCCCGTTCACGGGTCAAGCCACCCGGGCCCATACTTGATAGACGACGCTTATGTGCTAATTCTGAATAACCATTAACCTCATCCATTAGCTGGCTGAGCTGCGAGCTCGCAAAGAATTCTTTCACCGCGGCGACAACCGGGCGAGAATTCAAAAGTTGCGACGGAGTAACATCCTCGGCATCTGCCATTAGCATTCGATCGAGGATGTTCCGTTGCAAGCGTAACATACCTAGCCGGAATTGGCGCTGGACCAGCTCGCCGACTAGCTTTACGCGACGATTACTGAGTGAATCAATATCATCGGCTGGTTCCTGAGTATTGTTAAGGCGAATAATCTCAGAAATAATCGCAACCAAATCCTTCATTTGCAGAGTGCGATGCGCGGCATCATTTGGCGTATCAAACCCAAGACGTTGATTGAGCTTGTAGCGACCAACTCGCGACGAATCATAACGACGGTAGTCAAAGAAAGCGTGCTCGATCATCGATTTTGCGTTGTCAACCGTAGCGAGATCGCCTGGGCGAAGTCGCCGATAGACTTCAAGCAAAGCCTCCGCCTGGGTCGAAGTGGTGTCCTTATCAAGCGTTGACTGGATATAACTGATTGCACCATTATCGACATCTTTGAAAGTATCAAGAATCTTCTCGTTACTTCCCATACCGAGCGCCCGGAGGAACGCGGTGACTGGAATTTTGCGACGACGGTCAATCTTGACGTTGATGCAACCACCAGTTGTGGTCTCGAATTCGAGCCAAGCCCCGCGGCCCGGAATCACCTTTGCGCCGTAATAATTCTTACCGTTGATCTCGTCAGCGATGAAGAAAACGCCCGCTGAACGCACCAGCTGCGACACAACTACACGCTCAGTACCATTGATGATGAACGTTGCGCGATCGGTCATCCATGGATAATCACCAAAATAAATATCCTGCTCCTTGATGTCGCCAGTGACTTTGTTGGTTAACTCGACCTTGACGTGCAACGGCGCAGCATAAGTCGAAAGATTCAGCTTGGCGGTCTTCTCGTCCTCAACTGGATCCTTAAAATAATAATCTTTGAACCTGAGCGACAACTTATTGCCATTGTAGTCGTCGATCGGATTCAGCTCGTTAAACACTTCGCCTAGCCCAGACTTCACGAAATCCGCCCAGCTATCCTTCTGGTGGGCGGTTAAATCTGGGATTGGAAGCGCTTGATCACCTTCCGTGAAAAACACGCGGTCCTTTGATGCTTGTTTCACTTTCCCTCTCCGTTGTTTAGTGTTTTATAATCTTAGCGCCGAAGATTACTGTGCCATTTTGCGCCAAATTTCGCCAGATTTAGCGCATAGAAAAAATAACACTCACTACTTCTTGGGTCTATTTTAGCAAACTTTGGACTAAAATGCAAGTAAAAATCAAAAATCGCCCGCAATCGGACGTTTTTTGAACATATAAGCTCTCAACCTATATAGTTGGCTCGCAGTTAGCCTTATGTTCTTTCGAACTATCATTATCATATCGCATCGCCTCAAAAAGCACAAGGTTTTTAAGCAAATTTCTTCAAAAATCTGCTGTGTTTTTTACAACATTATGCCGCATTTAGCATTAACTACCTCTGTAAAACTGGCGGAATACACTTTTGACAATTTTATGTATTTTTTACAACATTAGATGTGGAAAACTTTTTGGGCGTGGAGCATTGTGGCTTGTTTTGATTTTCCGTGATATAATAAAATCGTTCTACGTTATCAAAATATAGATGAGTTTTATCTGTGCAGATGAGTTGCATTGGTTCTCGTGTTCGCCCTATTATAGGGCACCGCGACAGCCGGGCGAAAGCTCATCTGTATAAAGGACGTAGAACACCCTCGCGGTGTCCTATTTTTTGTCCAAGATATGCTCGCTTAACAAAGGAGGTCCGAATGGATATCAATTTTATCTATGTTCTTTCACAAATTTTTACAATTTTGATGTATATCCTAATGGCCTGGACGTATTTTCTCAAAGAAAAGCGTCAAATTGTAATTGTTAGTGCGCTATCTCTGGTGGCAAATATCGTTGCCTACATTTTGCTTGGTGCCTGGACTGGGCTTGCTATCGGTATTTGCAACCTCGATTTATACCTACTCGATTTGGCAAAAGAGCACGAAAATTTATAAATTCTGCGGAATTCCGGTCGGAGTTTTGTGGATTGCCTATAACACCTACGTACGATCAATTTTTGGAATAATCTTGGAGGCAATTTTGCTAATTGCGTCAACCGTAGGATATTTTAAAGAGTTGAAGAGCGCTAAGAAATAACTCTCTTCACCCCTCCCGTACTACACAGCGGATGGCATAACCGTTTCCGCGATAACTGGTATTCTGAGGGTCGACATACGTCGGGTACGTACGCAGGTCGCGACCGTTCGTGGCTGAGTTACTGGTATCTGACCACCAGTAGCCATTTACGGTACGACCGTCGATGCGGCCATAGGAACGATTGTAGACGCCCGTACGGAGAAAGATATTGGCCTCTCAACTTTCTCCGTACGGGCTACCGTGCTCGATCAGATGGAGCAGTTGCCCGTCTAGTAGAAATAGGAGATTGGTGGTCCTTAGCTAGCAACGTTTCTGGGTACGCATATTTTATGGACACTGATATTACAAGTATTACTCCTCAGTATAGTAGCTCACGCGGCTACGGTCTTGCCATCCGCTGTGTAGTACGGGAGGGGTGAAGGAGCTAGAATTCGTAATTCGCTAGCACCTCACCCTCGCTGTCACGGATTTCTGCTTTTGCATTCGCCAGATAATAGCACTTGAAATCCGGGTTATCCAAAGTATAACCAGCCTCCTCAGCCCAATCAAACTCGTCAATAATCGCCTGCTTAGCGGCCACATTCCCGCTATCGTCGATTGCTTCACAAAATACCCGCAACCAACTCCCCTTCTCCGGATTATAGGCTACGATGCAGACATGATTATCTTCTGCAATTTGTTTTGCGACATCCTTATGCGCACTAGTCAGCATATAAATTTTACCGTCAAATTGCACCGGGTCGCCAAACGGCCGGCAACTAACGTTAGTTCCATTTCTAGTTGCTAGAAAGTTGACTTCAAGAGATTTTAGGTAATCAAAGACTTCTTGCATGGTTCTCCGTTCTTTTATATGCTTAATAAGCCTATTATATCAGCATTAGATAACGAATGAGCTAATTTCGTTCTAAGGTTACATTTTCAAAGGCCTTATATACCATAAATTTCTTATCATATTGTTCGTATTTTTGCTCATCAAGTTTAATCTGAATATTACAACCATCAATAATCGCATTCTTAAAGATGGCTTTCTCGCCATTAAAGTAGACCGCTACGTACGTTCTTCCGTCGTCATCATAGACCCAAAAATTCCTTTTAGACAGCGGGGTAACAAAGCCAGCGGACAGCAACAAAAGTGCAACCACGATAGTGCTCGTCATGATACCATAAACATCGAATCTGCTCACGGTGCTGACTACCCAATAGAGTTTATTGTCGGGCTTTGTATTTTCATTCTTCCAATTTTTAAATTCTTTCTGCGTTTTAGTAATCAGTTTTGCGCAAGAGCACAAATCATTATTTGAGTTTCTTGATTCTCGAAGCAAATTGTATATTTTTGGTTTTTGACTCAACAATGATACTCTCACCTGGAAATATGTACTAATAAAGATGCTAGCTATTACCAATATGGCACCTACTACTAATGACATAAGGTCGAATTTTTCTGAAGTTATAATTTGTAATATAAGATATATTGGCAAGAGTACTACGCAAGCGACAGCTAGATATTCCCCAGACTTCATAATCAAACGTCTACGCTCATGTTTCATAGATCGCTGATTCTTCGCCAGCATACTATACTGTTTTTTGCGATATGTTTCATCAAGAAGCTTTAAATTCTGTTTGAATATCTTGAGGATTCTTTTCAGGATTCTAACAAAATATAATCTTACAATTAAATCTGAAAACACTAACCGCAAGATAATCTGAGTTACAAACATGATAATCAAAGAAAGAATGCCAACAATAATATAGTATATCGTAGCCCGATTACCTACGTCTTGTATGAGGTCTACAGGAATATTCCAGACTAGCGCTACAATACGATTATAAAAATAAGCTATCGCACAAACCACCGCAGATGACACAGTCATAGCGACCGTTACAGCTAACGAGTGCGAATTATCAAAGATGCTCGTAATAATCCCTATCCAGCCAATATCTTCCGGAATCTTCTTCAAGTATTTCTCCCATTCATAGCGTTATACGTAGTCATAATAACACAGAATTATTGTAATTCGTAATTTTGAAAGTCATATAGCGCAAATAGCCTCAGCAGTATACGGCAACCACGACAAAATTAATAACTGGCCTCTCAACTTTCTCCGTACGGGATATTATGATCGCTCCGTCGGTTTTACCGGTGGTCGTGTCTCCGACGGTCATTGGTGGGCTAGTACTAGCAATTTGGCCTCACATAGTCATAGTTTGGATACATACCCTGCGGCCATCACCTCCCAGGCTAACTATTTCCGTGGCTACGGTTTTGCCGTCCGCTGTGTAGTACGGGAAGGGTGAAGGAAGTAGGAGGTCCTTTTGGAGTAACCCTGACACTATATCTAATCTCGACCACAAATAGGCCTCAGTGGTGTCTTTTATACTCCAAAGGGACCCTCCTGCTTCCTCTGCGGTTGATATATAGCTTTTTCGTATAGGCACAGTAATGTTTTAAAAATGAATGAAGCCAATATCCCTACACTTAGCCCTTGTCTAGCATAATGAGATTTAGACCAGATTTGTTTGTTGTAAAGAATACAACAAACAGTTGTTCCATAAGCAAAGTGCGTCTTGTTGTATTCTTTACTAACAAACAAGTCCCAGCTAGACAAAGGGCTAGGGGGTAGGGATATTGCCCATCTTATTTGTTTTGTTCTACCACTTTTTTATAAATCTCAAAGATAACTAGCGGTCCAAAGAACGAAATCACTACTACCGCAGCAATCGCCCAAATTGGCACCGTAACCGTATTCGTGATCGTCATCAGCGGTCCAGATAGTGCTAGCACCTGCAAAATCACCGCCGCAATCATTGCTAGCCAAAAACTACGATGTGGAATTTTCAGGCGTTTCAGGGCCGACTCATACAAGCCTCGTGCCGAAAAGGCGCTCGCCCACTGCATCACCACGAGCGCCGTAAACGCCAGTGTATTAGCCTGCGCTGCATCGCCGAGCAGCTGCAAGCCAATGCCATAAGTCCCCAGCGTAAATATCGCCATTACTGCCGCAATCACCACCATCCGCCCAATTATTCGCCCCGGCAAAATCGGTGCATCCTTGGACTCGGGTTTCTGGCGAAAGATCCGCTTTTCTGCCGGCTCCAAACCAATCGGGATAACCATTAGCGAGTCCGTCACGATATTAATCCAGAGAATCTGAATCGGAGTGAGCATTTGGCTACCAAAGAAAACCAAGGCGCCAATCATCGTCAAGGCTTCGCCAGCATTTGTCGCAAGCAGATAACTCAACATCCGCCGGATATTCGCGAGTACTGTGCGGCTTTCCTTGATCGCCTCGGTCACATTCTTAAAATTATTATCTAACAAGATAATATCACCCGCATCTTGCACAATCGACGGACTGTCGCCCATTGCAATCCCAACATGTGCCCCGACTAGCGCCGGCACATCGTTAACCCCGTCTCCGGTCATTGCACAAATTTCGGTCTTTTTGATAGCCGAGAGGATCCGATATTTATCTTCTGGTGTCACCCGAGCAAAAATTGTAATCGATCCAACCATATCAGCCAAATCATCGTCAGTAATGCTCCCGAGCTTCGAACAGTCTAGCACTTCGGCTGGGCTATCCGCCAGCCCCAGCTCTCGACCAATCGCATAGGCCGTGTCCGCATGGTCACCAGTCACCATTTTTGTCTTTACGCCCATCGCCATGGTTTGGCGAATTGCCGGCTTTGCCTCCTTACGCAAGGCATCTGCCACCGCGAAAAGGCCCTCAAAACGAAACTCAGTTTCCTGGCTCAGATCTTCGAGCTCGTTGATTGGCTGTTTTATTTTAGCACTTGCCAGAGCCAAGACTTTATAGCCACTCTCGGCCAGAGCTTTGAGTTTTTCCTCGGCCTCGATCAGCTTTTTACTACTTATTTTCGAGCGGGCCAAAATCGTCTCCGGGGCACCCTTCAAAACCAGCTGAAATCCACCCTTTTCTTCCTTATATAAATTACCCGACAATTTCAAGCCCTGGTCGAAAGCGTACATCTGCACTGGCTCTTGCCGGCAAAGAGTAGCTTCGCGCCCGCGTAAATAAGTCAGAATACAAGTGTCCAGCGGATCGTTCATGACTGAGCGATTATTCTCGTCCACTGTCGTTTCCGGTAGCGCCGCAGCCGCCAACGTGCAAAGAAGATCCTCCTCCTTCCCCTCCGGCGCCCAAATTTCCTGCAACGCCAGACGGTTCTCGGTCAGTGTGCCGGTTTTATCGGCGGCGATAATCGTCACGACGCCAATCGACTCAATCGCTTGTAGCTCCCGTACCAAAGCCTTTTTCTTCGCCATTCGTTTCGCGCCAAGTGCCAGAATAATCGAAATCGCAATCGGCAAACCCTCCGGCACCGCTGAGACAATCATCGCCAGCGTAAATTCAAGCGCACTTAAAACCCCAATACCATTAATCATCTGCACGACGAAAAGCACCACCGCTAGACCCACCACTACCAAGGCGATCTGGCGCACAAGTTTGTCCATCTTGACTTGGATCGGGCTTTCCTCGCCGAGATTTGAGGCTAGCGACGCAATCCGCCCGTATTCAGTATCATTTCCAGTCGCCGTCACGATAAACTCGGCGCTCCCCGTGATCACGAACGACCCTGAAAATACCATATTAGCCTGCTCATAGACTTTCTTTTCGCCTTCGAGAGCACCGGCATCCTTCGCAATCGCCTCCGACTCGCCAGTCAGCATCGACTCATTGCTAAGCAATCCCGACTCAGACAAAATCCGACCATCCGCCGGGATACGATCGCCTTCGTGCAGTATTACAATATCCCCTGGTACCAGCTCGGATACGTCAATCGCGATTTCTTTTCCGTCTCTTCGCACCACTACCGATTGCGCCAGCTCGCGCTGCAAAGATCGCAAGATCCGCTCGGTCGAAAATCGCTGGATATAATATATCACCGCATTCGCAATCATAATCACACCGATCGTCAAAGCTTCCACTAAGTTACCCTGAATAGCCGAGAGGATTAGCGCCACCAAGAGCACCGTCATAAAAATATCGACAAATGGTTCGAGCAAAATTCGCCAGAGCGGAGTCCGGTTGAGGTTGATTTTATTGCTACCATATTTGGCGCGACGTTTTTCGACCTCATATGTACTCAATCCGATCTTGGGGTCGACCCCAAGATCTCGCAATACTTCTCTGGTGGTCTGATTATATAAATTTGGCATAACCTTATTATAATATGATTTCCCGCCTTTTTGCAAGTATATCTTGACTTTTTAGACGATGTGTGCTATAATGGAGAGGTAGGATGTGAAAATAGCTCTTTAATAGCAAAACCATGGAAAGGGGGATTTTTATGGAACTGTTTATAGAATTGATGGATGGGTTTGGCCCGATTTTGACAATCGGACTACTCATCGTCGCCGTGATAATATCCGCCGCGTGCATATTGGCAGGCAGCGTTTTTGGGCCGCTTCTGGCGCACATCAAGAATGACGACGTGTTCCATATGCTGAAAAATCGGTTACCAAACTTGAAAGGTTGGCTGCCAACACAGGCAGAGATCAACGAGTTTTTCGAGAAGAAAATTCGTTCCAAAAAACTTTCAGGGCTAAAAATGCGCTGCACTAGCGCAAAAATGCAGGATTTTATCTGCTACGCCTTGGCGTTTGGGCAGGAAGAATCCTCGCTGGTGACCGGAATCGCGGAGTATGGTAAGCAGAGATTTGCTGTGCTTTGGTTCCGCTTCTATTGGGAAGACCAGTGGTGGGTGCTCTGGCACGGAGGTAAAAAAGGTAGAACACCAAAATTTCGGGCCTTTCCCGAGTGCCAACTGGAAGACGAAGTCTGGCCAGAAGTTGGCAATATCGTAGCCTTCTGGACCATCTCCTACGAGGAGGTGGATGATTTCTTTTAGGCCCACATCCGCTATCCTAGCCGCAGCCGCGACTAGGATTTTTTATGCCAACTCGGCCTCAATATCGGCAGCACTAATCTCGATTTCGGTGCCAGTCTCGGCCTTGCCAGCCAAGATTGCTTTTGCGACCAAATTCTCAACTGTCTTTTGAATGATCCGCCGCATTGGTCGCGCACCGAGCTGCGGATCGTATCCATGGTCGACCAACACTTGTTTCGCGACATCATCCAATTTCACCGAGATTTTCTGTGCGCTGAGCGTCTTGTTTGTGCTGGCAATCATGAGGTCGGCCACGCCCAGCAAATCCTCCTTGCTTAGCGGCGTAAAGACGCAAATCTCATCAAAACGGTTCAAAAACTCTGGCCGGAATTCGCCAGTCTCGATCAGATGATTAACAATCTCATCTTTCACCTTGGAGAGCTCCTCGCCGCTGGCAATCTTTTGACGGACCAAATCTGCACCGGCATTACTCGTTGCGACAATAATCGTATCACGAAAGCTAACTTCGTGGTTTTTGATATCGCGCAGCATCCCTTCATCGAGCACTTGCAAAAGTGCAGTGAGAACTTGCGGATGAGCCTTTTCGATCTCGTCTAGTAGCACAATCGAAAATGGCTGCTTCATTACCTGCGCGGTTAGGCTCATTTCATCCTCGGCACCATCCGCAATCAAGCGATTGACATCATTTGGCCCCACAAATTCGTTGAGATCCAGCCGAACGATTTGACTTTCGCCGCTGAAATAGACATCGCTAATCGCCTTGGCTAGCTCAGTCTTACCGACACCGGTCGGGCCGAGGAAGAGGAAGGTTCCAATCGGGCGATTTTGGTTGCGCACGCCAGCTGCCGCCCGCTGCAAAGCTGAGCTGACGGTCTTGACTGCACTTTTTTGATTAATCATGCGCTCGTGGATTAAATCTTCCATATTTAGTAGGCGCTCGCGATCATTAGTCGTCGCGGCGACTTTCACTTTTACGCCTAGGCTGGTTTCTACTGCGCTACGAACCGAGTTTTCGGTCACGATGCCATCCTCGGCATATTCGGCACTAATTTCTAGCATCCTCAGTGCTCGCCCCGGCTCGGCACGGTCGTTAATATAGCGATCGCCCAGCCGGTAAGCTTCCTTCATGGCTAGGTAAGTATAGAAAACCTTAAAACGCGCTTCAAAATTCAAAACTTGGTCTTCCATCACCCGCATAGTGCCGGCTTCATCAGTCGGAGTAATATTCACTCGATTAAACAAATTTGCCACACCACTTTTTCGGCTCGAAAGCTGCAAAAATTCCTGCTCTTCGATTGAGAGAATAATACGTAAATTCCCTGCCTCGATAATCGGCATCAGGAAATTCGTCAAATCGACCGAGCCCATACCATCCTTAAAAAATAGTTGTGCATCATTGAGATAAATAATGATGTTTTTCGCCGCGTAGGCCTCGTTGAATATCTTTGTCAACAGACGTTCGAGGCTGCCACTCTCGCCGCCAGCCGAGCTGAGCAAAGCCGAAGCATCTAGCTGGAAAATCTGTCGAAATTTGAGATTTTGCGGAATCTTGCTATCCTCATCGAGCAATTCCTCGGCAAAAGCTCTCACAATTAGCGACCGTCCGCTCCCCTCTGGACCAATCAGCGCTACGTTTTGCCTGGCATTACCAGAAAAAATCTGCACCATTTTTTCTAAAATAGCACTACGATCGGTATAGGCAAGCTGACTCCGGGCCGCCCGGCTAACTCGCATCGAGATATTGTGACCATAATGTTGCAAAGTTGGGATATAACCAAAATTCAAATCCCGTGCAATGCCCCCGCTACGAATTGGCTTCTTTGCGCCTTTTGCCAAGTTGTAAAGATAATTAAACCATTTGATACAAGCATACAAATCGCCAAACTCAAGGTGGTGTCGCTTCAACACCAACTCTGAACTGTTGCATTTTTTAAGGATTGCAATCAACAAATCGGCCCCGCCAATTTGCTTTGAACCAGCCTGCTCGCGCACTCTGCGAGCGCCGTCAAATATTTCTGATAGCTGTAAATCGGCAATATTTCCAGCAAAAATCTCATCCATCACACCCAGCGTCAAGTACAGCCTCGTGCTCAGAAAGCGGCCACTTTTGGTTTCAGCCAGTAGATTTTTCGCAAGCGCCGGAATATCGGAAGTCTTCATTAGGACCAACATCGTATCGCCAGAAAGTAAATCGTTGATGTTGTCAGTCTTGCCGAGTGGGATATGTTTTAAGCCACGATCGACCCAGGTAACCAGCATGAGCAAAACTATCGCCACACCGAGAAAAAGCCAGCCAAATGCGCTGTGCGCAAAAAGAACCAGATAAAACCACGCCACAAACCCTAGCGCCAGGCCAACGCCAAACAAGGCGTTGAATTTTTCTAACGTATGCCGTAGCTCCGCCCGCTTTGCCCGCGGATTTTTGGGGTTAAAAGTATTTGCCTTGTTCATAGGCTCACTCCCATAATCGTCAAGACGATACACGCCGCTGGCATCAATGGTACTAGTGGCCACAGGATCATTAGCACAGCGCTCAGGATTACCTCAAATATAAAGACGATAAGCCCAACTATCATCAAAAAGATCCGCACGACCGCCCCAACTAACCGCGAAACCAGCCGGTCCAAAAAGACTTGTAACGCCGCGCCGCCCTCGTTTGCCGAAATCTGCCGAAAAGGCGCAAATAAAGTTCTGAGCAAGGCGCTAATCGAGAAAAAACTTAGTGCTCCACGTATTTTTTCGACTAAGGTCTGGCCAAACCCGCGCCAGCCTTCAAGATACCACCATCCGAGCAAATCAAAAACAATCATAAGCTCATTATACTAGATGCTGCTTTTTCTCGCAAATTACATCTTGTAATACATTGTATGTACAAATGTATTACACTGTATATACAGTCAGTCGCGCCCGCGCATAAGTCCGACTAGAAATTGATTGTACACCCATAAGCTCTGGCGCTGGTTGGCTTGCCGGCGAGGATAACACTAACTTCCCTCCGTCAGATAACAGTGACACCAACTGTTGGATTTCAGACAGATTAATCTTATCGTATGGCGGATCGGCAATAATCAAATCAAAACTGTGGTAAAGATCTGGGTTTTTGGCAAACCGCGAAACTTTTTGTTGGAATATTTTGGCCTTTGCCAAGATCTGCTGGTCGCGAATTGCCAAACTTGCGAGATTATCTTGGATAATCTGCTGGTCGCGAACTGCCAAACTTGCGAGATTATCTTGGATAATCTGCTGAGCTTGTGCTGAATTCTCGACAAAAACCACTTTATCCGCTCCGCGACTTAGAGCCTCAAACCCGAGCGCCCCCGAGCCCGCAAAAGCATCCAACACGATCAACCCGGCCGGATTGATCATATTAAAAAGCGCCAGCTTCTCCCTCGACCCCATCGGATGAGTTCCCGGCGATTTTGGCGAAAGTATTTTTGCACCTTTCAACTGGCCAGCAATAATCCGTAGCTCCTGGACCTTCCCGGTGCAAACATTATTTTTCATGCCCTGCTTCTTTCAAGGCCGAATACCAACCCAACGTCACCATCTCGATAATCATCGGCAGTAGCTCGTCGCGCGTCTTATAAACCAAATTCACCGTCCAGCCTTTCTCAACAAAGTCCTCATATATCTTCATGGCTTTCATCTTTTCGACCGCCTGCAAATATTCTTCCTTGAAATCCAGTTTTTGGAATTTTTGGATATCAACTTTGGGAATCATTTTCCGGATCGGCATCGAAGCTACCAAAATCAACACGCCATATTCATAAGAAACATGCTGTGACATACTGCCAGAAAATCCCCAGTAGCGCCAGTTGTTCTTCCAGGTTTCGCGCCAATTCCGGCCGCGCATCAAACCCTTCATCGGTGCACCAAAAACCGTCATCATCTCGTCGCCAGTCATGAGGCGCTTTTTTTCTTCGCCAAGCGGATAATGGTGTGCCGGGGTCAGTCCATCCGTCACCATGTGCGCCATCCAAGCGGCTTCGCGAGCAGATTTTTCGTGATCCTGAGCCGACAGAGCTACCACCAAGTTATGCCGATAATCTCTTATCAGTTTTTTGACGTCCCGACCATCCGGGCTATCCGACCACATATGTGACGGCTCATCCTCGCCCGGGCTTTTGCGTTTCAGCCCATCTGGGCCACGAGTTCCCTCGAAATAAATAATTTCTTTACCGGTTGGAAAATATTGGTCCTCGGTCATTGCGCGTGCCAGGACGTGACGCGCAGCCAAATCAATCCGCTGATGCGTGCCAATATAGCGCCCATTAAAACGCGAGTTTTTCACCAAAGTTGTCGTCGAATACATGATTAGTTCAAAGTTGTTAGTTGTTGGTATTTGCGAATCCGCATTGCTAACTCTGGATATTTTACCATATCTTCTGGGTGTTTTGCAAATTCAGCGGCGTGACGGCTCGCGGCAGTAATAGTTTCGGTATCCGACAAATTCGCCACTTGCAAATTTAGCTCGCCGTGCTGCATCGCGCCATAAATTTCCCCCGGGCCACGAATTTTTAGGTCAACCTCGGCAAGATGAAACCCGTCGGTTGACTTCTCCATCTCGCGCAGGCGCTTTGACGGCTTACCTTCGCCGGTTGTGAGCAAGAAGCACTGTGCCGGCTGATCACCACGGCCAACTCGCCCGCGCAACTGGTGGAGCTGCGCCAAGCCGTAATTCTCCGAATCCTGAATCACGATCATATTTGCATTGGGGACATTTACGCCCACCTCGACCACCGTCGTCGAAACCAGAATATCAATCTTGCCATCCGCGAAGTCGCTCATAACCTGATCTTTTTCCTCGACCGGCATTTTGCCATGCAGCATCCCCACCCGCTGATTTGGGAAAATTTCCGCAAGTTTTTTGACCTGCCGCTTCACCGGCGTGGCTTGATTTTGATTTTTGTCCTCAATCAACTGGCAAATCCAATAAATTTGCTGATTCTTGCGCAGCAAATCCCGCATCGCCGGATAAAGCTCGTCCGCCTGGCGTAACTCTGGCAAAATCTTGGTCGTAATCGGCTGGCGCCCCGGTGGTAACTCATTCAAAATCGAGACATCCAGGTCACCAAAGACCGTCAATTGCAACGAACGTGGAATTGGCGTCGCCGTCATCGAAAGCAAATGCGGAGCAGTATTCTCGGGTGATTTTAAGAGCAATTTCTGCCGCTGATTCACCCCAAAGCGATGCTGCTCATCGATAATACAGAACCCCAACTTATGGAATTCGGTACTATCCGTCAAAAGGGCATGGGTACCAATCACAAGGTCAATCTCGCCGGCGCGAATTTGCTTTTTGAGCTGATTCTTCCCCCTAGTCGCGCCAGTCAGGAGTGCGATACTGGGGAGTTTTAGGCCGGGATTTTGCTTCTGAATGCCTCGAAATAATTCCACAAAACTATCAAAATGTTGATTTGCCAAAATCGCAGTCGGGGCCAAAAGAGCAGTTTGCGCACCATTCGCCGTCGCCTGAGCGGTCGCAATAGCCGCGACGATTGTTTTGCCCGAGCCGACATCGCCTTGTAACATCCGGTTCATTGGTTTTTTTGTGCCCAGTTCTTGCAGGATTTCCCAAGTTGCCTTCCGCTGTGCACCGGTTAGTTTGAATGGCAGACTTTTTACAATCGTCTGGGTCAATTTTTGGTTAAATTTGAGCGGTGTTGCGTTCAAGCGCAAAGTTTCGAGCTTGTTGAGTTTCGCCGCTAAGATTAGCTCGAAAACCTCCTCATACGCCAAGTAGCGCCGCCCGGCCTCAGCATCGTCTGGACCTTCCGGAAAATGCGACAAATACAGCGCCTCCGAACGCGCGCCCAGGTGGATATATTCTGGTGCCTGCTCACCCGGTGGCAGTAAATCCGGAATCTCAGCAAATTTATCCCGCATACCCGCAATAATCTTCTGAAAAAGCTGTGGTTTGATCGCACTTTTTTGAGCATAAATCGGCTGAAACCCGGCTGCTTCACCGTCTTTTTCGACATCTTGCACTAGTTGCGCCGACGGACTTTGCAGGATATAGCGCCCATTTTTGAGTTCATATTTTCCAGTGAAATAATATTCCCGCTTTGGATCAAACTGTTTTGCGCGGTAAGGCTGATTAAACCACACTGTCCGAATCATGCCAGTATCATCCCGGATCATCCCCTCGGTCACAGTTAGCTGGCGACGCGACGTCCGCATCACCCTCAGATCGCTAATCCTGCCCCGAATGATTACTTTTCCAGGCTTCAAGTCCTCGATTGCTACCGTAGTCTGGTAATTCTCATAAATCCGCGGCAAGCAATATAGCAAATCCCCCACAGTTTTGAGATTTACCCGCCTGAGAGTTTCGGCCGTCTTTGGGCCAACACCTTTCACCTCCTCAATTGGCGCCTGCATGTCCATATATAATATATTATAGCACAGGGGCTAAATAGTTCTTTTTACGTGCCGTTCTCTACTCTGCTCTTTACGCCATTCATTGATTTTCGCATGATGGCCAGAAAGTAGCACCTCTGGCACCGCCATTCCCCGAAACTCCGCCGGCTTGGTATATTGCGGATATTCGAGGTTATCACCATCCGAAAAGCTTTCAATCTCGGCCGAAGTCTCCCCGCCAAGCACCCCCGGGAGCAGACGCGTAATCGAATCAATCAGAATTAGCGCTGGTAACTCCCCACCAGTTAATACGTATTGACCAAGGGAAATTGAATAATCAACCAAGCTCATAATCCGCTCATCATAGCCCTCATAGTGCGGGCAGAAAATAATATAGTGTGCAGGGTGATTCTCATTCTTTTCGGAAGACGCGGCGGCTCGTCCCGTCGTTACGGGCGTGCCTTGCTCAGGCCGCTCCCCGTTGGTCGCGGATGCTTCCGAAAAAGAATAAGAATCAACACTTCCCACTATATCTATTCCTGCAAACCCCCTAGCCATATTCTGATTCCAAGTCTGGCCAACTGGGGTCGGGAGGATTACTTTCGCATCCGGATCTTCCGTCTTCACGCTCTCGATCGCCGCAAACGCTGGCTCACAACGTAACAGCATTCCATCACCGCCGCCATACGGTGTATCATCAACCGATTTATGCGGTCCTAGCCCAAAATCGCGTAAATTCACATAATCGACCTCGATAATTCCCTCTTTTTGGGCCTTATAGAGCATCGAGCTATCGAGGTACGGCTTCAATGCCTCCGGAAACAATGTAATAATCGTAAATTTGATTTTCAGCATATCATTTATTATAGCACATTCTCCCGAAAACCGCAAAATTAGCCCACTCCTATCATTAGCGTTATAATTAAGCTATGGACTCTTATAAGGTTCGCGGCACCAAAGTCGTTCTCCCCTATCCACCTGAGCTAACTCCGGCCGAAGCTCGCCTGGTTTTTCGACTGCAACACCATTTTGACCCCACAAACATCTTTCCCGAGCTCTATCTCCCGCGCTACGCCAAAAAATCTGGCACCGCACCCAGCAATTTTATGCTTGGCGGGCAAAATCTGCGCGGTTCCGAGGTCACCCAGATTGATTGCCTAGCGCTCAGTGCGCAGGGGATTTTTGTATTCGAGTCGAAAGATTATGTTGGTTATATTTACGGTAATGGCCGCGACCGCTACTGGACCCAGGTGACGCAATATGGTCAGGCCAAATATCGGTTTTATAACCCAATCCGCCAAAATCAGACCCATATCCGTGCCCTAGCAGAAATTTTGGGGCCGGATTGCCCAATCTATTCCGTGGTCGTTTTTGGCCCCGATGCGACGCTAAAAAGCATCTCGGGCATTCCTGGGCAAAGTTTCGTCATAAATCATGCCAATATTTCACAATTATTGCAAAAATTGCCACAAAATCAGCTCCCACCCGGCCAAACAGCGAAAATTCGCGCGCTAATCACGGCAAACCGCCTCCGGCCTACCCCAAATATGCGCCGCGACCATGCCGCCGACACAAGCGAACTCCTAGAATAACGCCGGATCCCTGACGCTAAACCCCTAACCCTAGATCCTGCTCGTCAATAATCCTCAACCAGAGTAAACTGCTTGCCGGCAATCTCAATAATCGAGTCCGCTACCGCCCCTTGGGAGGTTAGCTCGGCCCGGATACCCATTTTCTTCAAAATATCACGCAGACGGTTGACCGAAGCGTAATTTTCGAGGTCGGTCCGACGGGCGAATTTCTCGATTTTTGGCCCAGTTACGACAAATTTCACATTTTTCGTGCCTTTTTCCTCGACTTTTTCAACCTTCCAAGCACGAGATAGCTGCTCTGAGCCAAGCTTAATCACTGGAATATCGCCTTTTTCTGACCCTTCTGAGCCTGCTTTATCCATAAGCATTACCCCCTCCCCGTCTTTTTCGTTTTGTTGCTCCTTGGCGCTCCTAGGCCCGTCTGGCGGCAAATTGCCTGTTTTTAGGGCCGTTTTTCTAGTTTTTACGGCGTTTATCACGGTACGCAAATCTCTTAGCACCTCTGTTACGCCTAAGCCCGATTGCGACGAAATCGCCAAAATCGGCGTTTTGGAGCGGTTTTTGGGTAATTTTGCCCGAATATTCGCCTTTTGCATCTCGATAATATCGTCATCCACGCCCTCACACTTCGTTAAAGCGATAATTTCCAAGCGATCCCGGAGGTCGGAATAGCGCTCCAATTCCCCCCGAATGATTGCATAAGCCTCGCCGGCGTCGTCATTATAGACATCGACCAGATGCAATAAGACCGCTGTCCGGTCAACGTGACGTAAGAAGTCATGACCGAGGCCCTTGCCGTCGGCAGCACCCTCGATCAAGCCAGGGATATCAGCAATTAGAATATCTTGATCATCAATCGTAGCAACGCCCAATTGCGGCGTCAAAGTTGTGAACGGATAATCGGCAATCTCGGGGCGAGCGTTGCTGACCCGGCTGAGGAAAGTTGACTTGCCGGCATTTGGCAACCCAACCAGCCCCACATCAGCAATCAGTCGAAGTTCGAGCGTCGCCTCAAATTCCTCGCCTGACTCGCCAACTTCTGCCACCATCGGCGTCTGACGCGTGCTGGATTTGAAGTGAGCATTGCCAAAACCGCCGTCACCACCTTTTGCAACCACTGCCTCCTCGCCATCATGAGTCAAATCGGCCAATATCTCCCCGTCACGACGAATAATCGTGCCGATTGGCACTTCAACGATAAGATCCTTCCCTGAACGCCCGGCACTACGCTGGCCAGAGCCATTTTTACCATTTGGTGCATTTAGCTCGGGATTGAAACGAAAATCCAGTAGGGTATTGGTATCCTTGTCGGCACGGAAGATGATCGAGCCACCTTTGCCGCCATCGCCACCGTCTGGACCACCCTTAGGAATGTAGATTTCGTGCCGAAACGACACTGCGCCGTCGCCACCCTTACCTGCTTTTAGTTTTACTTTTGCCGTATCGACAAACATGCCCCTCCTAGTGGATATAGTTGAAGTTTCTAACGTAGCTAGCTGGAATAGTTGATTCAAAGATAACACCAGCGTGATAGTTGTAATTCATTTCACGGACTAGAATCGAGCCGTCACTATTTACACCAATCACCACGCCCACGTGGCCGACACCGCCCGAAGCAGTCTGGAATACCGCCCCGACTGACGGATTTTTATCCACCGCCAGACCATAGCGCCTTGCTGCCGATGCCCAACTACGGGCATTACCCCACGATTGTCCATCACCAGGCAATGGATTGCCGTGTGCCCAACGCCACCACCAGGCATAATAAGTACATTGGCCAGAATACATTTTGTTGGTCGGGTCTCGTACGACATTATCATAAACTCGACGCAGGTTCTGTCGGTTCATCGAAGAGCCGTAATATGTATAGCTGTATGAATTTGCACCTGCAACCACCGAGCTTGAACCTTGGCGTCGGTTATATTCTGGTCGCTCCGTATCCGGAACGACACCGCCTGGCACAACAATCTGCTTTCCCGGAGTCATACCAGATTCGAGATCGTTTAATGAAATAATTTCCTGAGCATTAGCGCCATAATGGGCAGCTATTGTCTCGGCAGTATCACCAGCTTGAATAATATAGACAATACCTGGTTTCGATGGCAAAAGCAGGGTCTGGCCTGGGGAAACATCGGTAGTTTTGAGGCCATTTGACCAACGAATATGATCCGTGGTGATGCCATATTTAGCGGCAATCGACTCCATCGAGTCACCCTCTGCCACGACATAACTGATCACGCCGCGCGCATCAGAAACTGCTACATATCCTGGCTTCTCGATTTTATCGGTCGAGGTCTGGGCAATGTCCTTCAAAACAGAGGCGGCTACGTAGTTGCCAGAAACATAATCAACGCTCGCAAGATCCATCGCATTCGAGATACTTGCGACAACGTATAACTCCGAAAGTTGATCGGCCGAAGCACCACCGCTCGCTGCAATATCGTTCATGTTTAAGCTAGTGTCGCCAGCGCCGACTTTATCCTCGGAGCCAATCTTTGCGACACCAAAAACCAAGACCATCGCCACCAAATATGGCAAGACGCGGCCGACACTGCGCCAGAATTTATGTTCTTTTTTCTTCATATTACAATTTTACATTACAGAGTTCACGGCAATGATCAACGATATCCTGGTTATGCCCTTCCTCTGTACTATTATAATACATCATACCGTCATCTCCTGTCAAGAAGAAAAGCATCTCAGAAACGCTACCATCAGGGGTCGCAGTGGCATTCAAAGCACTGAGTCCCGGGTTAGAAATTGGCCCATACGGTAAACCAGGATATTTACGGGTATTATAAGGCGAATCAATTTCCACAATCGCTGCATTATCTTGATAGATTGCACGGTCAGGGTCAAGCACATCCGCAGCATATTTTGCCGTTACATCGCTCCCCAGGGGCATATTTGCCGCCAAACGATTATAAAAAACTTGTGCGACTTTGGCCATATCTTCGGCGTTATTAGCCTCGCGCTGCACGACCGACGCCAACGTCACACCTTGATACATATTCAGACCATGCTCGGCAAATTTTTCTTTCAGTTGGTTTTCCTTGGCGACGTCGGCAAATTCCGTCAACAAGCGCTTCACTACCGCCTCAGCGCTATCATCCTTAAAAAACTCATAAGTGTCGCCATAAAGATACCCCTCTAAGCTATTGTTATCCTCTGGCGCACCCTCGAAAATCCAACCAAACTCCGCATCACGATAATGATTTGTTAGCGCCGCATCAACATCTTCCTCGCTATAACCTAGATCAATCAAATCTTGGCGAACTTCTTTCTGGGTCTGTCCCGGCAGAACTGTATACGAATACACCCCGTCACCGCCTTCGAGCAGCAGATTAAATATCTGCTCGACCGACATAGTCTTGTTTAGCTGATATTCGCCGGCCTTAATCGTCTTGCCATGAGCATTCAACTGCGCATAAACCCGGAAGACTAGCTCATCGCGAATCAACCCCGCCTCTTTGAGATGTTTAGCGACGAGCGCAGTCGGCTCGCCAGTCTCGATGGCGAATTCCTTATCCTCGCAAACATCCCCGGCATCAAGCCCTTCCTGGTCGCACTGTACCTCGGAAACTGGTTGCAGGCTATATATATAGTATGCAACCGCGCCACTGGCCGCCAAAATCAACAGCACGGCTAGCATGATCAAAAATCCAGCCAGCTTATGAGATTTTTTGCCTCTAACTGATTTTCGCTTCACTGCGGCAGCCTTGGTCGTATTCTTGCCACCGACCTTTTCTTCGAGAAAATCTTGCAAAATGATCACTGCCGCCTCAGAATCAATATCGCCCTTTTTGTAGCCTTTTTTGCGACCTTTAAGGCGCTTCTCGGCCTCGACCGAAGTCAAAGATTCATCCTGAAAACAAATCTTGACGCTCGGAATGTACGCACGGAGCTCCTTAGCAAAATTCCGCACGTAGGCGCTTTGTTTCGTCTCGCGACCTTCGTTGCTGCGTGGCAGACCAATCACCAAACCATCAATTTTCCAGGCTTCAATCAACGACGCAATTTTTTGGAACTCTCGACCCTCATTTACCTCAATAGCGGTATATGGTATAGCGATGCGAACCTTCGAGTCGGCCTTGGCAACGCCAATTCGCTTCGTGCCAACATCAAGCGCCATCAGGTTCATTTATTCTTCCCCTTCTGTATCCGATTCTTGACTTTGGTCTTGTTCTTCGCTACTCGTGTCGGGCTCTGGCTGATCCTCACCTTCGAGCTTAATCGTGACTTTTTCGCGCTTGGTCGGAATTTTATTCACCCAGAAATACGAAGTTTGAATATTGACCGACTCAACCCCGCTAATGGATTTGAGATCTGCCGAAACGCGACCGACTTTCTGGCCTTTGGCTTGCTCGAAAATGGTATCCTCAGATACGATCGGCCCCACCGCGACCGACGCTTTGAGTTTTGCTGTATCCTCGATTGCTGTGAAGCGCTCGAACCGCAAATCGTCAATTGTATAAATTTGCTGGCCATCTGGTAGTTCCATCTTCTGCTTGATATACTGATCGATCTTTTCTTTCGGAACAGTATAAATCGAGTAAGAAACTTCGACTGTCAATTTTGGCTTCGTATTATCTCCAACCACATCGCCAACGGCCGGGATTGCCGAAACTTCCCCAGTTTCCATCGCATAACTCGCCTCAATCGGGATCAGATTTTCGCCTAGATCGTTCATAAGCTCGTCTTTACCTTCTTGCTCGTGCTCGTTTACCAGACCATCAACAACTTGGCTAATATCAACTGCCCGGACAGTTTTGACGATATCGGTCGTGCCACCAGAAGTGCCCTGAGCACTAGAAACCGTGTAACCATTATAGCCATTCCACTTTGTGCCAGCAGTAGTATTATAGCCATCGCCAGCACTGGTCGCCGTCACACTTACAGTAGTAGACATGGTGCAAGACTGACTTGGCTTCGTGCGCCTGCCCTCGTCACATTCAACCGGGAATTCGCCATCCCATTTTATCGCCGCTGCGGATGTCGTCGTGAAAGTTTTGCCGTCGGAAGTCGAGAGTGATGTCCCGCTTGGGATCGAGAAGTTTACTCCGTCCTCGCTGGCCGTAGCAAGATTAATCGCCCGGCCGATTTTTACGCTCCCTGATGCCTTTTGACCGCGATCTTCCTCGCCGGTTGCCGTGAACTCAGAATCGTACTTTTCCGAAACGGTCTGCTTCTCAACATAGAGTACGCCTTCTTCGAGATTTTCAGCATTTGGATCGGTTGTGAACCTCACGTCTTCTGAAAAATCATTTGCCGTGCTCGATATCGCCACAGTAATAGTCGCTGCCGGAGCGAAAAACGCCGCCCAAATCCAAACGCCAATCAATGCCACCACGATCGGGATTGCAATTGTGAGCTGCTTGCGATATTTCTGCCAAAACGGAGCATTCGGGCCTGGCTTCTTTTTATCGTCCTTTTTTTTGTCTTTTTTGGGCTTTTTGTCGTTTTCGTCGTCTAACCCTAGGCTCTTTTCGTCAAGTTCGAGATCGGTACCATCCTTCTTGGCCGCGGCCGCTTTTTCCGGAGCGTTATCTTTTTTGCCGGCAGTTTCCTTGGCATCTTTGGCGCCTTTCTCCTTCGCGCCCTCGTCAATAACGTCTTCTTCCTCAGTATCATCAAGCCCCGCAGCTTTCAGATTTTCCTCGGTCGGCACCACTGGGCGTGATTGCAAAGTCTTGGCAACCGGTATCCGCGCCAACATTGCCATCTTCATAATTGCCGGATCTGCCGTCACCACCACGACGATCTTCTCAACCTCCTTCGCCACCCGCGCGACCAATTTCATATTGACCACACTCCGCAGCATCGTTGCCTTTTTTGGCGGCACAAGCGCCACCAATTTTTTGTCAGCCTGCTGGATCCGCGTCAGGATGTCGGTGATGTCATCCTCTGGCTCCAAATAAATAACTTCCTTATTCATATTATATCTAATATAGCATAAATTCTTTCGCTTGCATATTCATAAGCAGATTTTTATTCTAGATGTTGTAAAAAACACAACAGTATCCCACTTGAATCCTCGGATCGACTATTTTGTATCCCCAATTTTTCCCGTTTATGTTAAAATCAGAGTAATGGGCTTTTTTAGAAAACAAACAACCCCAATTGCAACCAATACGACCAGCCAAACCGCTGAATTGGCGGCTCGTGTGCTTGATTCGATTGCCGAGGGCGTCATTCTAGTCGATGCTAATGGCATTATTCAATTCGCTAATCCAGCGGCAGCTACCTTGGCCGGTTATGGCTCGCCGGCTAATATCGTAGGGCTAGATATCCCCTCTATTTTGAAACTCGAAAACGGCGAAGGTGCGCCACTTGCTCCAGGGGATAATGCCTTTTTCAATGCCCTGGCCGCCAATCAGTCGTTATCGACTCGCGATTATCTCTTAGTTTCTGCAACTGGCGAACGACGTATTGCTGTGTCGCTCACTTGCACTCCGACCGGTAGAGCCGGCGATTATCGCATTGTCACTTTTCGGGATATCACCACCGAGCTAGCCAAGGAGCACGAGCGTGAAGATTTTATCTCGACTGCTAGCCACGAAATGCGTACTCCGGTAGCCTCGATCGAGGGCTATCTCGGTCTGGCTCTGAACCCCCAAACTGCCACCATTGATAGCCGCGCCAAGCAATACCTTGAAGCGGCGCACAAGGAAAGTAAACATCTTGGCAACCTCTTCAAAGATTTGCTAGATGTCACAAAACTCGACGATCACCGTTTGCGGCCACATTTTGTACCGGTAGATGCGATTGAAATTGTCAAAAAGATTTCCGACGAATGCACCAAAATGATTCCACCACGCAAACTCAAATACACTTTTGGAACCAATAGTCCTACAACTGTCACCGACAAGAAACACATCGAGCCAAAAGTTTATATGTCGGTTGATGTGGATTTTTTGCAAGCGATTCTCGAAAATCTTATTGGTAATGCCATCAAATATACTCCGGATGGCGGTGAAATTTGGGTAAATGCCCGCGGGGATGGTGATAAAGTTTTAATTAATGTCACGGATACCGGGATTGGGGTATCGGCCGATGATATCCCACACCTCTTTCAGAAGTTCTACCGAGTGGATAATTCCCAAACTCGGCAAATTGGCGGTACTGGCCTAGGACTGTATCTCGTCAAGGAGCGAGTCGATGCCATGGGTGGCCGAGTCTGGGCCGAAAGTGCTTTTGGTGATGGATCAACTTTCTTTGTCTCTTTGCCACGAATTTCGGAGGCAGATTATCAAAAGCTAAGTATCGCCCACGCCAACGAACAGATGGTGCAATCTTTTGCTAATCCAACGAGTGGCCTGGCAAGTCCGGCAAATTTTGCAGATTCGACAAAGGTCCCTACTGCATCGGTCGCACCGGCAGTCACAACACCGGAGACTACGACGTCAGCAGCAAAGCCATCAGTACCGACAACAATGAGCCAGCCGGCGACAACGGGTCACCCCACAGGGGCGCCAACTGGCGATTTAACTTCAGCACTCGAAGCTGCCAAGAAAGCCCTGGCGCAGCCAAAACCGGTGGTGCAGCCCGCGGCAGCGCAAACACCTGAAACACCAAAGCCAGCGGAACAGCCAGCGGAACAGCCAGCAGCGCCAACAGTACCAACCGGATCAGCTGTGCCAACGACGCCCGCGACGCCAGCCCAACCTGTGGCACCGCCAACTAATAATCAATAAGGAGAATTTATGCAAAAAATCATGCTAGTTGAAGACGACGATAGCTTACGCGAAATTTATAGCATTCGTCTCACGGCCGAGGGCTATCAAATCGTAATGGCGCATGATGGCGAGGAAGCGCTAGCAATCGCAGTCAAGGAGCGGCCAGATCTCATTATTACCGACGCAATGATGCCAAAAATCTCTGGCTTTGATATGCTTGATATTCTCCGCTCGACCCCTGAGATGAAAGACATCAAAGTAATTATCATGACAGCCTTGTCGTCAGATGAGCAACGTGCACGCGGTGAAAATCTGGGCGCAAATCGCTACTTAGTCAAATCACAGGTTGGGATTGAGGACGTGGTGAATGTTGTCCATGATGTCCTCGGCGATCGACCAACGCCAGAACCAACAGAACAGCCAGAGTCAGCAGAGCAATCGGCAATAGCTAATTAATATGAAAGAGATACGGCTGAATAAATTTCTCGCTGAGCGCTCGGGTCTTTCACGACGCGAGGCTGATCTCGCAATTAAATCCGGGAAAGTAACCATAAATGACCAGGTTGCAACCATCGGGCAGCGATTATCTATTGACAACGACGACAAAGTGTGCTATAATGGAAGGTTAGTGCCTTTTTCGGCCGATTTTGTCTATCTCGGGCTGAATAAACCGGTAGGCTATGTCTGTTCTCGCCGTGCCCAGGGAGACGCGCCGACAATTTATGATCTTTTGCCAGAAAAATACCGCGATTTAAAGACCGTCGGGCGGCTAGATAAGGACTCCTCGGGGCTGATCCTACTTACAAATGACGGTGATTTTAATTTTCAAATGACACACCCCAAATTCATCAAAACAAAGACTTACGAAGTCGAGCTTGATCACGCTCTGGAACCACTCCATCAACAAGAAATTGCCGATTTTGGTATCGAGATTGGCGACGGCATCTCAAAACTAGGCCTGGAACGTCTGGACGACGGCCGCAAGCGTTGGCTCGTCACGATGAGTGAAGGGCGTAATCGCCAAATTCGCCGGACGTTTGCTGCGCTCGGGTACACAGTGATAAAACTCCATCGGGTTCAATTCGGCAAATACCAACTCGGCAACCTCAAACCTGGTGAGTTCCAGATCGTGCCAAAAATCTAACCGTCACCTAATTTTGTAATAACTTCGTAATCTTCCCGCGCACACCGGCACCATCGGGCGACCCAACCAAGGTATCCAGCGCCACCCGTAGCAAACCTAGCGCCGTGATATATGTGCTATCAAGCTTCACGTTGGCGACATTGCGGATGCCAGGGATTTCTTTTGCTTCGATCAAATGCACTACCGGCCGGCGGCTAAATGGCAACTCCTTGAACCAATCTGTCCCTGCCAGTACATCGCGAAGCTCCGTGAGCTCGGCACCGCCGCCACAAAGCAGAATCTTATTCGGCAACATTTCAACGTCCTGAAATTCTTCGAGCGTGATTTGTACACCAGAAAGCCAGACTGCCAAATTCCGTTGCACCGAAAGCATTATTGCATCACGCATATCAGCTGGAACTTTTGCAGGATTATGAATTGCTAGCTTGTATTTTTCGGCCGTATCAAAATCAACGTTCAAAATCTCGGCAATCTGATGCGTGAAACTGCGCCCGCCGATGCCAAACATCTTGGTTCCCTCTACGCCACCGTCATCAACTACGGCAATATCAGTCGTGCCACCACCGATATCCATCACGATGCCAGAGAATTTACTCTCGGCATCATTACCAAGACAAGCCCGACAAACTGCAAACGGCTCCACCGCCACTGCGAGCAAATCCAAATTTAACTCGGCACAAACTTTCTCGATAGCCGAAATGTGAATCAGTGGCGCAAAAGCCGTATAAAATTGAATTACAACATCTGTGCCCTTAAAACCAATTGGGTTCGAGATTTTATACCCGTCAATGCTAATCGAAACAATTGCCGAATTGATTAAACGCACCTCGGCATCCGGATTATTCGTCTCGTCGGCGATTTCTTTCCGAGCTTTCGCCCCAGCGTGCTCCTGGACTTGTTTGATAATTAGAGCCATCTCTTGCTCGGATAGCGGTTTGTTACCATTCTTACGCTTGTAGCGAACCGTGCTAGTATTCCCCTTGATCAGCTCGCCAGCAATCCCAACTACGGTGGTCTTGCTCGAAACTTCGGCAAGTTTCTCGGCCGCCGCTACTGCTTTCTCGCAAACTTTTACCACACTAGGAATATCCGCAATCGCACCAGCATACATATTCCCCTCGCCCTGCCGAGCCTTCCCGGCACCAATCACTTCGAGATTTTTATCGGAATCTTGCTTTGCAATCACGGCTTTCACGAATTCTGTGCCAATATCCAGCGCCAAAATCGTGTCATTATTTTTGAGCTTATAGAGATCGTCCACCGAGAAATCGTCACCACCGAGTAGCTCCGACTCTCGCTCTGGCTGATTAGTGTCTTTGGGCTCGTCGGTCTTCTCCGCCGCGTCCTTGCCGCTTTGTACGTTAAATTTATCCAAAAATCCCATTATTCTTCGTCCTCATCATCCTCGTCGTAATATAAATCTTCGCCAAGATACCAACCGTCGTCATCGTACCAGTCATTTTCGTCTTCACCTTCGTCTATATCCGGATCATCATAAGTATTAACTGTCGACATCTGCGCAAATAACATCGTGATATAATCTTGCATCACCGCAACTAAATCCTCGGCCGTCCAGTATTCGTCTGGTACAGTAATTTCTTCGTATTGATAGGCAAAATCCGCCGTCAATTCTTGCTGAGTATCACCATCATTATTGCGAGCCGAAATCCGCACCAACTCGTGCTTAAAATTGCTGATTTCGATCTGCAAATCGTAATTCGGAGAAAGTGCGGTTTCAAGGTCTTCGGCGTTATACTCGGTGAAACTTTCGGCTGAAATTTCGTCATTACCCAAACTCTCCGCCATCGTATTGTAACAAACATAGAACGACTCCATCGCGCCGAGATTTGGCAAAGCATTCAGAAAATCTGCCAATGCCTCGTAATCAACGTTCAAATTATAGGCTGTCGCTCCGCTCGTAAATGCTTTTTCCTCGCTCCTTTCTGCCATTAAGAATGGATGCTGCTTGTAAAGCTCGATAAGGTCTCTCGAATAATCTTGCCCCGCAACCGCAATGCTACAATGATAAAAATCGGCAATTGGCTGGGCGGTTGCTTGGTCGACACCCAGGAACTGCAAAATATCCTCAATATTCAGCTGGTACCACTTTTCGTTGATATTATCCATGGTAGCAGCGGTTTCGTTAGTTTCGGTATTTTCACCATTAGCGTTATATTCAGTCTCAAAAGCGTCCAAATTATCCAATTTTACATATACAATCCCGTCATCCAGCATCCTCGCCTCGGCGGTCAGACCTGACCCAGATGCCTCATCAGTATCTCCGCTGTTCGTATCCTCAGCTACATTATTAATTGCCAAAAAATGCGAAGATTCGGTCAAGTTATGAAAATTACTTGTAAGAATTATCTCGCTATTCGTAGTCTCGCCGCCGAGATCTTCACCCGTAGTTTTTAGAATCATGCCAACGTTGACATCATCGGCTACGACTAACTGTTTGAGCGCACCGGCCAAAGCGACTTTTGGCTGGCTATAATAAGCAAACCACCAAGTGAAGAACCCTGCCAGGCCAAGTATAATCACCACCAAAATAGCAATCGCAGCTTTTTTGCCGGTACCAATCTTGGATTTTGATTTTGGTTGGTGCATTTGATCAATAAAGTCCTGCCGGACATCCACAGGTTGGCTAGACTGTGACTCCTCGGCCGGGGTGGCTACGACTGGATGCTTATTCTCGGCCACCTTTTTGAGATGCCGAATATCTTCGGCATCTTGCTCAGCGATATCAGCCGCACGTTCCATTTGTTCAACCGGGTCGGACGGGAAAGTAGTAACTGCTTCTGCTTGCGGCGCAGATTCTTGTGACTCTTGTGGTACAGACTCTGATGGCTCCTGTGGCTCCAACTCTTGCTCTTGCGAAACAGGTTCTGGTGTTTCTGGTCCCTGCGGAGTAGGCTCTGATACCTCCGGCGTACCAGCAATGTCCTCAAACTCACTATCGCTAAAACCAATTTTTTCTTCCATGGGTTCCTTGTCCATACTTCTCCTTCGTCTTAATTATAGCATAAATTTTTCAAGGACAAGCAGAATTGTGCTATAATCAGCTCATGGATAAGGAAAAATTTACAATTCGAGATATCAAAGCGCGACAAGTTCTAGATAGCCGCGGCAATCCAACTGTCGAAGCAGACGTGTTTTTGTCCTCGGGCTATGCTGCCCGGGCGATTGTGCCTTCCGGCGCCTCAACTGGTGAGGGAGAAGCGCTAGAACTCCGTGATGGTAAATCCGATTATTACGGTGGTAAAAGTGTTTCCAAAGCCGTCTGGAACGTCAACCATAACATCAAAGACCTACTAGTCGGCAACCCTGCCGATCAGGAACAAATCGACCAAATGATGTGCGAGCTCGACGGAACCGAAAATAAAGGCAAACTTGGGGCAAATGCTATCCTGGCTGTTTCCCTAGCTGCTGCCAAAGCCGCTGCCAAAACCGAGCACATGCCTTTTTATCAATATGTTGCGACAATTGCTGGCACAGCCGATTCGATGTCGCTGCCAATGCCAATGATGAACATTATGAACGGTGGTGCACACGCTGATTGGTGCACTGATTTTCAAGAATACATGATTATCCCGCGCGGGGCTGGCTCAATTGCCGATGCTATCCGCATGGGCGCCGAGGTCTTTCACACCTTGAAGACCATCCTCAAAGAGCGCGAATATCCGGTAATGGTTGGCGACGAGGGCGGTTATGGACCGTTAGTTCGCGAAGGCAACGAAGAACCGATTGATTGCATTCTGGCCGCCATTGAGACTGCTGGTTATGAAGCCGGAAAAGATATCAGTCTCGCGATGGATGTCGCTGCTTCCGAATTTTATAACGAGGACCACTATGAGCTGCGTACCGACGGTTCCTGGAAAACTTCCGGCGACATGATCGATTGGTACGAAGAACTAATCGAGCGATATCCGATTATATCAATCGAGGATGGCCTCGATGAGCACGATTGGTCTGGTTGGACCGAGCTAACTGCACGCATCGGCGATAAAATCCAGCTGGTTGGGGATGATTTGTTTGTGACTAACACCAAACTAATCGAACGTGGCATCAACGAGAAAGCTGGCAATGCCGTCTTGATTAAGCCAAACCAGATTGGCACCCTTAGCGAGACAATTGCCGCCGTCAAGATGGCTCATGCCGCCGGCTATCGCACTGTGATGTCACACCGCTCCGGCGAAACCGAGGACACCAGTATCGCTCACCTCGCAATTGGGCTTGGTACTGGCCAGATCAAAACCGGCAGCCTCAGCCGCTCAGAACGCATTTGTAAATACAACGAGCTGATGCGAATTGCCGAGGACCGCCCGGAACTGGAGTTGGCGCATCCGTTTACAGCATAAGCCTGAGCAAGAGCAATACGCAAGATGAATTTCAATCAACCGCTGCGTGAGAGCCCAGAAAATCACGAGATAGAACGCGCACTGAAACCTAAGTATTCAACCAGAACCGTGCTTTTTGACGATGATGAGAAAGTGGCCATAATTAATGTCACGAAACATGGCTACTATAAAATCCCTGGCGGGGGTATTGAAGACGGTGAAAATATTAGTGATTCTGCCCGGCGCGAAGTACGGGAAGAGGCTGGTTGCGATTGCACGCTAATAGGAGAATTGGGGCGCCTAGAAACCGAGGTGTCTATCTGGGATATGCTAGATATTTCTGATGGTTTTATTGCTAAAATTTCTGGCGAAAAGTTAGTCCCAAAGTACGAAGCATGGGAGAAAGAGCGTGGTTTTGAGGTTATTTGGTTTGATAATCTAGACGAAGCTATTGCAACGATTGAGCAAAACGTCGTTTTTGAGCCCGGGATGGAATGTTTGCAGTCAAGAGATCTCAGATTTCTCAAACTTGCACGCGAAAAGCTCGATTCCGGTGCTACTATCTGATTTTAACCTTTTCTTGACCTAGTAGCTCTTTGAGTTCGTTTGCTAGCTCCCCTTCTGCATCCACCCGGAATGGCATTCGCATAGGGCGCTTTTTCTCGCCGTCTATTAGTACCATAATTACTTCCTGTACGCCCGGATTTAGCTCACAAATACGCCGAATTTCGCTCAGCTGCTCCGCATTCGCCGGATCTTCAATCAATACATAGAGTTTTTCGCGTGAATGATCGGCCGGCGGCTGCACAACCCGGCGCGCTGGCTCCTCGACCGGAGCAGGCTTCTTATATCCACCCGTACTGACACCAGTTGCGCGAGTCCGGCTCTTTCCGCGCTGCTGCCGGGCGCCCAATTTTGGCGCTGGTAATCGTTGCCCGGTGCTTTTATAAGCCTGCATCGCCGCATCCTCTATTTCCTCAACCGAATCCGCAATTACTTTGACTTCGTTAGTCATATTGCCATTTTTGTCCTTAGCATTGACACTACCAGTGACCTTGATCACGTTATCTTGTTCGAGCTTCCCGCCCACCTTTTCATACAGATTCGGAAAAACGATAATTTCCTGCTCCGAAGTTTTGTTTTCAATCCGCACGAACGCCATCCTAGTATTACTTTTGGTCATAATCGTCCGAACGTTATTAATGATCCCACCTAGCGTCACGATCTTACCATCATTCTCCGCGTTGACTAAGTCGTACGAGTGCGTTTGCTCCTCGAAATAATCATCATACTTATCGAGCGGGTGCGAAGAAATATAAAGCCCCATGAGATCCCGCTCCCAAAGAAGTTGCTCTTTTTCCGGAGTTTTCGCCGGTGCAGGTTTGATCTCTGGCTCCGGAATTTCGCCGGCTGCGCCCATTGCCCCGAAAAGATCAGTTTGCCCACTAGCCGCATCTTTTTGGCGTTTTGCTCCGTAAGCCTGAATACTCTCTAAGTTAAATAGTAAATCCGAACGGTCCGCAAAACGATCGAACGCGCCAGTCTTGATTGCAGTTTCCCAAGATTTTTTATTAAACTTCGTGGCATTCACCCTTGCAGCAAAATCACAAACGCTCTTGAATGGCCCATTTTTATCCCGCTCTGGAATCACATACTCCTCAATAAGGCTCTTGCCCATATTCTTGATCCCAGAAAGGCCAAAACGAATTGTCTTCTTCCCGCCAACGATACCAAAGTCACCATACGACTCATTGATATCTGGGCCAAGCACCTTGATGCCCATGTGTTTGCATTCGCTAATCTCAATTGCTAACCGATCGGTCCAACGCATGTCCGCGGTCATCAACGCCGCCATAAATGCATCCGGGTAGTGTGCTTTGAGATAAGCTGTCCAATACGCAATCAAGGCATAACACGCTGCGTGGGATTTGTTGAAACAATAATTTGCAAAATCGAGCAGTTGTTCCCAAAAAGTTTCAGCAATTTCTTTGGTTGCTCCGCCGACCTTAATCGCCCCCTCAATGAATTCCGGTTTAACTTTGTTCATAAGGTCGATCTTCTTTTTACCAACCGCCTTACGCAAAGTATCCGCCTGGCCGCCAGTAAATCCACACCATTCCTTCGAAATCTGCATGAATTGCTCTTGATAGATCATGATACCATAGGTATTTTTGAGTGCATTTTCCAAGCCCGGATGAAGATAAGTAATCGGTTCCTTACCATGCTTGCGCCGAATAAAGCTATCGATAAATTGCATTGGCCCTGGACGATACAGGGCGACCATCGCGATGATATCCTCAAAAGTACTGGCCTGCAAATCTCGCAAGTAGCGCTTCATACCGGCAGATTCAAGCTGGAATACGCCGGTCGTCTCTGCGCGCTGGAAAAGTTTATAAGTTTCTTCATCATCGAGCGGCAAAGCATACATATCAATGTCTTCGTGGTAAACTTTACGAATCATTCGCAGTGCGTTATTAATCACAGACAAGTTCGAAAGCCCCAAAAAGTCCATTTTAAGCAGCCCTAGTTCCTCAATCTGGGGGCCAGGGTATTGCGTAGTCAGTGGCCCCTTGGCGCTCACTTCCATTGGCAAAAACTTGACGAGATCATCCGGCGCAATCACCACGCCACAAGCATGTACACCATGACTGCGAATTGTACCTTCCAGCCGCTCCGCAAAACCTAAGACTTCGTGTGAAACCGGATTGTTCTCGTACTCCGATTTTAGGTCTGGGACTTCTTTGATTGCCCGACCAATTGGCACATGATGCCCCTGTTCCGGGTCTGGAACCAATTTTGCAAGATAATCCGCCTCGGCATAGGGAACTTCCATCACGCGCGCCACGTCGCGCACCGCCATTTTCCCCATCATCTTACCAAAAGTCACAATGTTCCCCACGCGGCCCTCGCCATATTTGCGCGTACAATATTCGATCACTTCGTCGCGCCGGGTATCCTGAATGTCGGTATCAATATCCGGCATTGAGATGCGATCTGGGTTCAAAAATCGCTCAAAAAGCAAGTCGTATTTTAGCGGGTCGAGCTCAGTAATCCTAAGTGCGTACGCCAAAATACTCCCCGCCGCACTGCCACGCCCCGGTCCATAGACAATGCGCTGAGATTTGCCCCAGTTGATGAAATCTTGCACAATCAGGAAATAACCGTTATAGCCCATCTTGTCCACAATTGAAAGCTCGTAGTCGATCCGCGGCAAAATCTTCATTTTTTCCTCAGACCGTTCCGGGGTATTATCAACCTCTTCAAGAATTTTGCGACATTCCGCAATATCGAGCTTCTCCGCCTCTTCCAAAGTTTTCCCGCCATAGCGATACGCCAGCCCCTGAAAAACCAGCTTGTCGAGGTATTCCTTCTCGCTGCTGCCATCCGGCACCGGAAACTTCGGAATCAAAATCCGCCCCAATTGCAAATCAACATGACACCGATCGGCAATCCGGCGAGTGTTGCGAACTGCCTCGGGGAACTCCTTGCCCCAGCGCTTAATAATGTCGCTCGGCGGGATCACGTGTAGCTCAAAATCTTTTAGCGTCATGCGGTTCGTATCAGAAAGATTGGCGGCCGTACCCACGCAAAGTAGTACCTCGTGCGCATCCTGATCATCGTGTTTGAGATAGTGCGCGTCGCAAGTGACCACCAGCGGGATACCTGTCTCCTTGCTGATTTTCGCTAGTTCCTGGTTAATAGTATTCTGGGTCGCCCAATGCGTTGGCGAATCTGGGTGTCCGTGATCTTGCATTTCTAGGTAAAACCGGTCGCCATAAATCCCGTGATACCACTCGGTCAGCTCGCGCGCTTTCTTCATATCACCCGCTTTGATCGCCTCCGAAATTTCCGAACCAGCGCAGCCAGACAAACAAATCACGCCTTCGCTGTATTTTTCCATCACTTCATGATCGATGCGCGGCTTATAGTATTTCCCACGGATTTCCGCCTCGGTCATTAAGCGACAAAGATTCTCAAAACCCTGATTATTCATGGCTAGTAGCGTAATATGAAACCTCTGTTTGTCATAAGCCGGATCGCGATCTTCCATTCCGCGCGCCGCAACATAAGCTTCCAGCCCCAGCACCGGCTTGATCCCAGCCGAATTGCAAGTCTTATAGAGCTCGACGAGGCCAGACATCGTGCCGTGATCGGTCACTGCGACTGCTTCCATACCTTGCTCCTTGACAAACTCAACTAAATCTGGGATTTTTGTCAATCCATCTAGCAGAGAATAGTGAGTATGATTGTGCAGATGTACGAAATCACTCGGCAAAAGTGGCTCATTATCTTTGGTTACCTCGGTCATAATATATATTATAGCACACGCAAAATGGCAAATTGCTATTGACTTTTTTGGTGATGTGTGCTAGGACAAAAATTATTTCTTTGCAGCCTTTCTAGGGCTAGCTTTCCTGGCACTGCTCCTGCGGCTAGTTTTCGCCGCAGCTTTCGCCTCCTCGGCCTCTGCCGCTGCCCGCGCCGCGTCCTCCTCGCGATAGCGACGCTCTTGATTCTCCACTACGCGGTTTGCAAAAGTCTTTACAATTCCACCAACCGATGTCATGCCCTTCACGTTATCCACGATATCATCAGTTTTACTGGCAATTTGTTGCCCGGCCGTCACAATTTTCTTAGCCTCTTCTGACAGTTGGACTAGTTTTACAATCAGAACGATCCCCGCAATCAAAAAGATAAACAATGCCACCGAAAGCATTATCACCAAAATCCATGTTGCTACTTCCATTTTACCTCCTTATTTAGCTTGCGATTCTTCGTATTTTTTCAGGGCCGCACTATAATTTTGTGGATCGCCAGTCGTCATCCATTGCCCCTCGGTCTTTACGACATAAACATCGCCCTCCTCGGCCATCTTTGTAATCGCATCAACTGTCCAAAGCTCATCATCGAGCCCAATATTCTTCAGGTCGAGATACTCAAACACCCGCGGAGTCAGCAAATAGCGACCATAACTCGTCAAATTCGACGGCGCGTCCTCGATCTTCGGCTTCTCCACGATATCGTGAAGCAACATCTGCTCGCCGTCTTTAAGTCGAATAATCCCGTATTTATTCAGCACCTCACGTGGCATCTCCTGCGCGACAATAATTGCTTCCGCATCCGGATGCTCGGCGTAAGTTTTTAGCAAAGTCTTCACATCCGAACTCCCAAACACAACATCGTCCGAATACACCACCACAAAAGCTTCGTCGTCGTCAATATATTGCCTGGCCGATGCTACTGGCGAACCGTTGCCATACGGCAAGCTCGGGTCTTGCTCGATAACTGTGATTTTAGGGAAATTCAGCACCTCTGCCACCGGCGCAAAACGATCTTCCTTGCCCTGCTTAATCATTAGCTCACGAATATTCTCGGCCGGATTATGGAAATAGTCGTCATAGATCGGCTTTCCCTTCTCGGTCGCGACAATGATGATTTCCTCAATCCCAGCTTCTGCGCATTCCTCGACAATCAGCTGCATAATTGGTTTGGCGCCAATCGGTAGCATCGCCTTCGGAATAGTCTTTGTAATTGGTAAAAAACGGCTAGCAAAACCGGCATCAGTCACCACCGCCTTAGTTGGCATACGATATGTCATAATAACTCCTTAGAATACCATCATTATAGCACAGATTAGGACTTCTTCGCAGTCTTGCGGCTGGATTTTCGCGCAGTTTTGGCCGGAGATTTCTTCTCTGCTTCAACAGCTTTGCCTTTGCCTGAACCATAGACTTCCCGCTGTTGAACATGATTGTGATTACCATAGATCAAGCTCGAAATGCCAAAAATCAGCATATATGCACCAAAGAAGCGCACAAAATCGACGTTTGCTAAGTGTCCAGAATTGAGAATGACAAAGCCAAATACAATCCCACAGAGGCCACAAAGCAGCCAAATGAACCGATCCGTCGGGTCGACCGTGGTGCGAAAGCCCAAAATCAACTCAAAAACGCCCCGGATAATCGTATAAGCCGCCAGCAAACAGAGGTGAACCGCCATGCCCTCGCTCGTTAGCATGACCAAGGTCAGACCAAACCCAGCGTCAAACAGTGCCACCAAAGTCGAAACTAGCCAACCATGTTTATTGCGCGAGCGTTGCAACGAGTTCGCGAACTCCACGACTGCAAGCGCCAAGAGCGCCACCCCAATCACCGGAATTAAGTTTTGCGAACGCTCACTCGCGGTGAAAAGCGTCAGACAGCCAAAAATCAGCGCCACCGCCCCCTGAAACATAAACACCAGCCAGTGACTGTCGATATATTTGCGTTTAATACTTGCCATAAATCCTCCTAATTTACCCTATTATAGCATAGGTTGGATTGATTTTTGGTGAATTTTGGACTTTTCTTTACAAAAACTAACATTTTGGCGCAAAATGCTTGACTTTTTAGACAATGTGTGCTATAATGGAAAGTATAGGGACCTTCCCTAGCATATTAAAATGGTGTGTTCCCCTGTTGTGGACAGAAAGAAGTCAATTATTACAAAATTGATTTCTACTGTTCACAAGCAAAAAACGTAAGGGGGGATTATTATGGATTCTAATTTTTTCTTGAATATGGCCACGGCCGCAAGCCAATTAGACATCAGTGTTTTAGTCGATTTCGAGAAGTCTAGGAGCTTCGTGCTCCAAGACAAGAAAAATAGCGTTCAATCCGATCAATTTGAATTGAACGATACCACCATAAAACTGGTAGGGAGTGTTTTAGATTTTATGGCACGCACGGCTCAGCCTGAGACTGAAACCGATTCAGCTTCGGCAGAAGAGTTCGAGGAGGCTCTGGAAGAGTTAAAGCGGAATATAAGATGGCGCGACGAGAATGTGTACATTGCCCGTTCGGCACTTATGACCGCTACACTGGGAATAGATAGCTGTTATATCTATCACCGCGGAGAACACTCGGATGTGTTCCAGGCGGACAATGCCTATGACCCGGAGCGCCAAAGAGACCAGATGGAGGAGAATTCGTTCTGTTTTAACCTCCCAAAAGAAATTGGTGAGTTGGCGATATTCATCAAACACGACGATAAGCTATACGCTGAGGCTCATGCCAAAAAGGAAGCCGAGCTCGACGAAATGATGCGCGAGTATGAGGATACCTTGCATGACCTGAATGAACGAGTCAAGCGAATCAGCAACAATAACAGTTATATTTCTATCGACCGACCATCGCTTGGTGAGCATATATCGGGCAGAAAATATCGATATTACCGTTGCCACCATAGGACTACGGCATTCAATCTGAAAAATGCTTATGACCTAAGGCATAAGAACAGACTGGGCAACGAGAGCTTCGGCTTTGATCTACCGAGCGAAATCAATGAGCTAATCAAATTTGTCGAGCACGACGAGAAACTCTACGAGGAGGCCCAGGCAAGAGAAGCTCAGGCCAAAAAATAGGCTAGCACCAAAAAAACAGCTGCCCAACTAAATCCATAAGTATGCATCAAAAACCTCCCCATATGGGGAGGTTTTTGATGCTCCTTTATTTTTCGATCTTGGTCACAACACCAGAACCGACAGTACGGCCACCTTCGCGGATAGCGAAACGGTCGTTGTTGTTCATCGCAATCGGGGCGAGCAACTTCACCTTGAAGGTGACGGTATCACCAGGCATTACGATTTCTTTGTCAGCTGGAAGCTCAACTTCGCCAGTCACATCGGTGGTGCGGAAGTAGAACTGTGGCTTGTAGCCCTTGGAGAATGGAGTATGGCGACCGCCTTCCTCTTTCTTCAAGATATAAACTTGTGCCTCGAACTCGGTGTGCGGGGTGATGCTACCTGGGGCAGCGATAACCTGACCACGCTCAATCTGATCGCGCTCAATACCGCGAAGCAAAAGACCTGCGTTATCACCAGCCTGACCCTGATCGAGAGTCTTGTGGAAAGCCTCAATACCGGTTACGACGGATTTCTGAGTATCTTTCAGACCGACAATTTCAACTTCGTCGTTTAGCTTGACGATACCCTGCTCGATACGACCAGTAGCAACAGTACCACGGCCCTTGATTGAGAAGACATCCTCAATCGGCATCAAGAATGGCTTATCAAGATCGTGTTCTGGGACCTCGAACCACTCGTCCATAGCCTTGACGAGTTCCATCACGGCATCTTCGTTGGCAGCGTCGCCTTCGAGAGCCTTGGTGGCTGAACCCTTGATGATTGGGGTATTATCGCCATCATAGCCATATTTGTTTAGAAGTTCGCGCACATCCATCTCGACGAGTTCGACGAGTTCTGGATCAGCGAGGTCCATCTTGTTCAAGAAGACGATAATCTTTGGTACGTTCACCTGGTGAGCGAGCAAAACGTGCTCACGAGTCTGTGGAAGCGGACCATCATTTGCTGCAACCACGAGGATTGCACCATCAACCTGCGCAGCACCGGTAATCATATTCTTGATGTAGTCGGCGTGACCTGGCATGTCAACGTGCGCATAGTGGCGCTTGTCTGATTCATATTCCTGGTGAGAAGTTGCGATTGTGATACCGCGCTGCTTCTCTTCCGGAGCGTTATCGATTTGGTCATAAGCGACAGCTTTGTTAACATCCGTTGGAAGTTTCTTTGCGAGCACATTCGTAATCGCAGCCGTCAAAGTGGTTTTACCATGATCAACGTGACCCATGGTACCGACGTTGATATGTGGCTTGGAACGGTCAAATTCTGCCATTCTTTCTCCTTTTAATTATTATTTTGTCGGAGCACTAATATCAACCAGCTCCAACCCTACCTATATATAATAACCAATCTGTTAAAAAATGTAAAGAGGGATTTCGGAAAAAGAAAGCACGGTAAAAACCAATCACTACCAGAGTTGGTGACATAAATAATACTATGATACACTTTCAACTAAAAGCGTACTATGATGGCGAAAGCGGAACCACTAGCGAGATGATACCCGGAATGTTTTTACACCCGAACGATGCGTATTATGGGTTGGACTTGTTTATGGAAATAGAGGTGTATGATATGCTATGCGATATTGTACAAAAATTAAAGCTATCAGCAGAAGATCAACTAAAAATCGTCTTATCGGCGCTAAATATGTCGGACATACCGTCAAAACATGACGGGCCAGCTGTGCGCGCAGAGATTATCGACCTGAGAGACGGCAGCGTAGTTGCAAGCGCAGAGGAGGATTAGCGCTTTTACCATGATAATCGTTTTTCACTTCTTCCCCTTCTTTTGCTCACCCTTGACTTCGGCAATCTGATCGCGCAGCATTGCCGCTTTTTCAAAATCGAGATTTGCCGCCGCCAACTGCATCTGACTTTGCAACTCCTTGACCAAACTCGGCAATTCCTCCTTTGGTATCCGCTTCAAATCTAGTTTAGCCTCTTCCTCCTTCTCGGGGATAATCGCACGCAGTCCCAACCCAATTTCCTTTGCAACGCTCCGCGGTGTGATATTGTGCTCCTTATTATATTGCTCCTGAATTTCGCGCCGACGCATGGTTTCGTCGATCGCCTTATGCATACTCTCGGTCACGTGGTCGGCATACATGATAACTTTGCCCTCGACATGACGAGCCGCCCGGCCAATTGTCTGGATTAGCGAACTTTCCGAGCGGAGAAATCCTTCTTTATCAGCATCAAGAATTGCCACTAGTGACACTTCTGGAAGATCCAGCCCCTCGCGCAAAAGGTTAATTCCAACCAAAACATCATAAACTCCCGCCCGGAGGTCGCGCAGGATATCGCCCCGTTCCAAAGTATCCACATCAGAGTGAATATAGGCGACCTTGATATCGCGCTCTCTGAGATAATCGGTCAAATCCTCTGCCATCCGCTTGGTCAGAGTCGTCACCAGCACGCGCTGCTTCTTCTCGATCCGCTTGTCAATTTCCTCCATCAAATTATCAATCTGACCCTCCGACGGCCGCACCTCGACTTCTGGATCAAGCAATCCAGTCGGGCGAATAACTTGCTGAGCTGGCTCGGGCGAATGTTCAAGCTCATATGGCCCTGGCGTCGCCGAAACATAAATTGCGTGCTTGATATGGCTCTGGAATTCGGTAAAAATCAGTGGCCGATTATCAAGCGCACTCGGCAAACGAAAACCATAATCCACCAGCGTCGTCTTGCGCGCATGGTCGCCATTATACATCCCGCGCACCTGTGGCAAAGTCATATGGCTCTCGTCCACTAACAGCAAAAAATCCTCCGGGAAGAAATCAATCAAGGTTGCTGGCGGCTGCCCCGGGCGGCGCCCATCAAGGTGTCGTGAATAATTCTCGATCCCCTTAACGAAGCCGGTTTCTCTAAGCATTTCGATATCATATTTTGTGCGCTGAGAGAGCCGTTGCATTTCGAGGAATTTGTCGTGCTTTTCGAAATACTTCATCCGCTCCTTAAACTCGTGCTCAATCCCTTGTACGGCCCGCTCAACCTGGTCTTTCGGGGTGGCATAGTGCGTATTCGGAAAAATATGGATTCGCTCCGGCTTCTCACGCGTTTCGGCAGTCAGCGGGTCGATAATCCGCACTGCTTCCAGGCTATCAAAACCAAACTCGAACCGAAAAGCCCACTCGCCACTGGCCGGGAAGAGGTCGACCGTATCGCCCATCACCCGGAAATTCCCTCGCTCAAAGGCAAGGTCGTTACGGTGATATTGCATCGCCACAAGATACTTCGTGAAATTCTCCTGGCTAAGAGAATCCTGCACCTGGGTAGAAACGTTGACAAGGCTATGCCTAGCAGGATCATCAGTCATAACTTTATCGCCAATGATCCGCCACTGCCCATTTTCTCGCGCCAGAGCTAGTGACATCTCTGTATAATGATCCGGTGAGCCGATGCCATAAATACAAGACACCGAAGCCACCACGATCGTATCTGGCCGCGTCAAAAGCGCTACGGTCGCAGCATGTCGCAAACGGTCAATTTCGTCATTAATCGCCGAATCTTTTTCGATATAGGTATCGGTCGAGGCGATGTAAGCCTCTGGTTGATAGTAATCAAAGTAGGAAACAAAATAATGCACCTCGTTTTTAGGGAAAAATTCCCGGAATTCCGAATAAAGTTGCGCTGCCAAGGTTTTATTGTGTGCCAAGATCAAAGTTGGCCGCTGATAATTCTGGATTACATTTGCCATCGTGAAAGTCTTGCCACTACCCGTCACGCCAAGCAAAGTTTGCTCGCGCACGTTCGCAGCAAGCCCCGCTGTCAGTTGCTCGATTGCGGCTGGCTGGTCCCCGGTAGGCTGATATTTTGATACAAGCTCAAACTTTGGCATAAAACTATTATACCATGCGTCGCCCGCGCACGCAGCGTATGTTATAATTATGGCATGTTGAGGAGGAATTTTTCGTTGCACCGCGCCCGACGGTTAGTTGCGACAATTTTGGCATTGGCCGGAGTCGCTGGTTTTATTATTTTTAATCCGAATAGCTACGACCAAGCACCAAACACAGCCGCTGAGAGTAACTCCGCCAGCACAGACGGCGCCGATTCTTCCCCGCTTGCGACCGATATCCTCGAAAAACTCAAAGTCAAAGGGCGCACACCAAAGACTGGCTATGCTCGCACCGAGTTCTATGACGGCTGGCCAAATATCGAGGGTTGTAGCTTGCGCCAGCGCATCATCCGGCGGGAGTTCGGTGATACCGCCAAGCTAGCGGACGATGATTGCAATGTCCTAAGCGGCGAGTTTGACGAGCCTTATACTGGCCAGCACCTCCAATTCACCGAGAAATCGGAAATTTCTAAGGGTGTGCAAGTTGATCACGTCGTTGCACTGTCGGATGCCTGGCAAAAAGGTGCACAGGACCTAGCCAAGGAAGATCGTTATAATCTCGCCACTGACCCACTCAATCTGCTCGCGGTTGATGCCGGCACTAATCAAGGCAAATCAGATGGCGACGCCGCAACTTGGCTGCCGCCAAACAAATCATTCCGGTGCCAATATGTCGCTCGCCAAATCTCCGTGAAATACAAATATCACCTCTGGGTGACCGAGGCCGAAAAGACTGCCATGAGTACCGTTCTCGAAAAATGCCCGGCCGAGAGGGTGATTGGGGTTGAATAAAGGAAAAGTCCCGGAGATTATACTCCGGGACATCTTTTGGCTAGTTTTTGTTCCCTCTTTTTGTTAGTTAGCATAGATTTAAGTTTACCTCTCGGCCTAAGCTTTTGTTGCTAGCTTGGTTTATGACAGTCTTATGCCTCCATTGTAGCACAGATTGGCATTTTTGTCAATAGAAGAGTGTTCGGTTTTTGCTATTTCACAGAGGTAGAAATAGCGGAAAAGTTTATGATAAAATTACCAAAAATCACGAAAAAACAAGGTTGACATAAGGTTTTTCATGCGATAGAATTGAAATAGAAGTTTGGTCGAGATCCGACGTTGAGGGTCGACCAAGTTTCAAAAAGCTGATATCCGATTAGATATCAGCTAACAGCACGAAAGGTCAATATGTGCTTATGTTTCTAAAATAAGGCTCAGCAACTGCGAGGGTCTTATTTTTGTTTTAACCTATGGTTCCATCTGTCCTAAGGGCTGGACCTTACCTTCCTCCGCCGATTATGCGAACCTCATCACCACTACCTACAATATCCCTAACTCTTCCTCCGGTTCTAACCAGTTACGTAGCGCGCCGCTCGGGTTTGAGTATACGGGCACCTACTGGCCCACCAGCGGCTCGTTGTACGCTGTCGGCTCGGACGGCTACTACTGGTCTCGTACGGCGTACTCGGCTGACTACGCTTACAACCTCTACTTCGATTCCGGTGGCGTCGTTTACCCGCAGTATAAAAATGGTCGTGGCTTCGGCTATGCCGTCCGCTGTGTTGCGAGATAGGTAGAGTAGAAGAACCCAACTAGCCCATTTTGGACATTGAAAGACCGCACCGAAATTACATCTGACTGCAAAATATGGGCCGTCGGCGTATGTCCAAAATGGGCTAGTTGGGTTCTTCCTCCTTCACCCCTCCCGTACTACACAGCGGATGGCAACACCGAGGCCACGGTAATCGTTATTCTGAGGGACGACATTCGCCGAGCTCGTACCCAGGTTGCGACCGTAGGTGGCTGAGTAACTGGTATTAGACCACCAGTAGCCATCTGCGGTACGAGTGACGATGTAGCCAAGGGAACGACCGTAGTAGCCTGTACGGAGAAAGTTGAGCTTCACAGGAATTAAGTTTTACTCCTTCCTCCGAGACGGCCCGAGGAAAATGTAGAATGCGAGATTTTAATTGCATTAATAATATTTCGGGTTTATTCTACCAAGATTTTATACTATATTAGTACTTATCCACCCTACGACATCTTGCCAAACTTCTTCTTTTCCGATTTCGTTTAGAATTTCATGCCTCATGCCAGAATAAAGTTTGCTCTTGACCTTATCATAGCCACGTTGATGCATAAAATCTACTGCTTTATCAAAATCCTTTTGGCTAATGATGCAAGGGTCATCCGCTCCGGCAATAAAGAATATTGGCGCTTGTGGATTTTGCATCTTCCAGCCCTTCTTGCGATAGGCCCGCTTAATCAATCCAAATAGCGTCGCAAAACCATTGAGCGTAAAAACAAAGCCATCGCGGGCGTCTGCATCATAGGCTTCGACTACCGCTGAATCGCTCACAATCCAGGAATTTGGGCTTTTACTATTTGGAAATTTCTTGTTATAACTACCAAAAGCCATCCGGTTAATAAAGTTGCTCCGATGGCGCTCGCCCTGGAAAATTTGTAAAAACTCTGCCAGAAATTTACCAGCACCAGCCCCAATCCGCTTACTTGGCGAGCCGCATACGATCAACCCATCAACATCGGCATCATATTCTTGCATATAACACCTCACCACTAGCGACCCCATACTATGGCCAAATAATGTTAGGCGAAGATTTGGGAACCGCTCGCGAATATATTGCGTTACTTGATGAACGTCAGCAATAATCCCCTCAATGCCATTTTTGCCAAAATAGCCATAGTCTGCTTCCGATTTGACACTTGCACCATGCCCACGATGATCGTGAATAATTACAATCAAGCCCTTTCCTGTGCAATAATCCATAAAGTCATGATAGCGCTCGCGATGTTCGGCCATACCATGCACAATTTGCAAAATTCCCCGAGGCCGTTCAGGAATGCGAAGGCTTACCCCAAGATTAAGACCGTCGTAGCTACTTTTGATTGTAAATTCTTCCTGTTTCATAGGTTAATTATAACTTATCCCGCGATTTTTTCTATCTCCCAACCCTCTCAACTTTCTCCGTACGGGGTATTATAATCGATCGAATGGTTTTACTGCTAATCGTAATACCCATGGCTACTGGTGGTCATCTATCGGTGTATCGACTGCAGATAGTTTTAGCCTATATACGTATTTAACAACTGTGAATCGTCAAATTGACACCGCCCGTGGTAATGGTCTTACCATCCGCTGTATAGTACTGGAGGGATGTAAGGAGGATAGGATAGCTCTCTTTGAACATACCCTGACGCTATATTGCAACTCGACTACGAGCAGGCATCGGTGGTGTCTTTTCAATGTTCAAAGAGAGCTATCCTATCCTCCCACCACAAAAACCAGAGTTCAGACTTTAAGCTCCAAAAGGACCATCCCTGCTTCCTCTACAATTGATTCTAGTATAATTATTAGCTTAGACCAGCCCTCTAACTAGCCCATTTTGGACACTGAAAGACCGCACCGAGATTACGTCTGACTGCGAGATATAAGCCGTCGGCGTATGCCCAAAATGGGCTAGTTAGAGGGCTGGTCTAAGCTATATAGGTCCTTATTCAAGAAGGGGCTAGGCTAATCTTGCTTCGCGCTTACGTTTTATTGGGTCAAGCTGGCGCTTACGCAACCGGAGAGATTTCGGTGTTACTTCAAGCAACTCATCATCAAGCAAAAAATCAATACACTGTTCTAACGAATACTCTGTATACGGTGTAAGCTGAATCGCCCCATCTGAGGAGTGCGTGCGCATATTCGTCAACTGTTTTTCGCGACAAACATTAATGTCGATATCATCTTTCTTATTACTCAGCCCAACAATCATCCCCTGATAAACTGGCACACCTGGCGGAATAAACAAAATTCCCCGTGCCTGTGCTGCATCAAGCGCATAAGCCGTACTCGTGCCAGATTCAAAACTAATCAACGCACCATTACGCTCTGGGCGATACTTCCCCTCAATCGGCGCATACCCAAGTGGAAGTGACGCCATAATCGCTGTCCCGCGGGTTGCTGTCAACAAGCTATTACGAAGGCCAATCAGCGCCGCCGTGGTAATCTTATAGACAAACCTTGTGCCACCAGTTGGGAGCAGCTCCTGAGTCAGAAGTTCCGCCTTGCGTACTCCTAGTTCCTGTGACACCGCCCCGACAAATTCCGGCTCTACCTCAATTGTCAACTCCTCGACCGGTTCTTGCTTTTTGCCGTCAATTTCTTTATAGACTACCTCTGGGCGGCCAGTTTCAAGCTCAAAACCCTCGCGACGCATCGTTTCGATCAAAACCGAAAGATGCAACTCGCCACGGCCAGAAACTTTATAGCCCAAACCATCCGGCTCAATTTTCAGCGCAATATTCGTTTCGAGCTCCTTTTCCAATCGCTCGGCAATCTGGCGCGAAGTCGTAAATTCGCCCTCTTGCCCTTTGAGCGGCGAAGTATTTGGTCCAATATAAATACTCAGCGTCGGCGGTTCAAGCTCAATCGTCGGCAAAGCCTCTGGATTATCGCCCGTCGCAATCGTATCGCCGATGCTCGCCTCAGCCACACCGCAAACCGCCACAATATCACCCGCCTCGGCCGTATCCGCCTCTTCTCTTCCGAGGCCTTTGTAGGTAAAAATCTTCTCGATTTTACCGGCACTTTCCACCCCATCAGCCGACAAAACTTTGACTTTCTCGCCTGCTTTTAGGCTTCCGCGCATAATTTTACCAATGCAGTATTTGCCCAAATAATTATCCGCTGCGAGTGCCGCCACTAGCAGCTGCGCGCCTTTTTCGGCCTCTTGGTCAATCCGTGGCTCTGGAATTTCGTTCACGATTGCGTCAAAAATTGCCTGCAAATCATCATCAAGATCAGTCGTTTTGCCAGCTCTACCGTCACGCGCAATTGCATAATAAATCGGGTAGTTCAGCTGGCTCTCGTCGGTTGCAAGTTCCAGGAAAAGATCGGCAATTTCACTCTCGACTTCATCAATGCGCGAGCCCGGTTTATCAATCTTATTAATAATCACAATCGGCTTCAAATGCAAACCCAGAGCCTTTGACAGCACAAATTTCGTCTGCGGCATCGGCCCCTCCTGGGCATCAACCACCAAAATTACTCCGTCCGCCATGTTCAGCGTCCGCTCAACTTCTCCCGAGAAATCTGCGTGCCCCGGCGTATCAATAATATTGATTTTATAATCTTTATAAAAAACCGCAGTCTGCTTGGCGGTAATCGTAATTCCACGCTCGTGCTCCTGATCCATCGAGTCCATAATCAAGGTCTGTTGCATCTCGGCCTGATTGTCGCGGAAAGTGTGAGATTGTTTCAAAAGCCCGTCAACCAAGGTCGTTTTGCCGTGGTCAACGTGCGCAATGATAGCTACGTTTCGAATTTTTGACGTCATATCTATCTATTATAGCACACATCCTCATAAAAAGCAATGCCTATCCAGGAAGGATAGGCATTCCCTAAGGTACCTTAGAATAGGTGATCTTTTGTCTGAACCCTATGGCCTGATTAGTATTTTTTGCCAACGGCGAATCCTACGGATAGTTCGCTGGACTCCTTTGTTATGATGCTTGATCTGCTGCTTCAACTCTGATCGATGCTTTGGCATATTATCCAACATTACCGTGCAACTATCAATTTCCCATTCTGGATTATCCGAGATATCAGGATGAGCCCAGACATCGTCCAAGCGATTCTTGAACCGCTTCTCCTGTGCGTAAGTCGCATGCAGCGTTTTTCGACTTGAAATAAGGGCTTCTCGATGCCCGCACAACTCGCTCCATAAATTACGCACCTTCCGACAGGCAAGAAGCTGACCAGCCGCCAATAAAACTACTGCGGATCCAATCGTAATCACCGGGATATACAAAATATCACCTCCTTAAAAAACTGCTAGCACAATATTTGTGCCACTACTCCAACTTTTCTATCTTAGCACAAATCTGATTAAAAGTAAAATGGTAGTGAAGATACTGTTCTTCGCGTGGCGTTCGCTTCGCACCCGGGGGCTGGCCAGAGCAAAAAGCAGACAACGTCTACTTTTTGCTCTGGTGACCCGGGTGCGATTCGAACGCACAACCTTTTCCTTAGGACGGAACTGCTCTATCCGTTGAGCTACCAGGCCACAGAGATATTATACCACATCTCGGTAATCACCCCCAACCTTCCATTATAGCACATATAGTCCAAAAAGTCAATATCTAAACGTGCCGTACCTTGCGACGCACGGTTTCGATTAGCTTTGTCAAGGCATATTTCCCTGGTTTTAGGATAATATCGTGCGCCGGGGTGTATTTTAGTTCGTCCACACCAAACCCACGTTTGAATTGCGACACACCGTAAAACCGGTGCTTGGTATCATCTTCGTCGACAATCCCCCAAAAACTATATCGCTTAATCCCACGCTTCCTGGCGTCGCGCATTGCCTCCATATGCAAAAGCGGTGCACTGGAATATTTGGTCCCGAGCTCCGAGCTCACCCCATAATGATACGATGTCTCGTTACCATAAAAAATCATAAAATTCTGCGCCAAAGTTTCCCCATCTAGCTTCGCAGTATAGAGTATCACCTCGTCATTGGGCGCAAAAGCCGCAAATTGCTTGGTCAAAAAGTCCTCCGAAAAAGCCACAAAATCATGCCTTCCGGCAGTTTGGAGCTGAATCTGATAGAATTCGTGGATATCCTCTGGATTTTGGCTTTTCTCAACCGTGATTCCGGCTTTTTCGGCTTTCCTCAGCGCACGACGCAACCGCTGGCGCATTCCCTTTTTGATTTCTTCCTCATCCTTTTCGAGGTCGAGTACCCCAGCATACTCCACCGAGAGATACATCGGCGCCTTTTTTAGACCTAACTTCTTCATTAGTTCCAGGCTCTCTGGGCTCAGCTCCAATTGTGGCCGCACCCGCACAAAGACGCAATTTTCGCGCTGGCCCTCGTTTTTCATGTCCTCAAAGACCTTCTTGACCAGCTCTTTATCTGCCCAGTCCAAAATCGGCCCGCCAGCAATCGCCAGATGTCGGCCGCGTTTTGCCGCCTCGACTACACCCGCATACACTGCAACGATTTTGTCACCCCGCTTGGCAATTCGTCGCACGATATCATTCCCCCGGCTCCGATGAAATTCATAAAAATCCCACGATTGCAGAAAATTCGCCTCGGCGTGTCCCGTGACAAAATCATCCCATTCTTTCCGATCCTTCGCATCCTCAAAAATCACCTGTGTTTTTTCTACCATTCTCCTCCTTACAAATGTCGCCGCTTTTTACGAATTGTTTCAATAATCCAGTCGATACCATAGCGCAGCGGCTTGATTACCAGATCTTTTGCCGCCACGAATTCTACCATTTCGCCGCCAAAACCAGTCTTGAAAGTTGTCACACCAGCATAACGATGCTGCTTCTGCCCGCTCGGTGCCACACCCCAAAGATTATAGCGCTCGACCCCTTGCTTTTTCAAATCCTTAATCACCTGCCACTGCAAGGCATAGGCCCCCGGGAGCTTGCGGTTGAGATCGGTCGAGGCCGCCTCAAAATAATCCGCCTCCTTGCCAGAAGTCAAGATCAACCCATAGGCGATCGGATCACCCACTTTTGCCGCGGGATTTTTACCATCTTCAAGTGTCTTTTTTGCCACTTCAGCCCGATAAATCCAAGCTTCGTCGCCAAATGCTTCCCGCTCCGCCAGCAGCGTAGCAAGATTTGGTGGCACAAAATTCTGCCGGAGAGCAGTTTCGGCCTGCACCGCCCGGAATTCCTCAAAAATCTTCTTGTCATTTGATTTTATAACCTTAATCCCTAGCTTCTCGCTCCGGCGTACTTCATAGCGCGTCTGCCGGCGCATATCCGCCAAAATCTCATCCTCGCTCCTCGTCAAATCCAGCATCACCGTGTGCTCGGCATGCAAATGCATCGGCGCTTCTCTGAGCCCCAGCCCGTCTAGCAAATTCCGTTTTTCGTTCAGTAGTTGTGGTCGTACCCGCACAAAAACGCATTTTTCCTGCACTGCTACTTTCCGAATTACCGCAAACATTCGGCGCACCAGCGCATCATCTTCCCAGTCAACCAACGGTCCGCCTGGTACTTCGAGATAGCGCCCGCGCTTAGCATTTTTCACAATCATTAGGCACCAGGTCTCGCCTACGAAGTGTTCGATAATCACCTTATTCCCGATCAGCTCGTTCATTTTTTGCCACTTTGGCGACTGCAAAAAGTTAGCTTCTGGATATTTTGCCTGGATTTTCTCCCAGATACCGTCTAAATCACTCCTGTCGGCCGGTTTTTTCTCACTCATTCTCTCCTCCAATCTCGTACTTTGCAATTATCTCTCGCGCTCGCTCTAACTTTTTTGGGTCATACCACGCTGGCAAATTAATAATCCGATCGGCAATCCAGACTGTTTTCGGGCATTTCTGAGCCGGGAACTCCACCTCTTTGCTATATCGCGGCGGCGAGACTGGCGTATCATACCAAATCTCATGAAGATTATATCCGGCTTTATCTAGCTCCGCTAGTAGCTCGATGCGCCGATTCACTAGCTCAAACTCCCTCAGCACCCCTTTTGGTAGCCCTCTTAGCTGCTCCAATGCCAACTTTGCCTGCCAATCCGTCAGTCGCACATTCGTATTAAGCTCCGTATCGGCCGAGCGCTTCACGAAGCCCAGCTTCACAAAGCCAGCCATCAAGACCTTGCCCAGCCCAATCCGCCACAGCCCACGGCAAATCCCCGCAAGCGTCGGATACCAACGATCTCGCAATCGCTCAGACAAAGCTGACAGTTCCACCGGCACTTGCACTTCTTTATCATTCCTTAGCACTACCGCCCCGCCGTTAATCGTGTCAATCGCCTTGCCCTTACCAAACGAGAGCGCTACCGCCTGCCCAACCGTGCCAATCTCGCGCCCATCAGGGTAAAATCTCCCCGCCGAGTGCGCCAAATCCTCCACGATTACCAAGTGATATTTCTCGGCAATTTGCTCGATTTTTTTCACATCCCAAGCCCGGCCCAAGGTATTTTGGACCACTACAATTCCATTATAGCATACCTCTGCAACTTTGTCAAGCTTTTTGTAGTCGTATTCAAGATTTTTTGCGGTAATATCGGCAAAAACTGGCTCCATGCCGGCGGCTTTAACTGCCCGCACTACGGCGATACAAGTCAGACCAGGGATAATGACTTTATCGCCTTTCTTGCCGACTGCTGCCAGCGCCACCGCAAGGGCTGAGCGCCCAGAGTGATATAAGGCAACATTCTCGCGCTTGGCACCATATTTTTGGGCTAATTCGTCCCTTAGCGCCATGCTATCCTCTGTTCTGCCGCGGGCAAAAAGATGCCGCAGAGCTCGGCCAAAACTGTAATTCGATGCCTGACCTAGCGAAATCACTACTTTGCCCCCTTAGCAGGAGCTTTGGTTTTTGGAACTTTGCCCTTTTTGGCTCTCCTCACCGAAAGTCCACGTTTTTTCTTGGGCACCGACGCCGTAGAAATGATCTCGCGCGGGCGAGCCGGAGGCAAGTCTGCTCTATCGATCTTCTCGTATTCTACCTCAGCGAGTTCCTCGACCTTCACTCGGCCTTCGTCACCCGCATCCGCCTTAGGCTTTTTCTTTGCCAAAGCCAGCGACGCCGAGCGGCCCGTAGCATCAGTTGCACGCGGACCTTTGGCCTTTTTCTTGAACGCCAGTGTCGCCGAACGCTCGGCTGTATCTGGAATCACTGGGCCATGAGCTTTTTTTAGGGTCATCGAAGCCGACATATTCGCAGCCTGTGTCACCTCGGCTGGATCCTGGAACTTGGGCGGATTCTTATATGCCTTAAAAATCGCCTTTGCAAGCTCCAAAGGATGGGACAAATACGGCGCATGCGTCCAATCTGGAAAAAGCTCCAAGGTGCTATGCTTGATTTTTTGATGCATCTCCTCGGCTTGGTGCGGCGGAGTAACCTTGTCGGCCTCGCCCCATAAAATCGTCGTCGGGACAGTCACATTTTCGAGTTTCAGGTTTTTGTCGCTTTCGAGCATGTTGCTAAGTGTCGCCTTCATGTTCTTGGGTGCACGGGCGTAATCACTCGCCCCAGTGAGCTTATGCCATACCTTCTCCACCCCAGGAATATTCTTCAAAAAACTGAATTTCTTGGATACGCTCCGCACCACGTCACGCTTGCTTGACACTTCATACACCCCAGCGGCATCCAGCAAAATTAGATGTTGCAACTTGTCCGGCTTTTCGCTACAAAGGTTGAGTAAAATCCGACCGCCATTGCTATGGCCGAGCGCCACTGCGCCATCGGGGATGTTCCGATCTGCCCAGCGCACGTAATCCCCGATTGTCCAAACCTTTTTGGACGAAGACGTCAGCCCTGGCACATGGAGCATCTCGACCGCGATGCCCTGTTTTTCAAGATTAGCGATCGTCCGCTCCCAAGGAGCCACTGTATAAGTCCAGCCGTGGATAATATATAATTTCGGTTTTGCCATTAGTCCAACCCCCACTTTTTACGGCGCTTTGCTGCCGCTGGCTCGCGGCGCGGCAAGAGCTTGGCATCTTCCGGATTGTCCAATAGCTTCTCAATGATCCATTCCAGATATTGACTGCCCTTGAAGATAATCGTTTCTTCCCCGGTCGCATGAGTTTCGATGTATTTCAAAGCCTTCTTTGGATCGAGCGTGGTGCAAGCTGGCACGCCGAGCTCTTTCAGGCGCGGTGCGGTGTATTCCTTGGTACGACGACCGACCAAGATTACCATCTCTGGCTTTGCCTCGGCAATCAAATCTGCCAATTTCCGGTGTTCCTCTTCCTCGATCTGCCCCTGGTCGACAATATCGCCAATCACTAGCCATTTGTGCCCGGCTTTGAGCGCAGAAGTCATTTCAAGGATAGATTGCACGCTAATCAGATGCGCATTATAACTGCTATCGATGATATTTATTCCCTTCTTCCCCTTGAAGAACGAGCTCCGACCCGGTGGCATCGACATATCACCAAAATCGGTTTTGAGCGGCACACCCAGATATTCCACCAACGCCTCCAACATCAGAAGCTGGATAGCAATATTCCGTGGCTGCGGTTGTGGGAAATGGAACGAAGCGGTATCAAACACGAAATCCGTCCGCGTAGGATAAACATTATATCGCTGTAATTTCTTAATGTCGAACTCGCGCACTTTGGCTTTTATTCCTTTGACGGCCTGTTTCATCTCGCGGGAATTGGCATTGATATAGACATATTTCTCGGTGTTGGCCGGCAAAGTTGCAAACTCATGCGCAATCGCCGCATCCAGGCTCTTGAACTTACCATCCTTCACCTCTTGCTCGAATTGCACGGCATGACTCAATCCAAACGACACCCAAAGCGTCACCTCTGGCTTCAACCAGCTGGCCAAGAATTCTGTCTCATGTGGGCGCTCGCCGTCGATCTCCACCACATAGAACTCCCCGGAGCGTTTATAATATAGCGCGCGAATTGGCGCCAACAAAAACAGCTGGATCCAGCGTAGCTTCGAGCCACGCACGCCATCCATACCCAAGAGATCAAAAGCAATCCCAAAGGCCGAATTAGCATCGTGAGAATAATGCGCTCGCTCGCCAAGTTCAAATTCAAGCAAATGAAGCATTGTGGTCTTTCCAGCTGAGCCAGTCACCGCAATTACACGTGGATGCCACCTCTTGAAAGCAAAATTTGCGAAAAATCGGAAATATCGCGCAGCAACAAAATAAAATCGCTTCTTAAAACGCATAACAAACGTCATGATTCAATTATAGCACAGCGCACAGTTTTGTACCATTTTTAGCTCCATTCCTTGACATTTTGAATAATGTGTGCTATAATGAAAAATGAAACCGTCTTAACACCTGGAAAAGTTAGGAGGATCATTACGGCAGCCGAGCGCCTAGGATTGGACGCCTACTGTCAGGGAGAAATGGACGATCAGCACCTCTATATTGGAATATCGAGTCACGATAGCCCGACACTGCGATTGCCAAATGTTGCCAGTTATAAAAACTTGTTCAGTTTCGACCATAAAATCACAAGATGTTCCTATCGAGGCAAGATTTCGAGACATCGAACAGCGCCTGGCGGCCTTGGAGGGACCAAACGAGGCGCGTCTTGGAATTTGAGAAATAAAATCGTCAGATTGGTGGTTTGTTTGAGTGCAGCGCGTCTTTGGACGAGCAAGCGAGAAAAACCGCCGAGATGGCGGTTTTAGGCTCAAATTTACATCTTAATTTCGGCGTCGACCCCAGCCGGTAGCGACAAATTCTGCAAAGAATCAATCGTTTTCGGGGTAGCATTCTTGATGTCAATCAAGCGCTTGTGAACTTTCATTTCGAAAGCCTCGCCGCCAGTTTTGTAAACATGTGGTGACTTCACGACTGTGAAAGTGCTGCGCTTAGTCGGTAGTGGTACTGGACCACTCACGGTTGCACCGGTGCGGATCGCGGTATCAACGATTTGTTTGGCGCTCTGATCAATCACACGGTGATCATAAGCTTTCAGCCGAATACGAATTTTCAGGCCTTCTTCTTTCTTGGCTTCTGCCATATTTTCCTTTCTCGCCCTATAACCTCAGCGAGCTTCTAGACGAGCCAGCCATGAGTTTTTAGGGACATATTATTCTTTATCTTCATATCGTAGCACAAAATACCGCAAAAAACAAGGCTTTCCACCCCTAATCCGGCCAAATCTTGCATTTTCTCCGAAAAATAAGCATTCCCCTATTGACTTTTTTAGCAATCTGTGCTATAATGGAGAGATAGGGCATATTTTATTCCCTATTAGACCTTTAAAATATATTAGATTGTGAAGAGTACAAATCAAGAAAAGGGGGATTTTTGATGAAGAAAATTATTATGCCACTGATGGTAGTATTAGGTCTTTTATTATTCCTGTCTGTTGCGACAGGAAATGCAAACGACAAGATTGAAGCACGGCCAACCGCAAAAACCAAGGCGCGCGTCGTACCGGAAGAGTCAGAGGCGCCACAAATAGTGGCTAATATCACCAAGCAAAAAACAGTCGAGCCAACGCCCGCACTCGCGACCCCAGAGCCGGAGGAATATCTCATCTGGATGGGCTGGACTAAGTGCGAGAGTGGTGAGGAATCTTGGACACTGACAGCTAGCGATGGCGGGCACGCCTACGGACGATATCAGCTCGACGATCGGCATTGCCTGGCGGACTTTTTTCGCTTCTGCGTGGAGGAGGACTCAGAAAATTATGAGTCTTTCACCACATTTTACTATGTTGACAGTAAGGGGAAAGCCCATATCAAAAACACCGAGCGAATCCCCGAGGAGTGGAATTGGATCTGCTACCTCAAAGCGGAAGATTTTTACGCAATGCAGACCAGATTTGCGGTTGAATATTATTACGAAGCCGCAAAGAAAACTCTGAAACAGGAGCTGAGTATTGATATCGACAAATATGGCCCGGTGCTCCGGGGTACAATTATGAGTTTGTCGATTCGAAACGGCTCATACGCGTCGGGCATGAGCTCGGCAATTAATACTTATGAAAAAGGTATTAGCGAGCGAGAATGGCTGGGCGAAATTTATGCCGCCGAAGCCACCAAGCATCCAGACCAGGCATCGCGCTGGCAAACGCGCCAGAAAGATGCTGCAATGACAACGTTTACAGCCCTTGAAAATAAGGGCGTAACTAGGAAGGTGCGAAAAAAGCACCGAATCGAAGCAATCTAATATTACATAAAAGGGCACCGATTTCCAAGGGTGCCCTAATTTTTTATTCATAGCATGGTGGAGACGATCGGACTTGAACCGACTACCTCAGCAATGCGAATGCTGCGCTCTACCAGGTGAGCTACGTCCCCATAAAAATATGGAGCCGCGATCGGGATTTGAACCCGAGACCCCTTCCTTACCATGGAAGTGCTCTACCACTGAGCTATCGCGGCATGTTAGTATTGTAACACATCAAGAATCAGATGTGAAGTTCCCCCATCAACCGATCTTTCTCTTGATATATCCGTCGGCGTAATCGCCAATCTCGTCCAGACATTCCCTGGTGTTAGGATCTTTGGCGTCGATTCGCTTAATTATCCTCCGGATATAATTTTGCTCGTCAACAAGCATCAAGGTTTCTTTGAAGTTGAAATCATAGATAAACGCCAAAATGCAGACCAAAAAGTCCATATTAGTCTTGCATTCTGCAAATTTCAGCGGCTTTTCCTCCCGGAACTTTTGGCAAAATTCTGGGCTCAAAATCTCCGCCGAAACATCATTTGTTTCTAGATGCACGAGATCTTCCAAACTTTCGACCGTAAAATCCCGGAAAATATCCAGCTTGTCGGCATCGCGAATAATTTTGCAAAACAATTGTTCCCGCTCCGGTAGACCATCCGCGACTTGATATTTATTATGATTTTTAACCGCCGCTAGAATAGTCTGGTCGTATTGGTCATCCTGGATAAAATTCCTGATTTCCCCATCATCAAACAAGACCTCTATGCCCTTATCAGCATGGTCGACACTGATTCGGTCGTTAAAAGTATCATACAACCGCACTTGCTCGAACCGGCCGATATCGTGCAAAAAACCAATCAACTCCGCCAAGTCACAATCCTCGCCCGAAAGCCCCGCCATCTTGGCAATTCGACGCGAATTTTCCGCTACGTGCTCGATATGCGTAATCTTCAAACGAATTCTCGACATTTCCGGGTCATAACGACCCACATATTCTTCAAAATATTTTTTAGCTTTTTCTAAATTAATCATCCTAAGCCAATTATATCATTAGAACGCCCCGATTCGTGGTATAATAAAAAGATATGGGTAGCATGGAAGATATTGTCAGCCTTTGTAAACGCCGCGGATTTATTTTTCCGGGGTCGGATATTTATGGCGGTATGGCAGGATTATACGATTTTGGGCCTTATGGGGTCGAACTTCTGAATAATTTGAAGCAAAACTGGTGGAAGCATAATATTCAGCAGCGGCCAGATTATGTCGGTCTGGACTCGGCGATGTTCAAAAATCCCGAGGTCTGGAAAGCCAGCGGACACGTCGACAGCTTCTCTGACCCAATGGCCGAATGTAAGGAATGTCACACTCGTATCCGGGTCGACAAAGAACTCGAAAAACTTGGGATCTTCGCCGACGAAAAAATGTCCGAAGAAGAAATTGGTAAACTTTTTGACGAGCACAAAGCCAAAATCAAATGCCCACATTGTGGCAAGCAAAATTGGACTGCGCCAAAAAAGTTTAATCTTTTGGTGAAGTCTAATCTTGGTGATTTTACCGAGCAAAATACCGAGCCGACTTATCTGCCAGGCGAGGCTTGTCAGGGGATCTATTTGAATTTCAAAAACGTGGTCGACACTTGCCGGGTGAAGGTTCCCTTCGGAATTGGCCAAATTGGCAAAGCGTTCCGGAATGAGATTTCGCCGCGCAATTTCCTGTTCCGCACCCGCGAGTTCGAGCAGGCCGATACGCAGTATTTTGTCCGCCCGCACGAGAATAAGGAGCCATACGAGCGGATTAAGCAAGAGCAGTGGGATTGGCTATTGAGCCTCGGTATAAAAGAGGCGAACTTGAAGTGGCACCAGCACGAGAATTTAGTCTTTTACGCCAAAGACGCGTGGGATATTGAGTATAATTATCCTGGCAATGGTTTTGACGAGCTAATGGGAATTCACGACCGTAGCGATTATGATCTCTCGCAACACATGAAGTTCTCTGGTACTGATCTCGAATATCGCGATCCAGTAACTGGCGAAAAATACATCCCGTGGATTTTGGAAACTTCAATGGGACTGGGACGGTTGTTCCTGGCGGTCCTCTGTGATGCTTATGAGCGAAACGAGGAGCGGACGGTACTACACCTAAATCCGGGGCTCGCGCCGGTGAAATACGCTGTTTTCCCGCTACTCAAAAATAAGCCGGAATTAGTAGCCAAGGCCAAAGAGGTCTTCCAGATGCTGTCAGAGCGCTGTAATTGCGAATTTGACGATAACGGTAATATTGGTAAACGCTATCGCCGCCAAGATGAAATCGGTACGCCAAAATGCGTCACGATTGATTTCGACACACTTGAAGATGGCACTGTGACGGTGCGCGATCGTGATACAACTGAGCAAACTAGAGTAAAAATTGAGGAATTATAAGTGAGAAAAACCAAAAAACCTAACGTGACAGTGCGCACGCTACACTACTACTGGCAAGAAATCAAAAAGTACAAGTGGTATTCGCTAGCCACGCTGATTTTGACACCGCTGATAGTTTTTATCCGCGGTATTCTTGCCCCAATTCTTTTTGCCGATCTGGTCGAGAAAGTTTCGACGGGTATTTCTGGGGAGGAGGTTTGGCGTTTGGCCGCAGTTGATATTATTGGGTTTTTTACTCTTTTCATGCTTAGCAAAATCGTACTCGAGCCAGTCCGCCTCTGGGCCACCTGGAAAATGGAGCTACTCGGGCTTTATGATCTCGCTGAAGTGTGTTTTGATACCGTGACGACTCGCTCAATGCAATTCCACAGCGACCGCTTCTCTGGCTCACTAGTTTCACAGTCAAACAAGTTTATCTGGTCATTCGAGCGGTTCATTGATACGGCAGTCTGGGATTTAGGAAATATGCTTAGCTACATTATATTAGTAATAGTCGTGCTCGCGCGCGAAGCCAGCTGGTTCGCCGTAGGCTTGGTCGCATTTGTGATAATTTATGCCATCGCAGCTTTTATCTTTTACCGCAAGCTCGCGCCGCTAAACGAAGCCGAGGCCGAAGCAGAGAATAAACAAACTGGGCAACTGGCCGACTCGGTATCAAACATGATTTCTGTCAAATCTTATGCTCAGGAGCCGCACGAGAGACAGCGCTATGTGAATTTTATCAGTAATACCTATCACCGCGTGAGCATGGATTATATGCGTGGCGCAGTCAAGCGCGATCAAGCCTTTGGAATCGTCCAAATTGGGATAACTGCGCTAATATTAGCATTCCTGGTTTATGGTCAGGGCTGGCTGGGAATTTCGATCGCTACCTTGATTTTGATTGTCAACTATTCGCAATCTATTCAAGGCGAACTTTGGAACTTCAATAGTATTTTCAAAAATCTAAATAAATCCTTTGGTGACGCTTACGAAATGACCCAGATCCTCGATTCACCAAACGAAGTTATTGACGCGCCAGATGCCTATAAACTCAAAGTAACGGATGCTGTGATTGATTTTCACGATGTTTCTTTCCGCCATAAAGACGCCAAAGAGTCAATTTTCGAGAATTTTAATCTCAAAATTCAACCCGGCGAGAGAGTAGGGCTGGTTGGTGTGAGCGGTAGCGGCAAAACTACCTTGACAAAGTTGCTCCTGCGTTTTGCCGATATTGACGAAGGTGAAATTTCGATTTCCGAGCAAGATATCAAACATGTCACGCAGCGGAGCTTGCGCAAAAATATTGCTTACGTCCCGCAAGAAACTTCCCTCTTCCATCGTAGTATCGCTGATAATATTGCCTATGGTCGGCCAGAAGCCAGTATAGACGAGATCAAGCAAGCCGCAAGGCTTGCTAATGCTGATGAATTCATCAGCGAACTTCCACAGGGCTATGACACCCTAGTTGGCGAGCGCGGTGTGAAACTTTCTGGTGGCCAGCGCCAACGAATTGCGATTGCCCGCGCTATTCTCAAAGATGCGCCAATCCTCGTGCTTGACGAGGCGACTAGCGCACTCGATAGCGAAAGCGAAGCCTTAATCCAGGAAGCCCTGGAAAAACTCATGCACGGCCGAACTAGCCTCGTAATTGCGCATCGTCTAAGCACCGTGGCAAGCCTTGACCGTATTGTAGTGCTCGAAAATGGCAAAATTGTCGAACAGGGGCGGCATAGCGAGCTCCTGAACCAAAACGGTGTCTATAAGAAGCTTTGGAATCGTCAGAGCGGCGCATTTATCAAGGAAAATTAAAACGGAGCCCATTAGTGCGGCTCCGCCTATTTTTACAGATTACTACCCTGATCCTTGGCTGGAACTTCATAGAAGAGCATCTTGTCAACATAGTCCGTCTCCCAATCGGGGAAATAATGATAGATCTGCCCTCTGTAATGAGCGTGCGCCAGTGAGCTGATCATTTCCGCTACGGTCGACGATATTCCAACTATGCCCGTGTTGGAGAATACAAGTGTCACCGCGAAGGATCCAGAATAATCAAAGTCATGATTCGTTTTATGGAATGCTTTATAAAACTGCTGAGCATTGAAGATAAGTTTAACGTCATCCGCAAACTCCGCACTTCGACTTAAATCTGCCGACCAGGAAGGGTTATCCCCCGCCGTGAGATCATACTCTCGCATCCTGATCTCTTCGATTATTATCCCAGAAAGATCCAGAAGACCAAGATCGCGAAATAAATCTTCCACAATTTTCTTGACCATAACCTGCGTCAAACTCCGGGCATGTGCGTCATTAACAGTTATCTCCAAATCATAATCATTTTGGGTAATATTCATAATGTGCTCCCCCTTTCTTCTTTTGGCCACAAATGGACCTATCTCTCCATTGTAGCACAGATTATCTATTTTGTCAATATGATATGGAGTTGAGATGGATAGTAGGAGGAAGAGCTAGCCCTTTTGAAGTAACCCTGACACTATATCGAAGCTCGACCACAAACAGGCCTCGGTGGCGTCTTTCATACTCCAAAAAGGCTAGCTCTTCCTCCTTCACCCCTCCCGTACTACACAGCGGACGGCAAGACCGTCTCCATGGTAACTGTTGGATTGTTGGTAAACAAATACTGGATACGGGTACGAAGTTAGGCGTCCGCTTGTAACTGAATTACCCACAACGGACCACCAACGGCCAAAAGTGGTACGGTAATCAGTGCTACCATTGGAAACATCGTAATATCCCGTACGGAGAAAGTTGAGAAAAAAGTCCCTTTTTAGCTTATTTCTCCAAAATCAATGAAAGTATCAACAGAAGTGGGATCTTTACGTCTTGCTCCAAAATCACCTATTTTTGTCAATTTTCCAACCTTTCTAGGCTCTATTTTGCCGTTTTAGGCTATTTAGAAGCCCCAGGAGAGGTTTTACCTCTCTACTGGGGTAGAACAAGCGTAAAAACTTTACGCTTGTTCTAGGGGCTCTACGAGCCTCGTAGCTATCCCCCTTTCCTCAACACAGCGGACGGCAAAACCGAAGCCACGGTTAACGCTATTCTGAGTGTAGACGCCACCGGAATAGAAGACAAGGTTGTAAGCGTAGCTAGCCAAGTCTACCGATCGTGACCAGTAGTAGCCATTTGAGCCGACACTGTACAGCGAACCAATATTATAGTCGTATCCACCCGTATACTCAAACCCGAGCGGCGCGTTACGTAACTGGGTAGAACCGGAGGAGGAGTTAGGAGCGCGCCGCTCTCAACTTTCTCCGTACGGGATATTACTATACTACACTTGGTTTTATTCAAGGACGGGCTACTGCTGGCGCATTCTGGTCTATAATAAGTGGCGGTACAACATACACGCATATGCTAAATACTTACGCTAGTTATGTAGGCCCAAGTTTTAACGATACTCGCGGCCATGGTTTTGCCATCCGCTGTGTAGTACGGGAGGGGTGAAGGAATAGAGGATCGGATTGAACCAGTACTCCAATTAGCCTATTTTGGACATTGAAAGACCACACCGAGATTATATCTAACTGCAAAATATATACCGTCGGCGTATGTCCAAAATAGGCTAATTGGAGTACTGGTTCGAGTCTTGTTCTTGATTAACAAACAAATCCCAGCTAGACAAAGGAGGGCTAGGGGGTTAGAAGTGTCGCTCGTTTAATTCATCTAACTACTACACAATGTCATGCTATAATAGATATGTAACAAAGGAGTTTTATGGCAGATTTTAATAAAATCTTGACCCCAGGCGACTGGGAAAATGGCGAAATCAACGTTGTAGTCGAAATCCCAACCGGTTCTAACCATAAAATCGAGTGGGATCGCAAAAACGCTTGCTTTATGCTTGATCGCATTGAGCCAATTGCTTTTGCAAAACCAACCAACTACGGCTTCATTCCGCAAACTTTGGACGAAGACGGCGACGAGCTTGATGTACTCTTAATCACTGACCAGCCTCTTACAACTGGGATCTATACCACCGCACGCGTACTTGGCGTCATGAAGTTTGTCGATGATAGCGAAGTCGATGATAAAATTATCGCCGTACCAGCCGATGACCGCAATAACGGCGATATGTATCAAACGCTGGAAGATTTGCCGAAGCGCTTAATCGAACAAATCGAGTTCCACTTTAACCACTACAAGGACCTCAAAAAACCAGGTACGACTACGGTGAAAGAATTTGCTGGTATTGATGAAGCTAAACAAGTTATCAAAGATTCAATCGACCGCTGGAATAATCAATAACCACCCAATTTAAGCAATTTTACTGACCTTCGATAAATACAGCATAGTATTCTTCAAAGGTCAGGTTTTGCGTATAAATATATTCAGCCACCTCGGTCCCAACATAGCGATAATGCCAAGGCTCATAGTGATAACCGGTCAAGTGCTCTTTTTCTTTTGGATATCGCAAAATAAAACCAAAGTGCCGGGCGTTTTGCGCCAGCCACACAAATTCAGCCGTCTGTTCAAAATCACCCACGGCTTCACCAACTGGTACACCGATATCAAGCGCCAAACCGGCTTGATGCTCAGAAAAACCGGCCCGCGCAGCGAACTCTTCCGCATAGTTAATTCCGTTATTATTTCGATAGCGATTATATAATTGCTGTTGCGTAGTATAGCTGCGATACGCTGAATTATTTCTGAGTGATAAGCCTTCCTTTGCCGCCGCTTCCGCCATCTGGACAAAGGCTTCACTAACATCTGGCCGTATAAGACCGCCGGTGTCATTGTCATGCCGGTCATCAATTTCAACCAAGTCATCTGGCTTGTAATCCGGCTCAAATTTATAATATTTATTCACTAATAATAAGTCACCTCTCGCGGTGTCGACCAATCCCGGATCTTCATAATAGGGACGATCTAGATTGCAATTGACCTCTTGAATGATCGTTGCGGGAGGCTTTGACGGGTCATAAGCGAGATAACGCTCGAGCCGCTGAGGCAAGAAATATGGCTGCGCGATTAAAGCAGCGAGTAGATCCGAATAGGGCTGGTCAATATGATTGTTTACAAGGTAGACCACTGCATCGAGACGATAATGATCCAAATCGGCTATATAATCTAAATATGTCGATAAATTCTCTGGCTTGAAGCTCTGATGTTGTAACAAACTGGGTAAGTCTTCTTGATACGGCAAAGTAAGCAATAATTCAATTTGAGAATGCTCATCATCGTCAGGTAGATGCTCGCGCAAGGAGACAATCGTCGGTTCATCATATCCAAGATATAGAAGCGCTTCTTTCTCATAATCTTTAAGCCAGACAAAATATATCACTGCCATAGCGACGACTACGCAAACCAACCATATAATAAACCGCCAGATCCCCGACAGCCCTATGTGATGTCTTGCCTTCATTGTTTCTATTATACATCAGATGTGGTACAATAATAGCATGAGCAAGATTTTGGTGATTGGGAATGTATTGAAGGACGTTTATCTTAAACTTGACGAACGCCAAAATAATTTCGAGCAAGACGAGCGCGGGATTGATTGGCTTGACCTGAGTTTCAATGGCGCCGAGCATCGATTTTTCCAACGCACCAGTATCTACGGTGGCGCAGCTGTCACACTTAGTGTATTGGGGCGACTCGGTATCAATGCCAAGATCATGGGATCTGATACCGAATTCAAAAACGGTGAGATTATCTGGCAAGAGGATCCAGCTGGTTACCGTTATATACTCTGCCATAACGGCGAGATTACTTATTTTGTCCCCAGCCAGCGCAAACCAACTGATTGGCAAATGCCAAAAGATATCCCAGAGTGGATTTTGGTTGACCGTTCTACTTTTGTTTCCGAGCGCCTAGTTGACGAAATCAAGAATTTTCGCAAGTTCTCCCCCACAACAAAGTTAGCCGTACACGCTGAGCGTAACAAATCGCCTCTCGGCGAGCGTTTGGCCGAAATAGCCGACTTACTTTTTGTCGAAGAAGAACCGCCTGTGCATAGCGACGAAAAAATCGTCGATAAACTTGATCTTGGCAAAACCGAGAAAAAGCTCGTCTGTCACATCACTCCACAAAAGATTGTCTTCGGTGAAGCCGAAGAAAGTTGGCAACTCAGCCGCACCGACATGATGACCCATCTTACGGTTTATAATACTATCGTTGCAACCGTGCTCGGTGTGATCAGCTCTGGCGGTTCACCAGCAGACGCCGTCCTTTGGGCACGTATCAACGCCGAACAAGCGACGCTTGATGGCTCACTTTCTGGCCGGCGCCTCAAAGAATTAGTTGCAGACGAGCGCGAAAAACGGGCCAATGTCGCCCTGATCGCCAAATCTTTGATGTCAGCGCGGCGTGGGATTTTAGCCGCCGACGAGGACGACCAAACCCTCACCAAGCGTTTAGTCGGTTTTGGGATTGGTGCAAACGGGAAAACCCGCTCCGCCTATCGCAAGCTCCTCTTGACGACCCCTGAACTAAGCGAATACGCCAGTGGCGTGATTTTGACCGAAAAAGTTGCGCTCGCCAAGTTCCAACGTACACAAACTTATCTCGAATATCTCACAAGTCGCGGGATTATCACCGGCGTAAAGGCCGACCAGGGTCAGGCACACCTCAAAGGTACAGATGAAACTTACACCTTAGGGCTAGACGGATTAGCCGGGAGGCTACGTGACTACTATGAGACTGGTTTCCGCTTTGCTAAGTGGCATGCGAAATTCACCATCGCAAAAAATCAGCCAAGTTTCATCGCCATAGAAAAAGCCGCAAAATTGATTGCCGAGTTTGCGCGCGAATGTCAATTAGCCGGGCTGGTGCCAATTATCGAGTCGGATATTAGCTGGGGCGGAGATTACACCATCGAAAAAAGTATCGAAGTCACCGACCGTGTGCTACTAGCTATTTTCGAGAAACTCGAACGGCGCCAAGTCGACCTCTCTAGTGCGATCCTAAAAACCAGTATGGTCACAGCCGGCAACAAAGCCGTTGCGCCTTCTACACCGCGCGAAATCGGGATTGCTACCGCTGCCGTACTAAAACATGCCGTTTCCAAATACACCGCTGGCGTCACAATCCTAAGTGGCGGTCACGACTCCAAAGAAATGGTAAAAGATTTCTCTGCTATCATCGAAGCTGGGCCTTTCGATTGGCCAGTCAGTTTTGCTTTTTCCCGTACTTTACAGGACCCGGTTATGCAGACCTGGAAGGGTAAGGATAGTAATATTAAGGCCGCCCAAGCAGCTTTACGGAATAAACTGCAAGATCTTGTGATGGTACTCAGATAAAAAACAGCACACACTGGTGTGCTGTTTTTGACACTTAGAGCCCGCTCTATTATTCAGCTGTTTCTGTTGACTTATCACTCTCAGCTGGCGCTGCTTCCTCGCCCTCTGTGGCTTCTGCTGCGCTATCTTCTGCTTCGCGTGCAGCTGCTTCTACTGCTGGGTCATAAACCGTCGCAACCGCAGTCGTTGATGTGAGCTCCTTATCGGCCAATTCTACACCTTCTGGCATTTGGAGATTTGCCAAAGTCAGCTTATCCTCGGTAGTTGCAAGATCTTTACCGTCAGCAATGATTTCTTCTGGCAAATCGGACGACCGAGCCTTGATCTCAACTTCTTCAAGCACTTGTTGCAAAACATAATGCTTCTTGGCTGCCTCGGACTGGTCGTAGTTCATAATCTTAATTGGCGTGGTGGCCTCGACAACTTTGTCGGCCGAAATCGCCTGGAATTCAACATTCAAAATCTGACGACTCACTGGATCGATATCGATATTCTTCACAATTGCAAGCTGTGCCGTACCGTCGAGATCGAGCTCGACTGGAGAGTGATAGCCGACTTCGCGCAGAGTTTTCTCGGTTGCGTTATAGCTAGAAACGGTCAATAGTGGCATTTCCCCGCCATATACGACAGATGGAATCATGCCCTCAGCGCGCAAGTTTCGCAGTTTTTTACCGGTTACCTCGCGTTTATTCAAAGATAATTGGTTAGACATAAAATAAACTCCTTTGTTTTCACTATTCTACTACATTTCCCGTAAAGTTACAACTGTTCGGCCGTGCAACCCCTAGAAGGGCCCCATCCCTCCATTATATCACACTTTACTATAAAAGTCAATAGGTATGGGACCTAGCCACTATTTTGTCTCGCGGCGCTTCATTACACCACTGACCAGTTTATAGACGATCAGCGCAATGATTGCCACGAAAATTAGGATCAACCAAATTGGGCAGATAAAGACCAGTTTTTCCTTCTCGGAAACCTTATCAAAAATCTTGACCGTCTGCTTGACGCGGAACAGGCCGAGCTTTGGCGCATTCGTCCATTCCACCTCGTTGTAGCGCTCGGTTTCTGGGAAGATTACTCTGGTATCCGGCTTCATATCGCCATTGTTGTCTTCTTTGATATTAGTATAAACTTCCTTGCCACCAAAGACATTATAAACTTTGACTTCATAGGTGGCCGTCGTATAGATATTCCCAGCGTTCTCCACAACCGATGATGTGATTAGTGGCGGGTTAAAAATCAAGCTCGGGATTTTATTCTCAATGATGGTGCCGCGCTCCTCGGTATCACCGCCGATGTTCATGTAAAGTGGGAAAGCAGCACGGCTGACAGTCTGGACACCAGACTGCTTCATTTCGTCATCATTAACCATTGTAACCATAATTGCAGCACTCTGCAGCCCGCCTGGTGCATCTTTTGGCACCTTAACGGTATACTTTACTTCACTTTGTTCATTTGGCTCTACCAACCCACCATCATTTGCAAAAGTAACCCAGTCAGTCAAAACGGTGTATTTGCTAGTTGAGTCGAAATCTTGCTCGTATTGCTCGTTCTTGAAGCTAAACGGTGCAATTGAGACCGTATAGCGATAAGCCTTATTGCCGGTATTCTGGACTTTGAAGCTGCCAGTATGAGTCTCGCCCGGCTCGACTTTGCCGGCGTTGTCCTGGGTTGGGGAAATCTGCAAGCGATAGTCTGGTCGCTCGTCCTCAGCTACGGCTGGCGTCGTGCTCAACCCCAAAACTACCGCAAACACCAAAAGTGGAAGAACCACAACCCACCCAAATCTCGTAATCTTCATAATAAAACTATTCTTCATTAACCTCCTCATCATTGTTTGATTATACATGACCGTATAATAAACTGCAAGAGCCAACATAAAAGCCCCCAGATGGAGGCTTTTATGTTATTTTAGACCAATTTAGACATTAGTCGTAGCGGTGATCGTGATAACCTCATCATAGGTATCTGCCGCCTGAGATTCGCTAGCGTGAGCCTGGAAAGTGATGGTGAATTCATCACCAGCAGCCTCCGTTGCTGCGGCGCCAGTTGCAATCAAAGTTGCAGTATCCTTGACACCATTCCAGTCGCCACTAGCAAGCGTAACGTTGCTCACGGCAGCACCCTTAGTAGTCTGATAACCAAAGACCGAGGCACCAGTGGTTGGGAAGGTCGCAGTACCATCTGCAACATCAGCAAATGTCTGGTTGGCATTGGTCGTGCCATTGAAACCAGTAGCTTCACCTTTCATATTAACTTTGTACCCACCGAAATTATTAGTGGCAACATTCACCTTTGCAGCGCCGGAAGCGTTAGCGCCGTTGGCTAGCTCGCCATCAGTACCGAGCAAAACGAGGTGGCTTTCTCCGCCAGTCGTGATATCGCCATCATTATCACCAGTAATAGTCAAGGTTAGAGTATCCTCGATTGTGGTGCGAACAGTGACCGTATCGCTAACACTACCATCTTTGGTGCCATCATATTTTTCGGTGGCCGTGTCTGTACCAGTGCCATCGACAACCGTGACACCAGGAGCAGCACTTGCCATCAGCGGCAAAGATGCAATGCCGAGCCCAGCAACTACGCCGAGAGCCGCAAGAGCTTTTGTAGTTTTCGACATATAAAATCTCCTTTTATTTGTCTTTATTTAATATTTTTATTTGTAATCTTTTCTATTACTTATTATACATAAGCAGAACCGAAAAGCAAGCACTTTTTGCTAATTTTGGGATTATTTTTCTTGCAAATATTGCTTCAAATATTTACCAGTCGGAGTCCCTGCTTGGGCCGCCAGATCTTCTGGGGTGCCCTGGGCCATTACCTGACCACCATTTTGGCCACCCTCTGGGCCCATATCAATAATCCAGTCCGCGCTTTTTATCACATGCAGATTGTGCTCAATGATAATCATCGAATTCCCACCATCAACTAGCCGGCCGAGAATGTCTAATAGTCTTTTTACGTCATCGGTATGCAACCCGGTCGTTGGCTCGTCGAGAATATATAGCGTTTTTCCAGTGCTACGCCGTGCCAGCTCAGTTGCCAACTTAATCCGCTGCGCCTCACCACCCGAGAAAGTTGTCGCCGATTGACCGAGCTTGATATAACCTAGGCCAACTTCCTGGATTGTCTGCAATTTCCCGGCAATCGCTGGAATATTCTCAAAGAATTCTAGTGCTTCGTCAACCGTCATATCAAGCACATCGGCAATATCTTTGCCCTTGTATTTCACTTCTAGAGCTTCACGATTATAACGCTTGCCATGACAAGTCGGACAGGTAACGTAGACATCTGGCAAGAAGTGCATCTCAATCTTATTCACGCCGTCGCCTTGGCAATTCTCACAACGGCCACCCTTAATGTTGAAACTAAAACGCCCTGCCTTATAACCCCGGAGTTCTGCCTCTGGCTGTTTTGCGAAAAGTTCGCGGATTTGGTTGAAAACTCCGGTATAAGTCGCAACATTACTGCGTGGCGTACGCCCAATTGGACTTTGGTCAATCACGATACATTTATCAAGATACTCGATACCCTCAATTTTTTCGTGCAGGCCAGCCACCGTTTGGGCGCGATGCAGTCTTGCTAGTAGCTCGTTTGCCAAAATTTCGTTCACCAGAGTCGACTTGCCACTCCCAGATACTCCGGAAACCACCGTCATCACGCCCAGCGGGAACTTCACAGTAATATTTTTAAGGTTATTCTCGCGCGCACCCACAACGACTAGTTCCTTGTCTTTCTTGGCTTTACGGCGCTTTTTGGGTACCGGAATCGTCGCGCGGCCCGACAAATATTGTCCCGTGATGCTATTTTTGTCTTTGGCGATCTCGTCTGGCGCACCTGCCGCAATCAGTCGGCCACCATTCTTCCCTGCACCGGGGCCAATATCAACAATATAATCTGCCTCACGCATAGTGTCTTCGTCGTGCTCAACCACGAGCACGGTATTCTTCAAATCTCTCAGGTGTTTCAAGGTGGCAATCAATTTGTCATTATCGCGCTGATGTAAGCCAATACTCGGCTCATCCAGCACATACAGAACGCCTTGCAGACCCGAGCCAATTTGCGTCGCAAGCCGAATCCGTTGCGCCTCGCCACCCGAAAGCGTATTTGCTGCTCGCCCCAGTTCGAGATAGCCCAGTCCGACATCTTGCATAAACTGCACTCGTTCACGAATTTCTTTGATAATTGGCTCAGCAATCACCTTCTCATCTTCACTAAATTCCAGATCTTGGTTCAGAACTTTCAAAGTTTGGTCGACATCAAGATTACACATATCCATAATATTCAGACCATGCACCGTCACTGCCAGCACCACCGGCTGCAACCTCGCACCATGACAAGTCTGGCACCCGTGCACTCGCATGAAGCGCTCGATATCTTTGCGAATAAACTCCGAATCCGTCTCGCGATGGCGTCGTTCGAGAGTCGGAATCACGCCCTCATAAGTACTCTCGTAAGTCGCCCCGTCACCCCATTTGCCATGTCCGCCAACCTTCATTTTGTACTTGCGTGAGCCAGTTCCATATAACAACTTCTGGATTGCGTCTTCGGTCAGTTCCCTAATCGGCACGTGAATCGAGAAGTTATTCGCCTGCGCCACCGCGTCAAGCCGTTTTAGCCACCATGACTCCTGAGTGACACGATTAAACGGCCGGATGCCACCCTCAGCGATTGTTAGATTTGGATTTAGCACCAAGCTTGGATCGATTTCGAGCCTCGTACCGAGTCCAGTACAAGTCGGGCAGGCCCCTTGTGGCGCGTTGAATGAGAATAGTCGCGGTTCTAGCTCGGGGATTAGTTCCTCCGGGTGTAGCTCGCAGGCATAGCGCTGAGAGAAAGTATAGACGTCCGTGTCGGGAGAGGTCAAGGTTGACTCGTTGGGCATGGTGGCACTCTCCGAATCGAGCCCTGACGGGCCGTGATTCGGACCCGTGCCAGCCTGACTGTCAATACCCACCGAGCCAACACTTGATCCTCCCCGAACATGCGCATCTATACTGGTTGTATTGTCGTTAATACGTAACAATTTGATCACACCTTGCCCCAGCTCCAAAGCTTGCTCGATCGAGCTTGAAATCCGGCTAATAAGATCTGGCGAGAGAATAAAGCGATCCACCACAATTTCAATATCGTGCCGATCGTTCTTGTTTAGCTCTGGAAACTCATCCAGCGCATAAATAATCCCATCCACTCGCACTCGCGAAAAACCTTTTGCTTGATATTGATCTGGAATATGCTGGAAGCTGCCCTTTTTCTGCCCCACAATCGGCGCCAGCAACATTAATTTGCTGCCGAGTGGCAATTTCATCACTTCGTTGATAATATCCTCCACCGTCCGGCGATGGACTTCGCGATGGCAAATCGGACAATGTGGCACCCCCACCCGCGCAAAAAGCAAGCGAAGATAATCATAAACTTCAGTTACGGTCGCCACGGTCGAGCGCGGATTGCGCGAAGTCGACTTTTGGTCAATCGAAATCGCTGGGGAAAGCCCCGAAATGCTATCCACATCCGGTTTATCCATCACGCCAAGAAACATTCGTGCGTAGCTCGACAAACTTTCTACGTAACGCCGTTGCCCCTCGGCATAAATCGTATCAAACGCCAAACTTGACTTCCCGCTCCCGGAAAGTCCCGTAATCACGACTAACTTATCTCGCGGAATATCGACATCTATATCTTTCAGGTTGTTCTGCCGTGCCCCACGGATCTTGATATAATTATCTCCATGCATCATTCTCTATTATACACCAAAACATTAAAATTTTCAATCCCTCGACCGACAATCTTAAAGTAGTTGCAATTAGAAGCAAATTTGATACAATCAGGTGAATATAACAAAGGAGACCCCCATGAAAAAGATGCTTGCAGCTTTATTAGCATTTTTGGCATCAGTTATCTTACCACTTACAAGCGTATCGGCTGCTGGTGGGCCGATTGATATGAGTCGATATCCGTCTGAGACTCTCGCTGAGGCTTTTAATGCAGATGGTATTAACTTTGATTTTACTACCAGCAGTTATGATGATACGAACACCGCCGACAAAACTATCATCTATGTTTTTCGCATGGATGGTTGCTCGAATTGTAAAAACTTCTTGAAATTCATCGCCAGCGATTTGCTACCAAACTACGCTAATAAATTCGTCGTCAAAAGTTTTGAGGTCCGCAACAACCCTATCAATATGGGGCTGGTCTCTCAATTAGCGAAATTTTATGGTCAGGAGTCTGCGAATAGTACCCCAATCGTTGTAGCTGGTAGCACTTTCTCGACTGGCTTTGTCGACACTGCACGACAAGATGAAATTAAGACCGTCATTGCTAGCGGCGACACCTATGATGCGATCTCTGCGATAAATCAGGGTGCGACAGACTTTAAGGCTGGTAGTAAAACCACTTTTAGTAGTAATGGCATCAATTTTGTTAGTAATACTGGTTTTAACGATAATTTTCACTTGCAGGTTGCCCCAATCGACAAAAGTAGCGTTGCTATGAATGAGCACGAGTATATTGCAGCTTACGATATTTCCTTATATAGCTACACAACTATTGTGCCAGTATCAGGTGGGCAATATCAAATTTCTATACCGATCTCTAAGGTTTACGATACCTATAAGGTAGCCTACCTCAATGCAGCTGATCAGATTACCGAAGAATTTGACGCTACCGCTCAAAATGGTGTTATTACTTTTACGACTAGCCATCTCTCTAATTACGCTATCTATGGGCGCAGCAAAAGTGGTGGCAATTCAGTTGCCAATCCAAAAACTGCTGACCCTATTATGATTTACGGCGGCATTTTTGGCATTAGCCTGATCGTGCTTATTGGTGGCATCATCGGCTATCGTAAGTTTAGCAAACGGAATTAAATCGATAAATAATGGCAAAGGACCTGAAAGCACAGGTGTCGGGCGCGTCTTCTCCTAGTCGGCGCGCCCAAAAATTTTTCCTAACTATAACCATTATTGCGACTGCTAGTATTCTTTTCTGTTCGATTTATTTGACTTTTTGGTTGATTGATAATTATCATACTGCAGAAATGACTACTACTGTAGTCGAAGATGCCGACTTAACTAACGTTGACGATCAAAATAACGACAACGACTCGAAAGACTCTGATTTTGATCCTTATTGGGATTTTAGTAATACAAACTATCTTGAAGCAGATTTTGACCAGCTTCACCAGATCAATCCCGATATTGTAGCATGGATCTCGGTCAGTGGGACTAATATTAATTATCCCATTGTGCAACACAGTGATAATATTTTTTACCTTACCCACTCAGTTGATCGTTCTCGAAACGATGCCGGATGGGTCTTCATGGATTATCGCAATCGTAGCTTTCGCGCTAAGGTGGAGCAAACCTCAGAATCAGCCTATGACCGCAATACGATTATCTATGCCCATGGCCGTCGAGATGGTTCAATGTTTGGTAGCCTAAAACATACCCTTACAAAGAAATGGCAGCAAAATCCTGATAATTTCCTAATCAAGATCTCAACACCATACGCCAACAGTATTTGGCAAGTTTTTAGTACCTATCAAATCCCAGATACAAACGACTATATCCAGACCGATTTCAGCGACGATGCAGAATTCGACAGTTTCCTCGGACTCCTCCAAAGCCGCAGTAATTTTCAATACCGCGCCGAGCTTAATCCGACAGATCGCATTCTCACTCTCTCGACCTGCGCAAACACAAACTCGGGGGATAAAATCGTTATCCATGCAAAGCTAGTCCGTAGTCAAAACCGCTAATTACTCTCTTTCTTGCAAACTCTGGTACCAAAGCTGCAATTCTTCGAGCAAAAACTCACATTCTTTGATACCGCGGCCAGCTCTCGGCTTGCCTTTGTCCAGCTCCTTGCGAATAATTGCCATTTCCTTCAAAAATCCCGGCGCCGATGTTTCTAGCCTACTGCGCCGATATTCTTGCCAAGCTTTTTGTTCTTGCTCGCTTAGAGTCGATGGAAAATTGCGCCCCTTATAATGAATCAGTAGTTCATTTAGCCGCTGATCCTCAAATTTTGGATGAAATTTGGCTAGTTCTGGCTCCTCATTTGCGCGTAACACTGCGCAAATATTCATGTCCGCTTTGCTGGTAAACTGGTCATATATTTGTTGCTCGACGTCGCGTTCTTTTGGATATTCCCGTTTAGCCAGATTCGCCATCCGCCGCACAAATTCTGGATGGCGCTTAATTGCAGCCAGATTTTTCTGGATAGTCTCTTTATCTAACCCAATTCGCGCCCAGCCATCATCTTTATCAAGCACACCGAGCGGCGCCACTGCCGGACAATGATTATATTGTAATTTCTTGATAATCGGGAAATATTCCCGCTCCCATGGCTTTCGCTCCTGCCAAGGCTTACTCTCGTCAATTTCACCAGCCTTCCTGGCAGCTTCTTCCTGCTTCAATAAATCATCGAGGTCATAGCGTAAATCACAGACTAAGACTTGCCCTTTGCCAGCATCGGCAATCGGGTACGCCACTGTCGTAAAATTATGCTCTGTGCCATAGCGCCCCGAGCTATAAACAAACGGCTTTGGCATCTGCAAATTCACCAGTTTCAGCACAGCTTCCTTTTCGCGCATTTTATAAAGAAAATCAAATAACTGCGGTTGCTTCTCCTGGATGAGCTTCGTGACACTAATTAGAGCCTCCACATCCGAGAGCGCATCGTGTGCATGCTCGTGCGAAATATTATTTTCCTTCGTGATTAGTTCGAGGCGGTTTGTCGGCTTTCCTCCATCTGTCACCGGCCACTTGATACCATCCGGCCTCAGTGCGCGCGTCATCCGCACCACGTCCAGCATATCCCAGCGGCTGCGCCCCTCACGCCACTGCCATTCATAGGGATCATAAAAATTACGCCACAAGGCGTTACGAATAAATTCATCATCAAACCGGACCGAGTTATATCCCAAAATGATTGTGTCTGGAATTGCCACTTCTTCGCTAAAAAACCGGCAAAACTCCCGCTCGCTGATACCATCCGTCCGCGTCGCCATCGGTGTAATTCCGGTCACCATCACTGCGCCCGGGCTCGGCAGAGTATCATCTGTCAGCTCAACCAATAAATTCGCCGGCTCACCAATTGGTTGAAAATTCTCGTCAGTCCGAATCCCAGCAAACTGCATAATCCGATCCGCGCGCGATTTGAGCCCCGAAGTTTCCAAATCATAAAAATAGAAAGTTTTCCGCATATAATTATTATACCACGGAGAAAGGTCGCAACTACCGCCGCGACCTTCACTTTTTTATTGGATGATAATTTTAGATGCCGCGGACACTTAGCCCTGCTTCCGGTAGCGCTCAATCGTGCTATCCGGAAGGACCATTGGGTTATGTCGGTCCTTTGTCCGACCAATGAATCCTGCTATTCTTTTCTTGACACCGTTCAAAGTTCGGTGAAAATTCCGCCGCCGGTACCAAGCGTTTGGGTTGATAGAGATAATCTGGCACCCCTTTTCTTCCCGGACCGTCATACCGAGCCCAGCTTTGGCATGGATGTCCCCATTCGCCTCAGCCCGAGCGATCTCGATAATAGCTCTGCCGTGGTTCCTAGTCCAGCGTCGTTTTAACTGGCGGGTATGATAACCAAGCATCTCCCGCATCGCATAGGCGGTAGCAAAAAATAGAACCCCAGCGCAAAGCAATATCACAGAGGCGGCTTTCACTTTTGCGCCAAACCCGTTTCGCCCGCACAGCTCAACAAGCCCGTTCCAGGACTCAAAGCCCAGCATTATGGCAAACGTTATACCTGATATTATACTGTATAACAGTATAATTACCGTTGCCGGTAAGTTGTTTCGCCAACGAAACGGCCGACGCAGCGGCTTATCTCTGCCCGGCAAGACCAGCATGTAGCCGATCCCCATCCCCAGCGCAAAAAGCACCGGGATAACTACCATCCAATAATTGAAATTTAAACCAATCCTCATTTAGATTCCCCCTTTCGTTTTTTTGTATTTTATTTAAATCTAATGACGTTTGGTTCGATGCTTAGAGTGCTAAAAACACTCTATACCTCCATTATAGCACACCTCACTTAAAATGTCAATGGTTATTTCATAAAATCTATGATTTCGACGGCTGCGACCGCGCCATCCCCAGCGGCAGTGACCACCTGACGGAGCATTCCAGAGCGTACATCCCCGGCAGCAAAAATCCCTGGTTTAGCCGTTTCATGAGCCCTCTGGCCGACTCCCGTTATCACATACCCCTGAGCGTCCAAAATCGAAGCATCCATCGCCCCGAGGAACCCGCTAGCCGGCTTCTTCCCGATATAGACAAAAATTTGGTCGAATTGATGCAAAAACTCGGTCGTCGGCTCGGTATTTTCGATAATTTCTAGATTTTTGGCTTTTTTGGCCTTTTGGCACAAAATTCCCTCTGCTTTCATCCTTGAATGCGAGACCAAGGTTACTTTTTGGGCTAAATTCGCTAAATACAGCGCCTCCTGCACGGCGGAATTTCCGCCCCCTACCACAGCAACATGCTTATTCTTAGCCAAATCACCATCACAAAGCGCACAGTATGATACCGGCCTGTCGGGCTCAAAATCCAACGTCTTTGGCTGCAATCCGGTCGCTACTAGGACTACCCGCGCCTGGATCTCCTCGCCGTCAATTGTCAAGATAAAACCCTGCTCCGCTCCGTCCACAGCTTCGATCGCGCGAATTTTGCTGCACTCGCCGTATTCGACGCGCGCGCCGGCCGCTTCGGCCTGCTTTTTCATCGCTTCCGCTAGATCTGGCCCGCTGCCTAGAAACCCGGGATAATTCGAAATTCGGCTGATCTCCGGCAACGCCCCGCCAAAAGGACCCAATGAAAAAGCAGTGCATTCCAGGCCGGCGCGCGCCAGATAAATGCCGGCGCTGAGCCCTGCGGGCCCAGCGCCAATGATTGCTACGTCTAGTTTTGTCGCCACCGTGATTATTCCTCGGATGTAGCCTCAGCCCCACCAGCGTCCACTGAGCTGCTACCACTGGCAGCAGAACTCTTGGCGTAAGCCGAATAAAGCTCCATCTGGATTTCGTCTAGCTCGCCTTGGAGTTGTTCGAGTTTTTCGTCTGGCTCAACCAACATCACAATGAAGCGCAGTGGCTTGTTTGTGCCGCCACAAATCTCGCGCGTGTCACCATAAGCTAGATCACCATTCATCGTAATCTGGCGGACGCCGCCAAGCTTCATGCCAACTACGCCCTGGTTCCAGCCATCAATCAGACCTTCCGCCATCGTAGCGCCAAAGAGCGGTGGCAAAAGTGCCTTTGCATCAGCAATATCACCATCGGTTTCGCTACTAGTATCAAACGAGGAATCAAATACCTCACCATCAGCACACCAACCAATATAATATGCTGCGTAATCGGTATCGTCCTCGCTCAGCTCGCGACCATCACCAGTTTTTAGATCTTTGGTATCAAGCACGCTATTAGTCGCATTGGCTTCGTTATAAGCCTTCACCTCGGAGCGATATTTGGAGAATTCACCGAAATATTTATCCGAAACACTGGTATTGGCCGTCAGATATTCCTCGTATTTTGCATTATAACGCTCGGTAATCGCGTCAACCGAAGCCGAGTTCCCGGCACCACTATTTAGGACAATCAACATATAGACGCCGAGTGTCGAAACCAGCAAAAGCGTTGCAATAATGATAATAATCACGCGCTGTTTAGTTGTTGTTTTAAGTGCTTTTTCTTGCATATTCATTCCTCCTTCCAAGCTAAATCACTTCCGCCCCGATTTTTGCCACCTCCACAGTAATCTTCTCCATTATATCAGAAATTTCGGCCTGATCCAAAGTTTTTGTATGATTAGAAAATCGCAGATGGAAAGAAATGTTTTTGGTTGGATCGTCTGGGCTCGCCTGATAAATTGAGGCCGGAGAAACAGTATAAACTAATTCCTCCCCCGCCAGCACACCGCGAATTTTCTCGTCAAAACGCCCGAACGCGGCATCACTTGCTACCTTCAAGGTCAAATCTCGCTCCACAAACGGGAATTTGGAGATTTTAAGCTGCACTTGCAACTGGCGCGGAACGTCCACGATTTTATCGAGGTTCATTTCTAGCGCGGTGACTGTTTGGTCAATCTTAAAGCGCTTCAAAACGCCGAGCTTCACCTCGCCAAAAGCGCCAACACACTGGCCACCAATAATCAACTCGGCGCTACGTTTTGGCTCTAAATCAGGCTGGTCGGCGGCCTTGGCTTTGCTGAGCGCTGCGTATTCAACCGGGATATTCAAGACCTTAAACATCGCCAAAATCTGAGCTTTGAGCTGATAAAAATCACCGAGAACCACGATACCGAGATGATGCTTCAAGACTGGAGTGCCCTCGTCTGTCAAACCATAGCTCTTGCGCGTAACCTGGTTTAGCTCGTAAAGTTTGAATCCTTTGTAGCCAGCTTTCAAATTCTCGCGCACTTTTTCTAGCAAACTCGGGGCAATCTCCGAGCGAAAATATTGCAACTCCGGCGAAATCGAGTTGACAATCTGATAACAATCCTCCGGGTTTTGCCCAACTTTCTCTAACAAATCCTTACTCACGAACGAATAAGTCAGAAGTTCATGCATCCCCAATCGATCTGACAAAATATTGCGTAGCTCCTGTTTCAACTGCCACATTGGGGCAATCTCCGAGCCACTGAATGATTTCTTCGGTAAAGCCAGCGGGATATTATCAAATCCCCGAAGCCGTCCAACTTCCTCGATCATGTCTTCCGCGATATGGATGTCAGTCCGCCAAGCCGGAACTTTGGCCGTTATCTCTTCACCAAGTTCCTCGCCCACCGTCAGCGACACTTCAACTGGGCCGAGTTTCTTGGATTTTTTCAAACTCACTGGATAGCCCTCGATGTCAAACCCAACATTCGTCAAAGTTTCGGCAATCTCTGTGGCACTATAATTCGACCCCAGCAAGCGGTTCACGGCAGTTGTTGCAACTTTTACAACATTTTGCCCTGGACCAGCCTTCCATTCGTCTGCCAGCGCTATTGGCTCAACTCCAAGTCTATGCACAGTTTCCATCAACACTGGCAAAGTCATCGCCGCTGGCTGGCCCTTAGTAAACCTGGTAATCGCTTCCGAGAAAATCCCGTGCGCCATCTGGGTTTTACGTAAATTATAAAGCGAAAAAGTTGCGCTTTCGAGCACTACTCGGCGCGTCGAGGCATCGATCTCGGTATTTTTTCCCCCCATCGCCCCAGCTAGCGCCACCGGGACGTTGTTCGAAGTGATCAAAATATCTTCTGGAATACACTTGATTGTTTCGCCATCGAGCAGTTGTAGCTCTTCCCCGTCCTTTGCGATCCGAACGATGATTTTGGGCGTCTTCGTCCCACCAACTTCAACTAGCTTATCATAATCAAAGGCGTGCAGCGGTTGGCCGGTCATTAGCATCATAATATTCGTAAGGTCGACCATCGGGTCAATCGCTCGCATGCCAGCCTTGGCCAAGAAAACCGCTTCTGGCGTCAAATATTTGCCTGGCTTATTATCGCCAAGTTCGAAGATAGCACAGGAATAACGCGGGCAAAGAGTGGAGTCGGAAATAGTGATATCCAGGGTCGATGGCTGGTCTTTGCCCTTATGGGCGGAACTCCCCTCAGCCCCAATCCACTCTGGCTCCTCAAATTTAATGCCAAAGATACCGGCAACTTCCCGAGCAAAGCCGATTAGACCGAAGCAGTCTGGCCGGTGCGTCAGAGATTTATTCTCGACATCGAGAATAATATCGTCTAACCCAAAGACCTCTGCAAAGCTATCACCTGGTTTGGCTAGCCGCGGATCAATCTCTGCAATGAACTTATGTTCACTCACGAGCGCAAGCTCGTCCGCACCGGCCAGCATGCCGTGGGACTCGTATCCCCGTAGCTTTCGCACGCTAAGCTTGAAATCCTCGTTATCATAAGTTTCTGGTACGATCGCCCCCGGAGCGATCCAGACCGCCAACATCCCCGTATGCACATTTGGCGCACCACAGACCACCTGGACTGTATCACCATCGCTAAACTCCGCTGTGTGCTCCCCGGCGTCAATCTGGCAAAGATTCAGATGCGTCCCCTCGATCGGCTCGCAGCTCACCACCTTAGCGATATAAATCCCCTTGTATTGTGGTGCCAGATCAATAACTTCCTCAATCTCGACTAGACGCGAACCAATCCGCTCGATTAGCTCCTGATCGGTAATATCCTCTGGGATTTTGGCTAATTTTTTGACTTCATTCAGTGATATCTTCATTTTTTTGCTTCTCCTCTTGACAAAATGCTTATGGTGTGATACAATGGAATTATATGGCGCAAAACTGCTTGCGCCTCGGCTTGGGTTGGGTTGTCAAAATTCCTCTAAAAATTCTAGTTTGCCACTCTCGAAATACCGGACATCTGGCAAATTGTATTTCAGCATCGCTAAACGATCAATGCCGCCGCCCCAAGCAAATCCACGATAAACCTCGGGGTCAATCCCGGCAATTTTGAGAACATTCGGGTGAATCATGCCGCAGCCGCCCATCTCCAACCAGCCCTTCCCGCCGAGGCTAGCTGGTTTCTCAATCAAGAACTCTGCCGATGGCTCGGTAAATGGGAAATACCCTGGCTGAGTTTTGAGATTTAGCTTTTCACCATAATAAAGTTCAAAGAATCGCTTCAAAACTCCAAATAATTGCCCCATGGTTGCGTCTTTTGACACAAAGACGCCCTCACATTGGTAAAAGGTGTGTTCGTGGGTAGCATCAGCATCCTCGTTACGAAATACTCGTCCCGGGATCACCACCGCAATTTGACCATCCTCATCGAGGAGATGTTTATATTTTTTAAGTGCGCGATGTTGCATTGTCGAAGTATGCGCCGGCGGAATAAATCCTTCGCCAGTGCGGAAAGTGTCGTAACCGTCCCGCGCCGGATGCTCCTTCACAAAATTCAAGCTATCAAACATATGGAATTCATCGTCAAGCTGGACCGACTCCATCACATTAAAGCCCATGTCAGAATAAATCGATGTTACACGGTCTAGCTCGACCATTAGCGGATGGCGTGTGCCAAGCTGAGGCTGAGGGATTGGCTGATTTGGCGCGGCCGGCGCCGAGACATCAATTGGCTCAACCTGCTCACTTTCGAGATCTTCCTCGGCCTTGGCAATTTGGGCCAGGAGTTTCTGCTTTTTCTGATTTATCTCGCGACCAAATTCCCCACGCTGCTCCTTGGGGAGGTCCTTAATTTTGCTATATTCTTTGCCGAGAGCTTTGAGCTCGGACTTCAATTTCTCAACTTCTGACATATCATATATATTATACCACGTTTTAGACAATCACGATCGCGACTAGTGACAAGATCGCCAGCACAATCAAGACGATCCATACCCAGGCAAAGCGCCCAGTTTTTTTGCTACCCCCATCCAAACTATCATCCTCATCATAGTTATATGGCGAAGAACTCTGTACACGCGAGCGCAAATCCGCTGAAATTCTCTGATTTAATTCTGTATTTTTTTCGTCCTTCGAAACCATGATCCCCATGAAAATCGCCTCCATTTATTTTTAACCTTTTAATTGTAACATACGTGTGCTATAATGAGGTGAATATTAGATAAGGAGGTAAAAACCAATGGCAGCTCCAAAGCCAAAAAAATCTGGAAAGAAATCCGCAGCCAAGACCGTTTCTACGACTACTGAGAAAGAGAACAAGACCGTGGCTGTTAGCGCAAAAAATGACAAACCGATGCAGGGCTTTTTTGCTCGCAAAGGTGATGCAAACGAAAACATCTTGACCATCTTCAAAACTCCAAAAATCTGGGGTGCGTTGCTCGGTGAGGTCATCGGCACCATGTTTGTGGCGATGTTCATGCTCACTCTTGGCATCCAGCCACTATATATCATCTTCGGCTTGACCTGTGTCTATGTCGCGATTGTTGGCATTTCTGGTGCACATTTCAACCCACTAATCACCGCTGGTATGATGGCAACTCGCCGCATGTCGGCCATTCGTGGCGTCCTCTACATGCTCGCACAGTTGCTTGGTGCATGGATTGGTGCGCTCATCATCAACGCTTTCCGTCTAGGTGGCGGTGGCGCCGTCGAGGCAATCACCATGGCCGAGATCAGTGGCGACAGCTTCTGGGCAGTTGCCTTGGTTGAGCTACTTGGTGCATTCATTATTGCTTTCTGTTTTGCACGGGCTATCCGCTATGCTCGCCGTCAGCCACTCACCTTTGGCTTGACCGTTGCAAGTGGTATCACTTTGGCCGTCATCTTTGGGTTAATCATTTCCCAGAGCTACTTCGGTTTCAGCAATAGCTTTGCATTCAACCCAGTTATTTCGCTGATGTATCAAATCTTACCAACCTCAGCTGAGGGCTTCGGCGAACTCGCTCAGCTTGCCGGCTTGGTGCTTGCAGCTTATGTTATCATTCCAATCGTTGGTGGTATCATTGGCTTCTTTATTTCGGACATTGTCAGCCGTTTATCTTGTGGTGGTTACAATACCTGTGACTGCGACAAGGACGAAGTTGCTTAGTGGTCTATCTAGCTACAAGCCTAAAATCCCCTGCTTCTCGTGGGGGATTTTTCGTGTTACAATATACTTATGTCTAAGAAGCATTCTAGCTCTTATAAGGCTGGGCAACCCAAGAAAGATAAACGACTAAATGATCCGGATTTTGCTGGGAAAAAAGCGGTAAAATCTTCATCCGATGATCGATCAGCGAGTGGCCAATCTAGCCGCAAAGATAATCAAAATAAGCCACAAAGTGCCTCGCAGAATGGTTCGCAGAAAAATCCGCAAAAGGATTCCAGACGCCCAAAATCCAAGGCTGTTTCAGCAAAATCTCTACACAATAAAGATGTGCAAAAACAGACCGCAACCAAGAAAAAGCCAGTCGTTATCCCAGAAGATTTTTCCAAAAAAGACAAATCTACCAGCGAAAAAAACGTTGTCAAAACCACTAAATCTGCTAAGCAGAACGGTGCAAAGAAGCCTAAGAATAGTGTCCAGGCCAAAAAATCCAAGTTCAAGCCTGATATTGTCGCACCCCAGGCCAAAGCTAAAATTGATAAACAAATCCCCGAACCAAAAACCGTTGAGAACAAACCAGCGCAAAAAACAGAACAAGCGCAGGAGCCGGCTCCACGCAAGAAATTCAACTGGCGAAAAACTTGGCGCAGGCATCCAATGCCAGCAATTTTACGTATCCCCTGCCTAATTTTACTACTAGCTGGCGCTGCAATTTTGTTCACTTGGTTTATCTTCTGGCGAACGAATTCTTGCGATGCCGAGCTCGTGACTGAGTTTATCGGCGAAAAACCGATGCTTTTTAGTTATAGCTGCCTGATTATATTCTTCTTGATGGCGGTCATTGCCGCGGTCACTTGGCATGTATTTTTTACAATCGGTTTTTCTTTCGCCGCCGCCAGCATTATCACTTTCATTAGTATGCAAAAATTCCAGCTCCGCGAGGAGCCGCTCCTGCCAAGCGATTTCGTCTTTGCCGGGCAGACTGGAAATTTGATTGGCATGGTCGACGCTGGCGCGATTTGGCGCTTAGTTGGCGGGGTTGTCCTCGTGCTGGCTGGGAGCATCCTACTTGAAGTTTATGCCTGCAAAATGCTTGGCAAGCGCACAAAAGGTCGCCCATGGTGGGAGCGGCATTCGCTAATTTCGCGCGCGACCTACACCGCGATCTCGCTAGCAGGAGCAGTCATGGTGGTTAATCCACTGCTCAAACACACGAACCCTGAATGGTTAGAAGGGTTTACTAAAATTGCTTGGGATCAGACTCGAACCTATGGTTATAACGGTTTCATTATAGATTTTGTTTCCAATATGCGAAAAACCGCTGCGAGTAAGCCTGATAATTATAATCGTGAAACCATCATGAAAATTGCCGAAAAATATTGGGCCATCAAAGAGGCCGACGATGAAAATCGTAAACCACTAGACGAGGTTGCGGATCGAATTTTTATCATTTTGGATGAAAGTTTTTATGATCCGGTCATTGTCAAAGATTATTACGACTACGGTGGTAAAGATGTCCTGCCAACTACGCATAAGATTTTCAAAAACTACCCGAGTGGCTTCATGTACTCCCCCGGCTATGGCGGCGGCACGGCTAACATCGAGTTTGAGGTCCAAACTGGATACTCGAACTATTGGTCGAATTCTTATCCATACATTGATGTTGTTCCAAAAAGCAGCTCGATCCAAAGTGCTGCAAATTGGGCCAAAAATTATGGTTTCGATACTAAGGCTATTCATGCCTACTGGGGAGAGATGTATAATCGCACGGGCTCCTATCCGGTACTTGGTTACGATGATTTTATCGACATAGATGAGATGACAATTAATCGTAATGAACCAGGGACGCCATGGCCAAATGATAGCTCAATTTTTGACGAAACACTCGACCTAACCGACGGAAAGTCTCCGGTTTTAGTGAATATTGTAACGATGCAAAATCACGGCGGATATAGTTACCGCCCCTACTCGCATTTCGACTTCGTAGTAAAAAACAGCGAGCATAACAATAACGAAATAACCAGCTATCTCCAGCTCCTGCACGCCAGCGATACTTATCTCGAAGAATTAATCGAAGATCTAGAAAAATCAAAAGAGCGGACGGTTATTCTCTGGTTTGGTGACCATGCCGCCGGTCTTTTCCCAGAGCTAGCTGAGTCAGACGATAAATCCGAGCGCGACTTAACCAGATTGACACCATATTTCATCTGGGCGAACTTTAACCTCGAAAGCGACAGCAAAAAAGCCATCGAAAGCACTGCCAAAAAGAATGCGGAGCTAGGTTTTGATTTTTCTATGGTTAGCGGCGTAGATTTACCGACCACTACACCCAACTGCCTCCTAAATCAGCTCTATAATACGCTTGGAGCCGAGAAACCGGCAATGTTCTATTTGCTTGATGCAGTCTGCGAAGAAGCACCAATCATTACTGGTTCATATTATGAGAGCGATGCTGACTTCCCAACCGGCGAAGCTATCAAAGAGTACGAGCTAGTCAATTACGACATTATGAACGGTCAGCAATACTGGGACGGGGAGTGACGAAGCCTAGGCATTAGCGCGGTTGTATCTAATCCTTTGGGAACAATGGCACTTCTGGCGGGACAATCTCACCGCTAGCAAAGACACTTTCAATTTTATCGGCAGTCTGTGGCAAGAATGGTACAAGCAAATGCGCAACGTCAAGAATTTTCCTGACCAGGCCATTTAGTACACTTTCTAGCTCGTTAGTCTTCCCGGCTTTGGCAAGTTCCCAAGGCTTCTTTTCGTCAATTTCTTTATTCAGACCCTGAATTTCCCGCCAAACATAAGAAAAAGCTTTTGAGAATTCAAAATTATCCATCAACTTAGTATACTCGACCGGCAAATCCGTCGCCCTCTGCCCAGCACCGATATTATTTTTGTGACAAAGTTTCGCTAGGCGTTGCACGAGGTTGCCAAGGTCATTTGCTAGCTCGTTATTGTAGGCATCGTCAAATTTTTCCCAAGTGAAATCCGAATCAGCAAAAGTATCAACATGCATCAAGAAGAAATAACGCATTCCATCCAGTCCGTGCCGCTCCAATGCTTCAATTGGATCAACTACGTTGCCGATACTCTTGCTCATTTTTTGGCCGTTAGCCAACACATGCCCGTGTACAACCAAATTCTGCGGTAGTTCTAGTCCAAGCCCGATCAAAATTGCCGGCCAGATAATCGTATGGAAGCGCAAAATATCCTTACCAATGAATTGCGCCTCAGCTGGCCACCACGCCGATATATCCTGATCTGGATAGCCTAGCGTCGTAATATAATTTGGCAAAGCATCCATCCAGACATACATCACTTGCGAATCGTCGCCCGGCACTGGCACGCCCCAGCTCAGGCTTCCGCGCGGGCGCGAAATTGATACATCCGGCGCATCTTCGAGCAGTTTCAACGCTTCGTCGGCACGGAACTTTGGCAAAATTCGCATCTTGCCCGACTCAATCCCCGCCCGGATCTCGTCTTTAAAATCTGCAATCCGAAGATAATAATTTTTCTCAGTCAATTTTTGATAAGGTCTTTGATGGTCTGGGCAAACTCCGCCATTCTCGTCGTATTCTTTTTGAGTCACAAAACTCTCGCAACCCTCACAATACCAACCATCATACTCACTAGCATAAATATGATCTTCCAACTTTTTCCAAATTTCCTGACAACGCCGCATATGATCAGGATCGGTTGTACGAATAAAATCGGTATACGAAATATCAAGTTTCTCAATAAAATTCCGGAACCTATCTGAATTTTCCGTTGTGTATTGATCAATGTCAAGCCCATTTTTCTTGGCCGCGGCAAAAACTTTGTTGCCGTGTTCATCGGTACCGGCCGAGAACCGTACCTCGTCACCGCGCAACCTCGCATAACGTGCATAGACGTCTGCTAATAAATAATCCATTGCATGCCCAATGTGGGGATTACCATTGACATAAGGGATTGCTGTACAGAGGTATACTTTCTTCATTCCCTAATTATACCATATTTGGGCCAAGTTTTCCCAATCCATCAAGCCTAAATCCCCGGCACGCACATCTTGACCAATCCCATTTTTGGCCAATTCCTGCTGCCAAAAATTACGATCCTTGCTGGTCCCGGCCGCTAAATTTGCCACCAACTTTTTGCGCGGCGCCGAAAAACCAATTTTTGCTAGTTTCAGGCAGTCTGGGTTAATCACTGACTCATCTCTCGGTTCCAAGACAATCACTTGACTATGTACTTTTGGCGGCGGCGTGAATTCCTGCGCGAGCACCACTGGCCCCAACTCTACCTCGGCCAGATTTTGCACAAAGAGACCCAGCAGATTATAGTTCCCCTCCTCAGCCGCAACCCGCTCGGCAACTTCTTTTTGCATCAAAAGCACAATTTTCTCCGGCTTTTGTTTCTCGCTCAGTAATTTTTTGATGATTGGCGAAGTAATATAATATGGTATATTTCCTGCCACGACATATCGCGAAAGCTTGATCTCGAAATCCAAAATATCCGCGTTTACGACTTCGAGATTCTTCCCAGGGAATTGCGCCGGTAGCTTCCGTGCCAAATCAGTATCATATTCTATCGCTATAACTTTATCGAATCTCTTCAGCAAACTTGACGTCAGTGTCCCTAGGCCTGGACCAATTTCTAGACAAGCCTCCACACCTGGCACCACCGCTAGCTCGGCAATTTCATCTAGAATTACACGATTTTTTAGCCAATGCTGCCCCAGAGATTTCTTATTTTTCATTTTAATACCAGCCGTGGTTCCACCAGAAAGCCATCGCCTGATTCCAGCCACCGTAGCGCGCGGTGACATAATGCGCCATCCACTTGATCTGCGTTACTGGGTTCGTCTCCCAATCTGCACCATAGGCGCTCATCTTGCTACCCGGGAGAGCCTGCGGAATTCCATACGCACCCGAAGCGTTCGCCGCATCGACACGGCAGCCCGATTCGTGATAAATCAAATCTAGCGCCGCTTGGAGATCGCCCTCCGACACGCCGGCTACCTTAGCCCACTCAGCACACTTCGCTCGCTCTGGCGAAATCGCCGCCTTAGCTCCGACAACTACAATTTCTGTCACCGGTTGCTTCTTGACTTGCTCTGCTACTAGTTCACGCTTAACTTCAACATTATCCTGAAATTCGATTCGATAAACCAGTTCTTTCTTGCCTTCCTCGCCCGCTTGTTCGAGATAAGTCTCACCTTTTGGTAAATTATAGTCTAGTCGCTTTTCGGTCGAATATGGAAGGACTTCTTCGGTTGTCAAACTTCGGCCACCATTGCGAACTAATCGATAGGCCGAAACCGCCCCCGCCTGCAAAAAGTTACCATTAAACTCCTGAACAAACTCGTCGCCGTCATAAATTGTCAGCCCGGCCTCACGTGCAATTTGTTCCGGATCATAGCTAGCCGTCATTACGTAATGCTTCTCCACGCCATCCAGGATAATTGCTGGGCGCGCCCGGTGGATATTGATATTGTAATCTCCGTCAATCATGGTATCTAGACCCGGCTCGACGATATCGGTCTCAACCAGCTGCACCTCAGAGCGTTCCAAGACCTCTGCCACCGTCGCTGGGCCAGTTTTGATCGTCAAAGTCGTGCCTTGATCATAGATAGTCACAAAATATTCATCGCTAGCAACGTGAATCGGCGTTCCGTCATCCGCATAGACTTGCTCACTCCGCGCGAAAACTTTCCACGCAAAGCCAACACTAGCTACCATCAGTAGCACAGCCGAAAGCAAATACTTTAAACGGAAATTGAGTTTCATCTTATTTTCCTAATTCTAATTATATCATACTTGATAGGCTTAAATCTGGCATATTTTCACCAAAAATCGCAACCTATCCTTCTATTGTATCACAGACTGGCAAAAATGTCAATAGGAAAATGCTCTCGCTAACCCCCATTCTACCTCTGATAGACCGGAAGATCTTCTGGAAAGGGGTCATTGGAGTCGAAATTGCCAAAATCACCATCTGGATCCCCGCCCAGCAGCCCAAACTCCGAGGAACCGTCGAGATCGCTAATACCATACGGGTTATATCCCAGTTCCAAGAGAAAGCGCGACGGCATATTATAGCTCCTTCCCCCGAAATTATAGCGTGAACCAGCAAAGGTCAAAAACAGATCGCTCATTGCCCGCGTCATACCAACATAAGCCAACCGGCGCTCTTCTTCGAGCTCAGCCTCAGCGTCCATCGAACGGCTGCTCGGGAAGAGTCCATCCTCCATTCCGACGATAAAGACGACTGGAAATTCCAAGCCTTTGGCAGCGTGCAAGGTCATTAGCGACACCACATCATCGCCCGCCGACTCGTCCACCGAGCTAAGTAGCGCAGCATCGGTCAAAAAATCCTCGAGCGTTTCGTAGGCGCTGGCGTTACTCGCCAAAACTTCAAGGTTCTGCATGCGCTCGATGCCATCTGGCGTCTCAATATGAAGCAAATCGGAAAAATTGAATTCCCGCACAATTTGCTCAACGATCTCAGCGACCGGAACCAGTGTCGCTACCGCGCCGTCCTCAGCCTGCACTTCGCTAATTAACCCGTCCACACCGGAATCCTCTGGCGTGGCATTTCTGATTTCGCGCAAGAACGCCGCCAAATGTTCCAAACTATCCCGGGCTTTGGCCGGTAATTTCAACTCCTTAGCAATCCGACCCACGGCTGTGAAATCTTTGCCTGGGTGAGTGCTCATATAGAGTTGGATCTTGTCGCGCGATTTGTCGCCCACGCCCGACAGAATGTTCTTGACAATGCGATCAAAACTGACACTATCATTCGGGTTTAGAATTAAATGCAAAATCGCCAGCACATCCTTGACTTCTTTACGATCATAGAACCGCACGCCACCGATAATCTTGTATGGGATTCGGAGTGAGATAAAAGCTTTTTCAAAAGCTGAGGATTGGGCATTAGTGCGATAAAGCACCGCAAAGTCGCTATAATTCCCCGATCTCTGCTGACGAAGGTGCTCGATTTGCCGGGCAACATAAATCGCCTCAGCGGTTTCATCGGCCAAACTCTCAATTACGACTGGATCACCATCTCCGGATTCGGTGAATAAGGTTTTCTCGGTCCGGGTTTTGTTCTGATTGATGATTTTCTGCGAAGCGGTGAGGATATTGCCGGTGCTCCGATAGTTCTGTTCAAGCTTAATGACTTTTGCGCCCGGAAAATCCCGCTCAAAGTTCAGGATATTGGTGAAATCCGCCCCGCGCCAAGAATAAATCGACTGCCAATCGTCCCCGACCACGCAAATATTTCGCTCAGGGCCAAGCAGCAATTTGACAAGCTTATATTGCACGGCGTTCGTATCTTGATACTCGTCAATCAAGACATAGCGAAACTTCTCCTGCCACTTTGCCCGCACTTCGAGATTCCGCTGTAATAATTCTGCCGTCTTGCTGAGTAGATCATCGAAGTCTAGCGCCGATGCTACCTGCTTCTCGTGTTCGTACTCAGCAAAAATATCGGCGATTTTCTTTTGATTCGGATAAAGCGCTTCGAGTTTTGCCTGCTCCGGCGTGAGGCCAAGATTCTGCCAATGACTAATCATATTGCGGACTAATTTTGGCGTCATAGTTTTATCACTCGAAAGCCCCCGATTCTTCAAAATTCGGCGAATCAGCACCATTTGATCATCGGTATCGTAAATCGTAAAATTACGATCAATCCCAGCGGCCTCATACTCAACATGCAAAATCTTCACACAGATGCCATGAAATGTCCCCATATAGGGCATAAAATTCCGCGGCGGATCATTATCGACACGATTTTCTATCAACCCCCAAAGGCGCACACGCATCTCGCGGGCGGCCTTCTGTGTGAAAGTCACCGCCAGAATTTGCCAAGGTTTCACACCGTGCTGAATGAGGTTGGCAATCCGGTGAATCAAGACCCTGGTCTTGCCTGATCCAGCTCCGGCCAAAACCAACATCGGACCCTTCAAGGTCTCGACTGCTTCTTTTTGGGGAGGGTTCAACCCCTCAGTCAACGAATTCACCCTCTAATTATAGCACCCTAGACCCGAGCCCGCCGCTTTTTATTTTTCTTATTTTGGGTATGCCGCAAATAAATCAAATAGAACGCCACCGCTAGCTGAAATACAATCAAAATTCCCGACGCGCCAAAAATATATTTTGGACCCAGCTCAAACATTTGCCCACAAAGAAATGTCCCCGCCGCCTCCCCAGTCGTCGTGGCAACATATTTGATGGTATTATATTTTAGCTGATGCCGGTTGTCGATGGCATTAATATAATAGCCATCGGTGATATTCTCGTAAGCAGTCGAGCTAAGCAAGGTCCAAGTCAGCGCCACGAAACAAAGGAATAGACTATCTGTAAAGAACGCGCCAGCAAAAATCAGCAGGCGTGTGCCGAATTTTATTGCAAGTGTTACATAATCATTCTTAGGGGTAAAATATTTCAGTGCTAGAATCCCCAAAACATCCGATGCTAGCCCAACCAATAAAAGATAGTTCGTCCCCATCCGAGCTGACAAACCGAAATAATCCGTCAGTACGAGCATACGCAGACCAATCGTCGCCATATATGCTGCCCCGGCCAAAAAGGCATAAACCATATACGAACGCTGGATCCGGTTTTTCCAGATATATTTCTTGACTGAAAACTTGCTCGCCGTGGCATGATCCACCACTGTCGGCCGGATTTGCCACATCACCACACTCGCCGCCACCGAGAACGCTCCCGATATGAACAAACAGACATTATAGTCCACCACGCAGCCCGCAATCACCTGACCAATCAGCAACCCGCCAATTAATACGCCGATATCCCGGAACAAATACTCGACCAGCTTACGGTGACTATACGCGCGATTACTCTTCATGACGGTGGTCAGCAGCGGATAGACACTAGTGATAATCAGCGTACCAGTCAAAACATCGAGCGCGGCACTGATATTAATCAAAATCGGTACGCCCAGACCATCAAGCAAACACATCAACAACATATTCACCGAACGCACAACCAAAACCACCAGCATGAAATTCTTAATTTTGGACATCTTGACGGTCTTGCCGACAATAATAATCCCCACTACACTTAGCAAAAGACCAACACTGACGATGTTGCTGACATCGGTCGCCGAGAATCCATTGCCCTGCAACCAAAGTTGCCGAAAATTCTCCCACAGACCAATCGAAACGCTAAAACAGGCCAGCATTGCCATAATTTGATGCTCAATCCGACGCCGACGCGGAACATAGCGTTTCTTCCGGCGCCGCCGACTCATTGCGTCCGCATATTCCGCAAGCGGGTTCGCCGCAAAAGTCGGTTGCTTGCTGTTGGCGTAATTGTAGCGCCGTTTTTTGAGCCGCAGTTTTGGCCGTTGCTTGGCCCGGCTGGATGCAGTAGGCTGGATTTTGGTTTTTGCGGCCTTAGCTGTAATCTTAGATTTTCGAGGTTTAGCAGGTTCTTCAGTCTTGATTTTTAAATTTTTCGAGTCTAACCCAGATTTGGCTTTGGGACTGATTTTCGCAACAGAACTTGTTGAGGCTTTTGGCTTTTTGGCGGCCCTGGTAGCCTTCCGAGCTAGCCGCGGCATCGCATCGCCAGATTTAGCCGAGCTTGCCTTGGGCTTGGTTGAAGTTTTTTGGGCACGCTTAAGCATAGGTTGGACAGACTTACTCGCTGCAACCTTTGGAGATTTTGCGCCACCCTTAGCCGAGGTGACCACCTTTTTCCTCCGCTCCATTTCTTTATTCTAGCATAATCATTTATCAAATAAAACTCTTGACAAAAAACTTATAGTATGATAATATGAAAGTAGTTTGCGAATAGGTTCGCTAGGGTTTGTTTTCTCAACTTTCTCCGTACGGGCCTTTATAATCGATCCATTGGGAACTTTGTTAATCGTGTTACTCATGGCTATTGGTGGTCTAATACTAGCGGTTCGGCAACGGGCGGTCGCGTGCTGAATACAAGCCAATCAAGCATTGCTCCGCAGAGTAGCGTTTATCGCGGTATCGGTTTTGCCATCCGCTGTGTAGTACGGGAGGGGTGAAGGAGGAAGCAGAGAGGTCCTTTTGGAGTAACCCTGACGATATATCTACTCTCGAACATGAATAGGCCTCAGTGGAGTCTTTCATACTCCAAAAAGACCTCTCTACTTCCTCTATGATTGATGCTACTTTTGGCATAAAGATTGGATTGAACCAGTCATACAGAAAAACTATTCCAACACCGCCTTAATCCTACGCACTCCTGCGCTTGACGATTCCTCTTTCACAATCCTGAACTTCCCTAGCTCGCCTGTTCGTTTTACATGTGGGCCACCGCAGATTTCACAAGATACAATGCCTTCGCTCTCACTAGTTACGCCATCCTTCCCAGCATCCGCACCGATCATATAAACTGTCACTCGATCTGGGTAGCGATCGCGGAAGCTACCGTTCGCATGGATTTCATCGAAGGCAACATCTTTATCGTATTCTGCATATTCCACCGGCAAATCTGCCTCGATCCAATCATTTACGCGCTGCTCGACCCGAGCAATTTCCTCTGGCGTCAATTTGTGATCGACCGTAAAATCGAACCTTAGCCGCTCTGGCGTCAAATTCGAGCCCCTCTGGGTTGCTTCTGGATTTACTTCTGCCTGCAAAGCGGCCAGCAACAAATGACAGGCAGTGTGGTATTTCACCGTTTGGTCACTAGTATCTGAAAGTCCACCTTTGAACATCCCCTTCGAGGCGGTTTTGCTCCGCTCGCGCTGCTCAGAAAGCGCCGCCTGAAATTCATCCTGGTAATTATCGGCTAATTCTAACCCCTTTTTATAAGCCTCCTCGACGCTTAGTTCCATCGGGAAACCATAAGTGTCTTGCAATTTGAACAAATCCCGGCCGGTAATCTTGCCGCTTTTCTCGGCCATCTTGTCGAGCTCCTTCACGCCTTTGCCGATCGATTTGCGAAAAGCTTTTTCCTCCTTTGTCAAAATATCGAGCACGTTCGCGCGATTCGGCAGAATATCATCCGATAAGTCAGTATAATTCTCGGCAATTACTGGAATAATCTCGGCCAAGAAATCTTGACCAATCCCGAGGTCGAGTGCCTTCAAGATTGCCCGGCGCACTAGCCGCCGAAGCGCATAGCCCTGGGCTTTGTTCGCTGGCACCAAGCCTTGTGCCGCCAGCAAGTATGCCCCGCGCAAATGATCGGCAATAATCCGCATTTCGTCAGTATTGTTCTCGTAATTTTTGTGCGAGATTTCCTCTAATTTCTCGACAATCGAATAGAGCGAGGAGATCTTGAATACATCGAAGCTATCAATCGCCGCCGCGGTCAGGCGCTCCAAACCGCCACCAAAATCGACATTCTTCTTTTCCAGCTCCGAGAAGCTGCCGTCATCATTACGCTTGTACTGCATAAAGACTTGGTTGCCAATCTCCATGAACCGCGCACCATCACTCGCCGGATGGGACTTACCATATTTCTCGACATCTTGCTTATCCTCGCCGAAATCATAGAAGACTTCCGAGTCTGGTCCGCACGGATCGCCTAGCGGAGTAGTCTCAATCCCGCCGCCGCGGCTCCACCAGTTCTCTTTGTCGTCATAAAAGAAAATCCGCTCGCCCGGCAAAATTCCGCGCTTCGCGCCATTCTCGGCCGAACCAATCTCAGCAATTTTTGCCTCGACGTTCGCCTCCGCGAAAACTTTTTGCCAAATCTCGGCTGCTTCGGTATCTTTTGGAATGCCATATTTTTCATCACCAATGAAACAAGTCACAAAAATTTTCTCTGGGTCCAGCTTCAACTCCTTAGTCAAAAACTCGAAAAACCAGCGAATTTGCTCCTCCTTGAAATAATCGCCCAGCGACCAGTTGCCCATCATCTCAAAGACGGTAGTATGGCGCGGGTCGCCCACGTCCTCAATATCCTGGAGCCGCATCGAAGGCTGCGCATCGGCTAGACGCGTGCCCTCAGGATGGGCTTGCCCCAGCAGATACGGCAAGAGCGGCTGCATCCCCGAGCCAGTGAAAAGCGTGGTCGGGTCGTTTTCGAGCACCAACGGCGCCGGCGGGATAATTTTATGCCCATGTTTGACCTGAAAATCTAAGAATTTTTGACGAACTTCATTTGCATCCATATCTGTATATTATAGCACTTATTGACAAAAAACACAATCTGTGATACAATAGAAGTATATAGCTCAGCTGTAATAATCCGAGCCGTGTTCTTGTGGCCTAAATCTTGCCCGTTTTTATCTTGCTAATGATCTGCTCGTGTTCTGGGTTAGCGATATTAGTCTTGGCGCTGAGGAATAACTTATCAAACAATTTTGGATCATCCAGGTTCTGCTCGATAAATTTCCAAACAAGCTTGTTTCCATTATAATAGGCCAAATCCTTGTTATTGGGCAAAACATCCGTCCCACGCAAAGCTCGCTGGACCGAATTATAGGCCACTCTATCGTTATCCTTCCCCGTCCGGAGATAGGTCAGTCGTTTCTGGATTTCATACGCATCGCGGAAATCTTTGCCCATGAAATTCACCAGGCCGATAGTGATATAATGCCGCGCTCCGGCATCTTGATACTCGCGATCAATCGCCTGTTCCATCACCTTAGCAAGTCCTTCCTCAAAATCCTCATAGCCAGGCAGCCCAGACCTCAGGATGCCAACGCTATGCTTCTCAAAAGGTATACCCCGCAAAGCATGCGTGCCGAGCTCGTGCACCAAAATTCTCCTCAACTCATCACGCGTATAAACCTGCCTAGCCCGCTGGCCCGGGAAATAAATCCTCTTGTTTTGCTGACTTACCGCCGCCGCACGACGATCCTGGTCAACCTCGGCATGCCACTCAGAATCGTCCGGGACAATTTCTCGCAGGATTTCATCAGCGATATCAGCCGCCTCCTGAATCGAAAATTCTTCTTGATTCTCTGGGATATGCTCAAAAATTGGTGCAAAATAGACTTCGATAAAATCAGCAAAGCGGTCAATCGTTTCTTGGCTAGGGCGATAGCGATCCTTTTGGGCTTTTGCTACCGGGCCCAAGAGCAATTTCAGTTCCCGAAATTCTTTTTGCTCCTCAGAAGAGAGATCCCCGGCCTCAATCTCTCCAATTTGCTCGTTTAGTAGCGCCAAGAAAGTATCATAATCTGGTTCACCATAAAGCGCTTTGTTAGTCAAGCGGTGGAGAATCTCATGTTCCTCTGTTGGCTCGTCATTATAAAGAATGCAGGCCAATACAAAACCATTTTCAAGCTTATTTGTTTTTATCGCCATGTCGAGGATCCGGCGCTGCTGGTCAGAGTATTTGCCAACTCTACTCCCGGTATCAAGTTCTGCTTGGAGTTCCCTGAGTGTTGCTAGCTTGCCGATAATCTCATCCCGATTTAGCTTGCTGCGCTCATTATTCGGAACGCGCAGCTCGGGATGCTCAATGAATTCTGTATAAGCGCCGGGATTGGTCGCGTTTAGGACTTCATATGCCTCGGTGCTAGTCCTACTGATTCGCTCTGCCAGATTATCAAAATCCTGCCGTCCCTGGTTTGCGCTGTCAGCGCCCATCGAGATCTGATTTCTAACTGCCTGGATAACCGTTGCAGCCGAATTCTGAGCTGGAAATTTTTCCATAAGCTCATTATATCACTTCTGTTCTACTCTACTCAACAACTCCGCCACCCAGGCAAACTTCACCATTATATAATACTGCCGATTGGCCAGGTGCGGGGTGCTTGATTGGCTCCGCAAAAACCAGCCGCACTGATTTTGCCGTAACTTCCAACCTCGCCGGCACCAGTGGCGCGCGATGCCGCAAGCGAACTTTTAGCTCTGGCAATTTTGCAATCTGTTCGGCGCTAAATCCCGCCCGATAGTGCATATTAGTTAATTCCAATTCCTCTGCCCAGAGCCCTGGGTGATTCAAGTTTTTCGAGACATAAACAATATTTTGCGCCAAATCTTTCCTCACCACATAATACGGCAGTCCCCCACCAAGATACAAACCGTGCCGCTGACCCAGCGTATAGAAGATCGCTCCGTCATGATGACCGAGCACCTTATCGCTTTCTTGCTCACGAATTTCGCCTGGCTCGGCATCAACATAGCGCCCAAGAAAGTCCTTCATGCCAACTTCGCCCACAAAGCAAACTCCCATCGACTCTTTTTTGTTCGCTACGTCGAGCCCCTTTTCGCGCGCATAGGCCTTCACTTCTGGCTTTTTCAGCCCGCCGAGCGGAAAAATCGTCCGATTCAAAGCTGCATCGCTCATCCGATAAAGAAAATAGGTTTGATCCTTGTTTTCGTCTACCGCCCGAAACAACTTTGGCTCCGCTCCTCGCTCGTTCCGAGCATAATGCCCCGTTGCGATATAGTCCGCGCCATGCTCAATCGCTCGCTCATAAAACAGCTTGAACTTGACTAACTCATTGCAAACTACATCCGGATTTGGTGTGCGCCCATGTTTGAATTCATCCAACATATAATCAACCACGCGCTGCTTATATTCCTGCTCGAAATCCCACACTTCAAAATCAATATCCAGCCCCACCGCGACGCGTTTTGCGTCAGCCAGATCTTCTGCCCACGGGCACTGCATCCCCGGGAGGTCCTCTGACCAATTCTTCATATAAATTCCGGTGACGTCATAACCTTGCTCTTTAAGCAGTACCGCCGAAACCGACGAATCCACTCCGCCTGACATTCCCAGGAATACTCGACCTTTCATCTCCGCTCCTTTCGGGCGAGCTCCTCGGCGACCGCCTGTGCTAGCGCCTTTGCCACGATTGGCATCTGCTCAATCGTGTTCGTGCTACCAAGCGAAATCCTCAGCGACCCGGCAATTTCGGCATCATTCAGACCAATCGCCGCCAGAACATGTGACTTAGTGCCCTTATTCGCCGCACAAGCTGCCCCGGTCGAGAGGTAAATTTCCTGTTTTTCCAGTTTATAAATCAGGCGCTCAGCATCAACCCCAGCGAAGCAAATCGGCACAAAATTCGCCAACTGCCGCTTTGGATTGCCGAGATATTTGACATCCATATCCGCTAATTCCTTTCTGAGGGTAGAAGCCATTTCTTGGTATTTTTTGCGATTCCCGACCAGATGCGACTTTGCTTCCATCGCCGCCGCCGCAAAGCCAACCACCCCGGCGACATTTTCGGTCCCACTTCTGAGGCCACGCTCTTGGCCACCACCGTGTTGCAAAGGTCTCAACTCTACACCATGCGCAGTATAGAGCGCACCCACACCCTTTGGCCCACCAACCTTGGCAGCATTCAGAGTCAAAAGATCCGCGCCCAGCCGCGCCACACTAATATCGATCAAGTTTAACGCCTGCGATGCATCCGAATGCAAAAACAGCGGGGTTCTGACACCTCTGGACCGCCGATCTTCACGCACCTTGCGCAGGATTTCCGCGACTTCCGCTAGTGGCTGGATAGTACCAAGCTCGTTATTCGCTAATGACACCGAAACTAGCGAAACTTCATCGGTCAATTTTTGACGTAAATCACCAAAATCAATCACGCCGAATTTATCCACCCGAACCAAATCATAGTCATATTGCTTGGCGGTTTCTAGGACCGCAGCATGCTCGGTAACCGGGGCAAGAATCTTCCCCCTTGCGGCCGTGAAAGCGAGCTGGATAGACTCGGTCGCACCGGATGTCATCACAAGATCCGCGCCCTTAGCACCAATGGTTCGCGCAATCACAGCCTTTGCCTCCTCATAATCCTCGCGCACATGCTTTGCCGGCAAATACGGCGCCGAAGGATTAAAAAACCGCTCACTAAAATACGGTGCCATCGCGGCAAGAGCCTTGGCACTAACGGGAGTAGCAGCAGCGTGATCAAGATAAATCATGTCTTTATTATATCATATCTACAAATAAAAGTAAAACCCTGGCTATTTTGCCAGGGTTATGGGATGATCACCTCCTTATATTGTATTTAATTTTGCCTCAGACGCTACCGGTTACTTTTTTGCGCTGTTCTTTGGCGCCGCGGACATAAGCTGTCGTGACTTTCTTGTCCGTCTCGCTCTGCTTGATTTTCTGACCTTTGGCAGTAGCTTTCTGGGACTTCTGCTCGGCAGCGCGCAGCTCCTTTAATTCGGCTCGCGCCTCCGCCTCTGCCCACCAGAATGCTTTGTCGAGAACTTCCCAGAAACTTCTGAGCACAGCTAGGTAGCCTCCGATTCCACCCAGGTAAAAAACTGTATTAAAGAAATTACCCGACTGGCCGATCAGTTTCCACCGAATCCATCCCCCAATTACAATGAGAAGTATAACCGTCAACAAGAGCATCACTGCTAGCCTCATCACCATATGGACTTCACGCTGCTCCTTATAGAAGGCTTTAGTGAAGAAGAAATCAAAATCAGCAGATGTCTCCCTCAGCTTCTTTACCAATTCCCAGCGTTGACGGGTAGCACGGATCTTATTCGGTGGCATCAGGATGTGCCCCCAAATAAACTCTTTGATTTTATTAATCATAAAATTACCCCCTTTTTCTTTTTCTTAGTTTGCCACCTCATCCCAAAACAGCAAGCTATACTTCCATTATAGCACAGATACTCCAAAAAGTCAATAGTTTTAGCCTATTTTTGGAGTCTTGTCAGTTATATTCTGCTACAAAACCTGCGGTTTTTCCTTGCGATACCCAACTAGCGACATAATCAGCCAGATAATCATTAGGGTCAAGATCAACGCGATCAGTACAATTAGCCAAAGCGGGCAAACGACCACAATCTTCTCTGTCACCTGATCTTGGTCAAGATACGAAATCGTATGTTTCACCCGGAAAATGCCAACTTGGGGCGCATCCTTCCAGGTCATTTTGAATGTCCGGGCCGTCCCTGGCAAAACTGTTGCACTAGTAGTGCCAACTGGATAGCCGGCATCGTTGACGGATTCAGGATTAATCGCCTCGCGATTAGTGAAGAAATCTTTGATAGTCAGAGTTTCGGTTACCTTGAAATCGACGTTCCCGGTGTTCTCGACCACAGAGTTAATTTTGAACTCGTTACCGAACATAAGGCTGGGGAACTGATAGTTCTGCACATATCCGGAAGCGCGCAACTCCGTCCCCTCGACATGACCATACACCGGCGCGGCGATCTGGCCGATTACGTCAACGCCCGACTCCTGATGTTGCTCGCTCTCGGTTCGGATAATAATCGCCGCATACTGCCCGCCGCCCGGAGTATCCTCAGGCACATCGACAGCAAACTTCACCTCGGCGGACTGATTCGGCTTGACCGAAAACTCAGTCTCAGAAAGCGTAATCCAATTCGCCATCCGAGTAGACTCGCTAGTTGAGATAAAATCCTGTTCGTAATCGTTATTTTTGACTTGATATGGCGCTACGCTGGCCTCAAAATCAAATGGCTTCTTGCCGACGTTATAAACCACGACCGAACCCTCAAAATGCTGGCCGGGTTTCAATTCGATTTCCTGCTCCGACGGGCGAAGCGACATAACAACATTATCGTCCTCCGATACAGCTGCCACCGGAATTGCGAAACCTAGCCCACAAACCAAAGCTAGCAAAATTCCGCAAATCCGTCGCATATTACTTTGTGGCCGCCGTCACTACGAGCGTGCTAGAATAAGTCCCGTTTAATAAATCTGTCCCGGTAGCTAAACCGACCTTGAAATTGGTCTCCTCGGCCTGGACTGGGTCTGGTCCATCATAAAACTTAGTGATAGTGGCAGGAACCGCTACATAATCTGCCGCCGAAGCCAGCTTGACACCCCAGCTAGTCTTGCCATCCGTAATCTCGCCCGTGCCAGGAATTTTGCCACCAGCCGGCGCAGTCTCGCTGGTAGAGCCAGCCGGGAGTAAATCGGTCTGCCCATCCAAAGCATTCAAAGAGAGCGTATAAGCCTGGTTAGTCGAAACCGTCGCTGTAAAGCCAGCCTCGCTAGTCGTGCCGAGTACAGGATTGTCAAAGATCACCTTCTTTTCCTCGGTCGACCCGTCGCCAGTCTGCCCATCAATGGATACTTCGAGCGTGATAGCTGGCATCACTGTAACCTCGACGTGGGAAGACACAGTCTGATTTGCGCTGGCATAGGTGGTCATCGGGATTAAAGCGACCAAGGTCCCTGTCATAATTCCAGTTGAAAAGAGTATTTTCTTGATCTTGTTTTTCATTTTTATTCCTGCATTATGTTACGTAACAATTCTTATTACAATATTACAAAACTTTTATGGTTTTTGCAAGGGATTTTTTGGTATTGACTTTGGTGGCCACGTGTGATATAATAGAAAGATAGGGGCTATCCCCTGGTTTTTTAATATCTGATAGTGATATTTCGCTCTAAGTGTCGACCATAGTTTTGGCCGATAGCTAGGGCGAAATATTTGGTATCGCTCACAGTGTCAAAAAAAGGAGGTCATGCGTATATGACGAAAAGAAACTTTTCATGGAACTCGACGACAATGGGGACAAGCTCTCTACTGTATCAGGAGGAGGGCGATGCCCTGCTGAGTATCCTCACGCGCCTGATGCAGGAGCGGCTTGATTGCCCCACCAGAGGGGATTTAGTGCTATGCGGCCAGCGTTGGCGCGGTTGCAATATCCAGATTGCAAGCTGTGTAATGAGTGGAGGCCACGGGAATCAGACCTATCTCGGCAATGATTATTCGACCGAGGAATTAGCCAATAAGGCTATTGATAGCGTATTTTCGCTCCCCGATCATAAATGTCAGGGTAAGACCGACGAGCACTTTATTGACTGGCCGATCACCGGGATTTATGATAACCACATTGGATTGCAGACATTGGTGCTCAATTGCGCCAAGGGACGATTCTTAGCCAGCTGCTATGCAGATTTTTCTAAAAGTCATCCCTATGCTACGATTGAAGTATTGATGGCCATTGCAACTGCGCTTTCCTATCTGCGACCGCACGATCGTAAGCTGAAAGAATCCTGTAAGCAGATCTGGGATAGCCTCGATGTAGAAATCACAAACGAAGTTGCCGATATCACCAGCTGGGTGACTGACGCCTTTTATGACTCGCGGGCATCTATGATACAGGATTGGCGAAAGTGGAGGAGAAAATTCGACAACATGGCGGAACTCCCGGCTTACTTTGATGAAGCACCGGTAATCCCTGCTATGTAAAATACACTACGTGATAACAATCTTTTTAGATTTGAACTACTATCAGATAGTATATCCCCTGCCATGGCAGGGGATATTTTTTGCTACCCAAAAAGACGAAGAGCCACCCGTCGGGGTGGCTCACTCGTATAATTTGGCACCTTGCTAGTTTCCCGCTTGTGGCAGTATAATCGCCGC
>CAYZNY010000001.1:0-175744 GCA_964480265.1 uncultured Candidatus Saccharibacteria bacterium | reverse complement strand
AAAGTGATTTTTAACTTTTTACTTAATAGGGGGCGGTTATCGTTGTTTATGGTCTCGTACAGCTTATTCTTCCGAAAATGCTCGCTCCCTCTACTTCGATTCCAGCTATGTCAACCCGCGGGGTCCCAACTATCGTGGCCACGGTTTTGCCGTCCGCTGTGGGGCGAGACGCATTGTTTTGTAGAGGAAGTGGGAGAGTCCCTTTTGGAGTATGAAAAACTAAATTGGTTTTTTGTGATGAGGAGGATAGGATAGTTCTTTTTGAACATACCCTGACGCTATATCAAATCTCGATCACGGACAAGTTTCAGTGGAGTCTTTCAATGTTCAAAGGAGAACTATCCTTCCTCCTTCACCCCTCCAGTACTACACAGCGGATGGCAAAACCGTAGCCGCGGTAAGTGTTAGACTGAGGGTAGACGAACGTCGGGCCCGTAGACAGGAAGTGACCATTCGTGGCGGAATAGCTATTATTAGACCACCAAAATCCGTACGTAACACGGTCACTGGAAAAAGAAATGTCAGGATACGTCGTGTACATTCCCGTACGGAGAAAGTTGAGAATATACAATAAACTGGCAAACTCCGCGATTTAACATAAAGAGTATTGACATTTTTGACAATCTGTGGTATAATGAGGATAGAGACTTCGCAAAAGGCTAGTTCGCGAAGTTTAGTAAATTAAAAGGAGGTTTGATTATGAAGAATAGAGTTTTTTATTTAAGTATTATATGTGCGTGTGTGTTTATGTTTGGTCCCAGTATGTCAGCTGGTGGCGATAATACTCAGGCATGGGTGTTAGAAAAGGCGATTGAACACCTACGACCGCTTAGTTTTGAGAAGACCATTATACTCGATGCACATGGTTGCACAGTGCTGTACGAAACGCAGCATAATCCGTATAACGTTAGTCTTACGGACGAGCAAATAGAAACGTTGAGGACGCATCATGACTTGGTGGCTATTCATAACCATATTGAAGATGCCCCGCCGTCGGAACAGGATATTTTGTCGGCAATGGCTCTTGACTGGGCTCAAATCGTCGTAGTAACACCGAGCCAGACATACACTATTACGCGCCCCAAAGATGGCTGGATGACTACCGATGAGCTGTATGATGCAATCAACCGGAATTTCGACCTCTTTGATGTTGATAAGAGTGAGCTTTTGGTTAGTATTAATACTGAGTACCATGGCTTAGCCAGTGAGTATCGGTTTTATACAACTGATGAGGGGCTAACAGCCGTTTTTGATGACCTGGGCGTGCAGTATAATCAAAAGCCTGCCGAAGAATAAGGGGTAACTAGCCAAAAGGGCCGCAATAGAAATTGCGACCCTAATTTTATTGTTTATGGTTCTCTACAACTGCTTCACCTGTAAAGCATCGAGCTCGACTGGGGTCTCGCGACCAAACATCGATACCATCACCTTCATCTTCCCCTTAGTGGCATCGATTTCGGAAACTACACCCTCGAAGCCTTTAAATGGCCCGTCAATGATCGAGATAACCTCGCCGATTTCATAATTGACGGAGTATTTTGGATCTTCCACACCCATGCGCTTCTTGATCTTGGCGATTTCTTTCTCGGAAACTGGGGTTGGCTGCGTGCCATTACCGATAAATCCGGTCACACCCGGAGTATTGCGGACGATATACCAAGTTTCGTCCGAAAGGCACATCTCCACCAGCACGTACCCCTGGAAAATTTTGCGGTCGACCACCTTGCGTTTGCCATCTTTGATTTCGATTCGCTTCTCTTTTGGCACAATTGCGTCAAAAATGCGTTCGTCAAGCTCGCCGCTCTCAACGCGCTCCTTGATGCCGTTTGCAACCTTATCTTCATAGCCACCATAGGTGCTGATCGCATACCAGGCGCGTTCGTTATTTTTATATCTGTTGACTGCCATATTTATTCCCTTCTATTTAAATGCTAAATTAAACAAAAACGTAAACAAAGTGTCGAGCAAGAGGATAAAAATCATCATAATTGCACAGTAAACCAACACTGCAAGAGTCATTTTCCAGGTAGCCTTGCGGTCTGGCCAGCGGACAAGCCGGAGTTCGTGCCAAGAATCGCGAACATATCGCCCCAGAGCGACAAACGGTCGGGCGAGTAGCTTCACTTCTTTGATCGGCTTGCGCCCATCGGTGGTTTTTTCGGCCTTTTTAGTTTTTTTGGCTGATTTTTCTTTTGGAGTTTTAGTGGTTTTGGCCGGAGCTTTCTCCGTTTTTACTACGACTTTCTCAGCTTTGACTGGTTTTTCCGGCTCGGTTGGCGCCTTCACTTTGGCGTTTGCATCAGATTTCGCGCTGGATTTTGCCGAAATTCGCGTGATATGCTTCTTTTCCTCGCTGCTTTTAGACATATTTTCCCTTTCTCTCGGTATCAAAAAAAGTCTGATACCAGACTTGTCAATAGTGTAGCATAGATTTTACGATAAAGCAACAGATAAAGTGGCCAATTTTGGCATAAAAACTAAAACTGCGATATAATATTCTTATGGATAATAACTCTTCTCTTCCTCCGCAGATGCCGACCGTATCAAGTAGTGAAATGCCCGGGCCGGCCATCAATATTGCACCGCCAAAACAAAAAATTTCGCCAGTTTGGATAATTTCGTATGTCGTGATTGGGTTAGTTGCGATCACAGGAGTGGTTTTGATCATTGTGGGCTTAAATCTCCCCGCGCCGGCTCCTCAGCCCGAAGCGCCACGCGCCGTGGAAGTAGTAGTGGAGGATTGTGTCGGCGAGAAATCGGATAATGCTCCGGTTGCCGAGGGTGAGCAACCTGCGCCGATCGAGCAAACTCCAGTGGCTAATGATAAAGTCCCGGCCTCGTTTCGCACTTATGCCGGCGAGAATTGCACCTTGATGCAAGGCCCACTAATGTTGATCAACCCAGTTTTCCAGGTCAAGAGTGATTATATTGCGGCTAGAAAGCGTGAATTGGTTGACTTGACGCGGCTTTATCAAATCAAAGAGGGTGTGAGAGCAAACGGCACGCCTCTCCTCGATGCGGAGGCAGCCGTACACCTCAGTGCGATGATCAAGGCCTACCAAGCCGCCTATCCAAAACATACCATCGAGACGCGTTCTTGTTTCCGTTCGGCTGGGACGAATTGCGGGCGCTTGTGCTATGCGACTGGAACGACCGATCACCATACTGGCTATACTTGCGATTTGATTGATCCGAGCTATGGTACGAGTTTGAATACTGACGATTATGATAAGCATCTTGAATGGCAATGGCTCAAAGATAACTCCTACAAGTATGGTTTTATTGATCGCTTTCCGGCGGCCTGGGCTGGTGGCTCAATGGATGAGCCAGTAAATATCAACAATGAGGGCTCGACCGGGCTTTATGAAACTTGGCATTATCGCTATGTTGGCGTTGATGCGGCGACTGAGATTGCGACCGGCAAATATAACAACGGTCAATACGACTCGCTAGAACACTACTTAAAGGCACGCGGAATTGTTGACTCTTTGACGGCTGGGACTTGCCAACAATAGAGACGAGAAATCCCCGACATATTCGCCGGGGGTTCTTGATAGAAGTGACAATAAGTGACTTAGTTTGCTACTCCTCGTAGAGCTCCACCAATTTCTGGTGACTACTCAGAGTCGGGTCGGTTTTCCCAGACTCAAACAACATCTTCCACAAAAATTCTGGGTCGTCGATGTGTTTTTCGATAAATGGCCAGACTTTTTCTGGGCCGTTGAGATACACCGTCGAATCAGACCATGGAATGTCGCCAGTTCCGCGAAAAGCGCGGGTCGTGCGAGAGAAGAGAATATTGATCGTTTCCTCCGATAATTCAAAGCTAGCTTTGCGAATATACATGTATTCGCAATAACGATTAAAAGCCTGCCGAAAGGTCATTTTGTCGCAAAATGCGATCCCGCATATGACGTAACTTTCTGCTCCGGCCAGTTTGTACTCGCCACCAAGAGCCTGCTCGATACACTTAGTTACTCCCTCCTCGAACGTGATATAACCCGGTAATGGGATTCCGATCTCGGGATGTTTAGTTTGCATGAAGGCGGCGCGATATAAATGCCCAAAAGTTTCATGCCCCAATACTATCTTGCGGAGGGTGCTCGGGGTGTATTTGCCACCTGATCGCTTCCGTGGTATGTCCAGGATTCGGTTGATTTGATCGACATTCATGCCGGTTTTCTTCTCGTCAACTCTGGCCCAAAAGCTGGTTTCAAAGCCAAAATCTTCCTGGATGATCGTGTTCACCAAATCACACACTTCCTGGGGAGAATATTCTTCCCTAGTAGCATCGATCCTGGTGAAGCTTTTCGCCCATTTCTGGTCGAGTAGTTCCCTGAATTTCTGGACAGTTTCTGGTTTTGGCACAAAGTAAGCGTGCCTGGTGACCGGATTTTTCAGTAAGTATCGGTAAATTCCGGGATCCGGTGGACTATTCAGGGTTGCATTCATGTCCTCAATTGTTTTACGGAGCGCAGCAAGTGACGCCTGTGATGCGTTTAAGCTTCTCTGCTCGCGATATTGCTGCATTGCTATCAAGCCGGTTAATTTCGTCTTGACGTTGGCAATATACTCGGTGACAATTTGGGCCTGGGCCGGACGTAGATCCGACGAAGTAGCGAGTAATTCTTGTTCAATCTCGCCAAGCTTTGCAAGCTCCTCGGTAAAATCGTAACGATCGTAGGTAAAATTCGGCATAATCAGCTCTGGATTAGCCAAAAATTCCTTCCTCGCGACAGTGAAATTGTTCGGTGTCATGTAGGTTGGAAGATCTACATCGCACGCATGGATCGCCATCATGAAATCGCTAAATTTCACATAGATCACTTCCTTTCTTTAAACGTACTTGGCAAAAGCCAGATTCATCTATTCATTATAGCACACATATCTAAAAAAGTCAATAGCAAAACAATGTTTTCCTGGATTTTTGGGGTACTTGTCAAAAAAACGATTCTCAGCTATAATAAGGACAGTTACGCGCTCAATAAGGAGTATTATAAAATGGCAGGAAAAGTAATTGGCAATTTGAAATTGCGCATTCCGGGCGGTAAAGCTTCGGCGGGGCCTCCGGTTGGTTCGACCCTTGGTCAGTGGGGTCTCAATATGATGGATTTTATCAATCCGTTCAATGAGGCGACCAAAGATTACATGGGCAAGAACGTGATTGTTCATATCAAGGTTTATGAGGATCGCACTTTCGACTGGAAGTGCCTCGGGCAGCCGGTCGATGATCTTATTCGTGAGAAAATCAACATCCAGAAGGGCAGTGGCAAGCCAAATCTCGAAAAGGTTGGGAAAATCTCCCGTAAGGATCTCGAAGAGATTGCCGAAAAGAAGATGGATCAGCTCAACGCGATCGATCTTGACGGTGCAGTGAAGATTGTCGCCGGGACGGCACGTTCGATGGGCGTAGAAGTCGAAGAGTAAGACGATTAATAAATCATGAAAAAAGGTCAGGATAATTTCCTGACCTTTGATGTTGGCGATTTTACCTCTCAACTTTCTCCGTACGGGCGCCTACATTCGTTCCCTTGGCCTCATCCTCAATCGTACCGCAAATGGCACCTGGTGGTCAGACGCTAGCCATTCGGCTACGAACGGTCGCCGCCTGGCTACGAACCCGACGCTCGTCGTCCCTCAGAGTTACTATTCTCGCGGCTTCGGTTTTGCCATCCGCTGTGTAGTACGGGAGGGGTGAAGGAGGAACTCTACTCGTCTTCCTCAAATTGCGAATTATAGAGTTCCGCATAGAAGCCGTCTTGCGCTAGCAGTTCATCGTGGTTCCCTTGCTCGACGATACTGCCATCCTTCATGACGAGAATCAGGTCGGAGTTGCGGATTGTACTAAGCCGGTGTGCAATTACAAAGCTGGTGCGACCATGAGTTAGCTTGGCAAAAGCCTGCTGAATAAGCTGCTCGGTGCGCGTGTCGACATTCGAGGTGGCTTCGTCGAGGATCATCATTGGCGGATCAGCGACCATTGCGCGGACAATCGTCAGCAACTGCTTCTCTCCGGCCGAGATATTATCTGAATCCTCGGAAATCTTGGTCTTATAGCCTTTTGGCAGCGACTCGATGAAGTGGTGGACATGGCTGGCCTTGGCAGCGGCGACAATTTCATCGTGCGTGGCATCGGGGCGCCCATAGCGGAGATTTTCCTCAATCGTACCCGAGAAAAGCCAAGTGTCTTGCAAAACCATGCCAAACATTTTGCGCACATCGGAACGCTTCATCTCGATAGTTGGCACACCGTCGATCGTAATATAGCCAGAATCGGGATCATAAAAACGCATCAGTAGATTAATAATAGTAGTTTTGCCAGCGCCGGTCGGGCCAACGATTGCTACTTGCATCCCAGGATCAATTCTGACGGAATAATTTTTGATAATCGGTTTTTCTGGATTATAGGCGAAATTGACATGATGGAGTTCTACGGCGCCTTTCACGTTGGTAATTTCCTGGGCCGGTTCGTGGTCTGGCGTTTCCTCGGTTTCGCCCAGAAACTCAAAGATGCGCTCAGCAGCCGCAAAAGTTTGCTGAATATTTGCGGTGATTTGTGAAACTTCGGTGATAGGGCGGTTGAATTGGCTAATATATTGAATAAAAGCCTGGACGCTACCGATTAGCATTTTGCCATCAATCACCATTCGCCCACCGATGACGCAAATTAGAACATAGTTTAGATTGGTGAAGATATTAGTGACTGGAAAAGCCAAAGCCGACAAAAACTGCGCTTTCCAGGATGCTTGGTAAAGTTTTTGGTTGGTCTTCTCGAAAGTAGCAATCGAAGCAGCTTCATGCGTATTGGCCTTAATCAAAGTCTGGCCAGAAAAATCTTCTTCGATGATGCTATTGAGGTTTCCGAGAGTAGTCTGCTGGGCGCGGAAGAACTTTTGCGCCTTCTTGGCGACTAGGCTAATCGCAATTAGTGATAGTGGCACGACAATCAGGGCGAGCACAGAAAGTAGTGGCGAAATCGTCAACATCATAATCAAAATACCGACTAAGGTTGTAACGCTGGTAACAATCTGGGTGAGCATATTTGCGAGTGAATTAGCCATCATTTCGACGTCGTTATTCATGCGCGAAAGGGTGTCGCCGATTTTGTGCTGGTCGAAATAAGCGATTGGCAGCTTAGCGATTTTTTCGATAATTTCGGTTCGAGCTCGTTCGGCAAAGTGCGCCGCAACCACCGAGAAGATCACGCCCTCAATGTAGCTAAGTATTGCCGAAGCTGCATAGAGCAAAATCAGAGTCCAAGCAAAACCGCCCAGTTTGCCCCAGTTGAGCGAGCCGGCCATGGTCTCTGCGTCTGGCAGCTTGCCACCGTTTTCGGCAATTACGCGTTGAAAATCCTCGACTGCGGTGTTGGTCATATTTCCAAGGATTTTGGGCCCAAAAATTCCGCAAACTGTAGCGGCCACCGCCAGGAGCATGGCTATAATCACCGGCACCAACCATGGTTTTAACATCAAGACAAAGTAGCGGAAAGTCTTCTTGAAATTCTTGGGTTTTGTTACTGCTCCGATTGACCTAGGCATTTTGAAGCTCCTTCTCGAATTCTTGACTTGATAATTGCGATCTTGCGATTTCGCGATAGATTTTGCAGTTCTGCAATAACTCACGGTGATTACCGATCCCGACGACTTTGCCCTGGTCGAGTACGACAATTTGATCGGCGTGCTTGATAGTGCTGATACGCTGCGCCACAATTAAAGTCACGGCATCTTTGGTGACTGGCGCCAGCGCAGCGCGTAGCTTGGCGTCAGTTTTCATATCTAGGGCCGAGAAAGCATCATCAAAAATATAAATATCGGGCTTTTTAGCGATTGCCCGGGCAATCGAGAGACGCTGTCTTTGACCGCCAGAAACATTGGTTCCACCCTGGGCGATATGCGCTTCGTAGCCGTCGTCGAGTTTGCTAATGAATTCGTCTGCCTGAGCGATTTTGGCCGCCTCTTTCATACGTTTGTCGGCTTCGTCCTTTTCCAATCCATCGACACCGAACAGAATATTACTTCGCACGGTGCCAGCGAATAATTTGCCGCGTTGCGGAACGTAGCCAATCCGTCGCATCAGATCTTTTTCGGCATAATTTTGCAATTTGATCCCATTGATAAGAACTTCTCCGCCAGTTGCTTCATAAAACCGCGGCACGAGATTAATCAAAGTTGACTTCCCTGAGCCAGTCGAGCCAATAAAAGCCGTAGTTTGTCCCGCCTCGGCCTTGAAGCTGACGTTTTGCAGGACCTTCTCGTCGGCCCCGGCGTAGGCGAAATCAACCTTGCGGAACTCGACGCTGGCTTGGAGATCTGACTTGCCGATCGTTTCTGGTTGCCAAGTGATTTTGGGTTTCGTATCGAGGATAGCGTTGATACGTTTGGCCGAAACATTCGCGCGTGGGAGCATCACAAATAGCATCGTGAGGATTAGAAATGACATCACGACCTGGATAGCATATTGCATAAAGGCGGTCATATTGCCGAGATAGCTGAAATCTTTGGTCATGAGCGAAATCCCTACCCAAACACAAAGCAAAGTTACGCCGTTCATGACTAGGCTGATGAGCGGGTTAGTCAAAGACATAATTGCATCAACCCAGATGCTCCACTTGGCATTTTCTTGGTTAGTTTTGGTAAATTTTTTCTCCTCGGTTGTTTCGTTGTTAAAAGCGCGGATGACCCGGAGCCCGGTCAAATTCTCGCGTGTGAGCAAGGTGATGCGGTCAGCGAGCTGGCGGAGCAGGTTAAATTTTGGCATTACAATTCCTAGGATGGTTAATGAAAGCAGCACGATTGTTCCCACTGCTACCGCGATAATCCAAGTCATGTTTGGCGCCATGCGGATAGCTTGGGTAAGTGCAACAATGCACATCATTGGCGCGCGGATTGCCATACTTAGTAGCATCACGATGGTCTGCTGGACAATCTGAATGTCGTTGGTGGTGCGAGTGATTAGCGAGGCGGTCGAAAAATCATCGATTTCGCTGATGCTAAAACTCAGCACTTGGCGAAAGAAATCATTACGAATATCACGCGAATAGCCCGTGCCAATGCGTGCCGATAGAAACCCCGATAAAAAAGCACAAGTCGAAGCTAGTAAAGTTAGCCCGATCATTATTAGCCCGGTATGCCAAATATATTCCATATCGCCAGCCATGATACCGTTATTGATAATCGCGGCCATTTTTGCTGGCAATTCCAATGTGGCCCAGGCCTGGGTTGCGATACTAGCTAGCAGTAAAACCACCTGGATAACATAAGGTTTTAGATAACGAAAAAGTTTAAACACCAGACCATTATAGCCCCCGATTTTGGCACTGTCAAGACTCGTTTGCTAATTTTTCCCAGGGGTGATTGGTAGAAGGACCGATTTTGGCGGCTGCATATTGACTTTTTAGGTGATGTGTGATATAATGGAAAGATAGAGTGTTTTGTGGCTAAGGGAACAGGTTCTTTAAGAAAGAGGTGATTTTTTGTCAAACAGGAAAATGAAATGGCTGATAATTCTATCAGCCGGATTAGCGACGTCGCTAATCGTAGCTAACTTATTAGCTTTGAAAATTTGGAAACTTGGCGTTTTTCCGGTGGATGCCGGGGTGTTGATATTCCCGCTGTCATATATGACCGGAGATCTACTGGTCGAGTTCTATGGCGAGAAGATAGCTGATTTTGTGGCGCTGGTGGCGGCGGTTTTTGGTATGCTGACGCTGGGAGTATTCTGCGTTGCGTATGTCCTGCCAGGGTATCCTGGTGCGGATAATAGCGGCTTTGAGGCAATGACGACAATGGCTGGGCGAGTTTTCTTGGCTAGCATTGTATCATTTTTGCTGGGGCAGATTGCTAATAATCGCGTCTTTGATGCAATTCGCCATAAGCAACCACTGACGAGTATCGGCTATAACCCATTTGCCGAGATGAGGCGGCAGCTAGATCTTCAAGCCGAGCCAATCCCGGTAAGGATTACCGACCAGAAGTTTGTCGCTGCTTTTGCGAAGCGGGCGCTTGTGTCGTCTAGCGCCGCTCATGCGGTGGATGCAATTGTATTTGAAGTGATTGCTTTTTATGGCAAGCTACCGTTTTTAGAGTTTTTGAGTCAAGTGGTGTTTGCTTATCTACTTGGTTTAGTTTTGGAACTATTGATTTTCCCTGTAACGTACTTTTTAGCTTACAAAGGACACTCTGCCTCCTAGAAATAGGGGGCTTTTTCTGTTATAATATTTAGATATGGAATTTGAGATTGAAAAGGTGCTGCCGAACGGTTTGGGGCGGGCTGGAACTATCCGTACGGCACATGGCGAGATCAAGACCCCGGCTTTTATGGCGGTAGGGACGGCTGGTCAGGTGCGGTTTCTTAGCAGTGAAGATTTGCGGGCTGTTTCGGCGCAGGCGATGCTATCGAATGGTTATCATTTGCGACGGAAGGCCTCGGAAATCGCCCAGGCAGGAGGACTGGCGGAGTGGACGCCGGGAGAGTCAAAGGATGCTGAGCCTTGGCATGGGCCAACTTTGACGGATTCGGGTGGGTTCCAGGTGATGTCGCTCGGCTCGGGGTTGGGCAAAGTTGTCTCGATGGAAAAGGAGCGCCACGTACAGAATACGGCCCACAAAGAGCGCCTTGCGCATGTCTCGGAAAGAGGCGTGAGCTTTATCGATCCGTTCGACGGTGAGCCGGATTTTATTGGTCCGGAGGAGTCAATGCGAATTCAGTGTCAAATTGGCGCAGATATTCATATGGCGTTTGATGAGCTTACTTCTCTGGCGGATAGTTATGAATATAATATTGAGGCGATGGAGCGGACGGAACGTTGGGCGAAGCGGAGCCTGGCGGAACATTTGCAGCACCGTGACGATCTTGGCTATCGGCAAAATCTTTATGCGGTGCTCCAAGGCGGGCGCTGGGAAGATTTGCGTCGCAAAACGGCGCGTAATCTTGCCGCAATGAGTGTTGATGGCGAGAAATTTGATGGTTTTGGGCTAGGTGGAGCGTTCTTGAAGGAAGATCTAGGCGAAATTTTGCGTTGGTGTAACGAGGAATTGCCAATGGATAAACCGCGGCATCTGCTTGGGCTTTCGCACCCGGATGATATTTTTGTCGGTGCAGCGACGGGCGCGGATACTTTTGACTGTGTCGCGCCAACTCGCGAAGCTCGGCACGGTAAAATCTATACGAAGCACGGCAGTATCAATTTACGCAAGATGCGTGATGTCGGTGAACCGCTGGATGCTGGCTGTGATTGCCCAACTTGTCGGGCGGGCTGGACGCTTGGCTCGCTTCGGGCCATGTGGCGCTCGGGCGATGTGGAGCAAAAACGCAAGTTTTATCGGTTAGCCTCGATGCATAATTTGCGCTTCATTATTCGCTTGACCGAGCAAATTCGAGCGGCAATCCTCGGCGATTATTTTGATGAGTTTCGCACCGAATTCTTGCAGAATTATTACGGCAACAACCACGCTTAGCATGCTATAATAAAAGTATGAGTAAGCAATTGATTGAAGTTGATACCAAAACTTTTGTCCGTTTTTGGCTAGTAATCTTGTTTTTCGGTTTGTTAGGCTTGTTCTTATGGAAAGCAAGGACGGGTCTGATTATTGTGGGGATTGCGATTTTTCTTGCTATTGCGATCCAGCCGCTTGCCGACAAGATCAAAAAGTTGCTAAAAAAAGAGAACTCGACGGCTGCCTCGGTGCTGGCGTATACATCCATTATTCTGGTAATTTGCTTGGTGGTTTCTATTGCGGCGCCAGTCGTTATCGACGAAACTGTGCGCTTTGTGGGGCAGCTGCCGGAAACTTTTGAAAGTACTTTTGGCGGCTGGGCCGGCGTGAACGAGCTTGGCGACGAGCTCGGCATCAGTGATCTGCAGGGCCAAATTCTCAGCGCAGTCGAGTCGTTCTCATTGCATTTTTTGCAGAATTTTAGCAATTTGGTCTTCGCTGGTATTGGCACGATCTCACAACTATTGACTGGGGTTGTATTGATTTTGGTTCTGACTCTACTTTTTGCAATCGAGGGTCCAAGCATTTTGCGTAGTTTTTGGGATTTGATGTCGGAGCGGAGCAAAGATGCACCGGTCCGTGCCTACCAGCACTTGACGACCCGGGTTGGCGAGGTAATCGCAACTTATGTATCAAAGCAAGTAACGATCGCCGTGCTGGATGGTTTAGTGGTCGGCTTTGCAGTGCTGCTGCTGTCGTTTATTTTCGGATTTTCGAGCGGGTTAGCTGCGCCGATGGGTCTGGTGGCAATGGTGCTTTATCTTATTCCGATGTTTGGTCCGATCATCAGCTGTGGCTTGATCACACTTCTGCTGATGTTTAGCTCGCCAGTGGCCGGTATTATTTTCCTAGTGTTCTATATTATATACGCCCAGATCGAGAATAATCTGATTGCCCCCAAAATCCAGGGTAATGCTCTGAACCTGCCGAGCGCCTTGATTTTGACAGCGATTATTATTGGTATGTATATGTTTGGGTTGGTTGGCGCAATTATCGCAATTCCGATTGCGGGCTGCATTAAGGTTATTATCGAGGAATGGCCGAAGCTTCGCGAAGCTAACAAGTGACAAATAAGCGGAGTTATGCTACAATAGCCATATTGGACCGTCGCCAAGTGGTAAGGCACTGGGTTTTGGTCCCAGCATTCGCAGGTTCGAATCCTGCCGGTCCAGCCAGACAGAAATGCGGATATTTATCCACGCTTCTGTCTGTTTTTTGCTATCTCGTATCAGAGCATTGAGAATAAGTAAGGAGCTTAATTCCCCAACCTTTCTTGAATAGGACTTGTTTGTTAGTAAAGAATACAACAAGACGCACTTTGCTTATGGAACAACTGTTTGTTGTTATTCTCTACAACAAACAAATCGGGTCTAAATTTCATTATATTCAAGAAGGGCTAGGGGTTGGGGTTCTTACTTCATTTTCAGATACTTCCACAATATAGGGTTAACCAGGTTCTTTTTGAACATATAGTCAGTGAGAGGAGGGATTGTCTAGCTTCTGGCATTGAAAGACTACACTGAGATTATATCTGACTGCAAGATATAGGCCGTCGGCATATGCCAGAGGCTAGACAATCCCTCCTCCTTCACCCCTCCCGTACTGCACAGCGGATGGCAAAACCGTAACCACGGTAAAAGTTATACTGAGGGTCGACGTACATCGCGTTCGTATACAGGGTGTGACCGTACGTAGCCGAATAGCTAGCATCCGACCACCAGTCGCCATCCGCGGTATGAGCGTAGATGTTGCCATTGGAACGACGGTAGCAGCCCGTACGGAGAAAGTTGAGAGGCTTTTACGATAGCTAAACATTAAAAAGACCCAGAGCGTCGTCGCCCCAGGCCTTCCCTACTAGTTTTGTCATTAATACTCGGGGATGCAGAGAAAATTCAATTGCTCGTCCAGTTCAAATTCGATATTACTATCTATCTTCTCGAAAAACTCCTGTCCCATACGCATGCCTTCGACGGCGCAATCCATGTCCACCTTGCCTGTCTGGGCACCAGATACTGTGACATAAAGTCGCAGAAACTCCTGATCATTCAGCTGCGTCGTTGTGTAAACGACTCCTTCGTCCAGCGAATAACCATTATCGGCTGCAAAGAACTGGGTCTGCACATGAAATTCATGATCAGCCAGATTCTCGGGGATGTCGTTGTCGTCTACCCACTTATCAAATTTGCGTTTCCAAGACGCATAAGCCACCTTCAAGGCCGAATAAGCATAGCAATTGACCGGTTCAATATGGCCGTCTTCGCAGGTGTACTGCATCGTGTGGGATCCGCCCGGAAAAAGCGGATAGACAAACTCTCTTTCACAAACATCGTGCGTGTTGACTTCAAGGCGTTCGCCGAAGTCACTCAGTTTGCCACCCAGCCAAGCCTCGCAGAGGCTTGATAATGGTACCATTGTTATTCGAATAGCGCCGCATCTGCTTTTTGCTAATTCGTCGATCGTGGTAGCTTTTCCCCGTACGCCAATGACGATCCGGTTGACCAGATTTTGGTACGGTATTTTTAACAGTTCTGTGTAGGTTTTCTCCATATTATCACCTCCTTTTGGGTATGGAGAATGTCTGTGTAAACTACTCTCATATAAAATTTATGAGTCTATCTCTCCATTATAGCACAGACTCCCGGAAATGTCAATAAATTTTTGTGCTAAAATTGCTAAATATGCTAGAATATGGTGTTTTTATCTAATTTTCAATACTGGCAAGAATGCGGTAATATCGGTTTTTTGGGGTGCTAAGGATGACTAAAACACTCCTTTGACGCCCAGAAATAATATAAATTATAAATGTTGTAACTTTTACAACATTTATAGAAAAGCCTTGACATCTAATACGCTTATACCTTATTATAGACATAAGCTGATACGCTTCACGGGGTTCCACTGAAAAGTGGAGTGTGGAGACGAAACTAAAACAAACAGCGGATTAAAACAAAAAGCTTGTGCCCCAGGGTGGGCGCGCATCAGCAAGAAAGACGGGTGAAAGCCCGTTTTTCTATGAAAGATGCGTATTATGCCTATGCTTGCTTGACGGCGACAAAGCTTTCTGGTAGAATAATAAATATGCGAGAAATAATAACTACGCCGGATCCGCGTCTCCGGCAAAAGTCGGCCAAAGTGCGCGAAATTGATGATGAAGTTCATCAGATTATTGCTGATATGGTCAAATTGTCACGTGATTGGGAGAATGAACATCCATATGAACTTTCGGCGGCAATGGCAGCGCCGCAAATTGGCGAGAATCGGCGAATTATCATTGTGCGCGACGACCTTGACGACAAAGAGAATAATAACTTCACCGCACTGATCAATCCGGAGGTAATCCGGACTGAGGGTCGCCCATCCAAGGAACAAGAGGGCTGTCTTTCGGTGCCAGAAATCTATGGCATGGTCGAGCGGCCATCAAAGGTAAAAATTAAGGCTCTACTCGAAGACGGTCATGAAGTGCGCGTGAAAGCTACGGGCTACCTCGCGCGGACGCTTATGCACGAAATCGAGCATCTTGATGGCATATTATTTATTGACCATATTAAGGACGACAAGGATGCTTTTTATCGCCTTGATGAGCATGGGAATCTCGTACCAATTGATTACGACAGCGAGATCAAAGACAATAAAAATCTTTTCCCGGACGAAGTATGAGCAAGCCGCAGGTAATTTTCTTAGGAAATGGGTTGTTGGCGGATTATGCCTGGCCGATTTTGGCGGAAAAGACCGAGATTATCTTTCATGCTCGCGATAAAGCAGACCTTGCCAAAGTGGCGGAGCAAAAAAAACAGCACCCAAATGCCTTTGCGGTTCTGGCTTCGTTTGGGGTAATGGTTCCTGGATCACTTCTGGATTTATTTGAGCCCGAAGGAATTCTGAATCTCCATCCTTCCCTGCTACCAAAATATCGGGGAGCTTCTCCAATCGAATCGGCTATTCTGGCCGGAGATAACGAGTTTGGATATTCGATTATGAAACTTGCACCAGCTATGGACGCGGGCCCAATTTATCACCAGGAGCAAATTGCTGAGCTCCAACTAGAAAAGACGGCAATTTACCAAGGCTTAGCTGAGCGTGGTGCTAACTGGATTGTGGAGCATTTGATGGATATCCGCGGCCGGACTCCAACTCCGCAGGATGACGCGGACGCTACCTATACGGAAAAATTTGCAAAATCGAGCGATTCTGAGTTGCGGCCAGATTTGTTCCCAGCTTGGAAAATCGAGCGCCAGATTATCGCATTCCAGGGGTTTCCAAAACCAAAATATCAGTTTTTTGGCAAAAAATGTATTATTCTGGCATCAAAATTAGTAGCCGAGCCGGGGAATGTAGCTACCGGGGCAAAAAAGACCGATAATAATATATTATATACTAAGAAACGTCTCTTTTTAGCCTGCCAGGACGGTGGGCTAGTGGAAATTTTGCGGTTGCAGCCGGAGGGCAAGCGCGCTATGGACGCTGCTGGTTTTCTGAATGGTTACGCAAAATAAGCCGGCATATCGCTAGTGTTTATGCTATAATAAAGTAAAAGGAGGTGTATGCGGATAGATGATGTTTTTATGAAAGAAGTGGGCCTAGGTGAAATGCCGGATGATGAACGGCAGGCATTTATGGATCATGCGGAGGAAGAGCTAGAAGTCCGGGTTGGTCATGCGGTCAGCCAGGAGCTAAGCGAGCAGCAGCTACGTGATTTTGAGGAAATCGACGAAGGTGGCCAGGCCGCAGCTTGGCTCAAAATTAATGTCCCGAACTTCCGGGAAATCGTTAGCAATGTAGTGCAGGGTTTCAAGGACGAACTGATTACAGAGCGAGCACGAATTTTGGAGTAAGGCGTAGCTTCTATATATTCTAATAAGACCCTCGCCTGGAGGGTCTTATCGTTTAAAATTTATATTTTATTAGGCTTGGCGACGTTTGCGGAAAATCAGGTAGAGTGCAAAACCGGATACCGCGGTAAACATTACCATGCCAGTCAAGATGAAATCGGCGCGAGAGATGTTGAGATCCTTGATAATCGAACCGGTGCTTGGTACGCCAGCTGCTCCCGGATCATAATAGAAATCGTTGACATTCATCGACATAACCGAACCATCATTGCCGTAGGCAACTGAAACTAGGTCATATGAGCCAACCGGAGCGTGATATTTATTCATTGGTAGATACATAGTATAGCTGAGATTGCCGTTATCAAGCACCGTAAATTTGTCATTAGTAATTTCGATAGCCTCAGAGTCGCCGTTGGCGTTCACGAAGATTGGACTACCTTGCTTGTCGTGAACTTGTAGAACTACATGGTCAACTCCATTCGTAACAACTAGCGTGACTTCTGGATTGCCAAATTCGTCATATTTGCCAGTGAAAGCGACGCTCATTGCGCGGAAGCTAAAATTGACTTGATCACTTGCTACTTCGGCGCCTTTGTCGTCGAAGCCGCGTGCCTTCAAAGTACAATCGCTATTGCTGGCACTAGCCGGCATAGTCAAAGTTGCTTCGTCACTACCAGTCGGCTCAGTGATATTTGATTCGGCTTCAGCCTTGGTTTGATTGCCGGCGTCATCAACACAAGTCATAAGATAATGAATTTTGCTTAGATGCTCTTGGTTGGCTTTTGCCGTTAAAACAACGTTCCCATTGGCGGTATTTACGGCAATTGTTTCACCATCTTGCGGCGACATGATTGTTAGCGAATGCCCTGGACCAGTTACAGTCAAACGTACCGTGGTCTCAGCGCTATCACTACTTACTGCATAGGTTGGCAGAGCGTACGCGACCGCAGTCATTATCATGACACCAATCAAGCCCAATACGCCTAAAAGTTGTTTCTTTCTTTGTTTCATACTCACACTCTTTCTTTTTATATTTTTGTTTTGAAACAGCTTGAGCTTGCCATCTCGCAGAATACTACTCGCAATAGTATTATGGCGGCTCGAAAACTGATTTTGCGCTAGACCAGCTTGCGAGCTTTACGCTCTTTGCGCTTCCTGATTATGATTATAATCCACGTAATTACGACTGTCAACAATAAAAGTAATAAAATAATGGCAAAAAGTGGCATGATAATAACGATGTGGCGAATCGTTTCAGATTTATCGGCGGCTGTAATCGTGAACTCGGTGTGCAGGATGCCTAGCATTGGGGCTTCACTCCATGTGATACTTGGTTCGTATTCGATACCCGGGAAAGCCAAAGTCTGCTCGGTCTTCTTGAATGCTTCCCGCCCTAGTAAAGTGTTGGCGGTATAGGTATAAGTGATATCAAAATCGGTATTGCCGGCATTTTTGACTTTTGCACTAGCTTTGAGCTCGCCACCAAGTGCAAAACGGCTCATTTTGACGTCGGAAAGTTCTGCGACTTCGTTTGACTCGCCGGTTGACCGACCGATAATCGTGGAGCCAACCTGTCCTGCCGTCTGGATACCGCCGGCATTTGCGTTTTCGTTCTGAATTTCTGCCCAGAGTACCGCGTACTGTGAGCCGCCTGGGATATCTTCTGGGACTTGGATACGATAATAAATCTTTTGAGTTTCGCCAGGATTAATTGTGAAAGTTGCCTCGTCTTTGTAGACACCGTCTTTATCCCGGACTTGCAGCCAGCGTGCAATCTGGGTGTAGTTGGCGTTTTGGCCCTCGGTGAATTGCGCATTATTAGCGCTATCGACGACAGAGTACGGAGTGAAGGTTACTTTGTAATTGAATTTTTGGCTACCAACGTTTGTAACCTCGACTGAACAACTATCGGTCACGGAGGTTTGGCAAGCCTTCATGTCGCCTTGCAAAGTTTCGCCAGCGGTGAGACGTAAGCGTACGCCAATCGGCGTCATGCGCAAAGAATTACCGACAACCTCGCTAGATTGTTCTTCTCCATCTTCTGCCCACACTGTCGTACAGCTAATTCCAGCTAGTGCTAAGGCTGCTACAACCAAACCAACAAAATATTTCTTCATTTTCCTCCTTAACTGGTTTTATTATAAAGGAAGTAAAATCAAAATACAAGCGTAATCTTGGCTACTTTTTCGCCTTTTTCGTGGCGGTTGATTTTTTCGTAGATTTTTTGGCGGTTTTATTAGCGAAGCGTCCGCGGCGTTTAGGCTTATTTGCCAGCATTTCCTTGGCTTGTTCAAGCGTGATCTTCTTTGGATCTTGATCTTTATCGATCCGGACGTTATTAAAACGCCCCGGTCCCTTGATATATGGGCCGTAAGCACCGTTGATAATCATAATTTCATCCCAATCGGCGATAATCGAGTCTAACTTTTCCTGATAAAGCTTCTCGGCAGTTTTGAGATCGATTTTATACGGATCGTAATCCTTGATAGGGATGTTATATTTGCCGGCTTTTAGATACGGTCCAAATGGTCCATCAGCGGCGACAATCTCTGCACCATCTTTGGCTTGACCGAGCATTCTTGGAAGTGCTGGGAGTTCAAGTTGCTTCAAAGCGTCTTTGAGTGTGACGGTTTTGACAGTTTTTCCTTGCGGGAGAGGCGCAAAACGTGGCTTTTCTCCAGAAGTTTTCTCATTATCCCCCACCTGGATAAATCCACCGTTTTTGCCAATTTTGGCATAAATTGGCCGACCCTCGGTATCCTTCCCCAGCTCGCGCGCATTATTATAACGTGCAGCGTCGTCGGATTTTGCCACTTCCTTCGAGAACGGCCCATAAAAATTGCGCAACATCTCCACGCGTTCCAGTTTATGATCGGCAATTTTGTCGAGATCTTCCTCAATGTTGGCGGTAAACTTATAATCAACAATATTCTCGAAATTATCGGTCAAAAACCCAGCCAAAAGTTCGCCAATTGGGGTCGGAATTAGTTTACCTTTTGTTGAGCCGGTTTTTTCGGTGACAATTTCGCGCTTGACCTGCTTTTTTGCGAGCGTTAGCTGGATTACTTCGCGCGGCTCGCCCTCGGATTCACCTTTTTCGACATAACCGCGAGCTTGGATTGCCGACATAATCGAAGCATAAGTCGATGGGCGACCAATCCCTAGTTCTTCGAGTTTCTTGACGAGAGAACCCTCGGTGTAGCGGGCTGGTGGCTTGGAGAAGCTTTGTCTCGCGACGATTTTTTCTGATTTTAGCTTATCTCCAACTGCGAGTTTTGGCAGTTCGTCTTCCTTCATTCTCCCGGTAGCTCTAAGGAAACCGTCAAAGATAATTACTTCGCCTTTTGCCTCAAAAATTGGCTTTGCCGCAGGTGTTGTAATTTTTACAACGGTTTTCTCAATCTTTGCCTCAGCCATCTGGGTAGCCAGAGTCCGATTGCGGATCAACTTATAAAGCCGCTTCTCATAGTCGGTTTTTCCGGCGATCTCTTGGTCGATGTGAGTCGGGCGGATTGCCTCGTGAGCTTCCTGGGCGCCAGCCGCCTTAGTCTTGAAATTACGTACTTTTAGATACTCTTTACCATATTTCTTCTCAATATAACTTGCGCACATGGCGATAGCCTGCTTTGAAAGATTCAGGCTATCGGTTCGGTGATAAGTGATTAAGCCAGCCTGATAGAGTGATTGCGCGGCCGACATCGTCGTACGGGTAGAAAAACCGAGCTTAGAGTTGGCCTCAATTTGCATAGAGGCAGTGGTAAATGGTGGAGCTGGTCGCCTTGTGCCGGGCGAAGTCGTGATGTCGGCTACCTCAAAATCCGCCCCAGTAACTTTTTCGAGGTAATTAGTGGCTTTTTTCTCGGTTTCAAAAGTTTCATTCAAGGTTACATCAAGTTCATTCTTATCTTTGGTGAGGAACTTCCCTGTGACTTTAAACTTGGCTCCCGACTCGAATTTTTCAATTTCACGCTCTTTTTCAACGACTAATCTCAGCGCTGGACTTTGCACGCGTCCAGCGGAAATTGCCCCAGGAACTTTGCGACGTACCACACCAGATAGGTCGTAGCCCACCAGCATATCAAGGGTTTGGCGCGCTTGCTGCGAATGAACCATATCCATATCGACTTTACGCGGGTGCAGAATTGCATTTTCGAGTGCCGGCTTGGTAATTTCGTGAAAAGTGATCCGATTGGTGCTCTTCGGCAGTTTTAGGACTTCCAGCAGATGCCAAGAAATCGCTTCTCCCTCGCGGTCTTCATCAGTTGCTAGCCAGATCGCGTCGGCCTTAGCGGCAGCTTTTTTGAGTTTAGAAATAATTTCGGCGTGCCCAGGGTCGATCTCGTAGGTGACGTCAAAAGTGTCTTTATCAACTTTTGTATCTTGCCGGATATGACCAACAGAGGCCATAACTTGATAATCTTTACCCAAATATTTCTCAATTGTATGGGCTTTGGCTGGGGACTCGACTATAACTAGATTTTTTGGCATATTTCTATCATATCATATTTTGTCAAGCATAATGTGAAGCTAATTTTGAAGTAGTAATATCCTCACCCCCTAGCCCTTTGTCTAGCTGGGACTTAGGGTTATGGGGTGGGGCTACTACTTTATTCATTACTAATCACAGAGAAAATATTGGGGCTCATAAAGCCCCTAGAACAAGCGTAAAGTTGTCAAAGTTACAACACATAATAATGCGATAATACCTAGCAATTCCTCATAGAGGTCGTCTATGTTTTTTATTTGCTTACGCTTGTAGTTGTATCAAAATTTGCTATATACTAAGGAGGGGGACCGACATTATTCTTGGTATAACAAGGGTGAAAGGTGCTTGATTTTCAGAAAAACGAGTGATAATCTAGTCCTAAGGCGGAAGATCTGACCTACCACTCTTTTTCCGCCCACCAAGATAGTCGACCAAATTTTGGACACCAAAAAGCCCTAGGTAAGGGTGGGCATCACCTAGGGCTATTTGGCCCTACAACGCATCGTCGTTCGACTCCGGAAGCCCGGAAGCGTGACCCACCTCACACAAACACGGGGCCCGCCGGTTATAGGGATTGCTATGCTCTCGAAGAGCCCTAAAAGTGGAGGTAATACTTATAATTCGTAGCCTTAAAGAAACTACAAATCCTAGGGGTTCAAAAGCACGCAATTTAATTACAATGAAGCAAAACTCCAAAGCAATAAATTATGATTTATTTAGGTACAGTCGGAGCAATGCATAAATTAACTCTAACTAATAAGCATTATAGCACACGAGGTAATAAATGTCAACACTTTTTTCACATTTTCTTTCAAAAAACAACGAGATTCGACCTCAGGAGGCCGATTTTACAGAGGTGTTATGTGATATTGCGCTTGTGCCTAAAATGTTGTATTTTTATGGAAAAATGCCCCAAAATCGGCCCAAAACTGTTGCGATTGTTGGCACTAGGAAGCCGTCTGACTATGGCAAAAAAATTGCTTATGATCTGGCTTTTGCGGCGGCCGAGCGCGGCGCAATTGTGGTTTCTGGACTGGCCTATGGGATTGATAGTATCGCGCACCGTGGCGCCCTGGCAGCCGGAGGGATTACGGTCGCGGTGCTGGGAACGGCAATAGACGATATCTATCCAAGCGGCCATACTGGCCTAGCGGAGGAAATTGTCCAGAAATCAGGAGTAGTCGTGAGCGAAGTGCCACCAGGAACAAAATTCGATTCTAGACGAGAGTGTCAGCTCTGCTTCTTGCGGCGGAATCGGTTGATTTCCGGGCTGGCGGATGTGGTAGTGATAGTCGAGGCAGCGGAACGTAGTGGCTCACTTAACACGGCGGCACATGCTCTGGAACAGGGGCGAGAGATTTTTGCAGTGCCCGGAGATGTCCTACGCCCGTCGTCGATGGGTTGCAATAAACTCCTGGCAAAAAGTGGCGCGCAGGTCTACACTGGGGTGGATGACGTGCTAGATTCCCTGTTCCCGCGCGCCAAAAAACGTCGTAAAAAGCAAGCCCAGGCAACGATAATGGGGGATTCGGAGGTGGAAACAGCCATATTGCGTGCACTGTGCGCTGGTATGACCGAGGGCGACGAGATTTTGCGTAGCTCTGGGCTATCTGTGAGTGATCTCAATTGTGGCCTGACGATGTTGGAAGTAAAAGGTAGGATTGTGGCGATGGGGTTAAACCGTTGGGTGTTGGCATAAAAATACCCCCTGCAATGCAGGGGGTTAGAGGTGGTATGGCCATACCACCTCTAACCCATATAATTAATATTATGGGTCAAAATACGGTGGTAGGTAAGGGGCTCAGATTGAGTGCCGTTGACGGTTTGACGGTCGCAAGTTTATAGCCGCTGATACTATTGGCATAGCTATCAATCCGACCAACCTGGTCATATGTGTCAAAAACAACTGATATCCAGATATGGTCTTCATTCCAGCCAACGGTGTCCTGCGGATTCACCCCGCCATTCTCCCAGTTAGGGATGGAGGCTTTGTTCGCCAGGTACCCTGAAAAACCGATTGTTCTCCCCGGAACACTTCCGTGAGTGATATCGTTTGGGATAATCTCAATTTCTACCGGTGCGCCTACTCTTTCCTCTGATGACGGATCGACGGTCTGTGCCGTTAGACGGATTATCCGGGCGTCGGAATTCATATTACTAAATTCCTTCCACGCCATAGCCACTTTCGCTTCGGTGAGATACATGCCATCAGACGGTCTGACGATGCATCCGTAGATACGATTCACACGCCTCTTCACCGATGCCTCTGGTGTTTCAGCGGTGAAATCTTCCTCAGCAGCTACTGATCCGCTTTCGTCCTTAGCTTCGGGCCCAACCTCAGCCTGGGTGTCTTCGGTTCTCTCCTCGGTCTGAGCAGCTTCGATTTCTGCTTCGGTCTGTGATTCCTCGTGAGAATCATCCTCAGTGCCCTTGGCGCCTTTGCCGTTCATGACGGCATCAAGCGCCGCAGAAACGTCTGCATCGCTAGCAGTACCGGTTGTTGCTGTGGCTCCAACGGAGTCCGGAGCCACAGCGGTCTTCTGAGCATCTGTTTCCTTATATTGTGCCATAATAAGCACCTCCTTCTATGTGCATGGGCTACTATACCGCTATGGTACAGATAAGCCACATACCTCCATTATAGCACACATGGCGGAAAAAGTCAATAGTAAAAACAATAAAAGACAAAAATCTCAATAAATGGTGTGTTTGCGGGGGTTATTTGGCGCTCTTGGACCCAGTTTTCTTCGCTTGGCGGGTAGCTTTGCTACTGCGCTTGGCCGAGGTGGACGGTTTTGCTGCCACCCTAGCCGCGTTGGCTACCTTTCCAGTCGCCTTTTTAGCTGTTTTCCTGCTAGCGCGCTTGCTTGTTTTGGCAGTCGCATAGTGAGACCGTTTGCTAGTATGACGGGTCACGGTATTGAGGCTAAGATAGCGGCGCAGTGAGAAATAGATTGCAAAGGAGATTGCGAAAATCGCTAGAACCGCCATCACGAAAGCCTGGGAAAGGATAACCTCGGCAAAGTATTGCTCGAACATAGGAACAATCGCCGAGCTGACTACACCGGTATTCGGAACATAGGCGACAACGCCGAGCGGTGACAAGAACAGCAAACCGCTATCCAAGGTATCATCACTGCGGATTATGGGGATTTCCGGGGTGGGGGTGGGTTGCTCTGGTTGAGCTGGGGGAGTAACTGGCTCGGCGTCAGGCGTCTTGGTATATCGAACAATAATCTCCACATCTTGCTCGGCAATTTCCCCGGTCACAACGGCCTCGTTTGGTGTGAAGCCACCAACCTCGGGTGATTTGACCTCATAGCTGGCGCCGGTTTTTAGATTGACTTCTATATAATCAGGGGCAGCCTCAGTATCATCCTCATAGAGGTAGCGGATAGTCAGCTTATAAGCCTTTTCTTCGGGCTGCTCAACCGGAGTCTTGGAGTAGCGCACTACATATTCGAGGTCTTCTTTCGCCATCGTGCCAGAAATCGTTGTAACGTTTGGCGTGTAACCCTCGATTTCTGGGGATGTAATCTCAAAATTCTCACCTTCGTAATGTGTCTCGGTCACCGGCGCGGAAGCCTCCACGTCCTCGGTATCGGGGTCGTCTTTCTCATAGTAATAATGAACTGTGACGGTGCTGGGCGTCAATGGCTCTGGTGCCTGCTCGGTTTCGTAAGGAATTTTTGTAGTATCATAGGTGATTCCGCTATCGCCATCGAGAGTTGTATAATAATTGATTTGGGCATCAATATTCCCTACTAGATCGGTTGTTTCGGCATAATAGCGGAAGTAAACTTCGCAACCAGCTTGGCCATCAGGGGCTAGATTGATTGGCGTTTCGAGGGCAAACCCGGTCTCGCTATTTCTGGGCGCGCTAATTGCTACTTGCTGCCAAGAATTGTTATCGTTTGGTGTGGTGGTGTAGTAAAGTGTATCAAGGCTGAGCGGGATATAACCATCTTTGGTTGTGACACCATTTTCAGTTTTGGCGGTATCCTTAATGTAGGCTGCAAGACGCCTAAGTTGCAATGGATTTTTAGGGTCACGGTTGTGGATGCTGGCAGTGTACTCAATCAAGTTGCTGTTTTTGCCTTCGATTTTGCCGAGATTTTTACCGTCAAGATTACTATCGGCTGAGATTGGCCAGTTCATGTTTGAGATGGTGATCATTGTGTTTGACTCGGTGGTGCTGCGCTCGGCATAGAAGAAGTCGAGATTGACTACATCGCCAGATTTGATACCAATGTTGTGGGTTTTCGTGTGCACTGTGCCATCGGAATCGGTGACGGAACTCGTAACCGACCCATCTTGGTTAACAATGAAATACCCGTTCAGCGCTTCATGTAATCCACCAAGGTCGATTACGAGGTGTCCGTTTAGGAACACCCAAACATCGTCGTCGCCAGTAAAATCAAACCGTTCAGTGCCAGTAGTGGCGATTTTAGTTGCAAAATTCATATGCGCGGTGAAGTGGAAATTATGCCCGGTGGAGGTAGCCCAATCACTATCCGAAAAACGGACGTGATCAATTGGGAATTGCCCGTGATTGTTGAATTGATAACGATTCTCGCTAATGCGGTTGAAGGTGATAGTCTGATTTTTTACTTCGTAGGACTGACCAGCAACTTCGTGGAACCATTTGTAGAAGTTATCACCAGGGGCGACTGGATCATGACCAGTGACGTTCATGCTGAGCGGGTTTAGACCGCTGGCGTAAGCCTCGGTCGAGCTTGTGAAGGCTGGTACCGGTAGACCATCGGCACCAAGAGTTTCCTTGACCATGCCGAGTTGGAGTTGTTTTGGATAGCGTGAAGCATAGACCACGCAATGCGACCACTCAAACTGACGATTTGGTGTAAGTAAGTTGATTAAATCGGCGTCGTTCATGGCGACGGTCTCGTTCCATCCTCTCTCGACGCCATCGGCCCAGCAGGCATCCTCGCGCTGGTCCCAGTAAGTGATCGGCACAGTAATGGTGTCTGGCAAGCTAGTCGAGGCGGCGTTCCAACTGCTCGGGATACCATTTTCGTTGGCGATGTTTTCGAGCGACATAGCCCGGACCAAAGATGACACTCCAATAATAGTCAGAACTAAAAAAGATATGCAGGCGATAGTGCGTGAAACCGTGCAGATGCGATGCTTCCAGAGTTTTTGCGTGGTTTTATTGATTGTCATTCTCTATCCTTTGCTATATGCTTATGTATAATAATAATCTGCGTACTAGTAAGTGTCAAGTGCGCAAGGTGTGCTATAATTGGCCTAATGCATCGATTGCATAGGTGGTGCAGAAGAGAACATTAAAAGAGGAGGTGAGTTTATTGAATAGGAAAACGAAAAATTTTACGACTGCACAGTTATCGCCAGAGCGAGCAATGGAAGGTTATGGTTTTCATCCAAAGAAAGTTTGGCGAGATTCATTGCGTTTTATTTTATCCACTGCTGTATCAAAGATCTTCAAAACGCCTTGGCGGAAAGTTAATCTTGTCTATCAACGCTTGCACGAATATTTGCTTGAAGTTGATACTGATCCTGGGCAACTTAAATGTGATGTAGCTGGGCTTGATGCCGGATGGCCGACAATGCGCAAAATGTTGCGTAATAATCGTGGGATGACAAAATTGATGTTGGACCACGGTTGCCGGTCAAAAATAATTTATCCATATATTTTGGCTGGATCACAGGCGGTGTCACTCGAAGTCTTTAACGGCAAGGCTTTTGATCTTGCGGGAGATTTTGTGGATATTCCCTATGATGATATGGCGATTTTTTATGCAATTCATGAGCCGATTGGCGTTGATATCAGAGAGCGAATTGCTTTTGAGCGTAAGTGGATCAGTAGCGCTCTAAAAAAACAAGGCTCCGGCGATATGGAGGTATTGTCTTGTGGTGCAGGATTATGCTCGTTTTTGCGTATCCCAAATCGATTACCTATTCGCAAAAAAAATAGCGGCAAAAGTGGCAAAATCAAGGTCACCGCGATTGATTTGGATGAGCGCAATTTGGAAAATTTGAAACTAGTTTTTCCATCCATAAGACGGATTGACAATAAGACTGTCACGATACCGCGTTGCAATACAACTTACACGATCGCGGATATTAGCGAGACGTGTGAGCTGGCAGAAAACGCAAAAAAATTTAAAATCGTGAATATTCAGGGAGTGCTGTCGTACTACCGCTTTGGGGGAAAGACAAGACAAATGCTTGCAACTTTGATGAAAGCGATGGCAGATGATGGCATGATTCTCTGCGATTTGCAAGTATTTGAAATTTCGTTGATACGGTGCGCACTATGCATGGGTTGGGTTTCGGATTTGTTTCCGGATTGGTCAGCCAAAAGCGCAGTTCGGAGAATGCAAAAAATCTGCAACAGCTTGGGTCTGACAATGGAGTATCAAATTTGTTCGCGCAATCCACGCCCGACGACGGTTCTGTTCTGCCTACGCAGAAGTGAATAAATTGCCGGTTAGATAAAATCGCCCCCTTTACCCCTCTTCGGAGGGGTTGCCTTTTGCAAGGTGGATATGCTATAATTTATTGAAACATACAAAGGAGGTTAAGTGAGTTTAATTTCGATTTTGCTTATTGCGACAGCAGTGCTCTGTTTGTTGACGGGCTTTATCTCGCTAGTCGGTTCATCGCGAAGTGATCGTGGTCGCGGGGCATGGTTTTTTGTGACGACGATTGGTTGCGCAATTTGGACGACCGGGATTGGGATGTTTTCTGTGTTGGCGCCCGGGGCGGATAATGCTGCGATCTTCTCAATTTATTGTATCTATCTTGGTTCGATTTTGATGGCAGTGTCGGTGCTAGGCTATGCAGCTTGGCGACATAAGTCCGGCAAAGTCATCACCATCTTTTGTATGTTACTCGGAGTGTTTTTGGCTTGCACTTTTTTGTATGATCAAAATTTATTATATAGTGGCTATACGTTGGATAGCGTTGTGGGGAATTCAGTACAGCTGAAATTGGAATGGTACTATATATCATATTGTGTGTTTTATATAATCAACAACACGTCCTTCATTTATTATCAATACCAAAATGCCAAGCGCGCACGAACCAAAAACATCCGTAAGGGTAACCAAATTCTCTTTTTCGGTTTGCTGATTGCTGGCGTTTTGGCGATTGTGTTTGACTTGTTGATCCCGCCGTTTAATTATAGCTTGATTTGGGTCGGACCATTACTACTTTCCTTGGTTATGATTGCCTTCTTTTATGCAACAATCAAATATCATATGATTTCGATTTCGACACGTTGGATGCAGATTTTTGCCTACGGGGTGCTACTTAGTGTCGGGGCAGTCATTTATATGCTACTGTTCTATATTGTATTTACGGCACTATTCAAAATTCCTAATCCATCAGCTTCGATCCTAGTGCTAAACTTCTTAATGATTATAATCGTACTGTTGCTAATGCCGGTTCTAAACGAGTTGAATGCTCAAATCCGTTCAATGATATCGGTTGGACAAGTCAATATGGCATATGTACTAAAAAAATTAAATCGACTTGCCAGCCATAATATCGACTTGCGCGAGTTGGCGGAATTTTTGGCAGATCATCTACATTTTGATTACATCGGTTTTATTATTAATGGGCGTCTTTATGGTTCAAAATCGCTCAGTATTACCTCGGCGGAGTTATCGCAAATTATCCATATGCGACAAACGGCGCACGGCGTATGGCAAGAGCCAAATAAAACTGTGCAAAAGACTTTTGACGAACTTGGTTTGAAAGCGGCAGCGGAGCTTCGTAACGCCAAAGGCAAGACTTTTGGCCAGTTGATTGTTGGCAAGCCGCTTGGTAAGACCAGCTTTGAGCATCGTGATTTGATCCAGCTAGAAATGATTATTAATCTAGTCGCGACGGTGATTGACTCGGAGAAACATATTCGGGCTTAGATTGGAGTACAGACGTGACTGCGAGGATGATGCACCAGACCAAAATGACTATCCTGCTTTCATTGAATGCAGTGGTGATTTTGATTGTCGGCGTGATGATTTTTTCGGCCATAAATCTCAACGGTGGGATTGAGCTCCAAGTGGTTTCTGAGCGGAGTGACGTGATTGCTGATAATTTGGCGGAAGCTGAATTGCTGGCTCCGGGGTTGCTGGAACAAGATGCAATCATGGTAGCAGATAACGCTAAAACTGAGGAGGTAGAGGCAAATACTGGTGGGTCAAGCAGTGGTGCTACGCAGCAGAGTAGCAATGGCGTAGCGCCAGTCCCGGCTGGCCAATTATGGAACGAAACCTCAACGACAATTTATCAGACTTCGGACCGTGATATTTGTGTCGGTGGTGGGTTGACCAACCTTGGCGACATGTATTGGCAGACGAGCAATACTTCGGTGATTCGTGGCTTCGCGGCTTCACGCACGATGCTAGGCTATGATGGCTCGGTTTGTCGCACGCCGGTGATTGTTGGTACTGGTACGGTGACGATTACGGCTGGAACTTATGACGGCCGGCGTCGCGATGAGATCACGGTTACTGTTATTGCCCCACCAGTTGAGCAGTGGAAACGCGACGTCCTGAACTTAGTCAATCAAGAACGTGCCAAAGCCGGCGTTGGGGCTCTGGCTTGGGGTACAACTTGTGCTGCGGCGGCCAATACGCGGGCGAGCGAAATCATGAAACTTTATGCACATCAACGCCCAGACGGCTCGGAATGGTCGACGGCTTGCCCAATTCCGGCTTCTGGTGGCCGCAGCGGCGAAAACCTTAATGCTGGCGGTCTTGCAGTTTCCCCGGAAACGACGATGCGTGGCTGGATGAATTCTCCTGAGCATAAGAAAAATATCTTGGATCCGAGCTTTAAGTATCTGTCGGTGGGTTTTGTCTTTGATCCGAATTTGCCGTATAAGACATACTGGTCACAGATATTCTCGACGTATTGATGATGGGCTATTTGTTTCATTCCGGGGCATCTTCTGAGCGTACAGGAATAGCCAAGTTCGTTTTGGACATTGAAAGACCACACCGAAATTACGTCTGACTACAAAATATGGGCCGTCGGCGTATGCCAGAGGCTAGACAATCCTTCCCCCTTCACCCCTCCCGTACTACACAGCGGATGGCAAAACCGAGTCCGCGAGGGTAACCATTCTGAGATGCAATTCCCCAAATCGGATTCGTATATAAGTTGTAGCTAATATCGTTACTATGGTTAGTGTTAGACCACCATATGCCATCTTCTTCACGGCTAGCAATCCAACCACTATTGCTACGGTAGCCGCCCGTACGGAGAAAGTTGAGAGGTATTTGAGAAAAAGTTAGTTTTTTAACTTATTTTTCCAAGACTAGTAAAATTCTAACAGAGTTAATACCTCTGAACTTTCCTTAAAAAATCTCCCATTTTTACTATTTTTAGGCCTTTCCAGGCCCTATTTTGCCGTTTTAGGCTATTTAGAAGCCCCAGGAGAGGTTTTACCTCTCTACTGGGGTAGAACAAGCGTAAAAACTTTACGCTTGTTCTAGGGGCTCTATGGGCCCCAACTTTCTCCGTACGGGCTACTTCAGCCGTTCCAATGGCAACATCATCAATCGTACCGCGTATGGCTACTGGTGGTCGGATGCTAGCTATTCGGCTACGAACGGTCACGACCTGGTTACGGTCCCGATGGGTGTCGTCCCTCAGGATCTCAATTACCGCGGCTTCGGTTTTGCCATCCGCTGTGTAGTACGGGAGGGGTGAAGGTAATGCTATTCCTCACTGCATACGCACTAATCTTGCCGGGAATAGTCATATCTCGTATAATTAAGTTATGAAACGCCTATCTCTGCTCGTCAGTGACGTCTATAACAAATATTTGCCATTTTCCGAGAGTCAAAAAATCGAGTTGAATTTGAATATTTCTGGCTCCGATAGCGAGGTTCATGACTCCGATGAGATCCAGGCTCATCTTGACGAACATTTGCATCGGATACTCAAAAAGTCACAGCGTCATGGCGTGATTAGTATCGGGATCCAGGGCGATAATATCGTGATTTGCGATAGCGAAACCATTCTTTCACCGTTGATTTGTTCGACTTTGAGTCATGGGCGGGTTGAGGTGAAATCCCGGGTAGGTTTTGGCACGACGGTTTATATCTCTACCAAGCCCAAGAGCGCCGAGAGCCAAAAAACCATCGCTAGTGGCAAAAAATCTATTAGTTCTGGCAAAAAAGCGTAGCAGCGTTGTATATTTTACAAGCAAAAGCACCTTCATGGCATCACCCTTATGCTATAATAGAGGTAGATGAAGGTTTTTGGGAGGTTTAAGGAGTTTTTTGAGAAACTTTGGCGTCATGCCAACTCGGTTTTTGATTTATCAAATTTGCAATTGCGGCTTAGGGGTGTGGCACGCGCTATGAACCCATTTTCCTGGGGCGAGCGCACGATCAAGGTCGTCTTGGTATTGTTCCTAACGGTTGCGCTGCCAGTATACCTATATCTTGGGTTTCAACCTAATATTCCGGCAGATGCGGCCAGCTATCCTCAGCTTATGATTAGCTCTATCGGCCTCGAAACGCCAGTTGAGCAGATTGAGCTAAACGGGCGGCAGCTGAATGTCCCCGATATGATTGCCGGTTCATATAGTTCCGAGCCGAACAAAACTCTGATTGTCGGGCATTCCTCGACGGTGTTTGCCGATCTAGATCAAGTAAAGATCGGTCAGGAGCTGGTTTATGACAGTCGTTCGTATGAGGTTACGTACCGCGAGGTGCTGGCTAAGGAAAATATCAGTATGAAAAAAGTTCTATCGGAGGCTCCGACTGATACAATCATACTCATGACATGTGCCGGCGAATCTCTGCCTAATCAAGATGCTACGCATCGCCTGATCATCACTGCCCGGGCAAAATAAAAGCACAGAAAGGGACCATCCCCTCCACTGTCAGAGCATTATATTACAGGTCGGTACGGTTTTCGAGGGCGGCAGAAAGGGTAATCTGGTCGGCGTAGCTCAAATCCACCCCCAGCGGCAGACCTCTGGCTAGGCGGGTGACCTTCACTTCGGGGTATTGCTCGTTTAGGGTCTTTTGGAGCAGCAGGGCGGTCGATTCCCCTTCGACCGATGGGTTTGTCGCAATGATAATTTCTTTGACTTGATCGGGTTCGACCCGGGCCAGGAGCTCCTTGATATGGAGCTGATCGGCGGTCACGCCATCAATTGGGCTGACTGCGCCGCCTAGTACATGATATGTGCCCTTGTAGCCTTTGGTCTGTTCGATGGCATAGATGTCCAGAGGTTCCTCGACCACCAGGACGGTAGTTTTGTCGCGTTCTGGGTTATTATAAAACTCGGAAACGTCCTCGTCGGCATCGATCAGAGCAAAAGTCACAGGACAGCTTTTTACCCCGTCATGTAGATTTGTCAAGCTATCGGCAATATCAGCTGCAACCCGGGGGCTATTATTGAACAAAAAACAGGCATAGCGCTCGGCCGTGCGAGCGCCTACGCCTGGGAGATGCCCCAAAGCTTCGATAGTATTTTGCAAAGCGCGTGGGAGCATGTCTGACTAACGTTTGCTGAATTGTTCCTTACGGCGAGCAGAACGTAGGCCATATTTCTTGCGTTCTTTTTCGCGCGGGTCGCGTTTCAGGAAGCCAGCTTTCTTCAAGATTGGGCGAAGATCGACCATCTCGGTAGTTAGGGCTTTGCTGATTGCGAGCTTGATTGCGTCAACTTGGCCAGCCAAACCGCCACCTTTAACCTTGATGCTTACATCGTATTTGTCCTGCTTCTCGGCGAGAGCGAGTGGATCAGTGATCTCGGCTAGCATGCTTTTGTTGTTGGATAGATATTCCAAAGCCGGCTTATCGTTGATGGTAATCTCGCCTTTGCCTTTGTAAAGACGAGCCCGAGCAGTCGCAGACTTGCGGCGACCCAACCCATAAATGTATTTTTTGTCTGCCATTATTTAATCTCCTTTGGATTTTGAGCTGTATGGGCGTGTTCTGCGCCATCGAATACCCGTAGCCGTTTCAAGCGTTCTGCGGCTAATTTGTTCTTTGGCAACATTCCCTTGACGGCATGCTCGATAGCAACACGAGGATCTTTTTCGATAACCTCTTCGAGTTTTAGCTCGGTCAAACCACCTGGGAAACCACTGTGGCGATAGTACATTTTGTCGGTCATCTTGTTGCCAGTAACCTGGATGTTCTTGGCGTTGATAACTACAACATAATCACCATTGTCGACGTGTGGTGTATAAGTCGGCTTGCTTTTACCCATTAGTTTGTCAGCAATTACCACTGCAAGCTTACCGAGATTCATGCTACCAGCATCAATTAGCCACCATTCGCGCTGGATGTCCGCATTTTTCTGATTATAAGTCTTTGTTACGCCTTTCATTTCTTAGCCTCCTTCTTCGCAGCTTTTGGCTGTTCGAGACTGATTGGGTCGACAAATTCAATCACGGCCATCTCGGTATTATCGCCACGGCGGAACCTGGCCCGTTCGATGCGGAGATAACCAGAATCGCGCTTGATCTGTGGTGCAATAACATCCATTAGCAAATCTGCGGTCTTGATATCATCGAGTCGCGAAATCAGTAGCCTTCGATTAGCCAAGCCACCCTTTTTGGCAATAGTAATTAGTTTTTCAGTCTCACGGCGCATTTCTTTGGCTCTGGCCAAAGTGGTCGTGATCGACTGGTGTTCAATTAACGCACGCTCGAGCCCACGTCGTAGTGCGAGTCGCTGGTCGGTTTCCCGACCGAACTTGCGACCTTTATATCCATGACGATGCATTTAGAGTAACTCCGTTAATTTTTCCTTTACTTCGTCCAGAGCCTTGCTACCGAAGCCTTTGAGATCTTTGAGATCGACTTCCGACAGAGTGACAAGATCACGGACGGTCTTGATTTCGTTGTTGATAAGCGCATTTGCGGTGCGGGCAGACAAGCCGAGTTCCTCAATAGGTAGTGCAAGCCCAGAATCATCAACATCGTTTTCTACGCCTGGGGCCGGGGCCGATTCGACCACGGTATTGCCGGCAAGAGCGGTATATTGATTGACTAGGATTGCGGCTGCTTCTTCAAATGCTTCCTGTGGGGTGATAGTCCCATCGGTATCAACGGTTAGAGTCAGCTGCTGATAATTCATATCCTGGCCAACACGAGTATTCTCAACCTTAAAGCGCACCCTTAGCACTGGGCTAAAAGTTGCGTCGAGGGCAATCATGTCGCTATGGACGCGATCGCTAGACGATTTCTCGATGGTGAGATAGCCACGGCCAGTTTCGACGATCAAGCGCATTTTGAGTTCGAACTTTGGATCATCAATGTGGCAGATAATCTGCTCTGGGTTGCCAACTTCGATATCGCTTGGCAGCTTGATGTCGCCAGCGGTAACTTTTCCGTCTTTGATATCCTTAGCTTTGATACTAAACTCGATCTCGACCGGTTCATCGTTGTGGGATTTGAAGCGGATATTCTTCAAATTCAACATGATATCAACTACGTCTTCGCGGATACCTGGCACAGCAGTGTATTCGTGGTTTGCACCCTCGATGCTAAAAGCGGTGATGGCAGCACCTTTGATACTTGATAACAGCACCCGGCGAAGCGAATTACCGAGCGTGTTGCCGTAGCCGTAAAAGAGCGGGCGAATCACGAATTCGGCACTTGTGTCGCTAAGCTGATTGACCTCAGCGAGATTGGCTTCGTGAATAACTTTTGTAGTCATTAGTTGTTCTCCTTAACGTGAGTAGTACTCAACGATTAACTGTTCGTTAATGCCGGCCTCTGCCTCTTCGCGCTTTGGCAGGCCAGAAATTTCGATTTTCATTTTCTTTGGATCTGATTTCAGCCAACTGAGCGGAGTAGCATTGCTGGTTGCGATGATATTATCCAAATTTTTGAAGTATTCTGACTTTTGCGATTTTGGACGAACTTCCAAAGTATCACCTGGTTTGAGGCGGATACTCGGGATATCAATCCGACGACCATTCAGCAAGAAATGCCCATGACTGACGAGTTGACGAGCTTGGCGCCTGGTAGTGGCAAAACCAGCCCGATAAACTACATTATCTGCGCGTCTTTCGAGCAATTGTAGCAAGTTCTCGCCGGCTAGACCCTCGGCTTTTTCAGCTTCTTTCATTAGTTTTGCAAATTGTTTTTCGAGCAGACCGTACATACGGCGAACTTTCTGCTTTTCGCGGAGTTGGGTGAGATATAGGCTCCCACCGCGCTGGCGCATATTCGCGTGCTCGCCTGGGATGCCGGATTTCCGCGCCATGACCTTGTGGGCCTTAGGAGCAAGAGCGACACCCTCGCGACGACTTTGTTTAACAATTGGGGAAATATCTCGTGCCATTACGGTTTCCTTTCTCCCTTAGGACGTACTCCACCGTGTGCGATTGGAGTAACGTCGGTAATACTGTCAATCCGGATGCCAACGTTGGAGACGGCGCGGATGGCGCTATCACGCCCAAGACCAATCCCGCTCACAAATACGTCGACACTGTTTAGCCCATGCTCGCGCTTGGCGATTTCGAGAGCTTTCTCGGCGGCGATTTGGGCGGCATAAGCTGTGCCCTTCTTGCTACCGCGGAAGCCGTTCGCCCCGGCGCTAGAAGCACTGAGCGCTCCGCCGGTCTTGTCGGTAACCGTAATAATAGTATTATTAAAGGTTGCCTGGATATGTACTTGACCAGCGTTGACGACACGCTTACCTTTTTTACCTTTAACCTTCTTGGTTTCTACTTTTGCAGCCTCAGGTGCAGTCGTAGAAACAGTAGTATCTTTCACTTCTTCTGTCATATCGATCCTTTACCTAAGTCTTACTTGCTGCTTTTGGTTGTGCGCCACCCACGGCAATCGCGCGACCTTTACGAGTACGTGCGTTCGTCCGAGTGCGTTGACCGTTGACTGGCAGACCAGCCTTGTGGCGAATACCCTTGTAAGAATTAATGTCTTTTAGACGTTTGATATTATTGGTCACGAGGCGTTTTAGATCACCCTCAACCATCGCTGTTTTGTTGACGATGTCGTTGATCTTTTGTATTTCAGCCTCGGTGAGATCTTTCACCCGAGTGGTAGGCTGTACCCCAGCCTCCGCAAGGATGGCTTTACTTGTGGTCCGTCCAATTCCGTAGACGCTCGTAAGGGAAATCCACACTTGCTTCTCGGAAGGGATGGTCACATTAGCAATTCTTGCCATGCTTAACCCTGCCTTTGCTTATTCTTAGGTTTTTTCTTGTTGATGACCCGAAGCACGCCTTTGCGACGCACAATGATGTCATCGGGGGAGATTTTTTTAACACTTGCACGTACTTTCACAGTGTCAAAATCCTTTCCGTTAAACTGAGAAGTTTAGAGCTATGGAATTAACTCTGCAGATGTCAATTCCGCTGGACCTCCCAGTGTCTAATATTATATTATTGCAAACGAAATCGAATGCGACCCTTTGTCAAATCGTAGGGGGTCAACTCGACCTCGACCCGGTCTCCCGGCACTAAGCGGATGTAGTTTTTGCGCATACGCCCGCTCATGTGAGCAATGATATTATGACCGTTTTCAAGCTCCACCCGAAATTGGGTGTTTGGCAACGCCTCAACAACCTTGCCAGTAAGTTTAATAACTTCCTTATTATTGGCAGAACTAGCCGCCTTCTTATTCGGAAGCTTTTTTACTTCTTTTTGACTAGCCATAAATTACTAAATAATTGTATCATATGTCACAAGAAACGTAAACCCAATATTGTTGTAATTTTTACAACACTTACCTATTCCGTCAGCACTGCGCGCACAAACAGCCGCTCAGAATAGGTTTGTTTATTCCAAATCCAGTCCCCGGTGCAGGTGATAATAGTTAGAGAATCTTGCTCGTCTTTTGGTGAGCTAAACGCAACCGGCATATAATCGTTGGCTTCACTGAGGTTTTTTGTTACTGTATCGACCACCTCATAGGTATATTTAGTCTTTTCGTCGCCCATTTCGATCACGATTTTTGCGCCGGGTCGGATAGACGGGAGATGGTTGAATATCCCGTTGCCCATACTGCCACCATGGCCATCCATTACGACGGTGCCACTTTGCCCTGGCAGGGCCGATCCACTACCATTATACCAACCGACATCATATATATTATGTGGTGTATCTATTTCCCCGTCGTTTTTTTGCCCGACTTCCACGATGCGAGCATTGATAATCCCTAGATCTTCGATACTCAAAAAGCGCGGTTTGTTGGCAGCGACGTGGTATTCGTTCACCTCGGGTACGGTTTCGTCGACTTCATTGCCTCCGTCGTAATACTCTGCGGCAACAGCGTCGCGCTCGCTACCCTCCATGCGGGCGAGATAGAAATGCTCCCAGATGGCAACACGCATGATAAACCCAAGCGCAACTAGCAGGATAACTCCCCAGACAATCCAAGATGCCTTGATAGGGATTTTGCGCAAACTTGGCAATTTCATTTCTGGTGATGTTTTTGCCTTGGTTGGTTTTTCCGATTTTTCTGCTTTGCCCACACTTTCCCCTTTATTTATATTCGTCGTAAGTTACCATAAGTGCACGTGAATTGAGCTGGCGTAGATTTTCGAGCGCGACGGTCACGACGATCAGTAGCCCGGTACCAGAAATCGACAGTCCGAGCGGTGCACCTGTAATTACGATAAAGATATAATCGGTCGCAAATGGCAGCATTGCAATCAACCCCAGCGCCAATGCTCCGAATAAATTCAGGTGATTGATGGTCTTGCCAAGATACTCGGCGGTGCGATTGCCTGGGCGGACTCCTTCAATGAATGCACCCTGTTTTTGCAAGTTATCTGCAATTTCGTTGGTATTGAAAATGATGCTGGTATAGAAGTAGGTGAATAGCACTACGAGCAAGAAATATACTACTGGATAAAAGAACCAACTGCCAGTGATACCGTTTGGATAAAGGGTTGCGAAATTATTGGCCGATGGGGCGGTAAATAGCTTCATCAGGGTATCAGCGAAGCTGTTGCCGGGGCCCATAGTCTGGATTAGCTGACCAAGGAGAGCCGGTAGCGACAAGAAAGCAGTCGCAAAAATCACTGGGATCACGCCGGCGGCGATTAATTTTAGTGGCAAAATTGACTTAATCCCACCGTAGGCACTATTCCCGCGTACTCGCTTGGCGTAGTTGATAGTGATAACTCGCTGCGCCTCGTTGATTTTCACCAGGAAATAGATGACTATTAGCACGGCGATTGCGAAACCGAGGACAATCCAGAAAATTGCTGGGTTGACTGGCAAATTGAACCAGCCAAAGAGCGATAAGCTGCCATTTGATGTGTCAAACAGGGCCGAACCAAGGCTGGCCAAAGTCGATGGTAGCTGCGAAACGATACTAGTGAAGATAATAATCGAGATGCCGTTTCCAATCCCCTGCTCGGTGATAAGCTCGCCAAACCACATCAGGATGGTTGAGCCGGCGACCATTGCCGTGACTGAAAGCACCCAGTCGGCAGTGGTTGGAGTATAAGCCATAGCGGTGTTTGCGCTCAGTACGGACTGATAAAGCATGAAAATGTAGGCAATAGACTGCACAATTGCGAGCGGGATGGTTAAAATCCGGGTCCATTGGCTGATCTTGCGCCGTCCGGTCTCGCCGTCCTTGGAGAGCTCTTCGAGGCTCGGGATGGCCTTGGTGATAAGTTGGATAACAATCGAGGCGGTGATATATGGCGAAATACCAACCAGCAAAATTGAGAAGGTCGTCAACCCGCCACCAGAGATCAGATTTAGGAAGCTACCAAAGTCCGACTTCTCGATGAGGCTTTGGATGGCTTCTTGAAATGTGGTCGGCTCGCCCATCGGGACCGGAACATGCGCCAAAAAACGATAAACGACCAAAAGCCCACAAACAGTCAGAAAGCGTTTCAGCATGGTTTTATTTTTGAGTGATTTAAAAATAGTCTTAAAATTCATAATTCCCAAATTCCTAAGACTAGTTTATCAAAAAAACTGCTACTCTACAAGGGTGTATTTCCTTTGGTTATATAATATGCTTTCCGGTTTTTATATTATAGAACTTCACCGAAGGCTACAACAAGATCAATAACTGGCCTCTCAACTTTCTCCGTACGGGCCTCTACCATCGTTCCTCTGGCCACATCTACGCTCGTACCGCTTATGGCCGCTGGTGGTCAGACGCTGGCTATTCGGCTACGCACGGTCACTTTCTGGGTACGGACCCGGCGGGTGTCGTCCCCCAGGATTACGGTTACCATGGCTACGGTTTTGCCATCCGCTGTGTAGCGGCACAAAAATGGATCCCTATCACTAGGAATCCATTTTTTAGACTTTTAGATCTTATTCTTCGCTTTTGGCAGCTTGGCGTTGCAATCTCGCAACTTTCTTGAAGCTGCCACCGTTTTTGGTGATAGCTTCAATTGCGCTCTTACTGGCAAACTGAGTTTCGAGATTGATCTTAGCGGTCAAATCCCCGCGGGAAATCACCTTTACCCGCTCGTAAGGCGATCTAATCAGTCCCTTGTCAGCGAGCAGAATGTTATCAACTTTGCCACTAAGGGCGTTCAAGCGGTCGGTATAGACCACGGTAGCCTTCTCGTGGATGCTCTTGAAACCTTTGAGCTTTGGAATGGCCTGCATCAGTGCACGCTGGCCACCCATAAACCCAGCTGGCATTTTGTGGTGGCCAGAGCGAGCTTTCTGTCCCTTGGTGCCACGCCCAGCGGTTTTACCGCGACCAGCCGAAATGCCACGACCGGCCCGGGTTGGGCGAGTATTTTTATTAACCTGCAAATCGTTGTACTTCATTTATTTATCCTCCTTCTGGGCGGATTTCTTGGCCGGCGCCTTCTTGGCTGCTGGCTTTTTCTCGGCCTTTCCAGCATTACCAACCCACTGATCGCGCGGGAGCTGCTCACGGAGTCCCTCAATCACAGCGTAGGCGATATTCACCTTGTTGGTGCTGCCAAGACTCTTGGAAATCATGTTTTTGATCCCAGTAAGACCAATGATGCTTCGAACGACGCCACCAGCGATAATCCCGGTACCTGGGGCAGCTGGTTTCATAAGAACGTCTGCGCCAGTCTTGCGAGTTTCGACTTCGTGGCAAAGCGTTTCGCCGTCCATGTGGAACTCAATCATAGATTTCTTGGCTTTGGTGGTAGCTTTTTGGATTGCGCTAGTGACATCGCTGCCTTTTGCAATCCCGATGCCGATTTTATTCTTGTGATTGCCAATCGCGACTAGTGCCTTGAACCGCATGCGACGACCACCCTTGACGGTGCGAGATACACGATCGATGTTGATTGTCACGGTGTCAAACTCTTTCGGGGTGTTGTCGGCACCGCGGTTTCGGTCACGGCGACCACCTCGACGACCCATGCTCCGACCACTGATATCACGCTTGGTCTTGGTCGCGGCGGTCTTGTCGTCCATTTTGAGCGTGCCAGACTTGTTGATGACCTTGGCGGTTTTATCTGTCTCTGCCATTAGAACTCCAATCCTTCCTTGCGGGCGGCATCTGCGAGTGCAGACATCCTGCCGGCATATAGTTTTGCGCCTCGATCAAACACGACGGCCTTGATCTGGGCTTTTTTAGCTTTCTCAGCGATCTCTTTGCCGATTTCCGCAGCGAGCTCGACCTTGGAGCCCTTAGCTTTCTTGCCGACTGTGGTAGCGTAGGCGATAGTCTTGCCGCTATCGTCGTCGATTAACTGTGCGGTAATGTGGGCGTTGCTGATGTGAACGGTCAAGCGAGGACGCGTCGCGGTACCGTGAAGTTTTGCACGAGTGCGCTTTGCGCGAAATACGTTATTCATTATTTCTTCCCTGCCTTTCCTGCTTTGCGAAGAATTACTTCGTCAACATATTTAATACCTTTGCCCTTGTATGGCTCTGGCTTTTTGAGTGCGCGAATTTCCGCGGCAACTTGGCCAACCTTTTGCTTATCGATGCCGCTGACGGTGATGATCATTTTGTCAGTTTTTAGCTCGATGCCCTCTGGGGCTTGGTATTTGACTGGATGTGAGAACCCGAGTGCCATCTCAATGGCGTTTGGGCCAGCGCTGCTGAGGCGAAAACCGACACCGTTGATTTCGAGCTTCTTCTCGAAACCATTAGTGACGCCCTGGACGGCATTGTTGAGCAGTGCGCGTTGCAGACCGTGCCAAGCCCGAGATTTTGGTTCGTCATCGACTCTCGTCACGACGATATTGTTGTCCTCAATCGCAACCTTGACGTTCTCTTGAAGTGGAACGATGAGTTGACCCTTCGGGCCTGCGACAGTAATATCCTTGTCGCCGACCGTGATTGTCACTCCCGCCGGAATTGCGATGGGTTGTTTTCCGATACGACTCATATTTTCCCTTTATATTAATATCTTCATTATTTTAGCACGGATTATGAGAAAAAGCAACAGTTATTCTGGGAAAATATAGGTCAAAAAAGCGCATTTTAACATAAATTCTATTGACAAGATAGAGCAAGTGTGCTATAATGGAAACACGGAGGGATTTTTACTCCAAAATCTTAAAAATAGTACATTCACAAGGAGGGATTATCATGGAAGAGATTTTATACCCTGAGAACCTAAAAGGATTGGATCTGAACTTCGCGGAGGCAATCTATGCGATTACTTTTTGCTTGGAGGATGAACTCCACGAAAAAGACAAAGCGGAGGTTTTTGCAGGATTAGGTTTGACGCCGGAGCAAATGGCAAAAAATGCCGAAAAGGTACTTGATGCGATGTATCATCACTTGAACAGTTACGCTCTATGTCGAGTACTTGGTGATTTGGATGCATCTCAGGACGAACAGAAGTTTGGTCAGCGTTGGACATTGGCGTCGTCTTTTGAGGCCGCATATGCCGATTTGAAAGGAGGAGGAACATCGGATCCTTGGAGGCGTGCAAATTTTCGCTATATCTTGTTAGGAGGTCAGTCACCTTGGGGATCTACCACCACAGCGCAGCTGGGGCAGACGGTGAACGATGCGAGTTTGCGCGAGCGAATAGAGCAATTAACGGCTGAGGTAGAGTTTTATGCTGAAAGATGCAGCCGTGCTCTGGAACAATTGCAGACATTGACGGCAGTTATTGAGGATCAGGAGTCCGCGGCGAGCAATGCAGCACTAGAAAATGTGCCGGCAAATTCAGCGGTAATCGATGGAATTTATTGGCCTTATCGGAGTGCAGAAGTTTTGCGCAAGCTGAGTCTCACGAAGATTGAAGAGATCGTTGAATTTTTTGGTGATTTTCGGAAGTTCCTTGGTGCCAAAGATATTACGCTGATGGAATGGTCGGTGATAACAACGATACTGAGAAAGAAGGAATTACTGCCTGCAACTGGTAATACGGTAGTTATTGAGCGATTGATCGATGACTTCGAGTTTTCGGTTCGCACGAGAAATTGTCTGACGCGCGCTGGCATCAAGGATGTAGAGGGTGTAATGTTTCTTTTTGCTGACGGTGCCGAAGATGGGTTGGGTACTTTGATGAGAGTCAGAAATCTTGGCCGAAAATCGTACGAGGAGATTATTCAGAAGCTTATGACTCTGGATTTTACGCTCGAAGATAGCTGGTGCTATGTGACTGACATTAGCCCGGTCGGAGCACTGGATTTCAGTAAAGGCGAGCGTCAGGCTTTGTGCTATTATAAAATCCAGACCGTCGGGCAGTTGTACACGGCATGTCAGGATCAGAACCGGTTTAGCGGGTTGCGCTATATCGACAATGAATTGTATAAGGTGGCAATTAAGCATCTGGATCGATATGGCTTCTGCTGTTAATTCCCGCTTTTATTTTATGATGGCGTCTACCTATCTGGTAGGCGTCTTTTTCCTCCTTCACCCCTCCCGTACTTAGGGACTAGGCAATCCGAATAAAAGAAGTGCTTTGCACTTCTTTTTGAGGATGCCGCTGTCCCGCTGAGCGTAAGCGAAGTTACGCGGACGGCAAAACCGACACCGCGGTAATCGTTATTCTGAGGGTTGACATGCGACGGGTTCGTAACCAGGCCGCTCGGGTTTGAGTATACTGGGTACTATAATAGTCAAAACGGCTTCCCTGCTGATACGAGTTCTGCTGGTCATTACTGGTCTCGTACGGCGAACTCGGCTGGCAGCGCTTACAGCCTCTACTTCAATTCCGGTGGCGTCAGCCCGCAGGATAGCAGCGGCCGTGGCGTCGGTTTTGCCATCCGCTGTGTTGCGAGATAGTTGAGAGGCTTCGCCCCTCAACTATTAATTTCTCAACTTTCTCCGTACGGGCGGATACGATCGTACTTCCGGATATATTATATACCGTACTGCATTTGGTTGGTGGTGGTCAAACGCTAGCAGTTCTACTAATTCCAGCCACCATTTATTGACATTACCGGCATACGTGTTGCCTCGGTATAGCTATTATCGCGGACTCGGTTTTGCCATCCGCTGTGTAGTACGGGAGGGGTGAAGAGAAAAAGGCCCAATACTGAAATATATCAGCATCGGACCCGCAAAATAGGAGCTACTGGGACTAATCGTTCTTACCCCCCCCCTGTTATAAGTATCCCATGCATACCACCATCCGTCCACCTGGACGTCTTTTAGTCCGGTTTCGGTAGTAATTTGCATGCCGTTTGGGAAGTAAACTATCTCCCCGGCTTGAAGCCTAACCCGCTTGCGTCTTGCATCTTCCTGTGTACGATACCCCTTGATCAAGGGATTATTCGTGCTTCTGGCCGAAGCCGACATTTGCTCGCGAGTGAGGATTGCAGCCTTTTTAACTACCTTTGTTTCCTCCGGGAAAAGTAGCGACGCGACTCGGTGGCATAAAATACACCGCCAGCTATGCCGGCGGCAATTTTTTGATGACCGAAAACGCCAAATCAAAAAGTTTGAACTGACTTGATTTTAGCAGTGGCAAATATTCCCTGCTTCCCTTGATTTCATAATAAAGCCACCAAGGATTTAGTATCTCAACCTGGATTCCAGCTTTCTTGAATAGCCCCTGGGAGCAAACTAGTGACTCCTCCACTTCTGAGCGCTCGGCAGCAATCTGCTCCGCGAGGTTTATCGCTTCGCGAAATTGTTGCAAAACTTTCTCGTCTGCCCAGAGTTCGTACTGCTTTACCTCGGTTGGATTCGTGATATTATCGGCCCATTTGAGGTATCCGCGAGCCAGTTTGGCCTCAATATTGAGAGCATTCGCGCGGACGATTAATTCGCGAAACTCTTGGCGTAAATTCGGTCGTGTTTTTAGTCGTGGCAATTTTTCACCCCCTGTCGACTAGATAGAAGTACGAAATCGTCTCCATTCTTCACTGTATCACAGATGTCTATAAAAGTCAATAGCTCTTATGCTAGCAAAAAGAGCCCCATCTCTGAGGCTCTTTTTGTAGGTAATCTGGTCTAGTAAACCTTAATCAAGATTTCGCCACCCAGACGCTGCTTTTTGGCTTCGCGACCGGCCATGATGCCCTTTGATGTGCTCATGAGGACTAGCCCACGGCCACTTTTGACAACTGGAATTTCTTCTACGCCGGCGTAAACCCGGCGGCCTGGTTTGCTAACCTTCGAAATCTCGGTGATTTTCGCTGGCATACCCTCTTTGTTGATCGTGACATGGAGCACGCCCCGCGGCTTGCCATCTTCGACTTCGTAATCTTCGAGATAGCCTGCGCTTTTTAGCCCCTCAACCACGGCAACTTTGAGTTTGCTAGTCGGGACACGGATTTCGTTTTTGCCAACCATAATCGCATTGCGGATGCGGGTGATAAGGTCGGCGATTTGATCTGTTGATTGTAATGACATATCTTCTCCTTCCTTACCAACTACTCTTTGTTACACCTGGAATTTCACCCTTTGAGGCTTTTTCCCGGAAGTTAATACGACTGAGGCCGAAGTAACGCATATAACCACGTGGACGACCGTCGAGCATATCACGATTTTTCAATCTGGTTGGGCTGGAATTTCTTGGTAGCTTTTGCAAGCCCTCCAAATCGCCAGCAGCTTTGAGCTCGGCACGTTTTGCTTTGTATTTTTCGTACATCTTGCGCCGTTTTTCATCGCGGAGTACAGCAGATTTCTTTGCCATATTATTTATCTCCTTTCTCAAACGGCATCCCAAATGCTTCTAGCAATTTCTTGCTCCCTTCTTTGGATCCATTTTTAATAATAAACGTTACTTCTAGACCGTGCAAGACTGCGGAATCTTCGAAAGTGATTTCTGGGAAGACAGTCTGTTCTTTGATGCCGAGGCTGTAATTCCCCTGCGCGTCGAAAGCTTTGTTTGACACGCCGTGGAAGTCGTGCACATTCGGCAAAGTGACATTAACCAAGCGATCGACGAACTCGTACATCTTGTCGTTCCGGAGCGTAGTGAGATAACCGACCGGCGCGCCCATGCCTTTACGAATCTTGAATGAAGCGATTGACTTCTTGGCAAGACGTGAAGTCGGCTTTTGGCCGCTGATTTTTTCGAGCGTCAAAGCAACGGTTTCGGTGAAACGTTTGTCTTCACGCTTTTTACCGACGCCACTCGAAATCACAACTTTGTCTAGCTTTGGAACCTGATTGATGTTTTCAAGTTTTAAAGCTTCTTTGAGCTGCTTCTTAATTTCTTTGTTATACTTTTCTTTCAAGCGTGGTGCTTTGTCTGTCGCCATTACTTACCCTCCTTTTTCAAATTCGACAAGTCGATCCCGACGTGAACTGATTTTTTACCACCCTGTGGGTTGTAATAGGTTTTGCGGACGTGACGCTCAACGATATTGGTATCTTTTAGCATTGCCTTGCCGGCTTTTTTGTCGATTTTGACGATTTCGGCAACTTGGCCCTTGAAATCGCCGCTTAATACCTTGACCTTGTCGCCAGTTTTTAATCCCTTACTCATTATAGTACCTCCGGCGCTAGGCTGATAATTTTGTTAAAACCCTTTTCGCGGAGCTCGCGTGGGACTGGCCCGAAGACGCGCGTGCCTTTGGGTGTTTTGTCGTCATTGACCAGCACGGCTGCGTTGTCGTCGAATTTAATTGTGGAGCCATCCGGACGGCGAATTTGCTGCCGGGTGCGCACAATCACGGCACGGACCACAGCTTTTTTCTTGACGCCGCCAGTTGGGCTGGCCTCTTTGACGCTGCAAGTCACGATGTCGCCAACCCGAGCATAACGTGCCCGAGTGCCACCGAGGACCCGGATTACACCAAGTTCCTTGGCACCGCTATTGTCAGCGACTTTTAATCTAGTTTCCTGTTGAATCATTACTTATTCTCCTCTTCGGCTGGTTCGACTACCTCAGCACGCTTATCGCCGGTATCTTTTGTCACGACATCGTCTTTTAGCTCGACAGCATCATGCGATTTCTCCAAGATTTTTACTAATTTGTAAGTCTTGGTCTTGCTGTATGGGCGGCAAGCTTCGATCAGAACCTTATCGCCTTTGCCGGCTTCATTTTTCTCGTCGTGCGCAGTATACTTGCGAGTTTTGGTATATTGTTTGCGGTAAAGTGGATGAGTTTCACGGCTAGCAATCGAAACGGTGATAGTCTTGTCGCGCTTGCTCGAGCTCACAATACCTTGTAATTCCTGTGCCATTAGAACTCCTCCTTTTTAACAACTTTGGTGCGGACTGGTAACTTGTGTCCAGCCAGGCGGAAAGCTTCCCGAGCCTGTTCTTCGGTTACGTCGGCAATTTCGAACATGACGGTCCCGGCCTTGACTTTTGCAACGTAGAACTGTGGCTCACCTTTACCACTACCCATCTTGACATCGAGTGGCTTCTTCGAAACTGGTGTATGCGGGAAAATGCGGATCCAGATTTTACCACCACGCTTTACGTAACGCGTGATCGACTGACGAGCAGCCTCGATCTGGCGAGCCGTGACGCGCTCGTTGTCGAGCGACATCAGACCCCAATCGCCGAATGCAACAGTGTTGCAGCGGCTAGCGGTGCCACGGTTTTTGCCCTTGCGGACTTTGCGGTGCGCCTCGCGACGCGGTTTTAGAATAGCCATCTTATTTCTCCCCCTTGTAAATCCAAACTTTTACACCAACGATGCCAGCAACAGTTTTTGCATGGCAAACGTAGAAATCTACATCTGCGCGCAAAGTATGTAGTGGCACTGAACCCTCAATGAACTTTTCGCGGCGAGACATCTCGGCGCCGTTTAGGCGGCCAGACACCTCGATGCGGATACCTTTGGCGCCAGCGTTCATGGTGCTTTGAGCAGCCATTTTTACGGCGCGGCGGAAGTTCATACGCTTGCCGAGTTGGAAACCGATGTTCTCGGCGACCAATTTTGCGCTGAGTTCAGGCTTCTTGACTTCCTCGACATTGATGCGAATTGGCCCTTTGACGATCTTTTCGAGATCCTTTTTGAGCTCGTTGATTCCGGCGCCTTGCTTACCGATTACTGCCCCTGCCTTTGCGGTCAAGATTGTAATTGTGGTTTGATTGGCGCTTCGTTCAATATTGATCCGGGCGATAGTTGGGCGTGATTCGAAACGCTTTTCAATCAGCTCGCGGATTTTCGTATCTTCTACTAACCAGTTGCGGAAGTCGGCTTTGCGGGTAAACCACTTAGACGACCAATCCTTACTGATTTGGAGACGATAAGAGATTGGGTTGACCTTTTGCCCCATTATTTATCCTCCTTATTATCGGCCTTCGCGGCGGTTTTCTTTGCTTTCTCTTCTCCGGCAACCTCAACAAAGATGTTGCTAGAAATTTTTTCGTATGGAAGTGCGCGACCGCGGCTAGCAGGAACGTATCGACGCATCCTGGTCCCGGCAGTTACGCTAATCCGGGCAATCCGGACGGTTTTTGGATCGATGCTGACGCCAGAATTATTCATAAGATTAGCGGCGGCAGATTCGATTGCCTTGCGGACGGCACGTGCAGCGCGACGCTGGGTGTGTTCAAGGATAACAACTGCATCGGCAACATAGCGATCGCGGACCAGGCTAGCAACGATGCCGGCCTTGCGTGGCTGACTGTCGATGCCCTTGATGACGGCGCGCGCAAAATGTGTATTAGAATCTGCCATTACTTGCCTCCCTTCGCTGCTTCGGCAGCTTTCTTACCACCATGACGCCTAAATTTACGGGTTGGGGCAAATTCGCCAAGTTTGTGACCGACCATGTTCTCGCTAATAAACACGGGAACATGAACTTTGCCGTTATGCACGGCGATTGTCCGACCGACCATTTCTGGCGAAATTGTCGAATGCCTTGCCCAAGTTTTGATCACGGTGCGATCTTCCGCGGAGAGAGCAGCAACTTTCTTCGCGAGTTTGTAGTCCACGAACGGACCTTTTTTAAGACTCCGAGACATTATTTCCTCTTTCCTTCGTGGCGACTGCGCACGATCATTTTATTAGTTTTCTTATTCCGACGGGTACGATAACCAAGTGTCAACTGACCCCATGGTGTACGCGGAGCTTTACCAGTACCATGACGACCACCGTCACCACCACCGTGTGGGTGATCAGCGGCGTTCATGACGACACCACGGACGGTCGGGCGAATACCCTTGCGACGGCGGCGTCCAGCCGAGCCAATCTTGATGTTCTGATGCTGCTCGTTGCTGACTGCGCCAATGCTAGCTTCGCAGTCGACAAGCACTTTACGCATCTCGCCCGAAGGCAGTTTGATGGTTGCATAATTATCTTCTTTCGCCATCAACTGCGCATTTGTGCCAGCGGAGCGAACCATCTGTGCACCGCGGCCCGGAGTCAGCTCGATTGCGTAGATAAAGGTACCAACTGGGATGCTTTTGAGCGGTAGACGGTTGCTAGTTTCGACAGCCGCTTTCTCACCGGTGCTGAATTTTGCACCTTTACGCATTTTGCTATCCGCAATCACATAGTAGTAGCGATTTTTGGTGTCCTTAATTCGGGCAATGCGTGCGCTACGATTTGGATCGTATTCAATCTCCATGATTTCGTAAGTCATGTTCTCTGGCAGGCTATACGAAATGATACGGTAATGACGTTTGACGCCACCGCCACGATGGCGCACGGTGATCCGGCCTTTGTTATTGCGACCAGCCATCTGCTTCTTGCTAGCGAGTAAAGATTTCATTGGCTTTCGAGTTGTAATTTGGTCGAAATCCTGCGTCGTTTTTTGGCGCTGAGCCGGAGTGGTTGGGCGATAAGTTTTGAGACTCATTATTTAGCTTCTCCTTTCTCCTTTTTAGCGTCTTTTTTGCTATCTTTCTTGGCCTTTTCGGCCTTCTCTGGCTTTTCAGCTTTTTTCTCTTCCTCAAATACTGGGATTTTGTCGCCTTCTTTGACGGTCACATAAGCAACTTTGTGATCTTGCTTGTAAGTGATGCCAGGATAAGCATGTTTCCCGCGCGAGAAGCGTGTAGCTTTACCCTTGCGATTTGCAACGCGCACGCCAGTGACTGTGACTTTGAAAGCCTCGGCGATTGCTTGCGCAATCGATTGTTTGCTAGCGCTACGTGGTACGAAGAAAACATAAGTGCGCTTAGCTTCGAGATTATAAGCTTTTTCGGTTGCACGTGGAATAATTGTACTGTTCTTATTCATTATGCTTCCTCCTTATCGAGCAGCCAGTTTTCGGTTGCTTTTAGCGCAGTTTCGCTGAAAATAATCGCGTCGGCATTCAAAATGTCAAAGACATTGAGATAAGTTGCGCGGACAAGTTTCAGATTTGCGATATTGTTGGTTGCGCGCAAAACTTCTGGAACTTTCTCGGATACAACCATTAGGACCCGCTTGTCGTCGAGTTTTAGATCTTTCAGAGTTTTAGCAATTTCTTTGGTCTTGCCAGTTGTTGTGATGCTCTGGACGATGATTGTCTTTTCTGCGTTCTTCAAGCTGAGAGCTTGGCGGACAGCAATTTTCTTGGCACTTTTGCTAATTCTCTTGGTGAAGTTTTCCTCGCCGGTGCGACCAAATGCTACACCACCATGGCGCCAGATTGGGTTGCGAGTGCTACCAAAGCGAGCACGGCCAGTCCCTTTTTGCTTCCATGGTTTTCTGCCGCCGCCGCGGACTTCGCCACGCTTCAAAGTTTTAGCGTGTGAGCTACGCGAGTTCGCGAGATATGCATCGTATGCAGTCTTCAAGAGTTCGTGGTTTTCTACGGTCAGCCCAAAGATATCTTTGTTCAATTCTGCCATATTACTCCTTTCCCTCCGTCCGGACTACGGTTACGATACCTTTCTTCGGGCCTGGAACTGCGCCCTTGACGCCGATAAGATTATTCTCGGTGTCAATATAGGCAACAATGAGGTTCTTTACGGTCACTTGATCGTGGCCCATGCGACCCGGCATCTTTTTGCCTTTCCAGACCTTCTGTGGGTAGCCCGAACCAATTGAACCGACGCGGCGGATATTACCCTTGAAACCGTGGGTGTTGCGTGATTCGATAAAGTTCCAGCGTTTGACGGTACCCGCATAACCTTTACCCTTCGAGGTGCCAGTGACCTCGACCTTGTCGCCGAGCTTGAAATTCTCGACGCTGACTTTGTCTCCAACTTTTAGTTCCGGCTCTTCTGCTGTGCGGAACTCTTTCAGGACTTTTGGAGAAACTCCGGCCGCTTTGACGTGGCCAGAAACCGACTTGCTCAGATTCTTACCCTGACCATACCCAAGTTGCACAGCGTTATAACCGTCATGTGCGACAGTTTTAATCTGAGTCACCGTGGATGGGTCGGCTGAGAGAATCGTAACCGGAGTCACGATGCCGTCTTCGCCGATGATCTGGGTCATACCAATTTTGGTGCCGATGATGGCTTGCATCCTGTTCCTTTCCTTTATTGCAACACGAAACCTAGACTAATGAGTGGTTCCGTTTGGCTGATCGATCAGGCTATATTTAATATATAATATATATAAACTGACGGACCAGGCAGCAGGCCTTCTCTGTCGTCTAGTTCGCATCGCCCATTAATTAGACTATACCTGTTCATTTTATCACAGATTTCTCCTCTACACAACCCCTAAACTGGATTTCACATCTTTTATACGCCCGGCGAGAATTTTTTGAGTTTTTTGTTATGTTCTTTGTAGTTTGGATCGTGTTCGGCAACCTCGGCCCAGAACTTTGCGGAGTGGTCCATATGGTTGAGATGCGCTAATTCGTGCAAGATTACATAATCACGCAAAGGCTCGGGCACTTGCATGAGCCCGATATTTAGAGAAATCGTTTTATTGCTACTACAACTTCCCCACCTGGTCGCGGCGTGACTAAGCCGGCATTTATCATAGTTATAGCCGTATAACTTAGCGTAGTATTCGAGGCGATACGGAAGGTATGCGCGGGCCTTTTTGGTGAGAATTTTTTTCTTTGCATCGCGAGCGCGCTGGGTTTCGGGTGAGCTAAGCGGAATATTTTTGCGCACTAGCTCACGATTACGATTCAAGAATCGCTTGGCTAAGAACTCAGTTGTGTGCTGGGGTACGGACATTTGCAGACGTCCGGAAGTAGAAATAGAGAAACGCACACCCTTGGCCCATGCGCTTTTGCGCACGATAACCTCGCCGAATTCGGCGTCTTGCAAAATCATTTAGAGCTGCGTCAGGACCTGTTTTAGCTGGGCTGGATAAGTATGTTTACCCGAAAGTACGATTGGGCTTTCGGCGTCAGATGGCGCTTCAAGAGCCTTAATGCGGGCGTCGTAAACCGTTTTTGCTTTCTCGACTGATTTTAGCTTGTTCTTCAAGCGAGCGCGGACGGTGCTAACGTCGGTCTGGATCCAAATCAATGTTGGCTGATAACCCTCAGCGCGCAAAATCTCGGCTAGTTCTTTGCGGTCTTTCTCGGTATCGTTGCCGCCCTCAATCACGAGCGTTGCGCCAGTCCGGGCGACCTCGGCGATTAGTAGCAGAATGAACTTACGAGAAAGATTGTGCTCATCGCGCAACTTGTCTAGATCATAGAAAGTTGCGTTGAATTGCTCTGCAAATTGTTTACTGAAAGTGGTTTTACCGCTACAAGGAACGCCAAACACTAGAATAGCGCGTTGACCACCGGCACCTGATGTGTGAAGTTTTTTACCTTCCATAGACCTCCATTAATTTTTACCTTCCTTTGTTGTCATTATATCATACTTTCCTGTATTTGAAAGAAGGATTTGCGATGGATAATAGAAAAACCAGACAATAAAGTTGGCAAGATCATAAAAACTAGCCGGTAAAAGACCAATTAGCGAGAAATATGACACGCCAGTGCAGAAATCACAACTAGCAAACAGGATAAAACCAAAAAAAGCGAACCAGGCTTTGGGATTGTCTGGCTCTTTTTTGCGATAGCGGAAGCTTATAATAATATTGGTGATTAGAAGCACGGCATAGAGGCCACAGGCCAAATAGAGCATCGGCAAAAAATCAAAAATAAAGTTGAGCACCAGCAGCGATATTGCTAAGGTAATATAAATAAAGACGTAGCGTTTAGTTGGGGATTTTTGGAGCATCAACAAATGTAATAGGTGAAATACTTGTGCGCTCGCAAAAATAGCAATCCCGAGAGGCGAGATGTTGTTCCCGGCCAGAATGAGATCTGCAACACAGGTTGCGCCCATAGCGAGTAGCAGCCAATAATCATGCGAAAAATAAATTACCACGTAGAGAAAGCAAAGCGCTATCCCAGAAAGGCGGACAAAAGTTGTGAGTTGGCTATTTGGCAGTAAATTCCCCAGCGCCAAAATTGCAAGGTAAATGATGATCCAGGACATAATCCAGCCCCAATGAATTTGCCTTGTCGCGCGCTTATAATCCATAATAAATATTATAGCATAACTCTTATGATTCCATGATCCACTGAATAATTTGTGGTTTGATTTCGCGGTACTCGGATTCTGAGAACTGCATATTGGCGATGCAGAATTTTCTGCAAGCAAGATGCGAGCAAAACATGCATTCGTATAGATCGAAGCAATCTTGGATAAAAAGCGAGTTAATGATTTTGTTGCTGTAATTGATACAAAAACTATTGCTGCAATCGGTCGAATCGTCTAGGCGGATACAAAAATTGGAATTAGCTGAGCGTTTGGAGGCGATCAGATATTCACTATCGCTGCAAGAATCGCAAAAAAGTAGTTGCTTGCAGGAAAAACAATTTGTTGAATAGTAAACGTTTTCGGAGCGATAAACTGTGTCGCTTTTGATGGCATCGGTGGTGTCAGAAAGTCGGTTGGTGGTGAGATAATTGACTTCTTTCCAGGCCTCGACAATTTCGCCAATATTATGAAATTCGCGTTTTTCGAGCATCCAGCTGGACGTACGGTCGTGTTTTTCCATGTTATCCTGGGTGATATACTTTTTCGCATCTCCCACAATCGACCAAGCCTCCTCCTTGGTTGTGGAATCCTGTACTTCGTTTGGCAAAACAAGGTCAAAAGCAAATTTTTGTTTGATAGATTCTAGTGAAAAATTATCGTTGGTTCCAAAAATATTTTTGATAATTTTTTGGGCCGTTTCGGTTGCGGTTTGTTCGTTCATAATTTACTCTCCTTTTGATAATGTATGGGTGGATTTTGGCGGGTTAAGTTTTGTTCGAGAAACTTTGCAGAAGTTTCTTGCGATTGTTGCTCGGTACTAGAAGTAAAAGTTAAAACCTCGCGGAGGCTGGTGGGCGAGTTTAGGTCGAGCTTGATCCGCTTGGGTTTTTGAGTTTCTGGGATTTTGATTTTTTCGGTTGGTAACGCTTCGGGTGTCTTGCGGATTCTTGGCTGCGGCGTAAAATCAAGCGTCGTGCATTTGAATGCCGGGATAAGTTTGTTGTCTGCACTAATTCGCACGATACATTCGCGGTTTTGGAGTTCGGTCAGAATTTTGATTTTGCGTTCGATCGTATCATCAAGCGGGATTTTCATATCAAAGTTATGAACAATCAAACTGGCGTCATTTTTGGCAATGCGGAAAATATAATAGTTGGTCGCGTTAGCAAAAATTGCTTGACGAAGTTCTGGCGAAACACCACCAAAATATTGCCCAGCCAAAATTACCGATAAATGATATTTGCGCGCTTCGGCGAGAAAACGACAGAGAATCGGATTTTCAATGACAGCAACTTCGTCGACCACCAAAATAATATGTTCCGAGAAAGTGTGTTGCTCGGCCAAAGTGAGAATTTGCTGCATGATTAGTCCAGCAATAATTTTCACTACGCGATCACCAAATTTTGTGCGATCAAGCGAAAAAATGGTGAGAAAATTTTGTTGTATTAGTTGAGTAATACAATCAGTTTTTGCTTCGCGGCTAAAAACTGGAATCATTTCGACTTCGTCGACCAGCGCAATGATTGGCGAAATCGCTTCGGTATAGGAACGAACTTTAATTTCGCTAAATTCGGCCAAGAAGAAAGTCACTACGCTATCGGGCAAGTTAGCCTCGAAAGTTTTGAGTAGCTGATTCCGAAAGTCGAGATCGAGCAAAAGTTTCCTGAGATTATGAAAGTTAAATTTTTCGGTACTAAGAAGTAAGTATAGACTATGCCGCAAAACGCGTTCTAGCTTAGAGTTATAATTATTGGCGATTAGGTCCCTAAAAATATCGAGCAAAAGTTCAACCGCCACGGCTGGGTCTTTGGTTTGGCTAGAAAAAAGATCGGCGCTATCCGCGGTGGCGAGAAAATCAATCACTCGGCCAAGTTGACCAATCTCCTGTTCCAAGGCGGCATGCGGATCAATGATGACAAATTTATATTTTTTCGTGGCTTCTGGGTTCTTGGCGGCATGGTCGACTAGTAGACTAAGAAACTTTGATTTTCCGGAGCCACTTGCGCCCAGTACCAAGGAATGTCGGTCGAAATTTATTGTGGTTTGATCGAGATATTGTGGTGTTTGGTGATAAGGAAAAGTATCAACCATGAGGAATGAATTTTTACAATCCTCGCTAAGTAGCGGCAAGGCTTTGTATACGTCAAGATATTTGGGCGGACTTTTATAAGCAATCTGTGGATTATGCGAAAAATCAGTCGCAAGTAGTTCGCTGGCCATTGGCGGTAGAAGTTGATATGATCTTCCCTTTCCGTGCGCATAAATCCTTGCGACTGTTTGCCTACGGAAAGTTTTATAAAACTGAAACTCAAAAATATTGGTGCTAAAATTTTTGCGGATTTTGAGATAATTTTTGAGATCGATGAAACTATATGGCTGGCGGAGATAAAAAGGTTTTGCGAGCCAAGTTTGGAATATCGGTGGTTCTGCTTTTTGGAACAAAAAACTCGGCAGACTTTTTAGGCTAGCTGGGATTTTGAAATTTGTCTCGATAAAATAATGCACTTTGACGGTTTTGCAGACGATAATAACTCTCCAACTCGAAAAAGGTTTCTGAAATTCAGAAACCGCAGCAATTAATTTTTGCCAAAATTCTGCTGAAACAAATTTGCTGGTTGGATAAATCTCGTAGCAAAATTTCATACCCCGCATTATAGCAAGAAAAAATTTTGGGATGTGACTTTTTGGGGCAAGAAAAATCAGTCCGAAACGATTGGCACCCAAAGTTCGGTGACGCCATCGTGATAATATTCTAGTTCTGGCAAATTTGCTAGTTGATAATTTGAACTTGGCAGAAATTCGGCGTAAAAATCGTTGGAAGTTTTTTGGATATCGCGTGCTTTGTAGGAATTTGTGACAAATTTCAGCCATTTTGAGGTTGGAATTTTGACTTGTTCGAATTCCGGAATCTCTTGATTATATAAAACATGATAGGCGGCACATTCCTCCCGCTCTGGATCATGATAAGTTACCATTCCGAAATTAACGTGGCCAAATTTTTCGAGATACTTCTGCTCGGTCGAAACAAAAAAACGTGGCGCATCGTAGCCGATATGATCATTGTCAGTGTCAACGTGGAGCCCATAAAGCGTAAGCGCGGGGCGTTTAATCACGGAATATTCGACATGCGTCTTTTGCTCGGTCGCTTCGTTAAAAATAATGCGTGGGAAATTTTTGAGTTTAGCATCTGGCTCGACTTTGCTAGGTTTGAGCCCATGGAAATTCGCGAATGCCCGCGAGAAGGCAACGCTGCTATTATAATTATACTTGGTGGCAAGATCAATAACGCGCCAATGCTTGGTGAGGAGATCGCTGGCGGCGCTAGAAAGCCTGCGGGCACGGATATACTCGGCCAGCGGAATTTCGGTTAGGGCTGAAAAAATGCGCTGCATGGTATAAACATTAGTTTCGAGAATTTGTGCCAAAACAGCATAATCGATTTCACCAGTGAGATGCTCTTCGATATACAGCGTGAGCTGGTTGAGACGTTTGTAAATATTCATAATCAGAGCCAGCTTTGCACTCCGCCGTGGTGCGAGCAGGTTCCGCGGCGACTTTGGCTGTAACTATAAGTCCCGTCTTCGCAGATGGCAGTGGCCCCGCCGGTGTTGGTCCTAGAAGGGCGACAGACTGTATTGCCGGATGAATTGACATAGGTGCCATTCTCGCAGTTGGCGGCGGTGCTTGCTTTGGGCTGAGGTGGAACATAAGTTCCCTTCGCGATTACTTCGGTGGTGGGAGGAGTAGTCGTCTCGGTTTTGCTTAGTTTGCGCTCGGTTACTACGCCGTCTTCGTAAGTTACGGTGTAATATTTGGTTTTGGCGCCGTTTTGCCCTTTGGTGATAATTTTTGTCTGGCCTTTGGGTAGGTTGGCATCGTCGATGTAGCTGGTTTCGTAAGGGATTTCGACAACCTTGGTTTCGGTTTTGGTCTGAATTTTTGGTTGTGATTGCTCGACGATTGTGGTGGTATTAGGCTGGGTGGACGATGGAATATTGGCAGTTGTTGCGATTGTTCCACCGCCGATCAAGATTGCAGCAGCAGAAACGGCTAATTTAATATATTTTGGCGCCATAAAAACTCTCAATTAATTTTGGTATATTATAATCTATTTTTGGTATTTTGTCCAGAGAACTAAACGACTTAGACCCAACCCAGCTAACTAGTTTTTGAATATATCCTGACGCTATATCAAAACTTGATTATGAATAGGCATCAGTGGAGTCTTTCAATATTCAAAGAACTAGTTAGCTGGGTTGGGTCATTCAAATCACTCTATATGGTTGGGGAGGAGGTAGGAGGGTCTTTTTTGGAGTATGAAAGACACCACCGAGGCCTGCTCGTGTTCGAGATTAGACATAGCGTCAGGGTTATTCCAAAAGGACTCTCCTTCCTCCTTCACCCCTCCCGTACTACACAGCGGATGGCAAAACCTTCACCACGGAGATGGTTACTTTGAGGATTAGCGCCAGTCGGATAAGTGCCGAGGTAATGACTATAAGTAGGTGATCCACTATCACTGCTCCACCAATATGCGAAGTCAATACGATGAACAATATTGCCATGGGAACGATAGTAATCGCCCGTACGGAGAAAGTTGTCAAAAAATGGGTAAGTGTGGTATTATAGTACTACACTGGGGATTCGCCAAGTGGTAAGGCACCGGGTTCTGGTCCCGGCATTCGGGGGTTCGAATCCCTCATCCCCAGCCATAAGGAACGCTTTTCACCTAAAAATAGGTAAGAAAAGCACTCCTTAAGGTGTAAATCCAGAGAAAATCCGTTAAATCGTAGGTTCGAAAGTAGTAGACCTATTTTTTGTTGGGGTACATTTGTAGGTTCAACCCGTACTACACAGCGGATGGCATAACCGATTCCGCGGTGATCGCCATTCTGAGGGGCGACATACGTCGGGGACGTACGCAGGTCGCGACCGTTCGTGGCTGAGTTACTGGTATCTGACCACCAGAGGCCAGCTGCGGTACGATAGTTGATGTAGCCACGGGAACGACCGTAGTAGCCCGTACGGAGAAAGTTGAGAGGCCAGTTATTGATCTTGTTGTAGCCTTTCCTCCTTCACCCCTCCCTCCTTCACCCCTCCCGTACTACACAGCGGATGGCAAAACCGTTTCCGTAGGAATTGATACCCTGAGGGAGGACATTCGTCGGGCCCGTACCCAGGGTGTGACCGCCCGTAGCCGAATAGCTAGTATTAGACCACCAGAAGCCGCCCGTAATAAGGCTAGAAATAAAACCATAGAAGATGCCATAATGCCCCGTACGGAGAAAGTTGAGAGGTTGATTCCCCGTGGCTTTATCTAGGGCTAACCACAAAAATCCCCAAGGCTATGTTGTAGCCAAGGGGTCCTGAGATTACTGAACATCGTCTTCATCCGGGGTATCGGTCCGATCATCAAGATCGAGAATCGTCGAGCAACCCAGATATTTCTTGGCAAGCAGATTGCCTCTCGTTACCCACCAAAAAAGGCAGATCACCGCCGCAACGATTATAAAGAGAAAGCTCATAAAAAGTGTTCCGCTGGAAGCAAACAAAGGTTTACTATGAAAATAGTTAAGTCCAATACAGAGAACAGGCAGACAAATTATGCAGTCCAGTAAAAGCGCGATAGCTGCTTCCAGTTGCAGTAGGCAGAAAATACCACAACAGTATATCAGGAAACAGACTACATCAGCCGGCCAATAATTTTGGAAGCCAGATTCCCGGGTAATGATCGGTAAAACCATAACATTTGCGCTCAATATGCAGAAGCAAGACATTGCTGCCAGGCATATTCGCCAGAATTGATATCTGCGCAGCTTTGTTTGGTTGTTAATCACCCGCTTTGTTAACCGATAATTCGTTCTCATCGAACGGACCAGTGGCCAAATAACGATTGTCGCAAGGACGCCACAACCGATAAGTTTGGCGATCGTTTCAGTTTGGTAAAAATTTGATAAATTTTCAACATAATTCATTTGATACCCTCCTATCAAAAAACAAAAACAACGGTTCCCTACTATACGCACGTTCAGTTCTCAAAAATTAAGGTACGTATATTTAATTATATCCGAATTCTAAGAAAATGCAACTAACCTAGCATTTTGGCAACAATCTCCTTACGGAGATAAAGTTGGCCTGAAACGAGCCAATCGCCCTGCTTTTTTAGATTCAACAAATTTGTGAAATATTCGGCCAAAGTCTTGGAATTCGTAAGCAGAAAGTTTTGGCGGGCTTCCCGCGCTGATTTAGTAAATCAGCATAAGCAATTATTGAAGCATAAACGTCGATATCAGCGTAATTTCCTACGACTGGTAGCCAAATCATAAATCGTTGCCCCACTTAGTCTCGTGTATTGTATCGAGCGGGATTCGAGCCCCGGTTTTGTATAGCGAGACATCATACATTACGCCAGGATCTCGAAGTTGTTGATTTTGGGACATTGCTTCGATTTCGGGGATTGTGAACCAACTTACGGCAGAAATATCATTTTTATCACGCTCGTCTGGGGAGCCACCAATTACCTTCCCGACATATAGAATACGGAAGGTGTGCCCTTGAAAGACGTTTTGAGGGGGTAGAAGTCCAGTGAATTTTACGTCATAACCAGCTTCTTCCTTGATTTCGCGCTTGGCCCCAGCGCTGGTGGTTTCATTATATTCGAGATGGCCAATCGGCAAATTCCACTTGCTCGCCCAGGGGCCTTTTGCTTCCTGCACTAAGCAAATCCTCTGATTGTTGTCAACTAAGATCGCTCCGGCAACTAGATGTGCGTTTCGTTTTAACCGCCGAGTCATTGCACTACGTAAATCAGCGTCTTTGACGGTTTTCAATAATTCGGCAAATTTGGCATCAATAGCATTTTGATCAAAAGTGTACATGAGTATATTATAATATCTAGTTGTCTTGGTGTCGAGCTCAACTTTCTCCGTACGGGCTACTACTATCGTTCCAGTGGCGTCATTATCCTTCGCACCGCTTATGGCGGCTGGTGGTCGGGTGCTAGCTATTCGGCTACGTACGGTCACTACCTGTCTACGTACCCGACGCTCGTCACCCCTCAGAATAACAACAACCGTGGCTACGGTTTTGCCATCCGCTGTGTAGTACGGGAGGGGTGAAGGAAGAAATTCGGTGACTAAAATCATAAAACTAATCTCCTATTTCTTACGTATCAAAACGTGGTAGTGCCAAGATGTATAAACTTTCTTTTCTACTTGATTCTCATGAAACTCCTCAATTTGGTAGAGATTAAGAATTTCAAACTCACTAAATAATTCCTTGATGAGGCCATAATCAGCGTAGAAATGCGGGACGCCATCTTCTGGCCCATCTTCTTGGCGAAGCTTAGTATTCTCGTCGATTAGCGGCCAATTGGTTTCTTTCCACCCCCAAGTGTCTTTTGAGCCAAGCGTAAGATAACATTCTCCTCTGGGGCGAAGTGTCCGCAAAAGTTCACCGACGACTTTCTTCATGCCAGCAGTATCGGTGTGAGAAATTACATTGCGGCACAAAATGGCATCAAAACTATTATTCGAATATGGAAGTTCGATCATATCTCCAACCCGATAATCAAAAACGAGGTTTTCAGACTCTGCCCAAGCTTTTGTCTGGTTAATGGCCTCTTTAGAAATATCAAAGCAAGAAACTGTAAAACCATTTTTACCAAATAAGATTGCGTGGCGACCGAGCCCACAACCAAGGTCAAGAAAGTCCTTAAATCCCAAACTCTGCCAGCGATTGACGAGATAAAACGACTCAATGCTGGGGGTCTTCCAGAAGTCAGTGTGACCACCTTTTACGATGTTCCAGTTCCAGCCCTTAGATTTAGTCATGGTTTTGTTCTAATCAGTATCCTTCTTCGGTATGGCAGGGCACAGTCCGGCAGGCCTTAACAAAGTTTCTAGAGGAAAATAGTTAAAATTTAGACTTGCATCTCAAATAGTTTTATAAAAACAATCGAATGTTATTTTAAAATAGTAAGGATAATCAAACTGTCTTTAATATATGTTTAGCTAAGTCCCATACCTTCTGCGCATTACCATATACTGCTGGGATAGCTATAACTATCGAACAGTTGCCCAACACGGGACTTATGAGGAGGGCGATGGAATTAAAAGTTATTAAGTATACTGCATTTTTCGCAATTAACGGCAGTTTGCGTCCTCTATATTGAAAGGAGCCGTCTAATATGAGGGACATTATGAAAGCGATGACCAGCGCAGAGTTTAAGTCAAAACAATTTTGACTAATTTGTGTAATGCTTTGCCATGTGATTATCGGAATGTCTAAAACATATAACAAACTCTCCTTCACTGCAATGCAAGTAAACAATAATAGGGCGATAATACACTCGCTAATTAATATTTTTATATTAGTCTTCATGTTCACTGTATGATTGCAACGCACTAATCAATTTGCCTTCCAGGTCTTTATAATCGACATATTTCTGATTTTCTTGATCCATTAGCACTTCAACATTATGTCGCTTATAGTATCTTTGAAAATCAACCTCTTCCCCATCAATGTTCATTTTTATATCAAATGAGTCAGGCATGTCATTATTACCTACAACGTCGTCCAATATGAATTGAACTATGCTTTTAATATTTTCTCCGTTTTTGCCTTTTAGCTTTGTCGTTTTGTTAAAATTCTTCCCAGCTAAAAAGCCTTCATATTTTAGCAAATTCTTCTCTTTTATCATTTCCCCGCTGTAATAATCTCTTGAAGTAAATTCCGCAGTAGTGATGGTTTTGGCCTGCTTTATTTTGTCCACTAGCCCACGGTCCACGATGTGTGAAAATGTTAGATCAGAGTTTTTTGATAGTATGCTCGTTTCTTTACCGATTTCCCTCAGGCACATTTTTAGCCTGCCGATCTGAGGGCAAGCGTGAAGGTTAGCAGTAATAAGTAGATTTTGCGTTTCATCATACACAAAAACATTCTTATATGATAATGATTTACCTTGTGGAACCTCCAAGTTTTGTTCGTCTTTTCCGTCGCTTTCATTGGCGACTTTTGGTAGTTCATCACTTTTTAGGTATTGCACATAAATGACAATAAGCTTACTATCACGATAGGCGTTCACAATCATTCGCTCTTCACTAATAGTGACGATTTTGCCATTCGCGCCCTGTTCAACCACGACATTCAAGATATCGGAGAAAGCATAATCATCCTTATTCAATGTAGGACGATAAAAATAGAAATTTTTCGTTTTACTTACCGACATAGCTTCTTTACTTCTGGGAGAATGAATATCCTTGTATAATCGTATAACATGTATTATACCACGAAATACTAGATATGATATAATAAAGATAAATAAAAGTGAGAGGTTATTTTAATGAAAAAGGAAAAGTCCTATAGGAATAAGACTATAGATTTCTCGTTAGAGGAGGGTAAGAAATATTTTGAAAGATGTCTTAATCAAGATGCAGTCTTTAGCTTAGGTAGCATTACAAATAAAACTATTAATGGTGATACTTTTGAGGTGTTAGAGAAGTTACCGAGAACATTTGTGGATTTATTGATTGTTGATCCACCATACAACTTGTCAAAAAATTACAATGGCAAAAAGTTTAAGGAAACAGATGCTTCCAGCTATATCGAATATACTAGAAAATGGTTAACCCTAACTGCGCCACTACTGAAAGAAGATGCTAGTATCTATGTATGTTGTGACTGGAAAACTAGCCTCTTAATAGGGCAAGTTTTACCAGAGTTCTTTAATGTAAGAAATCGCATTACTTGGCAGCGAGAGAAAGGGCGAGGAGCAAAAGAAAATTGGAAAAATGGATTGGAGGATATCTGGTTCGCTACAAATAATGGTTGCTGGACCTTTAATCTAGACGATGTGAAAATTCGTAGAAAAGTAATTGCGCCGTATAAATCAGATGGTGCTCCAAAGGATTGGCAAGAAACTGAAAGTGGTAAATTTCGCGATACCTGCCCGTCAAACTTTTGGGATGATATATCCATACCGTACTGGTCGATGCCAGAGAATACTGCCCATCCTACTCAGAAGCCAGAAAAACTTATTGCTAAACTTATTCTTGCTAGTTCCAATAAGGGAGACTTCATTCTAGATCCTTTTTTGGGGAGCGGCACTACATCAGTTACAGCAAAAAAGCTAGGTCGGAAATATGTTGGCGTTGAGCTTGATCCTACATATTGCGCTTGGGCAGAAAAGCGGCTCGAGAATGCCGACACTGATCCGGATATTCAGGGCTACACCGATGGTGTATTTTGGGAGCGTAATACCTTAGGTGAACAGAAAAAAAATAAAAACAGGTGATTTTGTGGATAATTTAGCTGGAGAGCGATATGGACAAGCAGATTTACTCGCTCATTGACTTTATTCATGGGCTATCTGGTAAAGTTAGTAAGGCTGAACTTATAATATATGCTCAAGAAAAATATGGTCTTGTTCAGGATCGGTCGGTGTTTTATAATGACAAGTTTGCAATACGATTCAGCTCGTCACAGAGTGGCGGTTTTTCGAATACTATAATTTCACTATCTAGCTTGCAAAAATATGACGATTTACCATTCTTGGTTTGTTTAGTTACGCCTAGTAAAAATTTTATCTATCTAGCTAATACTACATTTTTAAGTAAGGTTAGCCACTCCTCGCAAGAATTAAGAGAAGATAATATACGAGGCAGTATCAATGGTTCAGACATTGTAAAAAATTTCGATAGTATTGATAATTCCCCAGAAAATTTTGAAAAACTTTTTGCAATACATCAAGAACTTGGCTTTAATGGTAATTTACCTCGTTTAGTAGAAGCAACAAATAATATATCACCTAGCGGGCATAAGTATATTGTAGATGATGACAATCGTAAGGTGATTTTAGAAGCACCTAGCAGGGCGCTTGATTTCGTGAAGGCAGAGGAATTTTCCTTACTTAAAGACGACTTAGATAATCGCACGAAAAAATATGAAACAGAAATTATACTGGCCAGCCTCATTGACAATGTTAATGTCCGTGGGCGGCTAATAGAATATATTATTGCTGGAGAGGATGAGACTTTACGGCAAGATATAATTCATGTCTTACAAAAAGGCATAAAGAAAATTCCCAGTTTCAGAACCGATGACGCACTCGGAGATTTTATTAAAGTGTTTGATAACTACTATACGGCAACAGATATCAAAACTAAAGTTATGGTGTTCAATTCTGCTCCGAAAGCCTATAATATTGACAAATTGCTGGAATTTCTTTCTAAACCAGATACTGTATTTATGTTTTATTTTGTTGGTATTATGCCAGATAAAATTTTAGGGCAAAGTTTAGTTTCTATTTTTCAAAATGATTTACGCGACACTACACATCTCTTAAAACATTGGGCTGGCCGTAATTCTAGGGGTGTAGCTCAATTTAATGGAGCTACAATCAATAATCTCTTACAAACTGCCGATAACTCAATTGATATAGATAAAAGTATAGAGTTTCTACAATTACTAATTGAATTATAACGGCATTAACAGTCAAAAAGATAGAGGTAGAACCGTATAAATGGCTTGAAGAATTAGATAAAACGACCGACCAGAACGGAGAAATTTTTTCCCTCAGGGCATTAACAAAAAAATTGTCTTCAGAACAGGGGTCGGAAGAACAATTTGACACTTTATATTGGACCTGGCAGGGCTTCAAGGACTTAATCCTCAACCCCACTAAATATATGGTAGCACTCGGCGAGTTTAATGTCGAGTGTGCAAAGTCGGTGTTGGAGAGGCACGGAATCGCTTAATAAGATGCTATAATGGAAGGTATGAATGGATATCGGATTTTTCAGTTTGGTGATGATTTTCAGTATACGAAAGAGCGTATTACTTTAACTGGTAAGAGGACGAAAGTGCTTGTTGATGTGGGTGGTAGTAAGGCTATTTTGAAATACCCCCCTTTAAATTACAACACGAGCGAAATTAGTTCTGAGAAAATTGCCTATGAGTTGGCTAAGGAATTAGGGTTCGAATGTGCTAGAGTTGAACTGGCTCAAGGCGAAGATGGAACTATGGGAATTTTAAATTTTCTGTTTACTGCTCCCCCAAAGGTGACGCACACGGATGCAGGTGCATATTTAAGGACGGCGGACTTTAACAGCCGTAGCTCTTTTTACACGTTGTCGAATATCAAAAGAGTTCTCGATGACATAGAAGGTAGTTTGTTTTCTGATTTCGTTCGAATTGCGATTTTTGATGCTTTAATTGGTGAACAAGACCGTCACGAAGATAATTGGGGGATTCTCAATGACAATGGCATATTAAGGATTTCTCCTCTATACGATAATGGGTGCAGCCTTGTGCGAGACTTCGCCGATGAAAATAAAATAGCTGAATATGAAAGTGGCAAGAAGAGATTTGATGACTATATCAACCGAAGTAGAACCCTTTTCTATAAAGAGCCAGAAACATTAGTAGAAGGCGAAAGTGGACACTATAAGCACTTTGAACTCATTGATAGGTTAATTGAGGATTATCCCGAATTAGCTAAAGATGCCTTATTTGCAATAGCATCTTTAAGTAATGAAAGTATCAAGGATATTGTCGTTCGAATACCAACGCAGTTATTGACAGAACAGCACAAAGCCTATATAATAAGATATATTGTTACGAGAAAACAAAAACTAATTGAAAAAATGCACAAAATTAGAAATAAGGAGAATGATTAGTGAAACGCGAACTGTGGCTAATTTGGCGTGACCCAGTTAATAGATTACGATATAAAGTCGGATTGCTTTCGTATGATGGCAAGTTGTATCATTTCGAATACACTAACCCTGAGCTTGATGATGCTATTCTTGCTGGTTTTGAGAAATATCCAGGTTTTAATAAAGGTGAAAAATATACAAGTCCATCGCTATTCCCTAATATCAAAAATAGACTCCCAAATCCTAGCAGAGTAGATTATCTTGATATGATGAACGAATATGACTTAACGAGTGATGCATCCGATTGGGAGATTTTGACTGCCACTAGGGGAAGGCTTATCACGGATGACTATGAATTCGTGCGTCCATTTACGCTAGATAAAGTAGAGTTTGATGTTGCTGGCACTAGGTATCGGGAGGAATTTAATGATTTCGAGAATATCCTATCGCCAAATAGCAAGGTTAGTCTTGAACTTGAGCCAACCAACGAGTATGATAAAAATGCTATCAAAGTTTGCTTTAAGAGTGGCAATAAATTATATCATCTTGGATATGTGCCACGATTCTATTCTAAGCAGTTAGCTAGATTCCTTGCTAGCGGACGACGGTATTCGGCAATCATTAAACGGGTTCAGCTTGGTGGGGATACCCACGATAATGACATCACGGCTGAAGTTCAGCTAGTTTTTGAAAAAGATAAAAACTAATACCCCCACCTCGATATAGACGAACCTGAGGGCGAGAGTTGACTGGTTTTCTCTGTCAAAATAATCTGATGACATTTTATTGATAAAATAGAGGTATGAGTAAACCCACCAAATACACTCCAGACACGACTGAAAGGCTGCTCGATGCGATTCGTAGTGGTTTTACGGTGAAGATGGCTTGTGCGATGGCTGGAATGACTGATATGACCCTCAGCCGTTGGCGAAGGCGACATCCTGACTTTGATGCTGAGTTCAAAAAAGCCACGGAGGAGCAAACCTGGTATAGCAGAAAGGCTGTCAGAAAGGCTGGATTTAGGGTCTACGAGAGAAAACCTAATAAACACCCACAAAACCAAGAAAAAGCCCTTAGAGAGCAAATAAGCGGCTCTGAAGGGCGAAGCGAGCAGGGCGAGATGGTGATGTATGAGGGTCTGCCTATGAGGTTTGGTGGTATTGCTGAGGATAAGCCATATCTACCCTGCGTGAATCCATCAAACGGCAGAGTGGAATACCTCAAGCGTGAGAACGGTCGTAATGTCCAGCACATCTGTGACATTGAAGTATTCAAGAGGAGTTTTCCAGGATGGTATAGGAAAATCCAGGAGCAATGTTGGCACAATGAAACACAGTAAAATTACACTCCTGACCTCTGTTGACCTGTCTGGGGATAGCAAAATCAAATGTTGGTGATTCTAGAATTTCAATTACGGCAAATCTGACAGAATTGGACTTCTAGAACCGTCAAACTTTCCCCACCGATTTCATAGTATTATAAGGGCGAAAATACGAGACTCATAAGCCGTGATATAGTGGAAATATGAGTAGAAAATCGAAGTTCACCCCAGAAGTCACCGAGCGAATCCTTACCCTGATTCGTGACGGCTATACCGTGTCCGATGCTTGCCGTGGAGCATTGATTTCTACCGATACCTTCTACCGTTGGTGCGATAAATACCCAGACTTCCATAAAGCCGTAGTAGAGGCTACCGACTTACAATGGAAGTATGCCGAGCAACTTGTCCGTAGTGGCTACCGAAGTTATACTAGGAGGCTAAATCGACCATCGGCGAACTATCAGTCGCCTGGGAATCTGCCATTCAAGCTATGACAAATATTCTCAATCGACAGACAATCGGTTTTTTGATATAATTAGTAGATAATAAGGAGGTAAAACAAAACACTATGAAAATAGTATCACTATTCTCAGGTGCGGGAGGTTTAGACCTTGGTTTTGAAAAAGCTGGTTTCACTACTATTTGGGCAAACGAGTTTGACAAAAAAATCTGGGCAACTTTTGAACACAATTTCCCACACACTAAATTAGATCACCGTAGTATCACGGATGTGTCAGTTGAAGAAATACCAGATTGCGATGGGATGATAGGTGGTCCACCGTGTCAAAGCTGGAGCGAAGCAGGGGCTGGACGTGGTATTAATGATAAACGTGGGCAGCTATTTTACGATTACATTCGCATCATAAAGACCAAACAGCCAAAATTCTTTTTGGTGGAGAACGTCTCTGGCATTCTTAGTACTCGACATCGTGAAGCGTTTTCTGGATTTTTGAAATCCTTTGAGGATTGTGGGTACACTATTAACTGGAAATTAGTAAATGCCAATGACTATGATGTACCAGAGGATAGAGAGCGTGTCATTATTGTTGGATATCGAAAAGACCTGAATCAAAAATTTGAGTTTCCTAAGCCCCATCAGCATAAGCCTAATCTACGAGAAGCCATTGGCGATTTGCCAGAAGCTATACCAGCATTACCAAAAAATAAGACCAATGGTGATATTGAGCCAATAAACAACGAGTACCTGACTGGAAGTTTTTCGCCTATTTTTATGTCACGCAATCGTGTACGAACGTGGGATGAGCCGTCTTTCACAATTCAAGCTGGCGGTCGTCAAGCACCAATACACCCTAAAGCTCCTCGTATGATTAAGATAGAGCCAAATAAGCAAATTTTTGCTCCTGGACACGAAGACGAATATCGTCGTTTAAGCGTGCGTGAATGTGCTCGCATTCAAACATTTCCAGATGATTTTAAATTTATCTATACTGATGTAGCAGATGGATATAAGATGATCGGCAATGCCGTACCTGTTAATTTAGCAAAAGCGATAGCAGAAAAAATAATGGAGGACCTAAAGTGACCAGGGAGAGTAATAATCGAGGTAGAGCCTACGAATATATTTGTCTACTTGAGTTGCAGAAGGCAATCAGCTTAGTGCGACCAGCAACTATCATTGAAAATAGTAGCTTAGAAGCGGCTAAACGTGCGTGGAATAGTATCACGCCAACTTTACAATCTACACTCAGTACAAGTGCGAAGGCAGCCGTAGGAGCACTCTTTGACTTGGAACGCCGAATACTAGAGGATGATAATGACACGGTGGAACTTCTAATACAGAAGGACGAAAAAGGCGAAGAGGGCGATGTGCGTGACATCCTAATCATACGTCGAGATATTCGATGGGAAATTGGATTAAGTATTAAGCATAATCATTTTGCGGTAAAACACAGTAGGCTTTCAAGAAAATTAAACTTTGGTCGGTCCTGGTTTGGCAATGATTGTTCGCAAGACTATTGGGAAGAAGTCGCTCCTATATTTCATTATCTCGAACAAGAGGAGGCTAAGGGGGTATTTTGGCGTGATTTGCCAAATAAAGCGGCTAATGTATATGTTCCGCTTCTCCGCGCCTTCATATCAGAAATTCAGCGAGCTTATTCCAAAGATGCCAATGTTCCAAGAAAGATGGTAGAATATTTGCTAGGCAAATATGATTTCTATAAGATAATTAGCGAGGACAGGAAGAGGGCTACGCTAATTCAAGCGATCAATATTCACGACACGCTTGGATTACCAGATAAAAATGGCAATAAATCAGCTCAGGAAATACCAGTAACGAGTTTACCAACTCGTCTTATTGCAATAGGAATGAAGCCAGGTAGCGACACTACGGCAGAATTGTATTTAGATGAAGGGTGGCAATTTAGTTTTCGCATTCACAATGCAAAAGACTATGTTGAACCAAGTTTAAAATTCGATATACAAATTCTTGGTATGCCAACTACGCTAATGACTATCGAGCAAAAATGGAATTAACTCTGTTCAGTTTACTTCTATATGAAATCGTGATATAATAGTCGCAACCTATTTCGAAGTTGTAATAATGAATGAAGATGTAACCTCTAAGCTAATTACTATTGATTCAAAGGAAATGCCTAAGCAGTTTTTTGAGGTCGAGTGGGAACTTCAAGATAATATTGATGTTACAACTATTCATCTTGACAACTATGTACCCAGTTTTTCACATCGGGACGAAGTGGTCGTTAATCCAATTTCTGGCTGGAATATACTAATTAGAGATGGTACAGAAGTACACGATTTAGAGCTTGCTATCAAAAAATTCTTATCTAATGCTCAACTAGCAAACTATTATGGTTCATCCAAACCAAAACTTAAAATCAAATTCGAGCTAAATCTTGGCGAAATATGGATTAGCCTAATAGATAATGTAGCCACGCAAGAGCTAGCTAGCTTCACTCGAACAGCAGAAGCGATAACAACTAGATTTTCGAATGCCCATCCAAGTATTTTTGCAGAGTATGATGAACTTTATGATTTATCTGTTCTTGTGCACGGTAGTACGACATTTAAAAGTTCTGAAGCTACCATAGTAACTACGACACAGGTAAAGAATGATCAATCCAAGAAAACATCAATTAAGGTTAAGAAACCCAGGATTAACAAGACAATAAATACCACATATCTCCAATTCCTAACTGGAGAAAAAGCTGAAATCGACAAGATTTTGGCAATTTTTCTGAATCATCAAAATGGAAAGATAATAAGTGACCTATCCGATGATGAGCTGGCTCTTATTCTCCAGTCGAGGAGCAGAAAAATGCTGCCATCAACCATTAACGGATTGCGATATATTGGAAAGGGACAACCTCGACTTGTTCTTGGTAAATATGTGCTGCCTTTTGATGGAGAAGAAGCGACTAAGGAGGCTAACCTTGCCGAGATCATCTTTGGAAAGCAAAGAGATATTACCGAAACGGTGACTTATGAAGAAATCTTCGAAACTTTAGAAGGTAAAAATGCCGAAAATGATGAATTTGCACAAATTGCAGGCAGAAAATGGTTAGATCTAGATAAAAACGAGCAAAAAAGTTGTATTAAGGATTACAAGCAGCGAATGAGGCAACTGAATTATCGATTAGGAGCGATGCTTGGATTGGGTGAAACAAAAGCACTGGTAGCAGTAGATTCTGGCATAGCAATCGATCATCGATTACTCCAGAAATAAAAAGTTCAGTCACGACTAACGGCTCTCCGAGCCGTTTTTTTTGATGCTTTACCCCTGTGTACGCTAGCGTACATATGCACCTGAGTAAAATGGGGCGTATGAACGAATCAAAGAATACAATTCAGATCGAGCAACCCGTCACCGACGATATGTTTAGGCTGATTTCGATTCTTGATGAGCTCAATCGCCGCTACAAGGTAATCAAAACTCCGGCAAAGGCAGATGAGGGAAAGGAGTAATGTAATGAAGTTACTTAGCGAAATTGAAATTGTACCAGTGCAGCCCAAGGATGGGCTCGTGGCGTTCGTTAGCTTTACATTATGCGGTATTCTTCGTTGTTCTTCTATTGCAATTTTGACTCGTCCAAATGGTGGCTATCGGCTCGTTTATCCGACCAAGAAGGTTGGTAGCCGAGCAATGAGCATTTTCTACCCGATTACCCGTAAGGTGGGTCTGGCAATCGAGGAAGAAGTAATCAAAAAATATGAAGAAGTAACGAAAGGAAGTCACTATGCTGGATACAATAATTCTAGTCATCGAGATCGGAGATCCAAAACTCCAAAAAATCATTGCTGAGTCAAGTTTTGATGATTGGTCGCCGTCACTCAGGGGTGCTTTCGTGCCACCATTTGCTAAGATTAGTGGCAACAGTGCATCATATCGCCTCAATACGACCAAGATGGATAAGAAACTCGGCATCTACACGCCACGGCTCACTTTGTATGTGCAGTGTGTAAGTGGTGGGTATCGTCGTTTACTCTATGTTGAGTTCTCTGCTCCGAAACTAATTCACGGTAACAACTTTACGGAGATTGGAGTGTCGGATTACGGTAAACTCTGCAACATATTGAGCGAATCATTAGCGAAAAAAGGCGTACATTTATCACCGAATCGGTTGCGTTATGCCGAAGTGAAAACCATCCACTATGCCAAGAATATCATCTTCACGGATGGAACTAAACCGACCAGCGTAATCTCACACTTGAAGAAAGCCGAGGTGAACTTACGTAAGAAAACTTGTGAAACAAAATATCTCAACGGTGGCGATGCTTTACATATCTACACTAATTCTCGTGGACTATGCGTGTATGATAAGTTAAAGGAACTCGAAAAGGCACGAAAAACCGAAAAGGGTAATCTCGAAAAAGATAGTTGGTGTCAGCAAAACTATGTGAAGGAATTTCTACTTGCTGCACCTAAACCATTTGAAGTGTTGCGTGTTGAGTCAAGACTACTTAACCGAGAAACGATCGTGAAAGTATTGCGTAGTTCTGGCATTAGCGTGCCAGACCGACCGAAATTGAAGGACTTATATGATCTGAAAGTAGCAAAGGCGATTTTGCTAGGAGATTTGACTGAGTTAGAGATGGCGATGCCACCGTCAGCAGGTGGCAGAGAGCCTCCTGACGAATATCTTGCTGAGATAAAAAGGTTAAACCCTGATATTACTCCAGCAAATGCCTTAATGCTGCTTGGTGAGCATATGGCAACTGACGAAGTTGGCGTAAACGCTACAAGAAAAGCATTGGGCTGCACAAGTCGGCAGTGGTGCGATCTGAAGAAACGACTAAAGGGTTACACTCTGCCAGAATCAAAAGTAAACTACTTTGCAGAGATGCGAAGGCAAATTAACAAATTTGAACTGCTTAACCTTGATAATTACAGGGGTAAAGTGGTATAATTAAGAGGAATAAAATATGACAATTCAAGTAATGGCAGATGCAAAATCTGCAAACAAAACCAATGCTAAAGTAAGTAAAAATGAAACAAATCCAGTGAGGCGAAAAGCTGTTATCTTCGCTCGTGTTTCTACGGCACGGCAAGAAAAAGAGGGGTTATCGCTTACCGAGATTCAGATTCCTCGTGCCGAGGAGTATGCTAAGAAAAATGGCTTAGAGATAGACAGAATCTTCTCGGTTAGCGAAACTGGTGGACAGTATAAGATCCGAAAGAAGTTTGCCGAGATGATCGATTACGTCAAGAAGAACAAAAGCGTGACGGACGTGATTGCGTTTCGAGTTGATCGCATTACTCGTAACTTCCAGGATGCTGTGGTCGTGGATGACTTACGGTCGAAATACGACAAACGCATTCACTTCATCGATGATAATTTCATCTTGGATAAATCTAGTAAGAGTAACGACATTTTGCAGTGGGATATGAAAGTTCTGATTGCTCGTCAGTATCTTGAACGAGTGAAGGAGGACGGACAAAACTCGAAGTTATCCAAACTTCAGAAGGGTGAATTGCCCTGGTCTGCCCCGTTTGGCTATATGCATACAAAACTACCAAATGGAACACGCACGGTAATTAAACATCCGACTAAAGGCAAGGTCGCTAGGGAGATTCTACGTCGCTACTCGACAGGGATGTATTCCGTCAAGTCGTTGTCGAAGGAGATTGAGGACGAATTTGGCGTGAAACTGGTAAAAGATGGGATTTATCGTGTGTTGACAAACAAGTTTTACTACGGCGTGCTTGTCGATCCCCAGACCGACATCGAATACCCTCACATCTACGAGCCGATGATCACTCGTGAGTTATATGATCGTAACCAAGAGGTGCTATGTGGACATAGCCACCGTCGCCAACGCTACTTCGGGAGTGGGGCGACCTACAAAGGTCTGATTACCTGTTCTGTCTGTGGGTGCAGTGTCACCCCAGACACCAAAACTAAAAAGCAGAAGAACGGTAATGTTCACCACTATATCTACTATCATTGCACTAATGGTAAAGATGAACATCAGGATAAGGTGCATAGTATCGAGGAGCGTAAGGTGGATGCTATCATCGAAGATCTGCTGAAACATCTCAAACCACCAAAAGAACGCCTGTCAGAACTTCGCAAAATGCTTTCTGAGGCTCATACTGAGAAGAATAAGTATTACGATATACGCCGTTCCGAGTTGGAAACAGCAAAGAAACAAATCCAACGCCGTCAGCGTAACTTATTCGACAAGTATATGGACAATGATGGCACGACTGCCGTAGGTATTACTCAAGAGTTCTATGACGAAAATATGTCACGCTATGCCGAGGAGTTGGCTGAGATCGAAAAGCAGCAGCAAAGGCTGGATAGTATGGATCAAGGCTACTATGTAACCGTAGAATATCTACTTAACCTCTTTCAGCACGCCGCTGACATCTTTAAGGTTGCGAACCCTAATGAAAAACGCCAAATCCTAAGTTTGTTACTATCGAACCTCTATTTTGACGGTAAAAACCTCACTTATACCCTGAAAGAGCCCCTCGGGGGGCTCTTCCTCAAATCTCGAAGTTCGGTATGGCAGGGGCGCACGGAATCGAACCATGATCTACGGTTTTGGAGACCGCTATACTAGCCGTTGTACTACGCCCCTATCCGTTATTATTTTAGCATATTTTTACTATTTTGGCCGAGAATTGCCCGTATTACACCCAATCAAGAAGACTGTTTACACTGAGAAAATTTTGTGATAAAATAAAAGACATTATGGCAAAGAAAAGTAATACTAAGCGAAAATTGGTTGGCCTCGTTTCTGAGGAGTCCGGTGTGCGTGCTTACTACACGAAGAAAAACACCATGAATACTCCTGACAAGCTAAGTTTGCGCAAATACGACCCGGTTTTGCGTAAGCATGTCGTCTTCACTGAGACCAAGAAAAACCTCGGTCGCAACGAAGTCAAAGAGAAGAAGCGTTAGCCTGGCTCGGTTTCAAGGCGTGGTCTCTGTGGGAGACCCGCTTTTTTATTCAATTACCACCCGGCGCCGTTTGGTGCGCTTCGCGGTGTTAACTTTCTTGGCCTGCTTTTTCTCTTCTGATGTAACAACTTCTGCTTCTGGTAGCTCAGCTAAATCTACCTCTACGCGCGAATATTTATCGAGTGCAGCATCCTCGTCGCTGAGTGGTTCACTAAGCTCGTCAAATGAAACATTGCTAAAAACTGTATCTGGGACCGGACTTTTGCTTTTCCGGGGCTTTTCGGTTTTTACGCGATGCACCTTGATGCTAAAATCGTCTTTTTCTGCCGGCTGCTCAACCCGGCCTGGCCCAGCTTTTTGAGCTAATTGTGCTGGGCGCGGCATTAGGCTAAAAATTTTCTGGCCAAAATTGGTGAGGATTTCCGAAAGTTCCGCAAAAGACGGCAACTGGACGACACAATCGCCGGCGTAGCCATTTATTCCTAAGATGTAATCTAGTGCCGTCAAGCGGCTAAAATCACGTTTGGCGGCCTCGTTCTTGGTCTTTAAAACCTGATCGCGCAGCGCATAGAGCGTCTCCTCGAATTTGGTCTGTTCGCGACTATTGAAGCCCTCGGGCGGGCAATAGCCTACTTTGCTTGCAAGTACGATTCCATCGGTTGTTTTGGGCTGGAAGTTGTGGCGCATAATGGTTGTTTTGATTGAAACTTCGTTTTTGGGCTTTGCCGAGCCGATCGCTTCAAGGGCGTTATAAAAGCGATTTTGTGACCCCGCGAGCCATTCGGCGATTAGACCATCAAAGAATTTGATAATTCCTTGCTCGCGGAAACGGCGAAAAATGCTGGTATCAAGGCAAAGATTAACTAAATCGCCCTGCAAAAACTCCAAATCGAGCTCTTTGAGGAATTTTGGCAAGGCGAAAATCTCCTGAGAAGTCTTGCTATCGGTGTCGAGAAAGACCTTTTTCGCTTGGAGAATAGCACTAGAAAACTTGGTGTTTTGGCAAATCAGGCGCAAATCTTTGCAAGTTTTAGCCTCATAGACCCGATTTGGGGTGCGCCAGTCGAGGACAGACTCGGCTTCACCAATCAGCATGCCACTGTAACCAGATTTCTCAGCCCATTTGGCAATTTTGTCGTTATACATGAGCTCTGGCATAGCAAAGATTGAACATTCGATGCCGAAATAATCACGGATTTTGCGATTGAAGAGATCTATCTGGGCCTCAAATTCGGTTTGATCATAAAACCAGGCTAGTGAAAAATCGTATGGCAGGGCGATAATTTGCACACGGCCAAGATTGATTAGCTTTTTCAGGCGTTGGATGAGCTCGGGGTCGTATTTCTCGGCTTGGTCGAACCATTGCCCAGAAACACCAAGCGAAATCTTGAATTCAGGATATTTTTGGCTGTTGCGTTCGAGCAGGGCAAAAAACGGCTGATACTCGGTCTCGTTGGCGCGTGCAAAAGTCTCGGCATCTTGAAAAAGGTCCGACTTATGCTTCCCTGATAAATTTAGCTGATGCGGCAGGTGTAGCTGAAAGTACAGATGTAGTATGCGCACGAAAACCTCACTTATTAACCATTACTACCATCATATCATAGATTGGAATTCTATGGTAAAATGTTGGTATGAAAAAGGAGCTCCCCGAGGATTTGGGCGTATGTATGCTGGTTGCAGTGATGAGAATTGGTGGGTGCTTGGTAAGTCTTGTGATGGCGGTCGTGGCCGCATTTTTGTGGAAAGAATAGTGTTCCTCTCCTATTTTCTCTCAACTTTCTCCGTACGGGCTACTGCTTTCGTTCCAGTGGCATCATCTTCAATCGTACCGCCTATGGCTACTGGTGGTCGGATGCTAGCAGTTCGGCTACGTACAGTCTCATCCTGGATACGAACCCGACGCGTGTCCTCCCTCAGGGTAACAATTACCGCGGGGGCGGTCTTGCCATCCGCTGTGTAGTACGGGAGGGGTGAAGGAGGAAAAACCTATCTCAGAATTTTTAGATTGTTCAGTTGTAATCGAAGAACAAAAATGGAGCCGTGTGTCAGACTTGAACTGACGACCTGCCGCTTACAAGGCGGCTGCTCTACCAACTGAGCTAACACGGCATTAGTACTGTTATTTTATCAGACCTTGCCACAAACTGCAACATTTGCTATAATGATAACATCGCTGGAATCGTCTAGTGGCAATGACAAGAGACTGTAAATCTCTCGGCTTCGGCCTTCGTAGGTTCGAGTCCTACTTCCAGCACCAGAGCAAGTAGATCAGGCAATGCTTGGTCTACTTGTTTTTATCCTCTATTTTCTGTAATCAGAATATAGATCCATTAAAAATTTTCCTCCTTCACCCCTCCCGTACTACACAGCGGATGGCATAACCGTTTCCGCGATAATTACTATTGTTACTATTCACGCCGGATGGATATGTACGTAGGGTATACCCGGTTGACACAGACCCGCGATTAATTGACCACCAAATACCATCTGTAATACGTACGAATATGCTACCATCTGAGCGATAATAATTGCCCGTACGGAGAAAGTTGAGAGGATTTTTGCCATTTTTAGCCTGTTCTTATAAGTTTGAGTAAGATTTAGGGCATAAAATGCCCTAATTGGTTATTTAGAACCCCTAGAAACGACTTTGTGTCCAAAAGTGTGAAGTTGGCCATAAGTATTTAGAAGCCCCATACGGGGCTTCTTTCTAAATGGCTCATATCTTAATAAGTTTTAATGAATCTTAAAGACAACTTTCTCCGTACGGGCCTCTACGTTCGGTCCAATGGCCACATTGTTACTCGTACTGCTGGTGGCTATTGGTGGTCTGGAACTAGTGGCTCAGCTACACATGGTCGTGACCTATATACGGGCTCAGCGGGCGCTGGTTTTCAGGATAGCTCCTACCGCGGTTTCGGTTTTGCCATCCGCGTAACTTCGCTTACGCTCAGCGGGACAGCGGCATCCTCAAAAAGAAGTGCAAAGCACTTCTTTTACTCGGATTGCCTAGTCCCTAAGTACGGGAGGGGTGAAGGAGAAAGAACTAGCCCTTTTTGGAGTATGAGAGACTCCACTGAGGCCTGTTCGTGGTCGAGATTAGATATAGTGTCAGGGTTTACTCCAAAAAGGCTAGTTCTTGCTCCTTACGGCTACCTCATTTAGTTCTATCAGTGTATGTCTAAATCTGTTTCCTGCGCGTTGCTGGGCGTTTTCGTGGTGGCGTCGCTGGCGCACCGGCCGGCTTTCTAGTAGCTGCTCGGGTAGTCTTGGTAGTCCGTGCTGCCGTTTTGGTAGTGGTTCTAGTGGTCCGAGTCGCGGTAGCCCTTGCTGTGCGCGTAGCACGAGTGCGCTGTTGGTTGTTTCTGGCGGTTTCTGCAATTTGTTTTTCGATGCGCGCTGTAATCCCGGCCAGGGCCTCAGTATCGCCCATTGCTTCATAAATTGCTAAAATCTGGCGCAGAGTATTGGTGCTGTGGTCCAGCTTATAAGCTTCTTCGAGTGCGTCGATAGCGGCTTTATTTTGCCCCAATTTCTCGCGCGCCTTAGAAAGTGCGATGTAGCGGGCTGGCACGTTATTTTCGATCTCGATTGCTTGCTCGAAGGCCATTGCTGCCTTTTCGTAAGCGCCGGTTTCGAGGTAAATCAGCCCCACATTATGAAGTGATGACGGGTTATTATCCAGCGACTGTGCAATCTCAAAGCATTCGATCGCTTCGTCGAATTTTTGCTCCTTAGCATAAAGAATCCCCAGGCGGTTATAAGCCGCGGCATTACGCTCGTCGAATTTGAGAATTGTCAGCAAAGCTTTCTCGGCACGTAGTGGCTTGTGGTCGCGCATCGAGGTCTGCGCTGCCGTCCAAAGTCGCTTCATCTGCACGTCATAGCGCGCGTTATGCTGGGGCTCGGCGGGTTTTTTCTGGAAAAGTGGATACAAAAATACCACAACCACAGCAACTAGAGCGATAAATGCTATACCGAACATACTACAATTTTAACATAAACTTGCGATAATGTGGAGCTTGATGTGGCCGTTTTGTTGTAATGCTTGATGAAGCTGTATAAATTTGGGAATTTTGGCGAGAAAAGCACGGTTCCCGGTTTTGATATAGGATTTATAAAGAATTTCGGTTGCGGCACTAGCGCTATCGAGTGCGGTTTGGCGTGGCTGCGGCTTGCTAGTGGCAATTTTGGTGGCGATTTGGGGCAAATCGAGTGTTTTTGCGGAGATTAATTCTTTTGCTAATCCCATAACTTTTTTGCTATAATCTGGTGCTTTGTCGAAATCGTCAGCCATGCGAGGGACAAAAACTTGTGCTCGCGAAAGAATAGTCGGCAGTAGCTTGGCTGGGTCATTAGTTGTCATAACAAAGTGGCAAAATTCTTTCGGCTCTTCAAGGGTTTTGAGGAAAATATTTTGGACAACTTCGCTCATCTTGTCGGCTTCGCGAATGATAAAGAATTGATCGCTGGTCAGTTTCTTGTCGGTGAAGCTTAGAAAATCGCGCAAGCTATCGGCAGAAATCAGGCGAGTTTTGCTCTTTTCGGCTTCTGGTTCTAGGGTAAGTGTGGCTTTGATGCCTAGCTCGGTTTCTGGCGGTACGACGAAAATTGTGCAGCTCGTGCGCTTAGCAATCTTAGGAATTTCGGTGAGCGAATCAAAAAACATTTGCTAATTTTGCTCCAAATACTCTGTGAATTCTGGTGGCAATGCTGCTTCAAAAACCTTGCGTTCGTTCCCATTTTTGCCCGGAATAGTGATTTCGAGACTGCCAGCATGGAGTATTAACCGTGGCGCTTTGCTCTCGGGATTATAGACGTGATCGCCAGCAATTGGCGTGCCGAGATATCTGAGATGGACGCGCAACTGATGTGTTCGGCCGGTGGTCGGTTTGAGCTCCAAAAGTGCGTGCTTGGCAGATTTTTGGAGAACTTTATAGTATGTTTGCGAACTTTTGCCATTTTGATCAACGATAAACGTAGTCGGATGTTTCAAATTGCGTGCAATTGGCAGGTCAATTAGCGCCTCATCGAGTTTTGGGTGACCATCCACCACTGCGTAGTATGTTTTATGGGTTTTGCGATCCTGAAATTGTTTGCGGAGCATCTTCTGGGTTTCGGGGTCCTTGGCCAGAATCACTACTCCGCTAGTGTCGCGGTCAAGACGATGCACGAGCAGGCCGTAATCTTCGAGCGTCGGTTCGGGGCAATATTCCCCCTTCGCCATGCTAAGTAGCCCAGCTGGTTTATTCAGAACGATCACATGCTCGTCTTCATAGATAATTGGCGGGTGTTTGATTTTGGTTGTGCGATCGGGGACGGATAGCTCGATTTTTACATCGGGCAAGAATTTCAAATTTGGTTTTGTCGCTACTTCCCCGTCGACTTTGACAAAGCCATTCTTGATAAAAGTTTGCAGACTAGAACGGTTATATTCTGGATGTTGCTCGACCAATAGATGGTCAAGCCGGACTTTTTCCTCGGCTTTTAGATCCTCTGGTAGCACAGTGTCGCCGTTGATCACGCGCGAGAGGTCGGGCTTGCTAAACTTCTTGCCGGTACGGATCATATCAGAGCCCTACACACTTTTGCGCTTGGCGAAGTTTAGCATTTGCGACTTTGTTGGCATATTCCTCGCCGGCTTCAAGCAGATTCATGATCTCGTCATCAGAAATCTCGGCAACTTTGTTCTGGAAGTTTTCTAGCATAGTGGCGACGCTCTCGGCAACTTTTTGTTTTAGATCGCCATAATGCGTTTCACCGGTCCAGGTTGATATCACGTCTTGGAGCGGAATGTCATTCACCAGTGCTTCGATTTGAAGCAAATTGGAAATTCCCGGCTGATTGAACATATCAAATTGAATTTTGCCGACCGAATCGGTAGTGGCGGACATAATTTTCTTGCGCGCAGCAGCAGGATCATCCGAGAGCATAATTTTGCTATTTTCGCTGCGACTGGACTTGCTCATTTTTTTCTCTGGATTTTGTAAATCACGCACGCGAATGCCTTCTCCATCGGAATTTCCGGCCATAAATTCGGCCTGTTTTTTGGGCGTGGCTGGCAAGGTGAAAATCTCGCCGTATTTGTGATTAAAGCGTTCTGCTAGGCGCCGGGTGAGCTCCAAATGCTGGAATTGATCCTCGCCAACTGGGATATAAACTGCATCATATAATAATATATCGGCAGCCATCAGCACTGGATAATTGAAAATCCCCACATTGACGCTATCTTTGCCTTCGCTTTTGTCTTTGAACTGAGTCATGCGGTTTAGCTCGCCCATTGTGGCAGTGCAATCCAGAATCCAGCAAAGCTCCGAATGTGCCGGCACGCGTGATTGACGGTAAAAATGCACGTTTTTGTTCACGTTTAGCCCGGCTGCTAGATAGATTTTGAGCGAGCGAACGAGATTTTCTTGAAGGCTCCCGTCGACATCGGAAATAATCGAGTGCAAATCCGGCACGAAAATATTGATTTGAGATTCGTCGCTGTATTTGTTCGCCAGACGCACCATCGGAAGTAATGCCCCGAGATAATTCCCGAGTGTAAACTCGCTGTTGACGCGCAGGCCGGTGAGGATAGTTGGATTATTCATATCATATATATTATAGCATGGGTTTTGGAATAATTTGGAATACGGCTAAAATCGCGAACGTTAGCATTTTGGGGTGATAAAATAGATGTGGAGGAAGAGCCTAGGAGGTGATTCTTTTGTATAAAGTACCTTGTTTTTATAAAAGTTGCGAGGAATATTGTCCGTACCGGAAAAGTGAAGACTCTTGCCAGATGACGATTCATCATTTGTGGTGGCCAAAAAGATTGTTCAGAAAGCAGTTACGACGCCGGTTTAGGGAGCTACCACGAAATAAGATAAGGGTATGCATGGGCCTACACAATGTCCTTCATTTGATAAATTTGGTGCCGAGAATTCCGACGGTGGAAAAAATGAAAGATGTGGTTGGTGCAGCGGATCGAGAAAAGACTCAGCGCGGCCAAGAGTATAGGCAACGCACGAAGAATGCTTCGCAGTCTCGGCCAGAGCAGTCAGAACGAAAAAAGCAGAAAAATGGCAAAGACAATAAACGAAATTTATAACTCTTCCTCCGAGTTATAAGCCCCTGTTCTATGAACAGGGGCTGTCTTTTTTAGTTGTTTTCGAGCGGCGCGCTCCTAACTCCTCCTCCGGTTCTACCCAGTTACGTAGCGCGCCGCTCGGGTTTGAGTATACGGGTAACTACAATACCAGCGGCACCCTGTCCGAGATCGATTCAATCGGATACTATTGGTCACGTACAGTCTTTCGTAATAGTGATTACGTCTATGTCCTGTTCTTTAATTCATCTACCATCTATTTGGATACTACAAACAGCCGTAGCAATGGTTCTGCCGTCCGCTGTGGGGCGAGATATAGGAATAACCAAGTCCACTTTTGGGTATTTGTGGTTTTAGTATGGAGAGGAAGGATTGTCTAGCTTCTGGCATTGAAAGATAGATTACTTTCGTGCCAATAGCTGAAACATAACCAATCATAGAGGAAGTAGAAGGTCCTTTTGGAGTATGAAAGACTCCACCGAGGCCTGTGTCCGATCGAGATTTGATATAGCGTCAGGGTTACTCCAAAAGGCCTCTCCTTCCTCCTTCACCCCTCCCGTACTACACAGCGGATGGCAAAACCGTAACCACGGTAATTGTTAACTTGCGGGCGCATATAAGTATTTACGGTATCCAAGTTCCAGCTTTTAGTTGAAGAGATACTAGTGTCCGACCACCAATGACCCCCTGCGACCCGAACATTAATAAAACCATCTGAACGGAAATAATTACCCGTACGGAGAAAGTTGAGAGCGGCTGTTTTTCTTGCCTGGGGGAGATCAACGTGATATAATTCTTCTATGGGGTATTAGCTCAGTTGGCTAGAGCGCTTCAATGGCATTGAAGAGGTCATGAGTTCGAGTCTCATATACTCCACCATTGACAGAATAGAGAATATCTTTTGTAGTATGTTACAGAAGATATTTTTGTTTGACACAGCATAATGCATGGAAGAGTAGAAAAAGCCAGAAGACTCTTCCGTAAAATGTTATAATAGTATCAGGGAAAATAAGTATATGTCGAATAATTCCCCTTTTGACCCTTGGTGGCATGATCGCATTTTTTATTTGGTATTTGTTGTAAGATTCTCGTACTCTTCGTCGCTCACTGGCTCGCACCACTCGTTACTAGTTTCCTCACCTGGCACTTCGATTGCGACGTGACTAAACCAAGAGTCCTTCTTTGCGCCGTGCCAATGTTTTACGTTCGCCGGGATGGTCACTGTGTCGCCCGGTTTGAGGCTCTGGGCCGACTTCCCCTCTTCTTGATACCAGCCTTCGCCGTCCACGCAGAGCAAAATTTGCCCGCCGCCGCTTTTGGCGTGATGAATGTGCCAATTATTGCGACAACCTGGCTCAAAAGTTACATTGAAAACTCCTAAACTTGTTTTTGCTGGGTCGGTGAGTGGGTTCAAAAAACTCTGTCCGCTGAAATAATCAGAAAAAGCGTCATTGGGATTGCCCAGCCCAAAAAGTGGGTTCATGTTCATTTTCCTCCCTTCTCTTATTTTAACGCATAAATGAGGAGATTTTCCTACGAGGTCCACCCCTCCCGTACTACACAGCGGATGGCATAACCGTTTCCGCGATAATTACTATTGTTACTATTCACGCCGGATGGATATGTACGTAGGGTATACCCGGTTGACACAGACCCGCGATTAATTGACCACCAAATACCATCTGTAATACGTACGAATATGCTACCATCTGAGCGATAATAATTGCCCGTACGGAGAAAGTTGGGGGAAAGTTTGTCAACAGTGTGGTATTTACACCTTGTATAGAATATGGTATTATGAAGATGTCACAGTGTTTGGCGAAAAGTTGGGCAAATGTTCGACGAGGGGAGGTGATCTCTATGAGCATTAAAGTTAAATTGAAAAAATCTGAGCGTCGGGCAGTGCGATGGTTTAAAGCCATATTTGTCAGTTTTATCGCGATAGACATAGGTGTCATTGTCTGGTGTGTGGCGGATAGCGAAAATATGGAATCGCCATTTCGTGCTTTGGAGTTCGCACTTTGTCTCGTTGGTTTTATTTCAATATCTGGTACTATAATCGAGAGCAAACGTTATAGCCAACTTAAAATGAAGGCTAACGATAAGGATAATATCAAAGAATAACATGAAGCAGCGCCAATTGACTAAATCCACGTTTTTAACTTATTGAGTCGGTGTTGTCTGCCGACTCTTTTTCTGTGCTCCTTCTCTCATTTTGCTATATAATTATATCCATGTCACTTCGATCCCAAATTGAGAATTTTACTCCTTCAAACGAGCGGGAAATGCTTGATAAAAGCGTAATTCTGCACTGCATCGACACATTCCCAGACTTCCTTACGCGCAAAAATCAAATTTGCCATTTTACGTCGTCGGCTTGGATCGTGAATTCGGATTGCACAAAGGCGGTATTCATTTTTCATAATCTTGCGAAGCAGTGGCGTTGGCCGGGCGGTCATGCCGATGGCGAGAGCGATTTGCTGGCTGTCGCCTTGAACGAGGCTCGCGAAGAAACTGGCCTAGAAAATCTGAAAATCCTTGATGAAAATATTTTTAGTTTGGAAGTTTTTGCAATTCCGGCACATACTCATAAAGGTCAGGTGGTGAATTCGCATATCCACCTCAATGCAGGATTTATTTTTGAGGCAACCGAGGAGGATGAACTTAGAATTAAGCCGGACGAGAATAGTGATATTCGTTGGGTGGATTTTGCTGAGATTGCGCGGTTGGCCGAAGCTGGTGAAATAAGTGATTTGTATTTGAAGTTGATGGAGAAGACGAAGAAAATTTAACGGCATCCGCAAGATTTTTACACGTCCTACTATTTTTCTCCCACAACTCATACTTTTTATGTTAAAATGGTAGTAATATGGAAGGTCAAGAGGTGGGACCGCAGAATAATCCTGGGGTCGATACAAACAATTCGGGTTCAGCCACAGAGCATTGGGCTGGTCAAGTTGCGACAAATTCAGCTCAAAACGAGATTGGCGAGCAAACATATTTTGGTGATGCTGCGACAGCTGGCGCCAAAAAGTTCGTCGATCCAGCCAAAAAGAAGCTCACGCCGCTCAGCAAAGAGGAGCGCGAGCTACTAAGCTTATTATGGCCAAATAATCTCATTCACGAGCTTTCTGAGTCGCAGGCTAGCTCGCATTGGGCCACGCCGCTCATGGTCATCAATTTTGTCCTTGCCTCGATTTTGGCGCTACTACTTGGGCCGATTCAACTACTCGTTTTGACTTTTTCTGGTGATTATCTAATGACGACCGAGGTCTTCTTCCCGGTTGCCCTCAAAATTTCCATGATTGCTTCGGGTGTGATTGCAATTCTCACGATTGTCGGTCTAGTGCAAACTTGGCGCGAGCAGTCAAAATATAGCCTCACCAATGCGATTTTGGGTTTTGGCGTCAGCTTGATCGCATTATTTATCTGGTTGGCGGCATTTGGCATCAACTTCCGCCCTTACCAAATGACGATTTTGATGTTATTTGCCATGATTTTGCCCCTTGTTGCGGCGGTCGTGCTACGGAAAAATCATTACGAAACCGAGCAAAAACATCTTGCGCTTCATAGTCTGCTAGTTGTCGCCGTTGCCCTGGTGGCAGTCGAGACGGTTTTTGATGTTACTTTTCTGCTGATTGATATTTCCGGCAAAGAGAAAGCTCAGACCGAGATAGAGCTGATTGGTTCGGCTCAGCGCGAAGCTCGCACCGAGGGCGTGGCGGACGGTCTGTCAGATCTAGCGTTCACTTTGTGTGACGGCCAGTATGATGTCGTCTACCAGTCGGAGGAGCTGGCCGATACGGGGATTTTCGAGTGTAAAAATTCGCATAATGTCTATGTCGTCTCTGGTCCGCTCGAAGCTCAGGCCGAGTACAAGACTAATAGCGTCGTGACTGGTTCGGCTTTTTATCTTGGCACGACGAGCAATACTTTGGTGGCACAATATTTCCCGACCGATTCGGGTGTACACTATCTCTATCGTGAGCTCAAAGACCGCGAGGATCCAAGCGAGCTAGTTTTGCTAGTTCCAGCTGGGAACGAGCAAGAAGTGATCGCCAAGGTTGCCGACCCGCTGACAAATTTAATTAACGCTCATGCCAGCCAAAATCAGGATTTACGCATCAGCATTTTCTATAATCCGGAGTTAAATAGCGTTTATAATACGCGCGACTTCATTATTCTTACCGCCGCCGATACGATTGCCCTGAACGATTATCTTCCAAATGGTGGCAGCTTGGCTGGCTATGTTGACGGGCGTAGCGGGACTTATATCTATCGCCCCGATACTGAGCTGAAAGTACTGGTTGATCTTGGCGCTAAGCCGCTGGTATATTCTGCGCAAACGCGTAATGCAATCACCGCCAATCGCCACATCACTTTTGTCGCCGAGAAAGGTCGCCAGTATAGTGCCGAGGAAGTCGTGAATATGATGGCTTACAGTTTCTTTGATCCATTCACCAATCCAGATCAAATCGAGCCAAGCTCGGAATAGCATGTGATATAATATATCTATGAATTTGAAAGTAGGAATTGTTGGTCTCCCGAACGTTGGGAAGTCAACATTGTTTAATGCGCTTACCAATGCTGGCGCGCTGGCGGCGAATTATCCGTTTGCGACCATTGAGCCAAACGTTGGGATTGTGCCAGTGCCAGATCCGCGGCTGGACGCCCTGGTCGAGATGTATCATCCGGCCAAAGTTATCCCTGCGACGGTGGAATTTGTTGATATTGCCGGCCTGGTTGAGGGTGCGTCCAAAGGCGAGGGCTTAGGGAATAAATTTCTCGCCCATATCCGCGAATGCCAAATTATTTGTCATGTGGTGCGGGTCTTTGAGGATTCAAATGTCGTGCGCGCCGAGGGTTCAAAGGATCCAGCGCACGATATTGATGTCATCCAGACCGAGCTTGAACTCGCCGACCTCGAAACCAAAGAGCGAATGGCGGCAAAGCGTAAAAAACCGAATCAACCCGAGGAAATTGTCCATTTTTTGACTGATAAGCCCGTAATATACATGTTTAATGTCGACGAAAACGAACTAAAAGACAAAAATCTCAAGTCGGAATTAGCAGCCAAAGTTGCTCCGAGCCGGGCGGTATTCGTGAATGCGAAGCTCGAAAGCGAGATGTCTGGTATGTCGGCCGAAGAACGCAAAGAGTTTTTGCACGAATATGGTGTTGAGGAAGACGCACTTGGTGAGCTCGTGAAGGCAGCTTATGATACCTTGGGCTTGCAGAGTTTCCTTACGGCCGGCCCAAAAGAGGTCCGCGCTTGGACCATCAAAAAAGGTGCCACCGCACCAGAAGCGGCCGGTACTATCCACACCGATTTCCAACGCGGGTTCATCGCTGCCGAAGTCATGAAATTTGACGATCTAAAAGAGCTCGGTAGCGAAAAAGCCGTCAAAGAGGCCGGCAAACTCCGCACCGAGGGTAAAACTTACGTCATGCAAGATGGTGATGTGGTTGAGTTTCGGTTCAACGTATAAAATAGCGCCAGGGCTCTAACCCTGGCGCTGTCACTGTGATTTTTGATGCTTGATTTACTTTTGAGTGGCAAATTGTGCTGCTTACTCTGTTTCTTCGGGATTGTCCCCAGTGATGTTAACCATCTCGTTGAGATAATTAAAGAAATCAGAGGCTGCTGCATATTTTTCGAAAAATGCTTCGAACTCGCCGCGATAATCACTCAGTATTCCGGTGGCGTTTACATCTTCCAACGCTTCATGATACAGTGCCAAGACTGCCGGTGGCTCAGACGGCAAAATCTCCTCCAACAATGTCTCCATGATCGCCCCGTCGTATTGAGAAACCCATTTGACGTCTTTGCCTGTCTTGCTTGTCAGCTCCGTCTTGAAGAACATGTCATATTGAGCGCGTTGCTGTTCGGTTTTCGACATATACTCGTCAGGAGTCAACTCCTCGCCCTTATCACCAAGGTAGAACCGGTGTGGATACTGATATTCTGCTTTCCCTTCCGGACGGCCGTCCGGGCCGATTTTCTCACCGTCATTATTGACGCCGTAGCAGTCGAGTATCATTCCGCGAAATTGTGTGCGGTTGACATTATAATGTTGTAAGATTGCCGTTGCGACATCTTTCATTTCCCGCTGTTGTCTGAGCTGTTCGCGTGTGCAGAGCATCAAGATCCAATCCGGATCATTCCGTGACAGAATTGCGCCATATCCATCAGCAGGAACGTGAGCAAGCACATTCATTATTGCGCGACATCCAGCCAAGAAAGCCTTTTTCTGTTCTTCATTTCCTCCAAGTAAATACATCTGATACATAAATTTCCCTCCATTCTTGACCTGTTAGGTCATCTACAAGATTTTACGCACTAGTACTGCGTAACTATACAGATTGTCATCTGTATAGTATCCGCAATATTAGTTGATTGCATAATTCGTTGTTTGAGGGTGTATCTATAATCACCTTAAAATACAATGGCTCACGCCCTATCTTTCCATTGTAGCACAGATTAGTAAAAAAGTCAATAGCCACTAGGTATTTTGCGTGAAATGCCAAATTGAAACACAGAAAATGCCCCCGTGTGCAAGAATCACTCTTGCCCCAGCTCAAACCATTCCTCAACCGCAAAATCCTCCCCCACTACTCCGGCAGCGACCAAAACCGGTTGAAAATCTTGGAATTCACGGTGTTCTTGGAGGAATTTTTCGCTTGCATAGCGCATTTTCTCGGCTTTTTGGGGAGTAATTTGCTCAATTGGTGTGCCATGCCGCTCAGGATTCTCGCGGTATTTCACCTCGGTAAAATAGATTTTCTGGTCCTTTGTCGAAATCAAATCAATCTCACAAGTCCTGGTCTTATAGTTTTTAGCGATGACCCGGTGATTTTTGCGACCGAGATAAGCGGCAGCGAAATCCTCGGCGCGGTGCCCGGATTGATAGTTCTTCTGACCAATTTTGGAGCGAAACGTGCTATTTTTATTATTTTCGGCCGTCTCCCCAGAGATTTCTGCAATCGGCCGGAAACTTCGTCGATGTTCGGGACAAATACCGTATTTTTCGAGTGCGGCGCGATGCTTGGCGGTGCCATAACCGACGTGACTTTCAAAACCGTATTCGGGGTATTTTTCGGCTAGATCGGTCATATATTGGTCCCGCGCCACTTTGGCGATAATTGAGGCGGCGCTAACTTCTTTAACCAAATTATCAGCTTTTGGTAATAAATCTACTCGGTCTTCGAGCGGTGTGCCAGATAAGAGGCTGATCGTTCCATCGATAATAATATTGTCGAATTTAACTTTCTTAGCTAGAACTTGCTTGACGGCGCGGCGAGTAGCGAGTTTGAGCGCCGGCCCCAGGCCGTAGTGGTCGATTTCGGCAGCCTCAGCCCATCCCAGACCACAGGCGGCAGCATGTTCCTCGATAATTTTGGCCAATTTTTCACGTTTTTTCTTGGCAAGCTTTTTCGAATCGCGCAGCTCGGCGTATTCCGGCCTTTTTGTAAAATCTTCCCCCAAAATTACCGCCCCTACGACAAGTGGCCCCGCCCAGGGGCCACGTCCAACTTCGTCAATACCGAGAATTTGCTTCGTCACAGACTATTTGTCGTCTTCGGTCAAGACTTCTTTAACTTTTTCGGCTTTCTCTTTGACTTCTTCAATCTTTTCGGCTGCGGCTTCTTTTGCGTCAACAACCTTGTCGGCGACTACGCCTTTGGCTTCCTCAGCCTTTTCAGAAACGGCTTCTTTGATTTCTTCGGCTTTCTCGGCCAAATCTTTTGCGGCAGCCTCGGCCTTGTCGGCGACTTTCTCGATTACTTCTTTTGTCTTGTCCTCGGTTGCTTCGACTTTGGTCGAGATTTCTTTATTCAAGATTTCTCGGTCGATATTCTTTGAGGTCAAGCGAGCTGATTTACCCGAGCGGTTCCGGAGGAAGCTGAGGTTCTTGCGGCGCACCTTTGCGCGGTGAACGATCTCGATCTTCTCGACCAGTGGATTATGGATGAGGAAAGATTTTTCCACCCCGACGCCAGACGCGACTTTGCGGACTGTAATACGGGCGGTATGCGAACCTTTGCGGTCGGTGCGGATCACCACGCCCTCGAACACCTGAGAGCGGAATTTGTTACCTTCTTTAATTTTTTGCGTGACACGAACAGTGTCGCCAGAGCGAACGTCGACAATTGCTGGTTTTTTCTGGGCGTCGCCAATCTTCTTTAAATTGATAAAACTCATATTTTAACCTTTATATTTACAACTCCTGTTATTTTAGCATACTTTGGTGTATTTGAGAAGAGGTAATCTTGTTTTAGCGCTGTTTTAGGGCTTCGCGGATGCGCTCTTCGACAGACATATCCGGATTGACCTCGGCCAGGGCGGCGGTCGCCTCTTTGAGTGGGAAGCCAAGCGCAATCAAGGCGTCCAGGGCTTCGTCGTTTTGCTGGGCTGTCCCAAAGCTTAGCCCAGTATCGCTGCTGCCGTATTTTGATGGCAGACCAACTTTATCACGTAGATCCACAATCACGCGTTCGGCGGATTTCTTCCCCACACCGGTGGCTTTGGCGATATAGGTCGCATCGGTATTTGCGATAGCATTGCGGACTTCCTCTGGTACACCCAGGCTCAGGATGTTGATTGCCGCTTTGGGGCCAACTCCGTTGACTGAAATGAGCAGCTCAAAGAGCCTTTTGGCGGCCAAGCTCGAAAAACCATATAATTCCTCCGAATTTTCGCGCAAGGCATGATAGGTATAGACTTTCACTTTGCTGCCCAGATTGAAGGCGTCAAGGTCGCCCTGGGTCAGAATAACCTCATAGCCAATCCCGTGAACGTCAATAATTACCGATGTTTCCAGCTTCTCGGTGACTTCACCAACCAAGTGGGCAATCATTTCCTGGACTTTCGGTGGGCAATATTAATAATCAAAATTAGTAGTATCGTCAAAGCAATTCCGCCGAGCGAAATATAAACTGGCCACATCTCATCGAAGGTTTTTTCGTCTATATTCGTCTCCCCGCTTGACTCCTCAGTGGTAACTTCCGTTTCCTCGGCCGTCTCGGCTTCCTCACTAGCCTCGGGTGCAACCTCCTCGCTGGTTGCGGCTTCTTCTGGGGCCACTTCCCCGTTACCGATGGTCACCATTGGCTCTGATGGCTCTGGCACGTCCTCGCTCACTCGGCCATTTGGCACTTCGGCGAAAGCCTCGCTGCCTCCAACCCCCGCCAAGAGAACGATTGCCAATATCCCCACCAAAACTCGCTTTATTCTATCCATTTTTACTCCTATTTTCAATTATTATACCACACTTACGCCGTCTTTGGCGACGAACGAATGTACGATCGCAACTGCAAGGGCATCAGCGGCGTCATCCGGCTGGGGGACCGATTTTAGGCCCAGATGCTGGCGCACCATTTCCTGGATTTGTGGTTTATGAGCTTGACCATAACCACAGATAGCGTTTTTGATTTGGTTTGGCGCATATTCAAAGATGGGTAACTCGAACTGTCTCGCCACCAGCATACATACCCCACGCGCCTCCGCAACTGATATCCCTGTGGTGATATTTTGTTTGAAGAAAAGCTTCTCGATCGCCATTACTGCGGGCTGATTTTGCTCAATTATCTCATGGAGCGAATTATATATATCAAGCAATCTCTCTGGAAGTGGTGTATGCGGCGGGGTTGAAATTACGCCATAATCAATCGCTTGACCGTTTTCAATTACACCAAATCCACAAATACCGGTGCCGGGATCAATACCAAGAATGCGCCTACTTTTCATTTACATACTCGATTAGGGTTTGCCGGAGGTCACGTACTGGCACCACGAATGGATCCTTGACTGTGCTTGGCGCGATGGCGTGGGCGAAACCCAGCTTCTTGGCCTCGGCGATTCGCTGATCGGGGCGATAAACTGAGCGTACTTCCCCGCCTAGGCCTACCTCACCAAAGACCACAAAATCTTCGGCTAGCTTGCGCCCAGCCACGGCCGAGGCGATTGCCAGGCAAATTGCAAGGTCGGCCGCCGAATCACGAATTCTGAGCCCCCCGACCACATTTACAAAGACATCCTTGTCATTTAGCTTCAATTTTGTCCGTTTTTCGACCACCGCAATCAGCAGATTTAGCCGATTGAGGTCAAATCCAGAGCTGGTTCGCTTGGGATAGCCAAAATTTGTCGGCGTGACGAGAGCTTGAATTTCCACCAAAATCGGCCGCGAGCCTTCCAGCGTAGCTAGAATAATCGAGCCATCCGTATTTTGCCGCTCTGCGAGTAGCACCGCCGAGGGATTCTCGACTTCTTCGAGTCCGCGTTCGTTCATTTCGAAAATTGCCGCCTCTGATGTCGAGCCAAAGCGGTTCTTGATCGCGCGGACAATCTTGAACCCGCCATAGCGGTCGCCCTCAAAATTCAAGACTACATCGACTAAGTGTTCTAGTACCTTCGGCCCGGCCAGCGTACCTTCCTTGGTTACGTGCCCGACGATCACCACGGAGGTCCCCGAACGTTTGGCGGCGCGAATCAGCAAATTCCCACAGTTCGTGACCTGGGAAATCCCGCCCGGAGCCGAAGCAATCTCGGCCAGTGTCATGGTCTGGATAGAGTCGACAATCACCAGGTCAAAATCGCCACCATCAATCGTTTGCGCAATGTCATTAGCGCTGGTTGAGCTGGCAAATTTGAGATTGTCCGATTCCGCCCCGAGGCGCATTGCCCGCAGTTTCACCTGTCCAGCCGACTCCTCACCAGAGATATAGAGCACCTTGTGCTTGTTGGCAACCTCGGTACAAACCTGCATCAGTAAAGTCGATTTACCGATCCCTGGCTGCCCGGCGAGTAGTGAGACCGATCCTTGCAAAATCCCCCCGCCGAGCACCGTATCGAGTTCTTCAAAACCAGTTTTGAGCCGTTTGCGATCGTCGGCGGCTTCGAGATCTTTAATTGAGACAAAATCCAGCTTCCGCCCCGAGACTAGCCCCTTGGAGACGGCTGATTTCTCGTCCCGGGTGCCTTCGTCGAATTGTTCGATTAGAGAGTTCCAGGCGCCACAAGCTTGGCATTTGCCGGTCCAGTTATAGGTGACACTGCCACATTGCTGACAGATGAAGGACGCTTTGTGTCTAGCCATTCTTGCCCCTCGAAATATCGACCGTAAATTGGCGCTTTGCGACGGCTAAGCGGTCATCATCGTGCAAAAATCCGTCATTAGCCAGTTTTCCAAACAAATACCGTGTCAGGTCGGCAAAGTTCAAAATCCCGACAATTTTGCCGTATCTATTGACCACTAGCACAAAATAGCTCTCGGTCCGGAGGAACACTTCCAGGGCCTGTTCAAGAGTATAATCCTCGCGTACGTAATAAACATTTGGGTCGATAATATCACGAGCTTTGCTACTCTGTTTGATGTCGAGGCTATTGAGGCGGGCAGTATGGATGCAGCCGATAATGTGGTTTTTGGCATCTGTCACCGGAAAATGCTTCATTCCAGAACGAAATAACCGGTCGAGGGTGAGCGGACCGAGTACCTCGTTTTCATCCACATAGACAATGCGATTTTTGGGTAGCATCAGCTCTTCGACAGAGGTCAGGTCGAAATTAAGGATGGCTTCGAGCTGCTTGCGTTGGCTATGCGAGAACACCGCCAGCGGAATATTATGCAAAATCTCCAAAAATTCCTCTCTGGAAGTCGGGATTTCGGGGGCGAATTTAGCGTCAGAAACGGCAAAATTGGCCGAATTTTCGGGTGTTTTTGCCTTCTCAGCGTTCTCTGGGCCTTCTGATGGGTTTTTGGTGGCATCCGTGCCCCTCCCCAGGTCGGGTTTTTGGGCCGCTTCTAGGGGCTTCTCGACGGTCGTTTTGGGACTTTGGGCCCGATAAGGCTGCAATTTTGGGTCAATCCAGTGCGTAAAACTGGTCAGAGTGGTATTTTTGGCCTTTTTGGCGGTTTTGCAGAACTTCCGCCAAGCCTTTTCCAGCTTAGCCATAAAATCTGAACTATTTACCTCGCTCATATGCTATAATTATAGCATAACGAGAGTAAAATAACCTAGGAGTTTTATGAATAAGTCGACAAAGTGGATTATTGCAGCATTAATTGTGGTTTTTGCGGGTCTGGTTGCAGCGACACATTTTCTAAATAGACAGAGTGATGTCGTCCGGGATTATGATACTACGACGGTCATTCCAGCCGATGAGCAAAGTGGAAACCTCGCCGAGACTATCAGCGGTGACGAAAATGCCCCAGTGAAGCTAGTAGTTTATAGTGATTATCAGTGCAACAACTGCGCTAGCCTGATGCCAGATTTGAAGAAGCTGATTGAGGATTATGATGGGAAGCTTGCGATTATCAACCGGATTATGGTTATGTCGTATCACCAGAATGGCCGGGCGGCGGCAGCAGCAGCTTTGGCGGCGGCCGAGCAAGGTTATTGGGGAGAATTCAAGGAATTGCTTTATAACCAGCAAGACGAGTGGGCGAGCTCGGATGCAGATTTGCGCCAAGAGCAGTTTGAGGGGTATTTTAAGAAAGCCAGTGGGGGTAAAGGTGATCTCGAAAAATTTCGTACTGATATGGAGAGCGATGCAGTTTCAAAGAAAATTGCTTTTGATGATAAGCTAGCCGATCACGATGGCGTGGAATGGACGCCGTATGTTATGCTGGACGGAGAAGTGATTTCACAGCAAGAAATCAAGACTAGACCAGAGTTTATTGAGAAAATTCGCGAAAAAATCGATGCAAAGCTAGGCGAGTAGGCTTCCTCCTATCGTAAAACTTTCAGTTTTACTCTCCTCGGGCGTCGCCTCGGAAGAAAAAGCGCACGCTTTTTCTTCGCTCATCTCCTACGAGGTTCACCCCTCCCGCTGAGCGTAAGCGAAGTTACGCGGACGGCAAAACCGTGTCCGCGGTAAAAGTTATTCTGAGGGTAGACAACCGCCGGGGACGTATCCAGGTAGTAACCGTATGTAGCCGAATAGCTAGCGTCTGACCACCAGTAGCCACTCACGGTACGAGCGAAGATGAGCCCACGGGAGCGATCATAGTAGCCCGTACGGAGAAAGTTGAGGGTTGTATTAAAAATTAAATCATCTCGGTCACAATAGAATTTTCATGAAAACCCCTAGAAGTCTCGCGACCTCTAGGGAAATAAAGTACGAGGCGATTGGCTATGGCGTGCAGACGGTTGGTCCATCGGGAACCATTCCACCAGTCGGACGAATATCCGGATTTTCTACCCAATAATTCAGGCTGTCACGGCTGGTGTTGGTAATCTTGACGGTTCTCGTTTCCTTATCCATGCTTATCGCACGTGTGCCGCGGTGAACCGGAATACCGGCGCTTTTGATGTTGGCTCCTGCCAAAGCTACTATGCAGGCTGTGGTTGCGACTGCGATTGCTACGATTTTTTTGTTTTTTCTCATTTCGAGACCCCCTTCTTTTTTGGTGTACCAAAGTAGGGGCTAGCTAGCCCCAAAAAAATAATCGCCTGACTCAGATACAGAAAATTGTACCTGAGATGATTTAATTGTTAATAGGTTTCTGACAGTATGACTCTGTCATATCCTCATTGTAGCATAGATTACTAAAAAAGTCAATACTATTTTCTAAAATTGCATTTCTAGCAATCTTTCTCCTCTATACCCGATTTATCACCGGTATCACAATCGGCGTATGCCCGGTCGCATCATAAAGAATATGACTGACGTCCTCTTTGATTTCTTCTTTAAGCGCTTTTAGGTCTTCGCCAGCAACTTTTTCGGTTCGGACACGCAGATAATGCCGAATTTTAGCCACCAGTTCCTCTGAATTATCCAGATAGATAAATGCTCGCGAAACGATATCCGGTGTTTTAACCAAGCGATTATTCTTTTTGCTGAGGGTAAGCACAATCACGAAAATTCCTTCGCGCGAGATATGGATACGATCCTTCACGACCGCCTCGTGCACCGGCATATCGGCATCGTCAAACAGCTTATTTCCCACCGTAATTCGGCCACATTTATGAATACTCTGGTCCGGCATCAGCTCGACTACGTCGCCATCATCGACTACCAAGATATGATCCTTGTTGATTCCAACGACATTTTCGGCCATCTCGGCATTGTGTTCCAACATATAGAATTCACCATGATACGGCACATAATTCTTTGGTTGCAACCGGGTAACGAACTCAACATGGTCCTCGTAATAGGCATGCCCAGAGAGATGGAGCGGTCCAAGATTGGTGATATGGCTCTTGCCATTTTGGATAACCCCCGCACCCTCGCGCAGCAACCCATCCACGGTATTCACGACGTGTGGCTCGTTACCGGGGATTGGATTGCTCGAAAACACAATCACGTCACTTGGCTTGATTTTGATGTATTTATGCGCACCGGTGGCCATGCGATTAAGCACGGCATTGAGCTCACCCTGGCTACCAGTACAAATAATCGTAATTTTATCGTCTGGCAGTTTGACGATATCTTCCATTTTCATGACGGTGTTTTTCGGCACCTTGATCACCCCGGCTTTCAGGGCGACTTCGACGTTATTGATCATCGAAAACCCGGCGAAGGCCACTTTGCGACCACGCTCAGCTGCCTCATTTAGCACCAGCTCGATACGCTTGATTTGGCTCGAAAAACAGCTAATAATTACCCGGCCATTGGCGTAGTGATCCATCACTCGGCCGATGTTTTCGCCAACGTCAAACTCCGAGTGCGGATGCTTCCCCGGCGAGTCGATATTGGTCGACTCGTTCAGCAGCAGCGAAATCCCCTCTTTTTTGACGATTTCGTCAATTCGTTCGTAATCGGTCTGGATCCCCATTGGCTTCTCCTCGTGGCGCCAGTCACCAGAAAGGTAGATCACTCCGTTTGGCGTCCGCACGACGATCGAGGCATTTCCCGGGATTGAGTGCAAACTATGGATAAATTCGATCGAGAAGTACTGGCCAACCTTGATTTGCTCATGTTTGAATGGGTCAACTGCATTGTAATTCAGATCTGGCACTTCTGAAAGCTCAGACATTTGCTTCTCGATCATGCCAATCGTGAAGGCGGTCGCATAAATCGGGGTCAGATGGTTGAACTTTGGCAGCAGATGCCGGCAGGCCCCGATATGATCAAGGTGAGCATGGGTGAAGCAGATTGCCTTGACGCGGTCGACGTTGTTTTCCAGATATTCGATATCTGGGACCATGTAGTTCACGCCCGGGTAATCCGCTCCGGCAAAGAGCGACCCCATATCCACCACGATCATCTCGCCCTTATATTCGATCACAGTCATATTCTTGCCGATGCCGAACTCACCCACGCCACCCATTGGCATAATGCGTACTGCATCTGGATTTGGTCGGGCGCTTTTGAGCTGGGCATTGGTCACTTGCTGGCCACCGTAGCCGTTATAGCGACTTTTGTTGACTGGCACACCAATAATATGCTGCGTGGCCTGAGCGTTGACGTCTTGCGAAAGCATGCGCTGGTGGTGAACCATTTCGCCTTTGCGCACCGAAACCCCTAGTCCAACTTTTTTGCTGGCCCGGGAATTTTGGCCCGTAGTAGCCTTTTTGGGCTCCCCAGTGGCGTTTTTAGCACTTTTTGCGGTATTTCGGCTGTTTTGAGTCTTCGTCGCTTCTAGGCGGGTTTTCGCGCCCGTGGTGGCATTTTTGGTCCGATTTGCTGCGGATTTCGCCGAATTTTGGCTTTTTTGACCCCTAGAAGAGGTTTTTTTGACCAATTCAGCATCTTTGCCACCGTCGGCAAAGTTAGCGTTAAAATTACGTTTTTGGGCCTCCTCGAACTGCTTTTTGATGTCCGGAAGACGCTCGTTTCGCATCTTGATTAGGCGTGCACGCCTTTCATCTTCTTTATTATTCATTCTAAAATCTCCATCCCCCAAAGTTTTCTAAGATATCTCTATTGTAACAAAGGAATTGGCTTTTGGCAAGAAAAACCTCCGACAAACGCCGGAGGCCTAAGAGACTTTGTAGGATTAACTGATGGCCGATGATAAGGCTTTTGTACCAGAATCTCCTTAGATTCTCGCCAGCAGTGACACCGGAATAAAGCCCTGACATATGTCTTTGCTGCGACCAGTGGCGGCTCTGGCCGGGATCAGGAGATGATCCAAGTTATACCAATTCTCGACAACTGCGGTTACTGCCACTTTGCGTGATACGATACAATAATATTTTCTGTTATCCTCGCCCAGGCGCGGATCAATACATGGATCGTCTTTTGCAAGCTTAATCTCCTCATCGGAAATCGGTTTCTGAGGAAAATAGAGTTTGAAGCAGCCATTCAACCTACCATAAAGCTCGCCGACCGGGTCAAATTTGCCATTGAAATGGGTGTAACCACCCAGGCGAAGCTCAGGCTCGGGAGGAAAAGTTGATGTCACTCCATCTTTTCCGCATTTGATGATGATATTCCGGTCAAGCAAATTCGCAATAGAACCACTCAGTTCTACTTCTCTTTCTCTCATAGTTCATTCCCCCTTTCAAAAGCCTATGAGAATAATTTGGATAATGTTCAAGTAAGATAATCAGGTATTTGCATGTAAATACCCCTATGCGCATAGGGGACGCTCTGGTCTTATGAACATAGCTTACCCTCTCATTGTAGCACAGATTTCTATTTTTGTCAATAGGGACTAGATTACGCCTCGTTTTTGAGGCCATCACTGGCTGCTTCGAGCTTTTTGAGCAGGGCCGTGAAAGCATCGTCATTTGCGCTAGACATCGTCACGCTCCGCCCCCGGATGCGCACTTCGCAGCCGTATAATTCGCCCAGAATCCGCTCCTCTTTGAGGAATTCGTTCACCTTGATGGCGGCATGGGAGCTTTTCTTCTTTTTGTCGGTGATAAATTGCTCGACTTTGCGAGCAGACCAGCCCTCGTCGATAATCTTTGGCAAGACCTCGCGCACCAGCTCGGGTTGAGCATTGACGAGTGGGCGCATCGGCCCCTCCATCAGGCGGTGTTCTTGCATGGCTTGCTTAGCCTCTTCTGGCAATTTCAAAAGCCGCATGGTGTTGACTACGCTCGATGGGCTTTTGCCAACGCGCTGGCTGATCTCGGTGTTGCTGAGATTGAACTGCTCTTTCAGCTTTGCATAGGCGGTCGCGAGTTCAATCGGAGTAAGGTCCTCGCGCTGAGCGTTCTCGATGATCATCATTTCGAGTTTGTGCTGGTCGTCGACTGTCCGCACGATTGCCGGTATTGTCTCGATATTGGCTAGTTTTGAAGCCCGCCAACGCCGCTCGCCAGCAACAATCTGATATTTATCGCCCTTCTTTGTCACCACAATTGGTTGCAAAACACCGTGTTCTTTGATCGAGTCGGCAAGCTCCTGCAAGGCTTCCTCGTCGAAATTCTTGCGCGGTTGCGACTCGTCGCGGACAATTTGCGTGATTTTTAGCTCTGTTAACTGGCTGACTTTGGCGTCGTCGGTTTTGGTGACGTCAAATTCCTCAGCAATAATATCGGTCGGGATGAGGCTTTCGAAGCCGCGCCCCAGACCTTTTTTCCCTAATGCCATTAGTCTGTCCTTTCTATTACTTCACGCGCGAGGTTTTTGTATGCCTTGGCGCCTTTGCTGAATTTATCGTAGTCGCCAACCGGCACACCATGACTCGGGGCCTCGGCCACACGCACATTGCGCGGAATTGTAGTTTTGAAAACTTTATCTTTGAAATATTTCTCGATTTCGGTCAACACCTCAGCGCTGAGGCTGGTACGCTTATCATACATCGTGGCGACCACGCCAAGCAGCCTCAAATTTGGATTCATAGCCTTTTTCACCATCTGCATGCTTTCAAGTAGCTGCGCGACTCCTTCGAGGGCGTAAAACTCGGTCTGTACCGGCAGCAAAAGATAGTCGGCGGCAATCATGCCATTCACGGTCAGTAGTGACAAACTTGGCGGCGAGTCGATGATAACGTAATCATAATTTTCCTCGACGCTCATAATGGCGCGTTTTAGGACGGTGAACTTCTGGCCGAGATTAGCCATTTCAACCTCGGCATTTGCGAGCTGAGGGGTAGTGGGGGCGATATCGAAATTCTTGAAAGTTGTCGGTTGGATGATATCAGCAAATGCCGCAGCGCCTAGCATTACCTCGGTCAAGCTGGCCGGGAGGTTATTCTTGTCGACTCCGAGCCCAGAAGAGGCATTGCCCTGCGGGTCGGCATCAACGAGCAAAACGCGGTGCTTATCTTTGGCCAGAAAGTAGGCCAGATTGACTGATGTCGTGGTTTTGCCGACACCACCCTTTTGATTTGTTACACAAATTACCTTCACCATAATTGTTATAATTATATCATAAAGCTAGTGTTTTGGGCGAAATTCGAAATCGAAGCCAACGTATTTTGGCTGCTTCTTGCGCACATATTCAGCGACGAGATCATCGGTCTGGGCATTTAGGTCAGTGATACGTGCTGCGGGCTGACTCTCGTCCCGGCTCTGAACTAGCGGCACAATATAACGAACTTTGGCGCGCACATCGGTGCAATAGGTATTCTTCCGCAAAGTTGCACTGGCGTAGGCGCTGGTTGCACGCTGGAAATTGCGAAAAGCTTCGGTGATGGTTGAATCGCCACAACTCAAAATCCAATCAACCACCTCGCGCTCGGACATCGCATAAAGATCGTCCCGGGTGAGCAAATCTTTATCAATCATGGTTTCTAGAATGTCGGCAATGAATTGCAGGGTCGCTCGGGCGGACTCGCTGTGATAAATCGCCGAAAGTGGCAAATTGCGCTCGGTAAATTCAGCCGCTAGTGCCGGAGTTTTGAATCCTAGCTCAGCTAGGCCGTTCTCGTTTTCGAGCACGGCGATATCGTTATAGAATTTCTCGATATCGCTGATACCCCAGGTTTCGTAAAGGAAGAAGCCGTTGCTGAACGTGTATTCTAGACGGTCCGCCGCCAGGCCCGGAATATCATTATCAGCGATTGGATAGAGTTTATAGTCCTCAACTTCGCTCGGCAGGATTCCATCCTTTTTCAGCTGGCGCATAATGACACGTGAGCTACGAATGATTTTGCCGGTTTCAGCTTCAATTGATTCCTGGGTTTCGGAGTCGCCGTTGAGATAATCAATTGCGTGCTTGAACGCCGGCGAAGCAATATCGTGGAAGAGCCCAGCCAAAGTCTGCTTTTTGTCGTGGGTAAAATTCCAGACGATCTCTGCCACACCGATACTATGAGCGAGCACCGAGTTCATGCTCTGGAAGTTATAAATTCCGCCATAATCCACCCCCACCATGCTGACCTCAGCTAGGCGCTGCATCTCTGGGGCGGCAATGTATTTGAGTAGCCAGGCCGGAAAATCTGGGCAAAAAATCTGCAAATATTGACGCACACTGAGTGGCAATGCTTTGAGACATTTTTTCTTTGAAGTCAGCAGATCGATCGTGCGCTCGTTAAGATTGAATAGCGAAAAATGCTTGCTGGTGGCCGGTTTCGCCTTCGCGCTAGCATCGGCTGGCGTAGCTTCCGTGGAAACTTCCACATCGAGCAAATAGTTAGTTTGGTCCGCTTCTGGCTCGACTGGCGCAGGCTCAGGTTTTTCTGGCAATTCCAAGAGAAGCTTTGATGCGGTTGGCTCATAAATCTCTACCCAACCTTGGTCGAGCCAAAATTTCACTTCATCATAGCAATTCTGGTCTTTGCCCGGCTCTTTAAGTAGATAGATTGTGGTTTTCTGGTCGCGATTGAAATTATTGATTAGAACGTGAGTCACCTCTGCAATAGCGGCTGTGCCAATATAACCTTCGGTGTCTTTCTGATCTTCGTTCATAAGGAAAAAGACGTCTGCTCGGTCAAGATTCTTCCAAAACCGGCGATAGCTATTGGCAAGATGCTCGGCATAGCCATCGTCCTCTGGGCTTAGGACTTTTGAATTGACCTCTCCCGGAGTCGGTACTACTTCTAGGTCATCTTTGGCATCGGTGATAAGTGACGGGTAATCTATAACTTCAAAACCTCGACCTTCGAAATACCCCATCCAATAAAGTGCGCGTTGATGTAGTTTGGAACTCCCGGAAATAATCAATTTTTTCATAACTATCTCGATTATAGAGGATTGGCAGATTTTTTGCTAGCATCGTCGACCTCTGTACTTGTAAAAATTACAAACAAAAAATAAACCCCCACAAACCCTAATTTTATTTTAGCACAAGAAGAATGAAAATGTTAGCCCAAAATCTAAAATAGTAAAACTAATTGACAACTAGCGGAGATTTTAGTAAAATAGGTGAAGTTAATAATTATAAAAGGGACATTATGAAGAAAGCAGTTGTACTCATCGGCGGGAAGCAATATCTTGTCGAGGAGAAAGAGACCCTCCGGGTGGACCTCCTTCCGGCAGGCACAAAAGAGCTCGAAACTGGTGCTTTGCTCGTGATTGATGGAGATAAAGTTTCCGTCGGTACTCCGGAAGTCAAAGGCGTCAAAGTTTCGGCCAAAGTCGTAGAAGAAAAGGTCGCTGGCGACAAGATCCGCGTAATCCGCTACAAATCAAAGAAGCGCGTCCACAAGGAAATTGGTCACCGCCAAAAATACAGCCTAATCGAAATCGTCAAGATTGGATAGAAAATCGCCCTCCGGGGCGATTTTTGATGGCTCAGAAATGGCTCGGGGTTGATCCAAAACTGATCCAGGACCATCAAAAAGCCCTCAGAAGCCAAACGGCGTACTGAGGGCTTGCGCGTATAAAACTAGAATTTTGGCTCTAATTCAATGAATTCTTGCCATGGTGCTGGCGGAAACGTTTTGTTTTGCCGAACACTCTTATGTTTCGCTTTGCTACGCATAAATCTCCTGTTTAAAAGTTCTGCCGCCTCGGACTGCAAAAAGCAAATCGACCTCATCCTTAGCAACCTATCTATCTTATCAAAGAATTAGTAAAAAATCAACCATTAGCACAAAGAAAATCGACACCTACGCTGCATGCCTATAAGCACTTTGTCGTGATTTTCCATAGAAAATCACTCGCTTCGGGCGCCGTCTCGAATAAAGTAAATTGTTAACAATTTACTTTATTCTCGTCTCCTACGAAGTTCACCCTTGTTACGGCAAGATATTAGGCTAATATCAGCATCACCCCTAGTACTAAGCAGGCCAAAATTACGCGGTATTTACCAAAAGTTTGCAGAGATTTAGGTTTTTTGAGGTATTTTAGCAGGATTTTTAGCGCCAACATCCCGACCAAAAATGCCACCAAATTGCTCACAAAAATTGCGCCAAAATTCTCCACCAGATACGCGCGCCCATCCCCATCCAGGAAAAGTTTCAAACAAACACCGCACATGATCGGGATCGAAGCCAGAAATGAATATTCGGCAGCCGATTCGGAGTTCATCCCGGCTAGTCGCCCAGAGATAATTGTCGAACCGGAGCGTGAAACTCCTGGGATGAGCGCAAAAACTTGGGCGAGGCCAATCGCTAACGCCCGAGTCGGCGTAAGCTCGTTCTCGCTCGCTAGCCTAGATGCGTGCGGGAGCTTATCGATCGCAATCATAATCAGTCCCACCACGCCCATGGCGACACAAACCGTATAGAGCGAAGAAAAGAAACTACTCCCTTCGATAAAATGCGAGAGTAGCAGCCCAATAACCCCAGCCGGGATACTCGTAATTAGGATATTTAGAGCCAACTTATAATTCCGTTCGCGAAAGACGTTTTGGCAAATCTTAAAGATACGATCGCGAAAATATACTAGCAGCGCCAAAAGTGTACCAATATTCACAAATTCCAAAAAAAGATGAAAATTATCGCCCGAAAAACCAAAGATTTGCTGGATTAGTTCAAGGTGCCCCGAGCTTGAAACCGGAATAAACTCCGTCAGCCCCTGCACGAATCCCAGCAAAATTGCTTCTAGCATATCCATAAGCTATATTATAATGGATTATTGTAAATTCTTGAAGAGGATTTTCTTGATCCGGTCAAAAATTGGTTTTACTTGCTCGATGTTGAGGAAATATCCAGCTAGCACATAGGCAATAATCGAAACGGTGGCGATTAGGCAGAATTTTGGCAGAGTTACAAAGACCGAATCATCCGTTGCCATCAGGGGGAAGAATTTAGTCATTGAATAAGCCACACAGCCAGAAATCACGGTTGCAAAACACATTTTGCCAATCCCCCGCCAAAAAGCTTTGTCAAACAATTTGTTCTGTGACCGTTTTTGCAATGCACCTAGCAAAATTATAATTTCTAGGACGGCACCAATCGATTGAGCCCAGCCCAAACCCTCTGGTCCGCAACCTAGCAGAGTAAAAACAATACAAAGCGCAATTGTTAGCCCAATTGCAATAATCGAAACTAGAAGCGGTGTCTTGGTATCTTGCTTGGCATAGAATCCGCGTGAAGCAATATGAAAAATTGAATGTGCAAAAATCGTGAGAATAAGCGTCGCTAGAACTGACGCAATCAGTGGATCGCCACCGTTCTTGATAAAGCTAACCACGTAGCCGCGGCCAAAGAATGCAATCACGGAAATTGGCATTGAAATCCAGATGATCGTGCTAAGTGCGGTGCGGAAAGTCTGGCGGAATTTGGCTTCCTTGCCGTCGCCGACTTCCTCAGTTAGTTTCGGGAAAAAGGCCGTCGAAATCGCCACGCCAATCAAGTTGACCGGCATTGTCGATAGATTATAGGCTTGCTGATAGCTACGGAGCGCCCCCGCCCCCATTCGCGAAGAAAGATTGGTTGTCACCAAAGTATTTACATAGTCAATCCCCTGGTCGAGTGAACGTGGCGGCAGAAGTTTCAGGACCGATTTAAATCCTTGATTTTTCCAATTAATCTTGAAATTATAATCAAAACCTAACCCAAACAGCCCAATCAAACTAATGAGCAACTGTAAGACAGCCCCAAACACTACACCAAGTGCTACGCCCATAATTCCACCTTCGAAAACTTGCCAGCCGAAGATATTAATCCCGTCAGTGAAAACGGTAATTCCAATCAAAATTCCAACGTTATAAATTGCTGGCGCAAGGGCATAAAACACAAACCTCCCTAGTGCCTGCTGGATGCTCGATAGAATTGTCGAAATACTAAACAAGAACGGATTGATCGCAATCACGCGCATCATGTTGATCGCTAGAATTGTGCCGGATTCGTCTAGCCCTGGGCCAACGATGTATTTTACTAGTGGATCGGCAAAAATCATAATCAAAAGCGATGCGCCGAGCGTCAAGAGCGCCATAAGGTTGAGCAAGCTGGATGATAATTCCCAAGCCGACTTCTTGTTACCGGAAGCCAAGCGTTGGTTGAAAACCGGGATAAAACTCACCGCTAGTGCGCCACTTGTGAGAATAAAGAACATAAAATCTGGAATTGTGAAAGCCGCCGTGTAGGCATCAATTCCGGTTGGATAAGTGTCGAGATAGTAGGAATTCAACAAGCGATCACGAAAAATCCCCAGGAGCGCCGAAACCAAAGTGCTACTCGCTAGCACAACGGCTGCTACCTTGACTGGCAACTTCCGATTGGCCATGCTCACGACTGAGCTAAACTTGAATCGACTTTTTTTTGCTTGCTTTTTGGCCATCAGATTTCAGTCGCACCCCCAAAATATGGCCGCAAGACCTCGGGGAGTGTCAATTTGCCATTTTCCTTAGCATAATTTTCGATCACAGCGATCATAGTGCGAGAAAGCGCCATTGCGGTACCATTCAAAGTATGCAAAACCTCAACTGTACCGTCTTCCCGGCGGACGCGGATATTTAAACTCCGGGCCTGAAAATCCGTGCAGTTACTACAACTAGTCAGTTCCAAATATTTTTGATCGACTGGTGACCAATATTCAATGTCATATTTCTTGGCGGCTGGCGCACCGAGATCGCCGGCGGCATTACTAATTACGTGATACGGAATACCAAGTTCTTGCCAAATCTCCTCCTCGATTTTACGGATTTGCTCGTGCATTTCCTGGGATTTTTCTGGCAAACAAAAAACATACATCTCTAACTTATTAAATTGGTGCACACGATACAGGCCACGGGTATGTTTGCCATAAGTCCCGGCCTCTTTACGGAAGCATGCCGAATATCCAGCATAGCAGAGCGGAAGATCCTTTTCGTCGATAATTTCGTCCATATGATAGCCAGTGAGTGGCATCTCGGCGGTAGCAATCATGGCGAGATCTTCACCCTCAATGTAGTATTCGTCGCTTTGCTTATCGCTGCGAGGATTAAATCCACAACCTTCGAGAATGCGACTTGATACCATATCTGGTACCGTCATGAAGGCAAAACCATGCTCCTGGACTTTCTTTAAGCCAAATTGCAGTAAGGCATTTTCGAGCAAGGCTAGGCCATTTTTGAGGTAATAAAATTTTGCCCCGGCGACTTTGGCGCCGCGTTCAAAATCTACCCAATCACGAGAAATTGCATAATCCAGATGATCTACACCGCTGGTCTTATTTTCGCCCCATTTGGCAACCTCAACATTAGCCTCCTCGTTGCCTAGCGGAACATCGTCAAAGATGATATTTGGCACGCGTTTTAGCTCGCTGCTGATTTTTTTCTCAATTTCGTCTAACTTCGGCTCTTGCTCGGCTAGCCGTTCTTTTAGCTCCCGGCCTTTTGTGATCAACTCCTCACTTGGCTTACCACCTTTCATCTGGCTAGCGACTTCATTTCGCTTCCGGCGCAAGGCTTCCACTGATTGCAAAATTTCCTTGCGCTGGTCATCGAGCGCCAAAATCTCTGCAATATTTACATCATAGCCCTTGGCTTTGGCGGATTTTTCAACTAAATTTTGGTTTTCACGAATAAAATTGATGCCTAACATAATACTTAGTATAGCACGCTCTACCAAGTACCGCCACCCCCGCCACCGCCTCCGCCGCCGGAGGATCCGCCACCACCAGAGAATCCAGACCCGCTAGAACTAGATTGATTCGTGGTGGAATGTGAAATGCTTGAACCAGCAAAGCTACTCATTTCCGAAACCGTACTCGAAAAGTCGCTTGCCAGAAAAGCTCCTGTCCCGATATACCAGCTGGGGCTCGAAACATCGTCAAATTCATAATATTTGCTCATTTCGCGCAGCCAACTTTTTTCTAACCCAAAGATAATCGCGTACGGTAGCAGCTTTTCGTATAAATTTACAACTCCTTGATGGCTAGTATCAGCGCCCTTGACGCTTTGCAAGAATTTAATTCGATCAGCTTCGGCCATCTTGATATATAGCTTCAATCCTTCAAGATAGCGCGCAACTTCTAGGCCCTTTTCGGTGCGACGGCGATATTTGCCAGTAGTATAAGATAATGATAATGCCACAACCGACACGAGGGCCATCACAATTATACTGGCACAAGTTGCCCAGCCAGCACCTACTGCCTGGTAATAGGAATTACAGCTCTCATCGGTTACTACCGTTGCAATTATCGCCAGCACCCCCCAGAAGGTGATCAAGAATATCGTGAATGCAAAGTTTGACTGCTTAGCTTTTTTGTCGCTCTCAAATAATTCCAGTTGTTCCAATTTTTTATCAACTTCTTTGCCAAAGTTTTTGAGTAACAGCTCTGCCACTGCATCGTAATCGCGCTTTTTGAGCTCAAATTTATCACCTTTCTGAAAATCTTTGGCATCGTTTAGAATTTTGAGAATATCTTTTTGCTCAGGCAAGAAATCGTCGCTCAAAATTTCGATTGACCAAATGTTTTTATTGCGTAGCTTCCCCTCTTTGATAGATTTATGAATAGCGATTTTCTTTGAAACCGCGAGCTCCATCAAGGTTGCTACCTGCGAGTTGCCAGACAAAGATTTCATACTATTTTTTGCCATTTCGGCGACAGTCACATCCCTCATTGGTGTGTATTCGGGCTTTACAAACAGGTTATGGTAATAGTTACGCTTGGCCTTAGTTTTATGATATTTAACTGCTACAAAAGCGATAATCGCACCGCCAGTCAGAGTAATTATGCCAAGCACTATTATTGGCGTATAGCTTTTGGGATTTTCTGGCACTACGAAAGTTCCCGGCTCAAAAGCTAGCACGAAGCTAAGGTTCTCCTGTGGGTCCACCTCGCCGGTACTAAAAGTGATTTCTTGACCATCCGTGGATGTTCCTATAACGCAGCGCCCAGAGCCCTTCTCGCCATATTTGCCAACATAGCAAGCATTTTTATCTAGATATTGCTCCGCCAAGTCCGCATCCATGTGCAAAGTCGCAATCACATTATCAAAACTATTGCCCCAATCGTTGCCGTTCGTATCCCAATATAATTCCTGCCAATTATGGATGCCATCACCAAGGTCGCCACTTTGCTCAGTAATCACATCTTCAAATTCGTATTTTAGCGTATAGGTCTGCTCACCGTGCAAATATACATCTTCGTCGCCGAGATAGACCCGAAAATAGCCATCTCCTACTTCAAAATTTGCCACCGGCTCTGGCTTACCATTACGAGTCACAGCTAGATCTAATTGTCGATCGCTTTTCATAGTCAAGTTTTTGCCGTCTTGATTAGTAAATGGGATTACTCGCACAAGCCCGTGAGTCCGGTCCCGCTCTGGGAAAGTGGCGTCGATTGTCTCTACGACCCGCATATGGCCAACGCCGGCTTCATCGCGCGTTAGATAAAAATCTACCACAAAATCGTGCAAATAGGATCCATCGCTAGTTGGCACCGCGACGGCCGAGCAAGACGAACCACCCCAAATAGTTTGCGCCAAAACTATTCCAACAAATAGCACTTTCCAAAGTTTTTTCATTCTACCTCTTGAATAGTTTTTTGAATAGCGTTGGCCGATCTTTGTAACTTGATGCCTTCTTTCTCGTTCAGGGGAAGCTCTAACCTTCTCATGATGCCAGTCTTGCCAACCACGGCCGGGAAGCCATCATAGACATTATTATTGTCGTCGTAATTTGATACCGAAAGTACCCGTCGCTCGTCGTTCAAAATACAATTTACGATCTGCGTTACGCAAGCACCAATGCCATAATAAGTTGCACCTTTTTTCTTGATGATTTCATAAGCACGGTTCCTGGTATCGAGTTCAATTTGCGTGCGATCAGTTTTTGAAACCAATTTTTCGATTTTTTCGCCACCAACTGTCGCCAGCGACCAAAGTGCAAACTCGCTATCGCCATGCTCGCCAACTTGGTAAGCATGGACCGACTTTGGATGCACGCCCAGCTTTTGTGCCAAATCGTATCTCAGCCGCGCCGAATCGAGCACCGTGCCACTACCAATCACGCGCTCGGCTGGCAAACCAGAATACTTATAAGTCAGAAAACTCAGTGTATCGACCGGATTGCTCACGATCAGGAATATTCCATCAAACCTAGCCGTCATAATTGGCTCAACGATGCCTTTCAAGATCTCGGCATTCTTTTTGACTAGATCGGTCCGCGTTTCGCCGGGTTTTTGGTTGGCTCCGACCGTAATGATGCAGATGTCAACATCCTTAGCTTCGTCATAGCCACCCGCTTTGAGTTTTAGATAACTTGGCGCTACCGCCAGGGCATCCGAGAGGTCCATCACCTCGCCTTTGGCATCCTCATTATCGATGTCCGCTAAAATTATTTCTTTTACCGCCGTGCGCTGATTCAGTAAAGCGTAAGCGATACTTGAACCGACATTGCCGGTCCCTACGATCATTATTTTCCCATTCATTGCCTCAATTATAGCATAAAAACTATGATTCGGCGTAAACTATCTCGTCACGATTTTCATCAAGATTGACTTCGCGATCATAAGTTTGATAGGCTCGCTTTTCATAAGGGAAATCGTCTTTCTTGATTTTGAGAATTTGATAATACCCGATGTGCGATTTTTGGTCGATCGGCCGGATAATTTTGTTGGTTGGCTTCCGGTTGACGATCACTTCGGTGTCATTAGCCGATAAACTAGCCAAATCCGAGAAGCGCAGTTTGCGATCCGCTGGTCTGGTGGTTGGCGCTGTGCGCACGGTATCAACATATAAAATATACTTATCAAAATCCACCGGTTTGATTTCTTGGTCGGTAATCTGCTCTTGCAGCTTGGTAAATTCAGCATCATTAGTAATAATATGCCCGCCATTATAGATATCGTCACTTGGGTACCAGAGCTCGTTCTTGTTGTATTTTTGCCCCAGCATTTGATAGCCAGAAGCGTGCAAGGTATAGTGAATATAATTACCATGATAAATATCGCGACTAATGCCGGTATAATCCGACCCAAAGGCCTCGCTTAGCATATCGCCCAGCTTCTCGCCTAGTAGGCTAACTGCCACAACTAGCGCCACGATCACTGCGCTGATAATCAGCAAAGCTTTTTTCATAAGCTCATTATAGCATAGTTCTGCTATTTTTTGCTGAGTAACTACCCGCGAGGTTTGATAATCGGGAATGGCACCGCTTCGCGCCCCGAAACGCCTTCGAGTAGCCAGAAGTTGCGCTCGCTATTGCCCCAGCCACAAGCCGGCGGCATGCCGTATTCGAGCATTTCGACAAAATCCATATCCAGCATTTGTGCTTCATCGTCACCAGCGTCACGCATTGCCTGCTGCTCCTGGAAACGTGCTAACTGATCGAGTGGGTCGTTTAGCTCGGAATAGCCATTACCCATCTCGGTCCCGGCAATAATTGGATGGAAGCGCTGCGTGACTAACGGATTTTCGTCGCTCACCTTTGCCAGCGGGCTCAGGCTCAGCGGCTCCTCAACCAGCCAATATGGCCCCGCCGAAGTCTTACGGATTTCTTTCCAAAGATAATCAAGCAATCTGGCGTCAGAAACGCCCTCTCCTACCATTGTACCACACTTACTCAAAATTGTCAATGCTTTTTCGCGAAATGCGGCATTTTTTTGCTTTTCTTCGGAGGTGAGGCCGGCTTTTTCGGTCTCGCTCTTGGCATCAAAAACATCAATATCGTACTTTTCTTTTAGCAAATCGGCGTATTTAATCCGTGGCCACTCGCAATCGAGATCAATTTCAAACCCGCCAACCTTGAATTTCAGTGTTCCCCAAGTTTCCTGCGCGACGTATTTGATCATTTCTTCGTAGAGATTCATGCCGTCCTCATAATCTTCGTAGGCGGCATAACTTTCGAACGCGATATGCTCTGGTAAATGCTCGTCGTCGACACCTTCGTTGCGGAACCTTGGGCCAATGTCGTAAACCTTCTCAAAACCACCACCAAGCAGGCGCTTCAATGGTAGTTCTTGACTGATCCGCAGATAATAATCTTGGTCGAGCGCATCCATATGGGTGACAAATGGATTAGCATCGGCACCACCGGTCGTAGTTTCGAGCACTGGCGTATTCACCTCGATGAAGCCGTGGCTATTCATGAAATCGCGGGTCGCCTGCCAAAACTTGCTACGCCGGACTAGCCGCTCGCGCACTTCTGGGTTCACGTTCATGTCGACATAGCGCCGGCGATAACGCTCCTCCTTATTCGTGAGGCCATCGTACCCCGGCAGTGGCCGAAGACTCTTGGTTAGCAGTCTCACGCCGTTCGCAAAAACCGAAATCTCCCCGGTGCTAGACTTACCAACTTCCCCCTTCGCTTCGACAAAATCGCCGGTATCAAGCAATTTCAAGTTTTTAATCCCGAATTCTCCTTCTGGCACCTCGTCGGATTTTTGCATGAAAATCTGAATTTCGCCATAATAATCGCGAATTTTTACAAACGCAATCTTGCCAAAGCTCCGAATTGCCGTGATACGCCCCGCGATGCAGACTTCTTGACCGTCTTTTTCATCAAAATGGTTCAAAATATCCGAAATCCGATCCGTCCGCCGACTCTTGGCTGGGTAAGGATTGATGTCTAACTCACGGATTTCTTTGAGCTTGCGCAGTCGCTCGTCTCGGTAATCGTCTAATGTCATACCTAAACCGACTTAATCTTGACTTTTTTACCGTTAAAATCGAAACTATCGCCAACTTTCCGACCTAAAAGCTCCTTGCCAAGCGGCGATTCGTGCGAGATTTTGCCTTCGAGTGGATTTGCCTCGACCGGCCCAACGATTGCATAGGTCATTTCCTTGCCACCCATACTGATTGTCACCTGTGAGCCGATATTGACCTTGTCGCTTTTTTTCGCCTTGATAATAACGGCGCTTTTCAGGGTTTCCTCGATCTCGGCAATGCGATTTTCGACGGTTTTTTGCTCGGCGCGCGCATCGCTATATTCCTGATTTTCGGACAAATCACCAAAAGCCCGGGCCGTCGCCAACCGCTCCGCAATCGCTGGACGTTGCGAAATTAATTCTTCTAGCTCTTTTTCTAGTTCGGCTTTACCCTCAGCCGTGAGATTTACTGTTCTTTTCATGTCCCTCCGAGTTTATTATAGTTATCCTAGAATGTCAAATTTTCCAATTTTACCATGCGAGTTTCGCCAGTTTTTCGCTCCGTGACTTCCGCCTCACCACTTGCAAGCGTTTTGGCGCTCACCACTACACGATACGGAATACCAACCAGCTCGGCATCGGCAAATTTCTCGCCCGGGCGAAGACTGCGGTCGTCAAGCAAAATCTCCTCCTCGTGCCCTTGGTACAGTTCCTCGGCCTTCTCCATCCCTTCGTCGCCAATCCCCACCAAATAATACCGGAATGGGGCAACCCCATCTGGCCAGACTAGCCCCTTTTCATCGGCGAATTTCTCAGCAATCACACCCATCACGCGCGATACGCCAATACCATAGCAGCCCATCAAAACCGGCTTCTTCGCCCCATCTTTATTAGTATATTCTAGCCCCAGTGGCCCAGAATATTTATCTTTCAGCGTGAAGATATTTCCGACCTCGGCTGCTCGTGTGCTTTCCAACTCTTCTCGCTTTGCGCCCAAGTTCTCCAAGACCTCGTCTTCTAAGACTTCCTCATTCAGAACTATACTCCAATCGGCGTTATGCCAAATCGTATCCTCGCCAACTTCGACCACTGTCTGGAATTCGTGGCTATATTTTGCAAAAACTCCGCCACTGGCAAAAGTCTGATATGTACAATCGCCAATTCCAAGGCGTTCGTAAATCTTGGCATAGGCCTGCTCGGCTTTGTGATAAAACTCATCGTGCTCGGCCTCGCTACTTGAAAAACTATACAAATCCTTCATGATAAACTCGCGCCCGCGCATAATCCCTGATTTTGCTCTGAGTTCGTTGCGAAACTTTGTTTGGATCTGATAAGCTGCGACTGGCAAATCCTTGTAGCTCTTGATATAGGATTTCATGAGCTCAGTGATTGGCTCTTCGTGAGTCGGTGCAAGGCCAAGCTCGCCACCGCTTGCCAGCTCAGTTTTGAACCAAATATCCATCTTCTCAATATCCCAGCGGTCAGTCTGCTCCCAAAGCTCAGGATTTTGCAAGGTCGAGAGCAAAACCTCCTGGGCACCGATTTTATCGAGCTCCTCGCGAATAATCTGCTTGATTTTTTCGAGTACTCTCAAACCAAATGGTAAATAATCATAAATCCCAGCTAGCTCCTTGTGTACATAGCCAGCCTGCACCAAAAACCTTGCGCCACGTGCGGTTTCATCCTTTGGCGCTTCACGCAAAGTTTTAACGAATAATTCACTAAATCTCATAGATATATTATACTACATTATGCCGCTATTCGCGATATAGAGTACATAAAAAGCAATTCCGTTGCTCAGGACATGCAGCAATACCCCGCTCCAAACTGACCCCGTAATCTCGCGCATGCCACAAAGCACCAAACTCAGGACGAATGTTGCAACGCCGGCGTTCCACTGCCCATGCATCACGCCAAAAACTGCCGACACCAACAAAATCGCCGCAATAGCTGGCAGCTTGCGCCGCACTTTGCCATAAAGCCAGCCACGCATAATGATTTCCTCGGCAATTGGCGCAATGAAAACAATCGCTAGAATTGCCCAGACCCGGTTGCTGCCGGCGATAAACCCGCCAAAGCCAACATCTTGCGGCTGATTAGCATCAAACCATGCGAAGCCACTCATCAAACTTGTAATCAAATTTGAGATAATGATATATATAATATAGCCAATCGGCGCCAGCCCGATATCAACAAAAGTCGGCCACTGCCCGACCCCCATTTCTTCTGGACTAGCCGAAAACTCGTTTGGCTGGTCGAGCTCGATATCATCGCTCGACGGGAGCTTTTTTTGACGATGTGTTTTATAGAGATTAACCACCCGGGGAAAGACGAAAATTATCAGAGCCAATGTCAGGGAATAGTTCAGCGCGTAGTATATCATCATCCAAAATGGCTCAGAAAATCGGTCACCCAGCAAGAAACTCAGCAAAATTGTCATGATAAATTGGCTTGCAATCAGCGACAGTACTCCCCAGCCGATCACCAGGATAAGATAATAAATGGTTTTCTTGGCATTAGAATATGATTTTTTCATTTTCAAAACAACTTTATGATGTCAAGCATCGTGATAATAATAACTAGCGCAATAATTACTAAGAAAGCTCTTGATACGATCTTTTCTTCGGTTTCCTTTTTGAGTTTTTTACCACGCAAACGACAAATTGCAATCATTAACCATCGTCCACCATCGAGCGCCGGAATTGGCAAGACATTCATGCAGGCCAGCGAAACCGAGATTAACGCCGTCAAGAAAGTGAGGTTGGCCAGGCCAGAACTAGCAAAAGCTGGAAAAATCACGCCAATAATCCCGACTGGGCCCGAAACCGAATCCCCAGCCGAGCTGATTGCGGCCTGTCCAGACTCCCGGACGGCATTATCGGGGCTAAATTGCGACACAACCCCCGACGCCAAGCCCCAAACCAGTTGCCCCAGACTCTTGAAAGTCTCCCCGGTAAGCTGCAATGTTGTGCCAACCCCCACAATCGGCGCCGACCAGGTCGAGCGCACAAAAGTCTGGCCATAGCTCATCTGGATACCAAGGGCATATTTCGCGTCCTCGGGGTTGAGCTCCACCTCGATCTCTCGCTCATTATCCCCATCTCTTCGCACTTGATATACCACTTTCTCCCCGGCATGCCCGGCGTTATAATCCGTGACGTCATTTGGCGTCAAAACTTCCCCGCCGGCGACCGCTATAATCTGATCGCCAGATCTAATCCCAGCCCGCTCGGCCGGAGAGCCCTCGACTACCTCCATCACACTCACGCCCCCGCCGGTGATTTTGGCATCATTTTTGAGGTAAAACTGCCCCTTCAAAAACTGCGGCATACCAGTAAACGCCAGGACCGTCAGTAGCACCGCCGCGACTAGCCAGTTCATAATTACGCCACCAAAGAGAATCTTGGTCTTTTGCCAGAAGCTCGCCGCACCGAGAGTACCTTTTCTGGTGTCGGCATCCGACTCGCCATCCATCGAGCAAAATCCACCAATCGGCAGGAAATTCAGGCTCAGAACCAGACTATTCTGCTCTTTATCCCACTCGTCTTTTGGAATTTTGACCCACTTTTCTTTGGTGACCTTTTTGCCATTTTCTGTCACCTCAACTGGTTTTTTCACCCATGCAATCGCCCGCGGTGGAAAGCCAATCCCAAACTCCTTGACCGTGACGCCATTTTTGCGCGCCATAACAAAATGGCCAAATTCGTGCGCGATGACCAGTAACATCAAGATCAAAATCCCGATAATCACCCCAAAAACAATATTCATAATTCTATTATATCACAGTTTTTTGGCCAAAAAGCATAAAAAGTATTGACTTTTGTGGTGATGTGTGCTATAATGGAAAGTTAGACCCATTATTTCCCAAATCTGCGCTGGCGCTGGTGATATTTGCTGATAACACCGGCGAGATCTGCTTCCTCGATTGCTGGAAAATACTTATCCAAAAATAGCAACTCAGCATAGGCCGCACGCCAAAGCTGGAAGCCCGAAAGTCTTTGCTCGCCAGAGGTACGCAAAATCAAATCACAGGGCGGCACCTCGGAGTGATAGAGGTATTGCGCAAAATCGGCCGGAGTCTGAACTTGCTTGCCTGCCGCTATGGCCCGATTCGCCGCATCGACAATTTCCCATTGCCCGCCATAGTTGAAACAAATACAAACCGTCATGCCAGTATTCTTGGCGGTCCTAGCCTCGGCGTCCATGAACATTTGCCAGATATCTGGCTCAACATGCTCTGAGCGCCCCAGCACTACAAAGCGCAAATTCTCTTTTTCGAGCTTCTTGATTAGCGGTGGGAATTTAGTCCGCACTAGCTTCATTAAATACTCAACCTCGGCCGGGCTGCGTTCCCAATTCTCAGTCGAAAAGAGGAAAAAGCTGACAAAATCAACCTCAGTGTCCTTCAAGGTTTTGATAATCAGCTCGACCTTCGCAAAACCACGCGTATGTCCCTCGATAGTCGGGAGCCCCCGCTCCTTGGCCCAGCGCCGGTCGCCATCGCAAATGATGCCGAGATGTCGCAATTTATCCCTAGATGTCATCGCTAGATTGTCATGATTTCGTCAGACTTGGCCTTGAAAAGCTGGTCGATCTGATCGGTGTATTTCTTGGTTAGTTCGTCGACCGATTTCTCGGCCTTTTTCTTGGTGTCTTCTGGTAGCTCAGCAGTTTTTAGCTCTTTTCGGGCATCTTCACGGGCAGCACGGATCGCAACCTTAGCCTCCTCGACCTTGGTAGAAGTTTGCTTAACGATCTCTTTGCGACGTTCCTCAGTGAGTGGTGGGATTGGCACTCGCACAACATGGCCATCGTCAGTCGGATTTAGCCCCAGCGAAGCGTCATTACGGATTGCCGTAGCAATATCTTGCAAAGTCGATGGGTCAAACGGAGTAACTTGTAGCATTGTCCCGCCGTTCACCGCAATATTCGCAACCTGCGAGAGTGGCATAAACTGGCCATAAGCCTCGACCTTCACGCTCGCCAGCATATCTGGATGCGCCCGCCCAGTGCGAACTTTTTTGAGTTCGGCCGTGAAACGCTCGATTGCGGCTTTCATTCGATTTTCGTATTCTGTGCTATCAAACATAGTCTTTCCTCTTAGCTACTTCTAGTATAACAAAAAACTGCGCCTATTTCTAGACGCAGTCCCTACTAGCGGATTATTCGGTCACGCCAAGTTCAAGACGCTTGAACTGGTTGACGGTGATATTTTCGCCGGTCTTCGCGATTGCTTCCTTAATGAATTGCGCCACGGTCTTGGTATCGTCAAAGATATAATTCTGCTCCAACAAAACCTGGTCCGAGAAAGCTTTCTTAACTTGGCCAGAGATAATCTGCTCTTTCATGTTCTCTGGGCCATTGAATTTTGCCTCAAATTCCTTCTTTTTAGCCTTCACGACATCTTCTGGGATACTCTCCATACTGACATAGAGCGGATTCATCGAGGCAATTTGCATCGCAATCTTGTGTGCCAAATCCTTGAATTCGTCGGTTTTGGCGACAAAACTAGTTTCGCAGTTGAGCTCGACAATTGCGCCCAGCCGGCCGTCGTGGATATAACTTTCGATAATCCCCTCGCGAGTTTCGCGGTCGCCGCGCTTCTCAGCCTTGGTCATGCCCTTTTTGCGCATTTCTTCGAGCGCTTTGTCGAAATTTCCCTTAGCCTCGACCAGTGCATTCTTGGCATCAGTCAAGCCAACACCCGAGAGCTCTTTGAGTTTCTTAATTAGCTCAATTGAAATTTCCTTCACCTCGCCAGCTTTTTCGTTTAGTTCTTTGCTCATTTTCCCTCCTTAGTTTTCCTTTTTAGCTTCGCCTTCTTTGACGGCGGCGACAAAATAATCCAAAATCAGCTGGATCGATTTGATCGCGTCGTCATTGGCTGGAATAACATAATCAATCCCGGTTGGGTCAACATTCGTATCGCAGACTGCAAATACTGGGATCTTCAAGGTTTTTGCTTCTTTGATGGCATTCTTGTCGTGAGCTGCGTCGACCACAATCACCGCGGCTGGTTGCTCATTCATATCTTTGACACCGCCATAGCGCTCGTTCAAAGTGTCGATCTCTTCCTGATAGCGCTGGACTTCGAGCTTCGAATAGCGCGCTTCGAGTTCGCCCGAAGCCATCCGGCGTTCGAGATCTTTTAGCTTTTTGACTTGGCGGTTCACGGTATCAACATTAGTCAAAATCCCGCCAACCCAACGCACGGTGACATACGGCATATTGACCGACTCGGCCGCAGCCCTGGTAATGTCTTTGAGCTGCTTTTTGGTGCCGACAAAGAGAACTTTCTTGCCACCAGCGACAATTTTTGTCACCTCTGGAAGTGCAGCCTCCAAAGCCTCAGCGGTTTTTTCTAGATTGATAATGTGACCACCCTGACGCTTACTATGAATATATTGCGCCATTTTTGGGTGCCAACGACTGGTTTTGTGCCCGAAATGAGCACCCGACTCCAAAAGAGCCTTCATATCGACTGATACAGCCATAATTTCCTTTCGCTTTATTGCGGGAATTCGGCATCACCGAGGAAACCTCCCGCAACTGTTTCGTTAATGTTGTTACCATTCCATTATATCATAGATCACAGAGAATAGCAATAATTATGCGAAATCATTTGCCCAGAAATCGGTAGTAAACTGCCATTTGACCATAGGCTGGCATAAGGTCATAGTCAATCGGAATCATCGAGCTATCTCTCTTACCCCAGGCTTTTTCCGATTCAGCTCTTGTAAAAATTGGCATTACGAATTGATCGTTCTCTTCAAGGATGATTGCATTATATCCATTTAGATCGTCAAAGTATCTCGGGCAACTTTCTCCGGCACAAGTATTGGGAACATCACCGTGTCGTATCGGCCGCACCTCGAACCTAACTGTAAGTCCCGATCCCGGAAATGTCACCGTGAAATCTGGATTAAGGACAAAAATCGCTTTTCCATTCCAGTTGACTCCGCGCGGGTCAAACTCCGCACTCTCATATTTTCCAAATCGAACTTTCTGGTCACCCACCATGAAAAATTCTTTTGCCTCTTCTTTTTCTTTGATGCGCTCCTTGGCTTTTTCGGCCGAAGCCTGCAATTTTTCGCCAGTTTCTTCTTTGATTGTATCCTCAGTCACAACCTCCTCGGAAGTATTCGCCACTGCCTCCGCCAGTTCCTTGTTACTCATTTCGTCACTATATTCGAAGCTTGGCAAGGTTACATCTTCCTCGACAAAAGTATCGCCACAATAATTCTCGGCTTTTTCGTCGGTCGAGCAAGTCTTTTCATACTCTGCCTCGTCGGCTTCTGGATCTTTAAAATAATTATCGATGTCGACGTAAGTATTATTCTCGTCACCATCATGTTTTAGATAAAAATTATAAGTATCGGCATCAATATCATAAACATAGTAGAGGTTCGTGTTTTCGTAATTCAGTAAATAAATTTCCTCATTCTGAATCGAATAGACTGCTACCGAATTATAACTCAGGTTATTCTCGACCGAAGTGTAATTCACCACCATAGTTGGGGCCTGATTTTCACTTTCATAAAAACTCACTTTGGGCGCAGCTGATTGATCATTCCAGAAACTCTCTTCATTCGACTCGGCCGATTTTTTAGCCTCTTTTCGGTCTTTATAATCCTGCTCGCGCACGGTCTTGATGTGGGATAAGTAAACTTCTGCCCAATCCGACATTTCGGGCTGCTGGTTGCTAACAATCAACCAAGCTACGAGGCCACCAATTATCCCCAGGCCTAGCAAAATCGAAATAATGATAATAACGCGCTTTTTCGAGTGTTTAACCTGCTTACTGGCGTCTTTTTGCTTTGTCACAGACTTTGGCTGCGACTTTTTGGCCGGTTTATTTTGACTTTTTTGATTATTCTTAGCTACTTTTGTACCCATATTCTCACCTTGCTAGATATATTATATAGTATAACACAGAAATAACTTTTATGCTTGCTGTGTCGACAATATAGTAGTAGAATAGGCTCGCGATTTATTACTTCAAACAAGAATGTAGTTATATTTTATGAAGCCAAATAAATTATAGAAGTTAATAAACCGCAAGTCCTTTACGAAGGGGGGTGAAGATGTGCTCTTCGGTAATACTTATGCGGATAAAAATGGCCAGCCGCATACATCTGAATTTAACGCTTTCATGAGCGGAGCGACGAAAACACCATATCAGTGCCAAGATGCTTACGGCGTATATGAAAATAAATACGACCAAAAGCGCGCAGAATGGAATAGGACGCACCCAGATGATCGCCATTGAGTTTGTGTACAAAACATCTTCTGATACGATATCATATTGTCTATATAATATCGTATAGGGTCCAGTGGATACTGGACCCTACTTCTTGCCTAAAAGTTTCTTTTACTCTTCCTCTTTGGCAGCCTTTTTATCGGCCTCTTTTTGGGCTTTTTTGGCTTTGTTGCCAAGCGCCTCGCGCAATTTTGCAGCTCGCTCCGCGCGTGCCTTGAAGCGATCCACGCGACCCTCGGTGTCGATAATCTTTTCTTCGCCAGTAAAGAATGGATGCGAAGCCGAAGAAATCTGTACCTTAATCAGTGGATATTCGTTGCCATCTTCCCACTTGATCGTCTCGTCGCTCTTGGCGGTAGAACGAGTCAGAAAAGAGAAATTTGCTGCCTCATCCGCAAAAACCACTGGGCGATAATCTTCTGGTTGTGTAACTTTTTTACTCATAACTTGCTTGATTATAGCAAACTTCTCGCTATCTGTAAAGGATCAAAACTCATTTTTGATTAATTTTTCAACAAATTCACGAATTTGCTTCATGTTATTATTTTGGTCGGCCGGCAAGAATAAATTCTCGTTATGCGCAAAATTCAGGCTACTAATTTCGTGGTAAACTGCCCGGATAAGATTTTTAAGTTCCTCGTCGTCCTCGGCGTTATAATTATAAACTTTATCATGCACCATATCATCCTCATCCGGCGTAACGAAGAGGATGTGCCCAGTCGTGACTTTGTAATTTCGATAAGTTGGCGATAAATTCAGCAGCAGCTTATAAAAACCGAGCTGCAAACGCATCTTGTATAAACTCGGGAACCTGGTCCAAGTTTCCGGGCGGAATTTTCCAGTCTTAAAATCGTAGACTTCGATTGTTTTAGCTTTATCATCAATAGAAATATGGTCGATTTTACCAACTAGTGGCACGCCGTCAAAAACCAGCCGTTCGGGCGAAAGATTTACCTCGGCCCGCGAATTATCATGACGCAAAATCTCGCCAAATTCCGCCAAGGCGATCCGCAAATTTCGCTCCCCAAGCTCCAAAAGTTGCTGTTTTTCCTCGTCTTCCAGATCTTGATTCGCTAGCTCAGCCCGAAACTTGGTCAGCGCATCATCGTCACTTAGTTTGCGGCGCGTCACATCCTCAAAAACGCTGTGGACCAGAATACCATAGATCTGCTCGACCGTAGCCGGAGGAGCCGGAACGTGCAAAATCAAGCGTTCATAAAGCGCTTGCGGGCCAGCATAGGCCAAATCGATAAAACTAGTCAGATCAGTGGCCGAGAGTTGATATTTTTCTATCCGTTCTCGTTCGAGCTGTTCGATTTCTGGCGTCAGATGTTGATATTTTGCTAGCCAGCTGGTCGCCAAAGTCTGAACTTTCTCGGCCTCGCTCAGCTCCTCGCGGTGCAACCGAATTGTTTGTTCTCCTTCCGGTAGAAACGGCGAAATCGGCGCCTCGGCCTCTCGACTGCTTTCGTTTAGATAATCCAACCTCGCCAAAGTTTTGCCGTCGGCGTTCGCACTTGAATTCGTCATCACAAGTACGGATTTTGCCCGCGTCATTGCAACAAATAACAGTCGCAATTTTTCGTCATCGGTGATGCCGGTATGTCTAATTTTGGCAAGATTCTTTGGCAAAGTGAGCATGTTATTATTGCCTTTGCTTTTGCCCCAACTGTTATTATCGAGCGAAATCAAGAAGACATACTGAAACTCCAAGCCCTTACTCTTGTGAGCCGTCATCATTTGTACTGCTCGATCGGCGCTCCGGAAATTGCTGATGCGCATAATTTCCGTCCCGGCCAACCCATAATCAGCAATCATGGTCACAAAATCAGCCAATTTCGGAGTTCTTTCCTCGCCAGGGTGAATATTTCGCGCATAAGCCATGACGTGTCGACGGAAAGTTGCTAAGCCTTCATAAAACTCGACCAACTCGGCATCTGATAGGACTTTCTTGTAATATCCTAGATATGGCGATACAAAATCACCTAGTTCCAATTCGCCGATTAGATAGCTAAGCCAAACTTCAAGCGGAGATAAGAGGGCTTTTTGGGCCAAATTCGCCAAAAAATTGGCAATCTCGGCAAGTTCCGGATAATCCTTGGTACCGGTTTTGAGAATCTCAAAAACTGGTGCTTTTTGGTAGCGTTTCGGGAACATTTGCATAATTTTTAGAGTATCGAGCCCCCAAAAATCATAAGACAAAATTTCTAACAACATTTCTGATGGCTGCTCGCCCCGGCTGAGGCGGTCGATAAATTTCGCGAGCTGAATCAGCTCCCCCATCCGCTCGTCGTCGAGCAAATTTTCGCGTTTTTCGTAGCTAACCGGAATTTCAAATTGCCGCAGAAATGGCAACAAAGTAACCAAATTCTTGTGTTTTGGCGCCAAAATTGCAATTTCTGTCGGGTCGGCACCTTGATCTATTAGCTCGCGAATTTGCTTTGCTACGAAATAAAATTCCGCCTCCAAGCAAGGGAATTCGTGCCGGGAGATTTCCAGCTGTGTTTGCTCGGGGAATTCCCGCATCGCAATCAAATTTTTATCAACATTGTCATAACTGTGGACAAAACTATCCTCGATTTGATTAGCAATTTGGCGTGAAAGTCCCAAAACATCGCCCGAGCTTCGATAATTCTTCACCAGTGTGATAACTTTTGCGCCGTAATGTTCCTGAAACTCCATCAAATTCGAGGCATTGGCGCCCTGAAATTCATAGATCGCCTGGTCGTCATCGCCCACCGCCATTACGTTCGGCTGCTCATAATCAGTCAGCAATTTTATCAGCTCGAACTGCGAGGCATTAGTATCCTGGAACTCGTCGAGCAAAATATACTGAAAAAGCTCCGACAAACTCAACCGGAAGCCGCGATCGGTTTTGAGATAATGGATTGTCTGCTCGATCATATCGTCAAAATCGTACCAGCCACGCTGGTCCAGCTCTTGATTATATTTTTCCATCACGTTTGCCAGCGAAAGCAATTTTTTATTTGCAATGTGGTCTTTCAGCCGATACCCCCCCAGCGTAGTTTTTTCAAAAAAAGTATTTTTCCAGCCCGATAGTGGTTTGATACGCTGTTTCTCGTCTGCCAAGACCTCGTCGATAGCGTTTTTGAGCTCTCGCGCTAGAATGTTCCCCGTTCGCTCGATGCCCGGACAAATCTCTTGCTGGTCGACACAGCCAGCCAAAAAATCACTGATTGGCCCATAAGTCGTCTCCATCGCAGCCTCAAATTTCGAGCGTGGCACGAGATCTTCTAGTAGTGGCGACACTGTTTCGCTGATCTCTTGACTATCCGCGAGGTTTTGCTCCGCAATTTTCCTCAGATCATCGGCTGATAACCGTTCTGATTTTGCATTGCTGATTGTTTCGATAATATCTTTCGGATTGTCCTTTTTCAGGATGTCCCCCACCGGCAAATTTTGTTGAATTTTTGTGATAATTCGATATTGCATCGTAGCATCAACAGGCGAATCCAGCCGACGGTCCAGATTTTCAGCATAATTTTGATAGCGTTCGAGCAAATTTCGCCCAAAAGCATGGTAGGTATGGATGTTCACTCCGTTTGCCGCCTGCCCCATCATAGTCTGCAGGCGATCGCGCATATTTTCCGCCCCGGCCTCCGTAAAAGTCAAGCAAAGGATATTTTCTGGATTAGCATCTGTATGTTCGAGAATGTAGGCAACTTTGGCCGAGAGCAGCTGAGTCTTACCAGTGCCAGGACCTGCCAAAACCAAAAGTGGGCCTTCTAGATATTCAACCGCCGCTCGCTGCTCCTCGTTTAGGTTTAGCGACATCAACGACGCCTCAGGATAATCAAATTTTCAAGATGTGGCGTACGTGGGAAGAAATTAAACGGCATGATTTGCTCGATCTGGTATTTTTCGGTCAAAAGTTTGACGTCGCGCACCTGGGTAGCGGGGTTGCAGGAAAGATAAATCACCATCTCTGGCTGGACATCAAGAATTCGCTCAACAACTCTACTATCCAGCCCCGCTCGTGGTGGATCAACGATGACCGTTTGACCAGATTTAATATAATCTAGCGCTTCCTCAGACTTTGCCAGCACTGGTTGCACTTTTGATCTATGTAGAAACTTGCGCGTTCCTTCGCAGTTATGCTGCATTTCTTTGAAGGCGGCTCCGTTTGACTCGACCAAAGTCAAGTCACGGTCGCGCGCAACGCTCAGGCCAATCGTGCCGACGCCGGCATAAAGATCCAAAACCTGGTCCGTAGCGATGTATTTTTGGATTTCCCGCAGTGCGAGCTCATATACCGGTATATTGATTTGAAAGAAGCCATTTGGCGAATAACTATATTTATGCCCCAAAATTTCGTCAGTCAAATTCTCGAAAACCGGCCGGGGCTGATAATTTGCTACCAATCCACCAGAAACTGCACCATCTTGACTTGCCCGCATTAGCAGCATCTGATACTTACGCGCCTCGCCACCATCGGCATTTAACTGGTCAATAATCTTTTGAGCCTGGGCAAAAATTTCTGGTTTTTCTAGACTCGAATGTTCCACAATCTGCTTATGGAAAGTCCCTCGCTCATGGAATGCTAAATGAATTCTCTGATCCTCAAAGGCATAATAGAGCGCATATTCCATTTTGTTGCGATAAAAATATTCCTGGCCATCGGTCTGCACATCAGAAATTTCGACCGCCGGATCAAGCTTTTGCTGACGGAACATTTCTGCTAGCAGTTCTTTCTTCTGGGCTAGTTCATAGTCATAATTCAAAATTTGCCACGGCGAAGTCGCAAGATAGCAAGCGTCTTTTGCTTCCGCTCGCTCTGGTGATGCTTGTTCGAAATTTTCCGCTACACCTTCAACGAAACTTGATTTCTCCTTGGTGACACGGACTTTGGTGGCAATTTCGCCCGGCAGCACACCCCAAAGCATGATTTTTTTGCCATTTTCGAGTTGTCCCAAGGCCTGACCGCCCGGGATAAACTTCTCGACCTTTATTCGTTCTGTGATATATTTTTCTGGTTTTTTTGCCATTTTATCGCCTTTTTAACTAAAATTACTTAAAATTATTCGTCCTATTCATAACGTAATGCGTCGATCGGGTTCTTGCGCGCCGCTCTGGCTGCTGGAATCGTCCCGGCCAAAAACGCAATTGCCAGCACAATTAGCCCTACCATTACTATATCACTAAATGTGAATTGACACAGCCTAAATGTGGGGAACATCTCCAAAAAGCCGCCGGCTTGATGTGCAAAATCATTGATATAATTACCAACAATTAGCGCAACAATAATGCCAGAAGTCACACCCCAGAAGCCGAGCGAAATCGCCTCCGCCGAAAAGTTCATAAAAATCTTCGTGGACGACATACCTAAAGCTTTGTTCAGGCCAATCTCACGAGTACGCTCATCAACCGAGATCAGAAGTGTATTGATCACGCCGATTGCCGAGGTAATCAACGCAATCCAGCCCAAAGTCATCAGTAGTCTAACTACAATTTCAAAAAATCCACGCATCTCACCCATCATGTCATTCACAGTCGTGCTATAAAATCCTTTCTCGGCCAAAGTCTGCTGCAAATCCTTCATGGTGGTCTTTGACAAATCCACTCGCGTTTTAATGTAATAAATCTGGCCCTTCCCAGACTCGGGAGCATATTCGGTATAGAAATTATAGATTGCAGTTTCTAGGGCAGTTGAGATAATCGGCTGGCTGATGGTGGCAATATTGGCCGAGGTGATCCCCACAATTCTAGCAACAAACGTCCGATATTGGCGTGAATACGGATTTTGATAGACGATTTTTAGCGGCTCACCAACTGCCGCTTCGTCCGAGACGAATCCCAACACTTCCGCCATACCAGATTGTAAGACAATCTCATAAGAATCCGTGTCTGGCTTTGGTAGTTCACCAAAGCCCATCGCGATGTCATAATCCTCCGAAAGCAGAGTTGTATAGCTAAAATTGAACCTTTTCTTAGTCTGATTACTAGTGAGATAGGCGCTGGTATTTTGCAAAGTTTTTGGTGCATAAAAATTCTTCGCGTCAATCCCCGGGAGATTTTTGACCTCCTGAACCTGAGCAGTTGTGAAAAAGTTATTCCGCGCACTATACTCGGTGAGATTGTTCGTTCCCGAGAGAAGATTGGTGAGAGAGCTAGCATTGGAACCCGGTGTAATCAAGATATACTCTTCGCCACCCAGATTGCGCGTTTGCTCGTCGATAAATCGCGAAACGCCGTTGTTGATGGCAAAAATCAGCATAACCGTCATGCTGCCCACGAAAATTGCAGTAATCGTGAGGAAACTACGGGCTTTGTTGCGCCATAATCGACGATTTGCGGTCTTAAAAATTCCTACGGTCATTTTTTGCCCTTCTTTTTGGTGATTTTGGTGATTTCGCCATCTTTGAGGTGGATTTGTCGGTCGCAACGCGCCGCCAGGTCTTCATCGTGCGTCACGATCACCAGCGTCACGCCCTTCCGCTGATTAAAATCAAACAAAAGTTGAATAATCTTCTCACCTGTGGCGCTATCGAGGTTGCCGGTCGGCTCGTCGGCAAAGATAAACTGCGGGTTATTGACGATTGCCCGCGCAATACAGACACGTTGTTTATGTCCACCAGAAAGCTCGCCAGCTTTATCCTTGGCCCGATCTTTCAATCCGACACTTTTTAGGGCATCGAGGGCGAGTTTTTTGCGATTACCACGCCGGGCGTGAGCGATTTTGAGTGGTAAAAGCACATTTTCGTAGACGGTTTCGTTGGAATTCATAAAAAACTGTTGAAAGACAAAACCAAAACTGCGATTACGAAGGCGATTTATCTTCCGAGCGCGGAGCTTTGCAACATCCATGCCCTCGATTTTAACCGTTCCCTTGGTTGGCTTATCGAGCAGGGCCAAAAGATGCATCAGGGTCGACTTGCCAGAGCCGGATTTTCCCACAATTGCCACTGATTCCCCCTTATATATGTCAAGGCTGAGGCGCTTCAAGGCCGTAAAACGCGCACGACGCTTCCCATAAACCTTTGACAGGTTTTTCACCTCTATAACCTTCTGCATGTGCTAATTTTACCACGGGGAAAAGAATTTGAGTATTGGCTATGTTTTGATTCTGACCACCTCTGTAATTTTTACAACAAAAACTGGGTTTTCCTTCCTCCTTCACCCCTCCCGCACTACACAGCGGATGGCAAGACCGTAGCCACGGACTTCACCGTGCTGAGGAGAAATGGCGGATGGAATAGCAAGCAAGAAGCGACTGCGCACTGAATTCATGCTATTGTTGGACCACCAATAGCCATTCGCGGTGCGAGCATAGAAAAAGCCCTGCGTAGAATACGTGCCCGTACGGAGAAAGTTGGGGTTAACCAATTTTGCAGGAAGCTATCAAAATACCAGCCATTTAGAAGCTCCATACGGGGCTTTTAAATGCTTATGGCTAACTCTCCCATTTTTAGGTATAAAACCCCTTCTAGGAGCTCTAAATAGTCAATTAGGGCATTTTATACTTAAAATCTTGCTAGAAATCATAAAAAATAGACTAAAAATGGCAAATACCTCTCAACTTTCTCCGTACGGGAATATACACAGCGTATCCTGGCACTTCTTTTTCCAGTGACCGTGTTACCTTCGGATTCTGGTGGTCAGGCGCTAGCGTTTCGGCTACGCGCGGTCGCTACCTGCTTACGGGCCCGACGCTTGTCGTCCCTCGGAATAACAATTACCGTGGCAATGGTTTTGCCATCCGCTGTGTAGTACGGGAGGGGTGAATCAGAAATCCTGAATCCTCTCAGCAACCGTCCGCAAAATATCCGGCAACTTTGACTTTTCCTCAGCAGAAAATTTACTAAGCACGAATTTCACATCACCCATCTTGGCCCGCAAATCCACATTATCAGTCCCCAGGCGCAAGCGCGCAAAATTTTCCGTCCCAAGATGCTGGATAACCGATTTTAGACCATTATTCCCGCCACTGGAACCCTTTTCACGATAACGGACCTGACCAAAACTAAGGTTAAAATCATCGTTAATCACCAGGACTTCCGCCGGAGTCAACTTATAATACCTCAGCGTCTCTTGCACGGCGAGGCCAGACTCATTATAAAACGTCTGGGGTTTTAGAAGAATTTTGTTGTCAATTTTCAGCCAAATGGCTTTATGTTTCGGTTTTTCCCATTTCAGATTATGAATTTTCGCATAAAAATCCAGCGCCAAAAAGCCAAAATTGTGACGCGTAAAATTGTATTCGCCGCCAGGGTTGCCCAAGCCAACAATCAGTTTCATATTTCTAGTATATCAAACTACGCTAGGCTAAGCCACTTTTTGAAACTCAACTTTCTCCGTACGGGATATTACTATCGTTCGGATGGGGCTATTAATAATCGCGTTAGGAATGGGCACTATTGGTCAGATACTGGCAACTCAATCAATAACAGCCGATTTTTTACCACATTCCCAACCGGCGTCAGTTTTCAAGGTAGTAGCTATCGCGGGAATGGTTTTGCCGTCCGCTGTGTAGTACGGGAGGGGTGAAGGAGGAAAATCCTCTCAACTTTCTCCGTACGGGCTACTACCATCGTTCCTATGGCTACGTCGACTATCGTACCGCAGGTGGCTACTGGTGGTCGGATGCTAGCTATTCGGCTACGTACGGTCACAACCTGCTTACGTACCCGATGCTTGTCATCCCTCAGGATTACTATTACCGCGGGCACGGTTTTGCCGTCCGCTGTGTGTGGAGATAGAAAAACCGCCTCCGAAAAGGCGGTTTTATCCGACAGGGCGACGATCTACTCGGTCGTTTCCTCGGCTGACTGCTCAGTAGCTTCTTCTGGTGCAACCTCTTCCTTTGGCTGGTTTTTGCGCAGCTTATCAGCATGTTTCGCCTTAGCGTGCTTCTGCGCTGGGGCCTTGTACCAATCTGGAAGTTTCACACCCTCAGAGGCTAGAACACGTGCCACGCGGCTACTTGGTTGAGCACCATTTTTAAGATAAAATTCCACCTTTTCTTTATCCAAGACAACTCGCTTGGTATTCGGGTTGTAGTTGCCGACCTCCGCCACAACACGACCCGACAAAGGGTGGCGCTGGGATTCTTGGACGACTATCCGATACACCGGTAGGTGCGCTCGGCCATTACGCTGCATACGAATCGCTAGCATTTTTCTCCTTTACTTTATATCTTCTATATTGTAGCGTATTTCACTAAAAAAGTAAAGTTGCTCGTAATAATCTGACCCTGCAAGATTCAACTTTCTCCGTACGGGCTACTACCATCGTTCCTTTGGCGTCGTCGTCAATCGTACCGCAGCTGGCATCTGGTGGTCAGATACCAGTTACTCAGCCACGGACGGTCGCTACCTGAGTACGGCCCCGACTTATGTCTACCCTCAGGATCTCAATTACCGTGGACACGGTTTTGCCGTCCGCTGTGTAGTACGGGAGGGGTGAAGGAGGAAAATTCCAACAAAAAAGCGCTTAATAGCGCAGTCTGATGGTGTGCCCGACTGGACTTGAACCAGCACAGCTTAAATCGCCACTACCACCTCAAGGTAGCGTGTCTACCAATTCCACCACGGGCACATGAGTAGTACCCTGATTGTATCAAAAATTTATGATAATTCAAGTGTTGCTCGATGTTGGTAAAAAAATAAAAAGATATTTTAGCGATAACAAAATAGGCCCAAAGGTGATGAATTTAGACCTATCCTCTGTTCACCCCCTCCCGTACTACACAGCGGACGGCATAGCCGTTGCCACGACCGTAGTTACGCTGCGGGTTGACATAGCTGGAATGGAAGTAGAGGAGGTAAGCGTTGCCAGCCGAGTACGCCGTACGAGACCAGTAGAAGCCGTCCGAGCCAACATTGACCAGCGAGCCATTGCTATAACTGTAGTCGCCCGCGAACTCAAACCCGAGCGGCTTCGGTTTTGCCATCCGCTGTGTAGTGAACCCACCTGACTCCACTGTTATTATCATCCTCACAACAAAAATCTACCCTGCGATTCATACAGAGTAGATTTTTTGTACCTAAATTTTCGTGCGTGCGATTAAGCGGCCTTTTTCTTCAAGGTCAAGAAGCCGTTACGTGGGTTTTCATTAACAACACGGTCTTCTGGCAAATCGCACGGAGTACCCTTGCCGCCTTCGGCAGACTTAGTAAAGAAGTAGATTGTCTGTGGTTTGCCGCCACGTAGGGTAACTTCTGATTTGCGTAGGTAATAAGTGATGCCTTTACTGTTAGTGTGTTCGTAGGCCATTAGGTCCCTCCTTAGTTAATATACTCTTATCTTATTCTGATTTCACTGGGGCGTCAAGGGATTTTGCGTTTTTTAGGGAATAATCTTATGCTTTTCCCTGTTTTATAGGGGTGATATACTTATGTAGTTTTTACAACATTACCGGCGAGCTCTACTAGCGATTTTATCCCGGAGTTCAGTGATTCTTAACGCAATTTTCAGGACAATCCAAACAACCAGACGAATAACTATAATTACAATAACCAGCAGACAAATGATAATCACTCCACCCGCGGCTGTCGGCGCCAAAAGTGGCGAAGAAAAATCATACCGGTACAGCTCCGTTGATGGCACGCTCGCCGAAATCACTGCGGAATTCAAAGTTTCGGTCGCTGGATATTTGGCTAATTCGCCTGTCCAACAATCCAGATACTCCTGTTGGTGCGAATTCCAGCCATTTTGATGCGCAAGCGGCTGACAAACTTGCCGTACCGCCTCATAAATATTTCCGTTTGGGTTGGCGTCGTTCGCCAGAGTATTCTCAGCTTGCTCGATTGCAGCATTCGCATCGCGGATATACGATTGTTCGAGATAGAACGGCCCGGTGCCAAAAATGATTTTTTGATTACCATTATCATCCAACACGTTGATCACGATGTGTGAAAAAACAAATTCTTCCAAATTTTTCAGGCCGTTACGAATCCCCTCCTCGTCATTGACTGCATCAGCATCAAGCACCGCCTGGCGCAAATTCGACATCTTGATATGATCAAACCTCAGCAAAGTCGCAGCCAAGAATACCAACGGCACCAACAAAAGCAGTAGCTGCCAAGTTTGTATGGTTTTCCACTTATGCAGACGCTCACGAATCCGGTTCGATTTTTTACCACCCATTTGATATAATTATAGCATATGAAAATTTATATTTCAGGAATTTCTGGTACCGGTATGGGGCCACTTGCACTAATGGCAAAAGATGCCGGTATGACGGTTTTTGGCTCTGATCAAGCTCTTGGTGCAATCACGAATGAGCTCGCAACCGCCGGAATAAAACTCTGCCTCGGTGAGCAGGATGGCAGCTTCTTGCAAGCAAGAGCTAAGGACGAAGGCGTGGATTGGTTTGTTTATACTTCGGCTCTCCCCGAAGATCATCCCGAGCTTCTGATGGCAAAAAAACTCAAACTAAAAATTTCTAAACGCGACGAACTAATCAGTTACTTAATCAAAAAACTCAAACTAAAACTTGTTGCCGTGGCTGGAACGCACGGCAAAACAACTACTTCCGCAATGATTGTCTGGGGAGCAAAACAGCTTGGTCTGCCAATTTCGTATCTAATTGGCACAACTTTGCCATTTGCCGAGGCTGGACACTACGAGCCAGGGTCAGAATATTTCGTTTACGAGGCAGATGAATACGACCGCAACTTCCTTGCTTATCATCCTTGGCTGGCAGTTATTCCAGTCGTGACTTATGACCACCCAGATATTTACCCAACCGAGCAAGAATACCAAGACGCCTTCCGCCAATTTGAATCACAAAGCGAGCAGGTATTGCACGGCGACGAAATTGCTGCTGACGTCACACTGGCCGGCGAAGCTAGGCGTTACGATGCAACCTTAGCTATCGATGCCCTTATGCGCATGCTCCCAGCAAAGCGTGGTTTGAAGCGTTTTTGCAACAATCGGAAGAAAATCGCCGAAGCGATAAATTCTTTTCCTGGTGTTGGACGTCGTTTTGAGCAAGTGTCCGAGGGATATTATTCTGATTATGCACATCACCCCGAAGAAGTTGCCGCTACTATCGAAATTGCCAGAGAAGAAGCCGAGCGTCGCAATCTTAATGGCGTTATTGCAGTTTATGAGCCCCACCAAAACATTCGCCAGTCCGAGCTTGTCGCTGGTTATGCTGATGCTTTTAGCGGTACAAAGAAGATTTATTGGCTCCCAACTTACCTAACTCGCGAGGACCCAAAACGGAAAGTTCTCACTCCGGCTGATTTTATCACCCATCTGAACAACAAAAAAGACGCCGAAGCCGCTGAGCTAGACGAAAGACTCGGTCAAGAACTCAAAAAATGGCATGACAAGGGCTATCTTGTGCTCTTGATGAGCGCTGGGCCGGCCGATCTCTGGCTGCGGAAGCTAGTTTATGCCGGCAACCAAGAATCCGCCGTGACTGATGGTCCAAAAATCAATCCGACTTATCTAGATTAGTTTTCTATTCTTCGGCCTCAATCCCAAGCGATTTATCCGAAAGAGCATTCTCGCCATATGGATTTTGGATCTTCTTCAAAGCATCTTCAACTTTTTTCAGCTCTTTCAGATAATCGTCCAGCTCGCCTTTATCCAAAGGTCCATTCTCAGAATAAGTATAGTTCGAGTTGGTCTCGGTTTCCTCCTCGGCCTCCTCAGCATCCGGCAAAAAGCCCGGACGCGAACGGTCAAGATAAATATCCCCCGATTCGTGATAAATCCAGAGTTCGAGCGCAGTTGCAGCCGTCGCAATCAGGGTCGCTCCTATACCCAAAATAACCAAATTACGCGCACCGCGGTCTACTTTTTTGGGTTCTGCTTGACTCATAATACCTCTCTTAGCGCAGCGACGCCTTGATATTGCTCAGTCACCAATTTACTTAGACTTTCAGCCAAATTATGTAATTTTGTGCGATGCTCCCGAGTTTTTTCGAGTTGGCGATAAAACTCTTGTGGATGCTTTTGGCAATCCATTGCAATTAAACTTTCAAGCTCGCGCATATAGGCGGTATATTCTGTCCGAAAATCTGCTTGCTGGCTCGAAAAACTCGCCTGGATTTCAAACAATTTCGTATTAACCTGGTTATTTTTCACTAGACGCAAGTTTAGCGGCGTAATAAAATCGCGTGCTACCGACTCGTATGCCGAGCCAAGATAGGTCCGCGTGCGCGAGTCCGCCCGCTGCAAATCGGCCAGAGATTGCTTGATCGAGCCGCAATCTTGGGAGATATTGTCTAAGATTTTTTGATCAACTACATCTTCCGCCAAAACAACTGGCCCGACATTAGCCACCACGAGCACACCCGTAGCAATAGCACCAAAAACTCGCTTCAACCAATTCTTTTGCCGTGTCATGTTTCTATTATAGCACAGCAATTCTACTCGGGATCTAGAAGACCAATCCCCAGCTCAGTAAGTTGCGCAGTATCAACTGCTGACGGTGATTCCATCATCAAATCCACGCCCGAGCCATTCTTCGGGAAGGCAACAATATCACGAATATTGCTCAGGTCGTTCAAGACCATAAACATCCGATCCACCCCAAACGCACAACCAGCATGCGGTGGTGCACCAAATTTAAAGGCATTCAGCATTCCACCAAACTTTTGCTCGACATATTTTTCGTCATAGCCCAAAATTCCAAAAACTTTATACATAATTTCTGGGTTATAATTCCGCACCGCACCAGATAATACTTCGTAGCCATTCATGACCAAATCGTATTGATCTGCCACAATTTCCAGTCGCTCAGCGTCTGTCTTGGCCTTTTCTAGTGCTTCCAGACCACCTTTTGGCATGCTGAACGGATTATGCCCAAAGTCTAGTTTATTATTTTTTTCGTCCCATTCATAAAATGGCATATCGATAATCCAGCAAAGTGCTACTTTTGTCGTATCCTCCAAATCCAGAGCCTTGGCCATTGCAATCCGGACTTCGCCTAGCACCTTGTTGACAATTTCTCGCTCGTCGGCACCAAAGAACACTGCATCACCATCTTCCGCGCCAGTCTGCTCTTTGATCGCTTCCAGCTCTTCCGGTTTCAGGAATTTCGCAATCGGACTACGCATAGTGCCGTTCTCATATATAATATATGCCAAACCACCCGCACCATTTTTACGAGCCAGCTCCGTGAACTCATCAATCTGTTTTCGCGTAAAGCTAGCTCCGCCCGGCACCCGGATAGCCTTCACGGCCGGCGCCTGGAAAACTTTAAACTCGGTACCACTCAATGCATCCATCAAATCGACCATCGCTAGGTCATATCTCAGGTCTGGCTTGTCAGTCCCGTATTTTTCCATTGCTTCGCGATAAGTCAGAACCGGGACATCCTCCCGCATCAATTCTTTGCCGGCAAAATCGGTCACTAGACCCTTTGCCATCGGCTCGACCATTGCTCGCACCTCGGCCCCATCCTCTACGAAAGCCATTTCCATATCAAGCTGATAGAAATCACCGTACAAACGGTCGGCCCGCGGATCTTCATCACGAAAACACGGCGCAATTTGATAATAGCGCGACACACCCCCCACCATCAAAAGCTGTTTAAACTGCTGCGGTGCCTGCGGAAGCGCATAAAACTTCCCCGGATGTAAACGACTCGGTACCAAAAAATCCCGCGCGCCCTCTGGCGATGAATTTGCCAAAATCGGCGTCGTAATTTCGACAAAACCATGTTCATCCATAAAATTCCGCAAATAACGGTAATACTCCGCTCGACGTCGCAAAATCTTTTGCATACTTGGTCGGCGCAGATCCAGATACCGGTATTTGAGCCTCAATTCCTCGCTCGAAGCGTCGCCCTCATCATGAGTATTCACTGGCAAAGGTTCCGACTTATTGATTAGTCGCAAACTCTCCACCACAATCTCGATTGCCCCGGTTTCCAGATTTGGATTTTTCAGATCCTCCGCACGCTCGCGTACTTGCCCATCAGCACTAATCACAAATTCATCCCGCAAGGTCTCTGCCACCGCAAACGCATCTGCCGTATCCGGTGTAATCACGAGCTGAATAATCCCAGTATGATCACGAAGATCGATAAAAATCAATCCACCATGGTCACGCCGCGAGTTCACCCAACCAGCAACTTCTACTTTCTCGCCAACTTTTGATAATAATTCCTTCGCTAAACTTCTCATGAACTCTATTATAACACATTTATGGCGTACGGTTTTTCTCGGCGCGATTTACCGCCCAATATTCCACATCCATAAAACGGTCAGTCGAGTAAACCAGACGATTGTCCTCCGAAAAATTGCGAACATTTTTGTTGAAATAATAAACCAAACTAGTTTGATAGATTCCAATCGCCGGGGCATCACTCACCCACCGATTTAGGAACGTCTGATATTTTGCCGCCCGGAGTTCCGGATTGGTCGAAATCCGCGCACCGAGAATAAGGTCGTCAACAAGATAGCTCGAATACTCGGATAGGTTCCGCCCGCTAGTCGAAGTCTGGCTCGAATGGTAATAGGCGAACAAGTCCGGATCAGCACCAAGCTCGACTTCATAAAGCAAAATGTCATAATCGCGAGCCTGGATAACCTCCATCAAGAACTCTTGGCTCGGAGCATATACCGCCAAATCAACTTTGAACCCCAACGCTTCGAGCTGGGATTTGAATTCCTCAGCCAAATCCGGGAAATAGCCCGAATCAATTGTGACTAGACGCAAAGTTTTCCCGGCTTCACTTGCGAGCGATGCCTTTGCTGCTTCAAGATTATACTCTGGCAACCGCGGGAATTCTTTGAGGTCAATCTGCGAATCGAGAATTGGATAATCAAGCGGGAATTCATACCCCAGTACCGAGCGCACCTGCCCAATATCAACTCCTTGCCGAATTGCTTGGCGCACTTTCGTGTTCGAAAGCGCCTCGCTCTTAGTATTCAGAAAAGCGAAGACTCCGCTCGCTAGGGCCGTCTGTTTTTCATAAATCAAATCAGTCGGCAATTGATCCCGATAAACCGCCGAGAGCTCCGCCGTTGCTGTGGCTTCGCCGGTCGTAATCGCTTTGACAATCTCGTCGTTCGTTTCGTAAGTATGAATGGCAAAACTATCCAGCATCGGCTGTGCCTTATAATAATTATCGTTTGCGACGAGATAAACAATTTTCTCGCCATCCGTGGAGACACTCTGCATTGCATTAAACGCGAAGGCACCAGATGTGACCGGGTTCATGCTAAAATTACTTTCGAGTAGCTGGCTCGGATTGATATCTTTTAGCACGTGCTGCGGCAAAATTGGAACATTCAAAGTCGCATCAAAATCAACATACGCTGATGGCAAGGTAAAAGTGATTACGTCATCGGTGCGAGCGATCTTAATGCCCTCGAAATTTGAAGAATAAATCGAGTTCACAGTCGGGTCTTTGATTAATTTCATCGTGAATTCAACATCATCCAGTGTTATTGGCTCGCCATCCGACCACTTCAAGCCGTCCCGAAGTTTCACTGACCAAACTTTGCCTGATTCGTCTGGGGAAATAGAAGACGCCAAACCCAGGCCAACATGTCCTGAATAGTCAATCGTCGATAAAGTCGCGAACATAAGCTTCGACAAAGCTTTTTCGCTGTTAGTTTTCGCAAAAAGCGGATTTAGCGTGTTGACCTTACCAAGCGTCGCCTCGGTATAAGAACCGCCACCGACATACACCTGCGCCGCATAGGACTGCGTATACCAAAAAGCCTGTGTAAGCGCCAGCGATACAATTACCACGATTAATAGGCACCACTCCAAAATCAGCAGCCGCACCCGGCGAGCATTTGGCAAACGCTCAATCAAATTCTCTTGGATGTGCTCGCGGCTAGTTTCCTTAGCCTGCGCAGAAAAATCTTCCCAGCGCTTTGCTAGTTTTTGCCCACGCTTTTTTCCTCGTTGTTTCATGAATAAATCTCAAATCCTTATGCCGGTATTAGCACCATCCCCAAAATTGACAAAACAAAAACCACTACAAAGATAATTGTTGCATTGAAAAGTGATCGCTCCAAACCGCGACGCTCGGTATAAAGCTCCCCGGAGCTACCAAAACCAGCCCCCAGCGAAGCTCCACGCTGCTGTAAAAGAATCAACAAAATCGACAAAATCGCCGATACGAAAGTGACACCTTGTAGTATTGTTCCCAAATTCATGTATATATTATAGCACGCTTTTTAGCGATTTTACGAAAATCATTTCAGCATATTTTTTCGCTTCAAAAGCGTATGATAAGTCACCGCAAAACGATGAGCTTCATCGTCAATCCGAGCGACGAGTTTAGACACATGGCCATTTGGATCGAGCCGGATATGCTGATATGTGCCCTTCTCTGGAATAACTATCTCCACCTCAGCGTTTCGACCGTGGTCGCCATCCTTGTCACGGCCAAGAAACTTTATTTCTGCTGGAATCAGCAAATCTTTCAACGCTTCAAGTTGCGGCTCGCCACCATCAAGCAAAATCAAATCTGGCTTCTCCCACTCAGGATGTTTCAAGCGCCGCTCCAAAACTTCGTGTAGATTGGCAAAATCGTTATTCTGCTGTTTGTGGAGCTTGAATTTCCGATATTCGCTACGGTCGCTCACACCATTAACAAATACCACCATCGAACCAACCACATTAGTACCAGATTGGTGCGAAATATCATAGCCCTCAATTCGTCGCGGTGGCTGGTCCAAATCTAGCATCTTCTGCAATTCCAGCAGCGCTTGATCAGAAGAAATGTCCAAAAATTCTTTATCCGAAAAAACAATCTTCTTTTGCAACTCTCGGAGTGCAAAAAGCTGCTTTCGCGCCTCGGCCGCTTCCTCAAACTGCTCCGTTTTGGCAGCCTCACGCATTTGCTTTTCCAGTTCTTTTAGCAATTTATGTCGCCCGCCTTGCAGATACAACTTTAATTTGCGCAAATTCTTTTTGTATTCCGCCGGCGTCGACTTACCGACTTCAATCCCTGGCGTCAAGCCAAGGTCGGTATTCAAAGTTTTCTTGCCGTCATACGGTTTGTCATAATACGGAAAAACTTTCCTCAGAATCCTGAGCGCCTTTTCTAATGGCAATTTGCTATAAAACGGTCCGATATAGTCGGCTCTGTCATCTTGCGGTGTCCGCGTGAAACTGACCGACGGAACTTCTGATTTCATATCAATCCGCACATAGTTCACGGTTTTGTCATCACGTAGCAGGATATTCCACTTTGGTTTGTAGCGCTTGATCATTTCCGATTCGAGAAACAACGCATCCATCTCCGTATCGACCACAATCCAATCCGTGTCGGCAATTTCTTTGACCAAAGCTTCGGTCTTTGGATCTTTATTGGTCTTATGAAAATACTGCCTTACGCGATTTTTCAACACCGCCGCCTTGCCAACATAAATTACATTTCCCTCACGGTCCTTATGAAAATATACTCCCGGAGCGGCTGGCAAAGTTTTAAGCTTTGCCATGAGCTTGGTCTTATCGGTTTCAACTTCGGCCTTCGTAGCACTTTTCACCCTTGTTACGCCAAGGTTATTATTTTTAGTGTCTTCCGCCACTACTCCGACCTCAAAGCCTCGACCGGGTCTTTCTTGCTCGCCATGCGCGATGGAATAAGCCCAGCAATCATCGTTAAAATCACGCTCAGAATAATCAAGATGACTGCGCCACCCACTGGTAACACGGCAATATTCTTCACGTCTAGCGCTTGCTCGACGATCGCATTGATCGGAATCGTCATTAGCAATGTCACGCCAATACCGAGCAAGCCAGCCGCCAAGCCCTCGATCAGCGTTTCCGCATTAAATACCCGCGACACATCACGCTTGCTCGCGCCCATCGCCCGAAGCACACCAATCTCCTTTGTCCGTTCGAGTACGCTGATATATGTAATAATCGCAATCATAATGCTCGATACCACCAGGCTAATCGCCACAAAGGCAATCAAGACCGCGCTAATTACATCTACAATCATCGAGACAGAGGCAATCATTGTCCCCATCATATCGGTATAAGTGATTTGATCTTCCTCGTCCTTACCTTCATTATACCGCTCGATAATATTCTCGATATCGGTCTTTGCCTCAAAATTAATCGGGAAGAGCGAAATTTCATCTGGATCGTCCAGACTCGTGATGCCAAGTTTATGTAACACGCTTTCATAGGTTGCATCGGCATTCTCTTGGTACGATGATACTACCTCTGCCAACTCCGCCGCATCAAGAGTAGAAAGGTACATTTGCTGCTCAGGTGTCAAATTTTCGGCACTAAATTTTTCCTCCGCACCAAACTTCTTGCCAGTGAGAACATTCACAGTCTTATCTTTCTTTTGCGCCTTAGCAATTTCCGACTCATTCACCTTCTCGACAATATATTCCTCTAAACTTTGATCGTAACCAAGATACCCCGGGAAACTACTCGCCAAAGCTGAGTCGCCATTAGGTTTTACAACGCCAACAACTTTGAGCTCTTTGGCATTTTTCAGGACATTTCTCATATAGTCCTCATCGCCGCTCATATCAACCCAAATATTGCCCTGCTTCTTGTAATAATCAGTCGGCAAGACTAACTTGAATTTCAAATTCATCAACTCGTCGATGCTATACGATGTATTCTCAAAACTAACTTCCTCGCCGGCGATAATTTTATTCAGAGCTTTTTTGAGGTCACTTTGCGGCAAAATTCCCAGCGTATACAGAGTATAATCCGAAATTTCACCGTTTTCACCAATCGAGAGCACTAATTCATCGTAATTCTCTGGCCAATGTCCCTCCACCACATCATACATCCGGTTTAATAAGTCTTGGTTCGCACCGATATTTGCAAAGATTTCCATATTCATCATCATTGAGCTCATGCCATCCGTACCCATGCCGACTGCATCCATGGCTGTTGACGGATGGACTTGGATGATTTCACTGGTGCTACCCTTGTAAATATTCAGTGGTACGTCCCAGCTATAACCAATCGAACTCGTATAGTCCTTCATGTCTTGGCCATCACCAGATTCGATATAAGTTTTAAACGCCTTCAAATTATTCGCCGTATCTGAGCTTACCTGGGTCAAGACATCGCCCATGATATTACGCGAATAAACTTTACCGTTGTCCGGAATGTCGCTGTTCTCGGTGCCACCCATAAAGGCAGTCGCAAAAGCCGAAATATCCACTGAATCTTTTTGTAATTGAATCGGATATTCACTAAGCGCCTCCTCCTCGGTACGGTTAATATATTCATGAATACCATTACTCAGGCTCAAAATCAGCGCAATACCAATAATCCCAACTGAACCCGCAATCGCCGTCAAGATGGTCCGGCCTTTCTTCGTCATCAAATTGTTCATTGACAGCCCGAATGCCGTCCAAAAGCTCATTGAAGTCTTGCGCTTCCGGGATTTCGGATCAAGGTTTTCCACCTTTTTGGTTTTTGGCTTGTAGGTGTTCGAGTCTTTGAGGATTTTCCCGTCTTGAATTGTAACAATGCGGGTCGAATACTCCTTGGCCAGCTCTGGATTGTGCGTCACCATAATCACTAGACGATCTTTTGCAACTTTTTTCAATAGATCCATAATTTGTTTACTAGTTTCTGTATCAAGTGCACCGGTCGGCTCGTCAGCGAGCAAAATTTCTGGATCGTTCACTAACGCCCGCGCAATCGCCACCCGCTGCATCTGTCCACCAGAAAGCTGATTTGGACGCTTGTTAATATGTTGAGCCAGGCCAACATCCTTCAAAGCTTTCTTAGCACGGCGAATACGCTCTTTGCGGCCAACTCCCGAGAGCGTCAGAGCCAGTTCGACATTTCTGAGTACGCTTTGGTGGCCAATCAAGTTATAACTCTGAAAAACAAAACCAATCGAATGGTTGCGATAATTATCCCAATCCCGATTCGAATATTCTTTCGTGCTAACGCCATCGATCAGCAGATCACCCGAAGTATACTCGTCCAAACCGCCGATAATGTTGAGCAGTGTCGTCTTACCAGACCCGCTCGGCCCCAAAACTGAAACAAATTCCTTATCCCGGAAGGTGATCGAGATACCCTTCAAAGCCACCTGTTTAAGGTCATGGCTCTCGTAAACTTTTTTGATATTTTTTAATTCTAACATTCCCTCTCCTACTTCTTCAAATACCCCTTAACTGCCTCAGCCGCTGCTTTACCCTCGGCTGCCTGTTTTGAGTGGCCCTCGCCCTTAGCTTTCAGCTGATCACCGACATAAACCCCCACCGTGAATACCTTATCGTGGTCTGGGCCTTCCTCATTCAACACACGATAAACTGGCGTCGCACCATCATGATGCTGGGCTAGCTCCTGCAAATAGGTCTTTGGATCGCGCCAGCTCCCCTCCTCCAAGATCCGGTCCATTTTGACCAAAATCCACTTATCGATAAAATCCTTAGCGGTGTCATATCCCTGATCAAGATAAATTGCGCCAATCACCGCCTCAAAGCAATCCGCCAAAATCGACGCATGCGCCCGCACAGTACCATGTTTCTCACCTTTTGATAGCCGGACCAGTGGGGCATAACCCAATTTTTCACCCGACTCACCAATACTCTCCGTCCGCACCAAGGCCGACCGCCAAGCCGTCATGATTCCCTCGGGCTCGTTGTAATTTCGGTACAAAAAGTCTGAGGAAACCAGCTCCAATACTGCGTCGCCCAAAAATTCCAGACGCTCATTGTGTGCTTTACAACTTTTCTTGTGCTCATTCATGTAGCTTCGGTGCGTAAGCGCCGTCACCAGCAACATCGGATCGTGAAACTCGAACCCTAATTTTTCTTTGGCAAATTCCTGATATTTTGCAATTTCGTGTTTATCCATTTTTACCCCTTTTTAACCCCTTGTCTAATTTTATTGCGTGCTACTAGCATTAATTTCTCAATATCTTCGTACTCAATGGCGTCAATTGCATCATTAAAACGGAACCACTTGATCCCTTTCATCCACTGCTCTTTGTGCGGAGTTTCATTGTTATCAAGCGCTCGCACCAGATAAATCTGCGTCATCATCAAGACTAACTTGTTCACGCGACGATATTGAAAGTGAATCTTGCCCAGCCAAGTAATGACCTCGATATGGAATAGCCCCGCTTCCTCGCCAATCTCACGGATTGCAGTTTGCCGCGCAGTTTCACCGGGCTCAATATGCCCCTTTGGAATTGTCCAGCGCCCCTTTGAGTCCTGAATCAGCAGGATCTCGATATCTTGCCCATCAGCCGAATTCCGGAAGACAATTCCTCCGGCCGTCGGCTCACGTACAACTTCCTGGATTGGCGGTTTTTTAAGAATTCGCGAGGTAAATCGCTTCATGCCCGAGATTTTCTCGGATTTTAGCGGCAATGCCTCTGGAATCTTCTTGGGCTCGGTTTTAGCCTTGGCTGGCTGCTCCGGCTGTGTCGTCTTCGTTGGCACCGTCTGCGCTGGTGTTTTCCGCGGCATCGGCTGCTGCGGAGCTTTGATCGTCTTTTTTGACTTCTTTTTGCTCATTTTGCTCCTTGCTGGGTGCCTGGTCGGTCGACTCTGGTTCGTAAATCTGACGATACGCGGTGCCAAGCACACCATTAACAAATTTGGAAGAATTTTCGGCGCCGAACGCCTTGGCTAGCTCGACTGCCTCGTTGATAGCGACTTTCGGTGGCACAGCCTCAGCCGAGTTCCGCAATTCATATAGGCCCATCCGCAGAATATTACGATCGATCGCAGCAATTGTATCAAGCGGCCATTCTGGCGCCATCGGTTGCAAAATCTCGTCCAATTGGTCAAACTGGTCCGAAACGGCCCGTGCCAAACCATAGACGAACTCGGTGTCACCAAGCGCCTTCTCGTATGGCTCTATATCTTTTGCAACGATCGTATCGATCTCTGCCGTCCGATCACCGGCCTTTTTCCGGAATTCGTATTCATACAAACTCTGTAAAACAATAATTCTACCCAAGTGCCGGTTACTAGCCATATACCTTCCCTTTTATTTAGTTTTTTTAGTGACTTTTGTCGTAGTTTTTGTGGTTTTCTTGCTGGTTTTATCCAGATCTTTTGCAGCCTTCTTTGCGGCTTTCACGGTAATACCACTTGCTTCTTTAACGGTTTTAACCTTTAAGTTCGGGGTCTTCTTTGCGGTTTCAAAGACTTTCACCGGAGAAGTGCGATTCACGGCCCGTGCCAGCTTCAACCGAAGGTGACTGCGACGTAAGCCGGTCTTGCGTGGGCTACTCTGTTTTTTAGGTTCAGGCATAATGCTCCTTAAATTAATATGAAATTCTCTATTTAGATTATCACATTTTTTATCTTCTTACAAGGGGTTTTCTGAAATACTTTACAGGAAAAGTGGCGCCTCAACCGAAGCGCCACCTCAAATTTCAATTGGTTATTCATTCCTCTTCGTTACTATCTTCGTCACTCTCGTCATCCTCGCCGTTATCGGCATCATCACATTCGCTCCCACTTTCGACTTCACCATCTCCATCATCTTCCTCATTGGCGTCCTCTTCGTCATCATCCCCTTCGGAGAGAATAATGTCGTCTAGTAGCCATACCCAAAAATCACAAAAACCCGTGATACCATCCTCGCGCGCACGTTTCTTCATAATAATCAAAAACACCACCACGATAAGCACGAAGATCGCGACGGTGACTATCTCCACGATATTGGATAATTTGGAGTCATCAGATTTGGCCGAGGTCTCAGAATCTGTTTCCTGGGGGTCCACATCCACCTCTGGCAAATGAACTTTACCATCCTTATCCATCGTAGCAACGCGCGGCTTATAGCCCGCTGGCGCAACCGATACTTCTGCATCACGCATCAGCTCGCGCCCAGCCCAATAAGTCAGATCGCTATCCCCGCGATAGTAGCCAAGTCTCGTATCATACGGCGCCGCATAGAGCAAGAAATCCACACTAAAAAAGGTAAACTTCTCCCCATCCGCCTCATAAGTTTTGGATAAAGCTTCGTCGAGCGGAATGCCATCACTTCCGGCAAAAAGCGCCTCAGCACCGTCCTCCGTTAACTTCGTGTATTCCTTGCGACAAGCGATCTTGGCCGAATCCTCGATATAATATAAGGCCAGATCCTCCTTGCTAGTGACGCCAAACGACCAGCTATTCGCGGTAATTTTCTCGCCATGGACAGCCGAGCCAATATCATTGACGCTATTTTTGAATAGCACCTGGGGTAGTCGCACCTGCAAATACACATCCTGGTACTTTTCGGGGTGCGAAGCCTCAAAATCAACCACGAACAATAGCGACGCAGAGTAAAAATGCTCCGGTTCCAGCTCGGCCGACATGATGTGTATCTTCTCTATGTCCGAGATATTTATCTCCTTGGCTCGATCGACACCGTCATAAATTGATAATACCCACATGATACCATCGTGAACATCCGCTTTCCCCAAATCCGCAAGCTCGTCCCGGATCTCCTCCTCCATCGACTTATCCATAGACTCCGAATCTTCTTTCTGGGGCGGACTCGTGACCTTTGCGCTGGCAATTAGTATGTTTCCAGGCAGAAATAACAACGTGAACAGTAACAAAAGCACTCCTCCAAGCGCCCTCTTTCTAAGCATAATGCTTCACCTCTACTTTCTGCTACTTTGGCAACTCGGAAATTTCAAACCAATTTTCTAAGTTACCAAAATAGCCAAATCTATTTTCCATCAACTATTCTAGCATAAATATGCAAAAAAGTAAATATGGCGCCCGGCCAACAATCACGCAGTTGCCATGCTTCGCAATTTCTTTGAGCACCGCATCCTGCGCTTCGATGGCATATTTTGCCGGCGAAGTCGTCAGATAGAGCTCCTCCGCGACCTTCTCGCCAATTTTCTTGCCCTGGGAGCCATGTTGGCGTGCAATCGCCCGCGGTGCATTTTTGGTATCTTTTCGCCCTTGACAAATCGAAAGAAATGCTGCCGTACCAAGATACTGGTTTTCGGTTTTTTCCATAAAACTCCCTTTTTATATTAATTATGTTTGCTGGTCTAAGTGGCCAAGCTGATAAGATATACAAATTGACGATTATACGCCTAAATAAGCTGTGTCAACCCACCTATCTTAGCACAAAAGCTTCCAAAACGTAGCCATAATGTTGTAAAAATTACAACAAAAAGGCCGCCGGCTTGACATTTTGGGCCAAAAATCTGAAAATAGTCTTGACTTTTCTAGCTATGTGTGCTATAATGAAAGTGTAAGCTCTTTTTCAGGGGAGGTGATAAGATGAGCTTAGAACCTACAAACGAAAGATGGATGGACGTAGGCAATAGCGTTTTACTTCGTAATCGGAGCAGAACTTACATATCTATCCAGGGTTTCTTGGATAGCTTGACGGAGTATGATATGATCGAGATCAATTTGCTCTGTCCAGAAGATTTTTTAGTTGCAGTCGACACTAGCATTGAACCCCGGGTTATTCGGCAGTCAGGCCAAGATAATGTCGTCCTGCTCGGGCAAATTACAACTTTGCAGCGTTTTGAAAAAACAATCCAGCTACGTTGCAATTGTTTTGACGAAATTAACCATGAGTACTATACAATGACGCTGGTAATTCGTCAAAAAGCCCCGCATAAAGCCTCACTGAGGCTCTGCACTTGTCCGCAGCCCATCCAAAACTTCGGTGCTCCGGCCCCAGATATGAAGGCTGCTTTTGCAGCGTTTTTTGCCGAGATGCACCCTAAAACCCCTCCAAAATGATCTTTATTGGAGGGGCTATTTTTATTTGTGACTTTTGAGATCTTGCCGAAGATTAGTATAGGAATTTTTAACTTTTGGATCGGGAGTAAACTCTACGCCGAGCGCTTCATAGTGTTCAATCCATTTTTCGAGATCATAATGCTTGGGGTTTGACATCAAAATTCGGCCGTCACGATAAATCTTGACTAGACGTTGGAACTCCTTCATCAGCTCCACCGAACTCTCGCCCTCCTGCCCTGCCAAATCCAAAGCTCGCCCCCTGAATGGGGCAATGTAGAGCGCGTTTAAGCGTTCTATATTATGATCTTGAGTAAATTCATTCCGCAATCTCTGAAAATCCACATCACCAATACCTTTTCCGAGCTCTGGGTTCACATCGTGATCGTACCAAACCGGTGCCGACTGCATCTGGGATTGATTGCCCTCGACTTGCTTGGTGCCCGCTTCCCAAAAAATATGCGTATTAACCTCAGTATCCGGATCACCGATAGCCTGCGTGACGATTTCCTTAGCGATCTCGGCGGTTGCACCAGAATTCTGTACCTCATCAATCACCATGATTTTCTTGCCTTCAAGGCCAGTTGGCATGGCAAAAATCTTCTCAATAATCCACTCTGGGAGATCTGGCGCGATTCCATTTCGATCATGTTCGTTAGATTCAAAAACTAATGGGTCATAAGCATCAAACTGTGCCAGCTCCTCCTCGTTCATCGACTCACGTACGGTTTTAATCCCGCCCGGTATTAAGGCCAACCGCGCCCGCGCTACATCACTCCGCCGAATAGGATTCTTAGATATTGCCCGTTTGAAATCGCTATAATCTGCCTTGGCGCCTTTCCACTTGGTACCGGTGTCCTCGTTCAGGTTCCCTTGACTATCGACGTCAATCCCAACCGCCTGAAACCAGGTCACACGGTCGATTGCCAAGAACTCTTCCCGCTCGGGACGAGGCTGAGTTGTAAAATCATCCCACATCTCATCAACTAGCCAGCTGACCGGCCGAGCTGATTTGTCCAAATATATCACCGCATCAGATTTTTGCGTCGAGGGATCGGTCTCGCCAGTTAGAACCGCAATCGTGTCAGCAGTATCTTTTACCATAATACTTAGTGTTTCGTCAATGCTGAGAGTTTCGTTGCTGATTGCTTGATCACGCAAAATTGGGAAACGTTCGGGATTTACCCGGAATCGCTGCTCTGGGTATTGCATTAACTCCTGCTCAGTCAAGTTATCCCCGTAATCAGGCGCAGTTTCTGCCTGGACAAACGATGAGTGACGCGGCCAATCACCGCTACTTTCTTCGATGTCAAGAATTTTCTTGCCTAGCGCCTGCTGCTTGATGCGGTCTAAGCTCTTTGCATTCAGCCCTGGATCCAGGGCTGACTCGGATACCGAGTGCTGGGCCCCAGCCTCCGCCTCTGTTTGATTCGGGAATTTTTCCATTTTACCTCCAATTTCGCCGCTTATGCTTGACTTTTTGCTGCATCTGTGATATAATATAAGGATGTAGGCATCTCACGCCCAATCTTTCTAGACCACGATATTGATCAACCTCGCCCCCTTAGGGATAATTACCTTGCGGATTTCTTTATCAGCCGTAAACCGCTTGACGTTCTTGTCTTTTAGGGCTAGCTCTTGCAGCGCCTCGGTATCGCTGACCTGCCCCGCCGGGACCATCAGCCGTGCACGAAGTTTTCCATTCACCTGGACCACGACCTCGACCTCGTCTGCGACTAGATATTTTTCATCCCAGGTCGGCCAGATATCGTCGGCATCCAAATGTTCGAGCATCTCCGAGCCAAGATGTGGAGCGAATGGCTTCAAGAGTTTAGCCAGCGCCACAATATCCTCAGCGCTAACCGCTGGCGCTTTATATAATTCATTGACATATTCCATCAACGCTGCCACCGCGGTATTGAAATTCTGGCGATGAATATCCTCGGTGACTTTTTTGATGGTCTTGTGGCGAATCGCCAAGTTCTCCTTGCTACTTTGCGCCTCGTGCGCGAAACATAATGTCCAGCAGCGGTTCAAAAAGCGATACACGCCACCAATCGCCTTGGTGTCCCAAGCGGCATCTTGATCGTACGGGCCGATAAACATCTCGTAAGTCCTAAGTGTATCAGCACCATAACCACTCTCGATCACCTCCAGTGGATCAATCACATTACCCTTACTCTTGCTCATCTTTTTGCCGTCAGGGGCGTTGATATAACCATTATAGAGTAGCTTTTTCACCGGCTCGCGGAACGGCAGATAGCCCTGATCGGCGAAAAACTTGCACCAGAACCGCACATAAAGCAAGTGCGCCACCGCATGGTCACCACCACAATAAATATCGGTCGGAGCCCAGTATTTAATTGCTTCTTGATCCCAGGCCGCATCTTTGTCGTGCGGGCTGACATAGCGCCAGAGATACCAGCTCGAACAAGCATAGCCATCGAGCGTATCGGTCTCGCGCGTACACTCAACATCTTTGCCATTCTCATCCTTCAAGGTCACTTTTAGCCAATCCTCGGCCTTAGCAAGCGGCGAACGCCCAGAATCGTCCGGTTGATAATCTTCCACTTTTGGATGCATCACCGGCAGCTGGTCCTCGGGGATCGGGTGAGCATTGCCATCTTTGTCATAGGCAATCGGGATCGGACAGCCCCAGTAACGTTGGCGTGAAATCAGCCAATCGCGCATCCGATAAGTGACTTTTTGATGGCCGACGCCTTGGCCTTCTAGCCACGCGACGACCTGCTCGCGAGCATCCTCGCTCCTGGTGCCATCAAATTGCGCTGAATTCACTAGCTCGCCCTCGCCATGATAAAAGCGACTATCATCGTCACTATTTTCCGGCTTCTCGATAACTTGCTTGATTGGTAGATCAAACTTCTCAGCAAACTCAAAATCGCGCTCATCATGCGCCGGCACCGCCATAATTGCACCGGTACCATAGCCCATCAAGACATAATCTGCTACCCAAATTGGATTTTTTTCACCAGTAGCCGGATTGACTGCATAACTACCGGTAAAGACGCCGGTTTTCTCTTTGTTTTCTTGGCGCTCGATCTCGGATTTCTTAATGGCGACCTTGCAGTACTTCTCGACGTTTTCGCGCGTATCGTCATTAGTTAGCTGCTTGACTAGTGGATGCTCTGGTGCCAAGACCAGGAAGGTCACGCCAAAAATGGTATCTGGGCGAGTGGTGAAAACGCAAATTCCATCCGAGGCCGATGGAACGGTGCCGTCGTCTTCGTCCGAACCCGTTTGCTCCGACCCGTCGTTACGGGCGGAGCTGCACTTTGGCCGCTCCCCGTTGGTCGCGGAAAGTTCGCCCGAAGGCGCCAGCCCTATTCCATCAATCTCAAAGGTAATTTCTGCACCCTCGCTGCGACCAATCCAATTCCTCTGCATCGTCTTAATCTTCTCTGGCCATTCCAGCGCATCAATCCCATCCAACAATTCATCGGCATAGTCAGTAATCTTGAAGAACCACTGCTTCATTTTTTTCTTTTCGACTTCGTGCCCACAGCGCCAACATTTACCGTTCTCAACTTGCTCATTAGCAAGCACAGTCTTGTCAACCGGGCACCACCACTGATACGACTCCTTTTGATAAGCCAACCCTGCCTTATAGAGCTGCAAGAAACACCACTGGGTCCATTTATAATATTCTGGATCTGAAGTATTGATTTCCCGACTCCAATCAATCGCATAACCGAGCTTCTTAGCTTGTTTGCGAAAATTATCAATATTAGTCTTGGTCGCGTCTTGGGGCGAAATACCAGTTTTGATGGCATAATTTTCTGCCGGGAGACCAAAAGTATCATAGCCAAACGGGCGCAAGACATTCATTTCCTGCTGGCGATAGAACCGTGCCAGCACATCAACAATAGTGAAATTCCGCACGTGCCCCACGTGCAGGCCCGCCCCCGATGGATACGGGAACATCTCGGCGAGATACATTTTTGGCTCGCCACTCTGGATCGAATCGGTCTTGAAGGCCGCGGTTTCTTCCCAAATTTTTTGCCATTTTTGTTCAATTTTCAGAGGATCGTATCTATTCATACCCAATATTATACCATAGCGTGATACTTTTGCGACTGAAACAACCCCTCTATTGACTTTTCGAAGCATGTGTGATATAATGGAAGGATAGGACATCAATCTTTATATGAGCCTGGAACTTTGTATCAGCTATCTGGACCAGGCTCAAGACTACTTTTAGAAGGAGGCGATTTCATGAATATCGCAACAAAGGCCTATCAAAAATTCGAAAACAGAATGATAGACATCATTGGCCTAGCCGGCTTTGGTGGCGGCATGGTACTGGGAAGCCGCATTGTCATGATCGTTCAAAACTGGCCTGACGTCATTCCCCTCGAACTAGCAGTGGGCATCGTGATAACCGGAATGGTTATCAAGCTGGCGCTTGTGTTATCAAAGACGCTACGAAAAACGTATGATCGATTCGACCAGAGCGGACAGAACACTCAGCCCATTGAGTTCAAAAACCCGACTAGCTGCTGCATGACGTTTTTTGGCGTTTTGTTTGCCATGGGGATAATGGGCGCGGTAATCATTCGAGCAGCGAACAATTTCCGTAATACCATGACGACGTGGTTAGTGATGGGTGGTTTTTATCTCGCAATTTTTGCCGGATTAATACTGCTATTTAGATCCGCCAAGAAAAATCGTCTTAAAATTTTCCAGGACACGGCGGATAGCTGAAAGAGTATCAGGGTCACTCCTCGTAGTGGCCCTAACTATTGACATTTTGCATAGAGTGTGCTATAATGGAAAGACAGGCCGCTTTTGGCCAAAATTTACATGCAAGGGCTTTTGCGCCAGACGTAATTTGTCTGGTGCTTTTTTATGTTATAATATCTTTATGCAAATTACGCTAGTTCTGCACAATATTCGCTCGACCTATAATGTAGGAGCAATTTTGCGCACCGCCGAGGGCCTAGGGATCGACCAGGTGGCTTACTCTGGTTATACTCCGCGCTATAATGATACTGCGCTGCTTCCCCACTTGCGGGAAAAATTGAACCACCAAATCGCAAAATCTGCCATCGGCGCCGAGAACCTGATTTCTCAAACCACGATCGATAATATAGGGCAGTGGCTGGACGAGCAAAAAACTCACGGCAATACTGTTATTGGGCTAGAAAATAACCTCACCCCGGAGGAGGAACAGCGGAGAACTGTGCTAGGGAGAGATTTCGGCACGGATTCCCTGGCGAAGCGCCTTGGAGCCGGAGGAACTTCTGAGCCACCAAGTTTAGTCTTGGTGCTGGGTGAGGAAGTTGCCGGCATCCCAGCCGCAATCCGCCCCAAATGTGACTTTTTTCTCGAAATTCCCATGGCTGGGCAAAAAGAATCATTCAATGTGTCAGTCGCCACAGCGATTGCGCTCTGGGAACTAACAAAAATCCGTATGATAGAAAAATAGCCCGGCTTTGACACCGGACTAAATTTTTTACACTTTTGCGCCATATTATTATTCAGTATCGGATGGTTCATCTACCTCAGGAGGCGCATCCGGTATCATTTCCGGATTCGGCCAAGGGTCAGTTTCTGTGACATCAAAACACAAACGATAAACCTGACCCCAGGTTTCTTTCAGAAAGGCATCGTCAAGAGCATATTTAATCTCGACAAAGTCATTGGTCTTGAACGGCACGCAAATTTGATGAAACTGACGATTTTCCTCGTCATACAGCGCAAAGGTAATTGCACTTTTATCGTCTTTCCTCAAGCGAGTCGGAGCAATAAAATATTTCATTGTATTCTGATCTACCGGCAACAATGAATTATACCGGGTGCAATCAAATTCAATTTGATAGCTTTTGCCCGGTGCAATAGTGACCGGAGTTTTGGAATAATCATCAAAACTCCTACACTGCCCCTCGTCAACTTCAATCGTAAAAAGCGCCGACAGAGACTTTGCAAGCTCAGAGTCGATTAAATTGCGGCTTTCGGCCATGCTATCGTCCAATCCCTGATCAGTGATATTACCGTAAACGGCAATATGCCAATCCGAATCTTCGCCCAATTCCTTGCTCGGAACCATCTGCTCGCCCTTGTACCAAGAGTCAACGATAGCCGGAACCGGTGTTGGCGGCGTCGGGTCGTTTTCATCTCCTGCATTTTTACTCAGCTCAGTAATGCGCTCCTCGCGCTCTGCAATTTGGCGTTGTTCTTCGCGATGCGCACGCCAGTACCCCACACCGATAATGAGACAAATCAACCCTCCAAAAACAAAAATTCTGCCCAATTTTGCCATTTGCCCGATCTGTTCTCTTAAGTCGTGATTTCTCTTCTTTCTCATAAAGAATTCCCCCTTTCTCTATGCTAGGCATCAAAAGTCTTAATTTAAGGTACTTTTATGCCCGCCCACATGTTATCTCTCCATTATATCACACATTGATAAAATGTCAATAGCTTTTGCTAATTTTGAACCAATTCGAGGAATTCTGGCTCACCAATAGTCGGAATACCAAGTTTTTCGGCCTTTTCGAGTTTACTTTTGCCTGGTTTTGCGCCAATAATCAAGGCCGTGGTACCCTTGGTCACACTACTGGTGACTGTCGCGCCCATGGACCGCAAGCGATCCTCGGCCTCCTCGCGCCCCATGCTTTCAAGTGTACCGCTCACGATATAGCTTTGGCCGGCAAGCGGCAAGCTCTTGGTATCGACATATTCTGGCTCAACTCCGAGCTCTTTTAGGTCCCGGAGAAGCTTGACGTTATCCTCGTCGGCAAACCAGGCCAGAATAGACTCGGCGACGGTTTTGCCAATATCCGGAAGTTTAAGCAGGTCATCCTCGTTCGCCTCGCTAAGCTTCTCCATGCTGCCAAAACCCTGCGCCAAGGTCGCTGCGGTCTGTGCTCCAACGTGACGAATGCCAAGCGCCGTGATGAACTTTGCTAGCGGCGGATGCTTGGAATCTTCGATGGCTTGCACGAGCTTCTTGGCGCTAATCCGCGCAAATCGCCCCAGCTGGACGACGTTACCAATCTTCAAACGGTATAAATCGGCAATACTCCTCACTAGCCCGGCGTCTACCAGCGCGATGACGTTTTTCTCGCCTAATCCGTCGATATTCAGCGCTGACTTAGAGGCATAATATTCGACGGCACGCTTTAAAATAAACTTAGAATCCTCGCCCTTGACCCGGTAGACGACTTCCCCCTCTGGACGTTCAAATTCCAGCTCGGGATATTGCTGCTTCAAGGCGGCTTGATAGTCGAATTTCACTGACTCCTCGGGGCGCAAGCTGACTAGGACCTCCTTGATTTGCGGGATGATATCACCGGCTTTATAGATAATCACGGTGTCACCAATCCGCACGTCGAGCCGAGCAATTTCGTCGGCATTATGCAAGCTGGCGTGGCGCACTGTGCTCCCGGCCACCACCACTGGATCGAGGATTGCTACTGGCGTGGCGGCACCGGTCCGACCAATCGAAATCACAATGTCGCGCACTCTGGTGCTACTCTCCTCGGCGGGATATTTATATGCCACCGCCCCACGTGGAGTTTTCCCAACAATACCGAGCTTTTGATAAATTGCACGATTATTAATCTTGATTACCATGCCATCGGTATTGAATGGCAAATCCTGACGGCTGGTTTCGAGACGGCGAATTTCTTGAATTACATCAACCAGACTCTTAAAAACATGATCCTCTCCCGAAGTCTGGAAGCCATTTTCTTTGAGCCAGGCATAAGTCTCAGCATGAGTTGGCAAATTCGGCTCGACTAAATCATAAGCCATAAAGCGAAGCTTCCGGCCAGCAGCAATCTTTGGATCAAGCTGGCGGATGCTACCAGCTGCAAGGTTGCGTGGATTTGCAAATGGTTTTTCGCCGCTCTTTTTTTGTTTTTGGTTCAATTCCTCAAAATCGTGCTTGAAGATCACAATCTCACCCCGGACCTCGACGTGCCCCTCCGCCGGAATCCGGAGCGGGACATTCTCGATCGTGCGTACATTCATGGTCACATCCTCCCCCACTAGACCATCGCCACGCGTGACAGCTTTTTCTAATATTCCATCTTGATAATGCAGGGCACAGGCCAACCCGTCCATCTTGATATCGGTAAAATACTCCTGCACCGGACCGACTAATTTTGTATTTGCGTTGTCCCACTCACGCAGCTCGTCCTCCGAAAAAACATCAGCAAGTGAAATCATCCGCTCTTTATGGCGCACCTTTTCAAACTTATCGAGTGGCCGGCCAGCAACTCGCTGGGTCGGAGAATCTGGCGTAACTAATTCTGGATACTGCTTTTCAAGCTCAGATAGCTCATGTTTCAAAGAGTCTGCCGCCGCCTCTGACATAATCGACTCATCTAGCACATGATAATGATAGCGATAATCGTCGATCAACTTGCGGAGCTTCAAAACCCGCGCCTCTGCCTCAGCTTTTGTCATTTTTCCTCCAAAACTAACTCTATTGTAGCATATTTCGGCCGGAGAATCCCACTATTTCTCCTGGTAATCAAGCAGCCAGCGATAGTATTGGTAGATATAAGTCGCAGCATAAATAAAGATAAAGCAGGTGCAGACGAGCAACATAAACGGCACGATTGGCACGCCCGACAGCCAATCGAAAACACTTTTTAGCAACAAATCAAGCAGGATCACCGGTATCATTACTATGATATATATGAAAACCACCACCAGTAGCAACGCAACCAGCCGCGTAATAAAATGTATTCTCCGCCCCATCATGAGGTCCGATGCCGAAGCGAGGGCTGTCATTGGATACATACCGGGAGCAGTCACAACTGCCAGGCCAATCAGCGAGCTCGAAAAACAATAGACCGAAATCAGTATCATCACTAGCGCAAAAATAAAATATATCAAGGCATAAAACGGCGTAGATAAAAATCCGGTCGCTACGGCTGCCGAATAAGTGATTAGCACTAGCATCAGCGGAATTGCTTGGATCAAAATTATTATCAACACCGCCAAGGTAGAGATCAGCGGTGTCAAGGCGTTATAAAGACCGTCGCGGAGTTTTGGCTTGTGGCCAGCCATAAAATGACGCACCAGATAGATCGTCACTAGCCACATTACGATAAAGAGGATGATCATAAAACTGCGGCCGACCTCGTCCATGCCGGAGTCTAGCCCACCAGTCGTTACGGTGGAGGATAGCAGCAGAGCTGCCTTGGCAAATGCACCAATCTTGGTCGCACCCTCGGCCTCGTTTGCTTCGTTGATCGAGTCTTGATATTCTTGATAAAATTCCTCACTCATTAGGCCTACCAGCACAATATAACCCGCGGTCATTAATAAAATAAACGGCAAAAAAGTCTTGAAGTGGCGAAAAATCATCCGAAATGTCGCCATTACTTGCTCCATAATGCCCGGAACTTTGGTTTTTCGCACATAATCCTCGCGATAGGAACGCCGAAAGCTCTTGTGTGGATGGAAATGTTTGCTGCGTGCTTTGGTGATTTTAGCCTTTATTTTGCCAAAAAAATGCCTGATTTCGCCAAAAACCCCCTTCCCTCGTGCAGATTTTTCGCGTTTTTCTGCCTTTTTTGCTGCCCGCGACCTAGAACTTAGTTTTGCCATGTTCGAGCCTTTCAATTCGTTTTTCGATTGATGGATGCGTGCTAAATAAATTCTTGATTGCGCCTTTTTTGAGCGGGCTATTGATAAACATTGCCTCTGTGGCTGGATTTTGACGATGCATCGGCCGCCCATGGACTTCAAGCTTTTTGAGCGCCGAAATCATCCCTTCTGGATAGCGCGTGATTTGCGCTGCCGAAGCGTCCGCCAGGTACTCCCGCTCCCGCGAAACTGCCAGTTGGGCTAGGCTAGCCGCAATCGGAGCAATAATCGAAACTAGGAGCATTACGATCAGGCCAATTGGGCTATTATCATCATCATCGTAGCGACTAGTGTAAAACATCATCCGAAAGCCGAGGTCAGCAATATAGCCAACCAAACACACTAAGCCAAACGTAATCATCGAAACGCGAATGTCGTAGTTCTTTACGTGCGACATTTCATGCGCCATCACAGCGTTTAGCTCTTTATTATCCATAATGTCGAGCAAACCGGTCGTAGCGGCAACTACGGCATGCTTTGGATCGCGCCCCGAGGCGAAAGCATTTGGTGCAGGGTCGTCAATGATATAAACTTTTGGCATCGGTAGGCCAGTTGCAATCGACAAATTTTCAACCGTATTATAAAACCGCGGATTGTCCTTCTTCTGAATTTGCTTTGCGCCGGTCATCGCAACGGCGATACTGGCAGAAGCAAAATATTGAATAATCGCATAGACCAAAGCAATGATAAACACCCAAGCTAGCACCGCCCAATCCTCGGTGAAATAAGCGATTATCCAGCCAATCGCCCCAACAATTAGCACAAAAAAGCCCATAATAAATATGGTATTTCGTTTGTTTGCAGCAATTTGTTTATACATAACTCAACCTAAGCATTGGCGCAGGCCGAACCTGCGCCGTCTGCATTTAGAACTTTACCTCTGGCGCATTAGCAATTTTGGCTTTCTCGTCCTCAGAAACCTCAAAATAATCACGTGGCTTGAAATGACCTACGATTTTATTGATAACATTGGATGGGAAAAGCTTGATCTTGGTATTTAACTCCTTGGCGCCAGCATTATAGAAACGCCGCGCCGCCTGGATTTTATCCTCGGTGTCAGTCAACTCGCTACTGAGCTGCTGGAAATTTTTATCGGCTTTTAGCTCTGGATAAGACTCTGTTACTGCCATCAAGCGTGACAATGCCCCCACAAACGAGCCATCTGCCTCAGCAGTATCGGCCACTGAGCGCGCACCCATCATCTTTGCCCGGGCATCCGAAACGGCTTTGATTGCCTCAGTTTCGTGCTTAGCATAGCCCTTCACGGTTTCGACAAGATTTGGGATCAAATCCGATCGCCGTTTGAGCTGGACTGTGATATCGGACCAAGCCTCGTTCACGCGCTCGTCAAGCTTGACTAGACTATTGTATGTTCCCCAGATAGCCAAAATTATAATTAGTATAACAACCAAAATCACGATTGATGCAATTGGCATAATTATCTCCTCAACTTATGGGTTCATTATAACAAGACCAGCAATATCTGTCTAGCTTGGGCTAGCCAGGCTAGACAAGTTGCAACAAGAATTAGATCAAGCCAAAAGCGACAAAGAGGTTCGTGAAGACACCAAGACCGGCCAACACGCAAACCCCGATTAGCCAAATAATCAGCCAGCAAAATTGCGAGCGTGCAAAGTTACGCAAGTTGCGATTGTCGGCACAGAAAGCCTGCCCGACGCAAATAATCCAGCCGACTAGCGGGATTGCATAAACAATTTCCCAGCCAAAGTAGCCCCACATCGAGATTGGGCGATACTCGCCGTCCCGAGCCTTAGTCGCCGCTGCAACTGCGGCCGAAGCGCGCGGAGCAGCCTTGCGAGCCGGAGCCTTAGTCGCAGTCTTGCGAGCCGCGGCTGGTTTAGTCGAACGCGTAGTTTTTGCCGCCGTTTTGGTGGTTTTAGTTGTTTTAGTAGCCATTTATTACTCCTTTGTAACTTACTTATTTTAAGTATAAGCGGTTTCTGACCAATAGTCAAGAACCCTATGTCGATGGCGCCAGCGCTAAACCGCAAATGTTTTTGGTTGAAGTCATAACCTTTATGCTATAATGGAGGTGTAAAAGAGAGGTAAATATGTCAGAAATTACAGAGCCGACGGTGGGGTCCGAAAAATCAAGCAAAAAGCCCCGTGGGGCGACCACAAAATCCAAAATTACCAAAACTTCCCGAACAGCTAGTGCCAAAACTAGCTCGACAAAAACCAAAAAACCTAGAACTACCCGCAAGAAAAGCGTTGATCTAGAAACTTTTACCACTTTGCAAGAGCAGATCGCCGCCAACCAAAAAGAGTTGCTAGATAGCATCAGCGAAACTTTCCAGACGACGCTTAATGCTCAGCTAAAACGGGCCGATCGACGCCGACGTTGGAACAATTTCTTCCGCGACTTGATTATCATCATTCTGATGCTAGGGCTCGGATACGCTGGACACCTGCTTTATAGTCTTGGCTACCGCATCGAAGGTACAGAGTTGGTCAATACTAATGACGCCCAGGGTGAGGGAACGCAAAATCCCGAGCCAGTCAAAGACGATGCTTGGTATCTCGCAAATTACAGTTATTTACTTGACCAGGTGAAGACGAATCTCAACGCCGACAGTGTCTCGGCCTACTATCTTTATAGCAACGACCACGATCTAAAAGATATTAAACCCGAATATCTACTCAACATGGCTTATCACCAAGTCGAGCAAGACCGAGCGGCAAATGCCGAGAGTTTTGAGGAACAAACGTCTAACGACTCGGCCAAGAACCATCTGGTTACCGTCGAGGCGAACACGCTCAAAGCTAAATTTGCGGAACTTTTTGGCGATTCAGTAAAGTTCTATGCCGGGAATTTTAATGCTGGCTGCCTAAATTTTGCTTACCAACGCGCCACCGAAACTTTTGAAGCCGAAAACCAGACCTGCGCGCTCAACCAGCACCGCGAGGTGATGGAAGAAATCGAGCGGATTTACCAAGAGGGCGAGGTGATCTATGTGATTTCACGGGCGGGAATTTATGACAAGGATGAGCATAGTTTTTATAATTTCAATGATTTATTCCGTCCAGTCGCCAAAGATGTCGAGCAAGCTGATTTTAGTAATCTCAAAGATCAGCTGAACCGCTATCAATATCAGTTCAAAAAATCTGGCGAAAAATATTATTTCAATAAAATTACCAAGCTAGATTAGCGAATTTTGCGCCAAAACGCCCAGCGAGCGAGCAGTACCACCGTCGAAGCAATTGCGATAATGCCAAAAATACTCCAAGTTGCATACTGCCAGGTTGCAAATAAAGTCCGCCAAGCTTCATTCACGTCCGACTGCGTGCTTCCTCCGGCCAGTGGGACGTCTATATTAGTGGCATCTGATGGTCTTTCCTGCTGAGTCTCAGAGCCGGTAGTGTCAAGAGCCTGACTTGCCATCTCGCTATCGGTATTAGCTGTTTCTGCGCCCTGCGAGGCCGCTTCGCCTGTTGCGGCAGTATCCTCGGCGGCTACGGTTGTGGCTGCTGCCTCTTCCTCAGATAAAATTGGGACTTGCACCCGCGCAACTGTATCCAGAGTAGTTTCTTCAACATTTTGAGGTTGATTGAGTACAGTGCTATCGACAATATAAGTATCAGAACGTTGCAAAAAATAACCACTTACCGTGCCGCTTAGCAGAAAAACCGCCAAAACGGTAAGGAGAAGCCATTTCCGACGCATGAAATAATCCCAAATCACCATATATGTATCTATTATACCACGCTAACGCTTAAAAGTCAATGACTTTTCTGGATTTTGAACATAATACCGATAGAACTAAGTGAGATGGGCGATAGGAGCAAGAACTAGCCTTTTTGGAGTAACCCTGACACTATACCTAATCTTGACTACGAACAGGCCTCAGTGGAGTCTTTCATACTCCAAAAAGGCTACTTCTTCCTCCTTCACCCCTCCCGTACTACACAGCGGATGGCAAAACCTTCACCACGGAGATGGTTACTTTGAGGATTAGCGCCAGTCGGATAAGTGCCGAGGTAATGACTATAAGTAGGTGATCCACTATCACTGCTCCACCAATATGCGAAGTCAATACGATGAACAATATTGCCATGGGAACGATAGTAATCACCTGTACGGAGAAAGTTGAGAAAGTGTAATATTCTAGCAAAATATGCAATTTAGCATAAAGAGCATTGACAAATATCGCAATCTGTGATACAATGTAAGTATAAACACTATCGGGTGCTTAAGAACATTAAGATATTAGCGATTCTCTATACATATATCTATTCACTCTGATTAGATTATCACGCAAATCACTTCTTTAATTAAAATAAAGAGGTGATAGCGTGATAATCAAAGACAAAAAGGAGAAGGAGTGGATGATTATGAAGAAATTATTTTTACTGATGTCACTGTTAATTATGATCTTTGGTGCGCTGATGGGCGTACTGTCATCACAGGTAGCTGATAATGACGTTAATCACGGATTTCCTGCGAGTTCCACTAAGTCAGAATCCAAGGATCGATGGGAGGCAATAATGCTACCTACGACAAAACAAAACGAAGTCATAGTATCATTTACCTACACCAACAATGATGACATAGTTCACAAGGACGTCAAAGTTGGGATTGATAACGTAGGCAACTTCGAGGTTGTTCCCGGGTCAATGATGATCAAGAACAAGAATAGCCCTAATGGTGCGACATTGGAGATTGATAAAGTGATTAGAACTGATAATGGCGACTTGGGTTGCACGATCGGAAATTATGCCCCCGGAGAACAGGCAGTCGTGACCTGTCACATCAGAACTAGGAAAAATACAAAGTTCAGTGATGACTCGTACTATTTCTTTAATGGCAATTGTCATGTTGGAGAAAGGGATATGTACGTGTTTAATGCAGCACGCATCATGAACCAGTCTTGCATCATGGGATGTAATGATTACGGAGTAGTTACGCAGAATTTCAAAAACGCCATAATCCTGAGAGTTCTGCTCGTTATTACGGTGGGGTTCATCTGTATGGCCATAGCATTGAACTGGGGAAGACGGATACACGAGAAGTTAGATGAGAAGCGCTGATGGTTTTGGAGCTAGAGGATATTCCCTAGCTCTTTTTCTTCTTTCTTATTCAAAACTTCACCGAAGGCTACAACAAGATTAATAACTGGCCTCTCAACTTTCTCCGTACGGGGAGCTATGGTCGCACAAGCGGTTTTATCTATACTCGTACTTCGTATGGCTCTTGGTGGTCTAGCGTTAGTGCTTCCATGTCAAATAGTCGTTATCTGTATAGCACCTCAACAAATACTGTTCCCCAGAATCACTTTTACCGTGGTACTGGTTATGCCGTCCGCTGTGTAGTACGGGAGGGGTGAAGGAGGAAAATCACGCAACCAAATCTAATCCATCCAAAAATGCCGGAGTTTTGCCTATGACGATTTCGGGACAATAATTCACATCATTCTGATCCACTCCATAATAGTGATGATAAATCTCGTCAACCGAGCCATAAAGAGCATCGTCCATCGAAAAACCCAGCTTCCCTGCGACATTGTTCACTTTTTTAGCGCTGGGACCCTCGATTTCCGTATACGGAGGAAGCCCCGGCCAGGTATCAATCGTAACTTCTACGCCGTCCAGCACCCATTTTTCGCGTAGGGTCGCCTGCAAAGCCTTGACTTTGAGCCCTGCCGCCGTGAGCAACGTTATGGTATTCTCATAGCTATCCACCTCGACATTTACTTCATTGATGCCATCTAGCGATAGCCTTTTGATATTTTTGTACGTCATCACGATTTTTTGCCCCTCGTCACGCACACGGAGAAAAGATCCCGGGCCAGTATCAAACACCGTGCGGCGCATCAGAACCTCTGGATGAATCATTTTCGCGCCCGCCTTTTTGAGCTTAGCGCGGTACTCATTCTTGTCTATATCAAGAAAAGTCGCCTCGATTTCTTTGTTCATAGTATGATTATAAACCAAAAATATGTTAAAATGGTCTTATGGCACTGTGGCGGAGTGGTGACGCAGCGGTCTGCAAAACCGCGTACACCGGTTCAATTCCGGTCGGTGCCTCCATATAAAAAGAGATCCCGCCTGGGATTTGTTTTTATATATTGAGATAGTGAGATCGAAGGCAAACCGGGAACCGGGTCGCACATACTTTTGTGTTATAATAGAACCATGAAAAAAATCAATACAACGCCAATCAGTGGCATGCAAGAATTACTGCCAAATCTACAAAGCGAGTTTGACCGTTTCAAAAACGGTTTCCAGGCGGTATATCATGCGCACGGTTTCCAAAGTATTGAAACTCCGATAATCGACCGGACTGAAATTTTGCTCGCTAAAGCTGGCGGTGACACCGAAAAGCAGATTTATAAAGTTGTAAAAACCGCCGAAGACACCAGCTCGGCTAACCAAGCCTTACGTTTTGACCACACTGTGCCGCTCGCTCGCTATATCGCCGAGCACGAGAGCGACCTGACTTTTCCCTTCAAAGTTACCCAGATTGGCCGGAATTTCCGTGGTGAACGCGCACAAAAAGGCCGTTATCGCGAATTTTATCAGTGCGACATAGATGTCATTGGACGCGGAAATTTACCGATTTATTATGACGCCGAAGTCATCGCGACCTTGGTTGAAGCAATACAAATTCTCCCCCTCTCAAATCTGGTCGTCCGGGTCAGCAACCGCAAACTATTAAACGGCCTTATCAAAAGCTTTGGGCTCGAACAAAAAGCGCTTGACATTTTCGCTATTATTGACCACGCCGAGAAGTTGCCGCAGGAAAAAACTATTGCGGCCTTCCAGGAGCTTGGTTTGGATGAGGAAAGTGTTGTAAAAATCACAACATTTATGAAGATTTCTGGCTCGATTGAAGCCGTAAAGCCAAAGTTGGAAGCACTGGAATGCGAGGATGAAGATTTTAGGACTGGTCTGGTGGAGCTAGCCGAAGTTATGCAACTGCTGGAAATGAAACTCAAAAACAGTAGTGCAGTCGAAGTCAAAGCTGATATGCTGATTGTTCGCGGGCTAGATTATTATACTGGCACCGTTTTTGAGACTTTTGCTACCGATCACCGCAAAATTGGTTCGCTTTGCAGTGGCGGTCGCTATGAAAACCTCGCTAGCAACTACACTGATCAAAAATTCCCTGGCGTGGGCGGCTCGATTGGACTGACACGCTTATTCTGGATTTTACAAAACTACCAACTGGTAAAACCGCAAGCGGCCAAGCCGATCGACATCTGCATTATTCCGCTCGACGTTGAAAATCTTGCTGCGACCGAGGAACTCGCGGGTAGCCTGCGTGCGGATGGCAAAAAAGTCGATATCGTCGTGACCGATAAAAAACTAGGCGATAAGCTAAAATATGCGGGCAAAATTGCCAAATTTGCCGCAGTGATTGGCGAAGACGAGGTAAAAACTCGTCAATACGAGCTCAAAAATCTCGAAACCGGCGAAAAGATTTCTCAAAAATTCTAGAAATAAGACAACAGTAAAGCCCGTTAGTGCCCCGGCACGTGACTCATATTCCAGCTTCGAGGAGTTGTTTGGCTTCGTCCCAGCCCCAGGTGTCACTAAACCCAGAATTCTTGAATTTTTCAAAAGAGAAAGTCGGCATCCCCTCGGCAAATTGCGAAGCTTTCATGGTCTGTTCCTCGACTTCGGCCGCAGTTTCGCGGTTGTTGACACAGTTCTGGAAATCCTCCCCCAGCCCCGCATCAAGACCAATCTGAATCCAATAATCCTCTGGCATATTTTTGATCGGCGTGGCGGTTTTGCTACTACCGATGCCTTTAGAGTGGTAATCATTATAGAGCGCGGTCAAAGCTCCGTGATAGTAGTCCCAGAATTTATCCTCATGAATAGCACAAAAAGCCGCTTCGGCAGCGTCCTGTGACATCTCGCTGTCAGAACCATAATATAGCATGTCGGTCAAGCGAATCTCGAAAAGCACGTCGTTATCCGCCAAGAATTGCTCGAATTCATCTTGATGATCCATCACCGCACGCGAAAAAACGTCGCAATACGGACACATCAAATCTGTATACATCACGTAATGCTTTTTGGCTTCTGTGCTGCCGATCGTGGTGCGCATATCCCAGACCTGCTCGCTAGCTGGCGATTTGTGTGTCGCACTAATAATAAAAATTGCCAAAAATACCAACACAATCCCGATAATTAGCAAAATCCGGCCAACTCTGCCTGCGGTCTCATTTTTTTCGGTCGTTTTGGGCATTTTTCTCCTTCCTCTTATTCGTGAATTGCTCGCTTAAAATCATTGCATAGGCATCTTTGCCAACTCGCTTCAAAGATACCAAAATCAGCACTAGCGCCGCCACGGTTAGCAACCAGGAAATAGCCCCAGCCAACATATAACTCCCCGAACTCACAAACGAGCCAATAACCGGCGTGAGCAAGCTCGTCCCGCAAGTCGGGCAGCCCGTACCGAGAATTGCCAGGCCAGTCGCAATGCCGGCATCCTGCACATTATTAGCATTTTTAGCAGCATTAGCGGCAGTTGCCTCGTCTTTTTGATGACGCTTCCCGTGCCAAACGAGCGCAATCAAGCCAATCAAAATACTTTGCAACAGCACCACGACGAACATCAAAGCCCAATCACCAAATGCTTTGCCAATACCAAAAGTGCCAACAAATGCCTCGCCAATAATCTTCATTGCACCGCCTGGTCCGAGCGCCACCATAGTGCCAAAAACACCGAAACCACCGGCTAGCAAGTTCATCAGTGTACCAAAAATCACAAAAGAAATGCCAAACGCAAGCCAGAATTCCTTCCGCTGCGTGGCGAGAACAATGCCAGAAACCGCCATTTTACACTCATCGATAAAACGGTCAAATTTATGCCCTAGCCTCGCTTCTTTACTTACCATATAATATATTATAGTCCCTTGCGATCATTTAAGCAATTTATCTTCTTCTGAAAGTTCGTCAATGCCCGACTGCGCCCGGAAACCATCATAAAAATTCGTTTTGATTTTGGGATGACCAATCTTATTGGCCGCCTTCACAATTTCGTTGACATCATCCGTCACATGTAGCAGTTTCAAATCTTTCTTCGAAATAGCACCGTTCGGGAACATTTTTGCCTCGGCAAACTTAACTAGCGGACGCCAGTAACTTTTACCAAACAAAAAGACCGGCATTTTGGGCATCTTGTTTTCCTGCATCAGCACGATAACCTCCGAAAGCTCATCAAGCGTACCAAACCCACCCGGAAACATTGCATAAACTTTTGATGACATTGCCAGCATCACCTTGCGTGCAAAAAAATATTGAAATTGCAGAACATCGGTCAAGTATGGATTTGGGAATTGCTCGTGGGCAAGGGTGATATTGAGACCAATACTGCGCCCGCCGTATTCGTATGCTCCCTGGCTAGCTGCCTCCATAATTCCTGGACCGCCACCAGTGATCACGGTGTGCCCGTTTTGGGCTAGTAGTTGACCAAGCTCGCGCGCTTTTTTGCAATATTTATTTGTCTGCGGAAAACGCGCCGAACCAAAAATTGTCACGCCTTGTGGATAAGTACGGACGGTTTTTAGCCCCCTCAAAAGGTCGTTCGCATAAGCCTTAGCACGCTTGACATCATCTTTTTCGAGCTCCGAAAGTACCTTCCGTTCCTGTTTCAAAAAATCACCGATTTCGTCATTATTTGCCATACTACTCCTTTCTACTTTGTTGGCCATTCCGATAAATTATCAATTCTCACCATTGGCATTTGATGCAACTTCTCACCACCGGTCAAAATCCCGGCCTGAGCACCAAACTTTTGCGCTACTTTCGCTGCATTCGCCGAGGCATATTTTAGCGCCTCAGAAAAATCCTCAGTATCGGCAAATTTAGCCAAAAATCCTGCCCCAAAAGCATCGCCGGCACCATTAATGTCTTTGATTTGAACTTGTTCGTAAACTCCTAAGCGGTAAGTTTCTTGATGGTCCGTGGCGATCGCACCCATAATGCCATCCGTGATAAGCACCGCCTGGCAATAGTTACTTAGTCTTGCCAGAAGCTCGGTCAAAATCACACCCGGGACCAGCTGCGATGCCTCAGATTTATTGACAAGCAGCACGTCGACATCCCCAAGTAGTCCGATAACTTTCTTTGGATGTTTCAGCTCGGCACTGCTTGGATTCCACATTACTTTTGCGCCAATTTTATGAGCCTTTTCGATAATTTCGAGAATCTTGTGCATATCGCCGCCTAGCCCACCAAGATAAATCCAATCTGGCTCGATATCATCTAAATCCTTCGGGCTAATATTCTTGGCGGTTTTTGATACACCCTCAAAATCCAATTCTGTGCGCTCGCCGGTCTTGGCGTCAACTAGAAGCACCCTAGTCGCAGTGGTCCCAGCCGCCGAAATAGCATAGCTACTATCGATATTTTCTTCGTCAAAACAATGCAGAATCGCTTCCCCGCCAATGTCGCGCGCAATATTACCGATAAAAATTGTTTCGTGACCATAACGTGCAAAAGCCACCGCCGCATTCACGCCGCTCCCGCCGACGTGATATTCGACTTTATCAATGGCAACCTTAGCCCCAAAACTTAGCCCCGAGAAAATCGACTGTCCATTCCAATCCACCTTGGACAAATCATCGCGATCAATCAGATAAATATCTTCCGTAGCTGGGCCAATACTGACAATTCGGCTCATATCAATACGCCCTTTCGCTCGGCTTCATCGCTAATTGCCTTATACATCGCCGCGTGATCCGGAGCATTTGTGATTGCGCTACCGACGTTAATGACATCAACGCCAGCATGCGCAATTGCTCGCACATTGCTTAGGTTTGCCCCGCCATCCCAACCAATTTCAATATCTTGTTTGAGATCACGGATAATCGGCACCTTCTCATACTGCAACAAATCTGCCTGCCCACCCTGCTCGCCAAGCGACCCCGAAAAAATCATCATGTGATCTGCCTCGGAAATTAACTGCTGGGCCCGGCGTGGGAAAGTCCCTTTTAGCAAAGCGAGCCCAAATTTAATACCAACCCCATGTAAACTCTGCGCGATATGCATTAAATCGTCATCCACCTCGATATGTACGATGCAAAGACTCGGTCTTAATTCAATAACACGATCCAAATATTGGCTTGGCTTGGCCGTCATGAGATGCAAATCGATTTGCGCGCCATCCGGAAAAGTCATATCAGCCAGCTCCACCATTTTTGTCGCCGCAAAGGTCCCATCCGACGTATCAATCTGGACCCGTTTTGAAAACTGCACAAATTCTTGCAAGTTCTTCTCAAAAACAGTTTTATCGGCAGTGGTGATGGTTGGTACGATTGCCGCCATTATCCCTCACTCCCCGGCCACTCACTGTCATCATCGAGCTTGCGCATGCGCCGCTGATATTTCTCATCGGTTTTTGGCCGAGCATGGCAGAACGCCTTGATAATTTTCTCCATTTCCTCGGCATTAAGCTGGTCCCCGCTCAGACAGAGCACATTAGCGTAATCATCCTCGCGCCCAATGGCTGCACTTTCTGGCGTCGAGGCATTGATGGCTCTAATTCCTTTGATACGATTTGCTTGCATACAAACCCCGTGTGCCGACCCACAAATCAACACACCAAAACTATGCTCATTCCCCAGTACTGCACTAGAAACAGTGATTGCGATATCATTGAAATCATCCTCTGGATCCAGCGTCTCTGGGCCCAGGTCCTCGACGTGCACGAACGGATGGCACCCAGCTAGTAGTGGGACCAGTTCTTTACGGTCTTCAAAACCGCGGTGATCACTGCTAAGATAAATTGTATATTCTGGCATCTTACCTCCCAAAATCCACCGATAGCTCGACCAAACGGTTCGAGTATCCCCATTCATTATCATACCACGCCACCACTTTCACCATGTCGCCACCCACGACGTCGGTCAATGGCAAATCCACAATCGCCGAGTTCGAATTCCCCCGGAAGTCCGTACTGACAAGCTGCTCGTGTGTTACCGCCAAAATCCCCTCGTAATATGGCTCGGTGGCCGCCTTTTCAAATACGCGGTTGAGCTCTGCAATCGTAGTTTTACGCTTCAAAACCGCCGTGATATCCGCAAGCGACACCACCAGGCTCGGCACTCGCACTGAAAGACCATTGAATTTATCCTCCAAACTCGGAATTGTTAGCGCCGTCGCCTTTGAGGCGCCTGTGCTAGTCGGGACGATATTCACCCCGGCGGCCCGTGCCTCGCGTAAATCTTTAGCGGCATCATCCTGCAATTTTTGTGAAGCAGTATAAGAGTGAACCGTCGTCATCATGGCCTTTTCGATACCAAAATTATCTTCTAGCACCTTCATGACTGGCGCGATACAGTTCGTGGTGCAACTGGCGCAAGAGATTATATCGTCATCTGCCGTCACGACTTCTTCATTCACACCTAGGACCACCGTTTTTGCACCTTGACCCTTGGCTGGCGCCGAAATCACGACCTTACGTGCGCCTGCCTTGATATGCGCCCTTGCATCGGCCGGAGCACAGAACCGACCCGTGCATTCCATCACGGTATCAACTTTAAGACGATCCCACGGCAAACGCGACGGATCTGCCTCTTGCAAAAATAGAATTGGCTGACCATCGACAATGATATGCTTGTCGTCGTAATCGATGTCGTGGTCATAGACGCCATAGGCCGAATCATATTTGAGCAGATGTGCCAGTTGCATCGGCGAGCCGATTGTATTGATCGCCACGATTTCAACATCTTGACGCTCGAACGCAATCTTAAATGCGCACCGACCAATGCGACCAAACCCGTTGATAGCTAATCTGATCATGATTCCTCCTAAATCTACTTATGTCTAATTATAGCACATTTTTGCATAAGGATAAGAGTTTTTGCAGAAAATACATCTCTTGGGGCGCATACCGCATCTACGTGTTGTAATTTTTACAACATCATAAGCATAGGCTATGAGTAAAATCTCAATTTAGTATTGACATAAGCTGAAATCTGTGATAAAATGGAAAGATGTACTTGGAACTGCTAACTTCCTAGTGGCACTTTAAACTATACCTGACATTTTGGTGATACTAGGATTCTCACCCATCAGAAAGGAGAAAAGAGAGTGAGAAAATACAAAAGGGATGTAGCAAAAAATAGTTCATTTCTTTGCCAACGGACAGTTACGGCTCTGCGCAAAGAATTTGACAACAAAATGGAGCTCGGTGGGGATCTCTTGATTCAAACCTGCCGTTACGGGAAGACCCGACGACGGAACGCGCTCCTGACTAGTGATAACGCAGTGCGGGCAAATTATATGCATGTTGCGCTTAATCGCGCTTGGGATATGCTCACTTCTAGCTATGTAGCTCATAATCCAAGTTGTTTTCCGACTGGATTGTGGGATGTTACCCATAGCAACTGGGTAATCACCCTCCATGGAAGGAAGGGGTATTTCTGGATATGTTATTATCCAGAAATAAGCAAGGGCTTGCCTGAGGAATTTGCCGCTTTCCTGAAAGAAGAACAACATAATGTCCGCGGCGTGGCGGCGGCAATGTTGCTCTTAGAGTCATTGCTCAAAAACGTGAACGAAAAGATACTGCAACAAGAGATTGTCGCTCTAAGAAAAACTATCGAGTTTCAGTATCCCCAAGCATCCAAAGCAGCCGAAGCCTGGCTGGAAAGAATATCCCAGGAATCCTCAAATAATTCCAACGAGATACTTCTCTCCGAAGACGTTGTCATGGCCTCGGCTTAGCTATCGCCTGCGTCAAAAAACCGCTCCAACCTCTGCATTTATTTAGCAGATAATGGGGCGGTATTGACTTTTTTAGTAACCTGTGCTATAATGGGGAGATAACGCGTGGGCGGGCACAAAAAGTACTTTAAATTATGGTTTGCCTAGCCCAAGAAAAGGGGGATTTTATGGACAAAACAAAATTATTGTCAAAAGAGGAACTGGAAGAGCTTTGCGGCGGAACGGAGTATTACTCTATCCAGCAAAATAGCTGCGGCGACGAGGAGGTAGTGGTACCGCTTTTTGGAGACGCGCTGCCGGATCTCAATCTGGTATTCTCTCGAAGAATACCAATCTCCGTGGGTGAGTTCACGGATAATAAAATTCCGTGCTCACTTTTCTCGGCATTCCCGCCGTTTTCGAACGGCTATTCGAGACTGCAATGGAGGATCACCGTTGATAATTTGATCCAGGGTGACTACATTGAATCGTCAGAAGAATTCAATGTCACTGCTTCAAAGCCAACACACACCTTGCTCGTGATGAGATATGTCAAGAAGCCGGCCAGGAGTAGCGAATGCGGTAAGGACGTTCTCTCTATTGAGAGCGAACAGGATAACAGGCTTGCGAGAATAATCGATTCTGAGTTCTGCGAATGGACCAGAACTGGTTGTGCCGAAGACGGACACGCATTTGTGAGTTATGTTATGTTCAGAAATAAGTAGCATCTTGCGACATTTTGCAAACTAGGTAACAACATAGGGAGCCCTCCGGACTCCCTATTATTTTTGCTTGGATCTGGGCGACTATGCTCTTGCAAAGTGCGCGAAAGCACGGTTGGCCTCGGCCATGCGGTGGCAATCCTCTTTCTTCTTGAAAGCGGCACCAGTTTCATTGTAGGCATCGACGATTTCGAGTTCGAGACGCTTTGCATATGGCATACCACTACGCGCCCGCGCAGCCTGGACCAGCCAAGTGAAGGCAAAGTGCTCTTGGCGATGGCCAGAAATCGGAAACGGAATTTGATAGTTTGCACCACCAACCCGACGAGACTTGACCTCGAAATCCGGCGAAATGTTGGCGATTGCCTTTTCGAATACGGCAACTGGATCCTCCGAATCTAGTTTCTTGGCTGCACCTTCGAGCGCAGCATAAACTGCCCGCTCCGCAACTTGTTTCTTGCCATCTAGCATGCTTTTGTTGATTAAACGCTGCACCAAGACCGACTGATATTTGCGATCTGGTGAAATTTTGCGTTGCAAAGATTTTGTAACTTTACGTGGCATAGATTATTCTCCCTTCTTCGCACCGTATTTAGAACGACCTTGTTTACGACCCTGTACGCCTTGGAGATCGAGCGTCCCGCGGACGATATGGTAGCGCACACCTGGCAAATCTGGTACACGACCACCGCGGACTAGCACCACAGCGTGCTCCTGCAAATTGTGACCTTCCCCACCGATATAAGCCCAAACTTCCTGACCGTTGGTCAAGCGCACACGCGCGACCTTACGCAGAGCTGAGTTTGGCTTCTTTGGGGTTTTGGTTGTAACTTTTAGACATACACCACGCTTCAATGGTGCCGCTTGGTCGTATTTACGGGTTTTGAGCGTATTTACGATGCTCCCCAAAGCTGGTGCTTTCGACTTTTTGATCGCCTTTTTGCGTGGTTTACGAATCAACTGATTAATTGTTGGCATAAACTTCCCTGTTTAACTATAATTATATTTGCTAGACACGTACAGCAATAGCGCCCAGCTTGAAACTCTACCTTTCATTATAGCGCAAACATGACGAAAATGCAAGGATTTTCAGATATTATCTAGGCTATTTTTTATCGGCCTTCTTCGTGGCCTTCGTAGCTTTTGCGTCTTTCTTATCGGACTTTTTAGCAGTCTCTTTCTTCGCTTTATCGGCACTTTGCAAATTCTCTACCGTCAAGAAATCCAAAGTTTTATCAATAACCATCCGATTCTTGATGTCTTGCCGGACTTCTGGCTTCTTCAAGTTTTCGAGCGCTTCCTTGGATTTTTGATAAACATCTCTTAGCTCGGCAATTTTCGCCGCCACTTCTTCATCGGTCACGCCGATATTCTGCTCACGGGCAAGAATTTGTAATACTAGTGAAGATTTTACGCGCTGCTCGGCAACTTCCTCCGCCTGTTTCTCCCAATCTTCCATCGTCATACCGGATTGGCTAAGATATTGTTCGAGCGTCATACCGTGGCTAGCCACATTCCTAGTCAAATCGTCACGGATAAAGCGCATCTGATCTTTTACCAAAATTTCTGGGGCCGAAACCTTTGATTTCTTTACTAAATCTTGTACCAAATCATCACGATACTTTTCGTAGGCCCGCTGTTGATTTTGAGCTTGCAAATTTTTCTTGATGTCGGCTTTTAAATCCGCTACCGTCTCAAAATTGCCACATTTCTTTGCCAATTCATTATCTAGTTTCGGAGCCTTAATCTCGTTCACCTGCTTAACCAAAGTCTCAAACACCGCTGGCTGACCAGCAAGACTCTTTTCCGGATAGTCCTTCGGGAACGTAACCTTAATATCAAACTTATCACCAGACTCGTGTCCGACAATAGCATCCTCAAAACCAGGAATAAATTGACCTGAGCCGAGTTCTAGGCGATGATCCTTGGCACTACCACCAGCAAATTCCTCGCCGTTCTCGCGCTTACCAACAAAGTCAATAATCACCTCGTCGCCTAGCTCAGCCTTTTTCTTCGCAACTGTCTTTTCTGAATAGGCTTTAATGATGTTGTCAATAATTTCTTGCACATCAGCAGCAGTTGGCTCAACCTTACCCATTTTGGCATTTAACTTCTTGTAGTCACCAAGTTTAACCTCCGGCAAGACGTCCGCCGTGACCGTAAACTCGGCACTTTCGTCTGGAACATATTTTGTGACATCAACATTCGTAATTGCAATCGGTGGCTGCTTCTCGGCTTCAAAAGCCTTCGAGATATTCGTCCGCACCGCGATATCAATGGTTTCGTTAGCGATTTCGTTCGGCGACACCTGCTTCTCAACAAGCGAAACCGGAGCTTTGCCGGCCCGGAAGCCCTGCACTTTCAAATTCTTGGCTAGTCGCGTCAAAGCTTGGTCACGAGCAGCCTTCAAATCTGCCGCATCCAAAATCACCTTCATTTCCACCCTAGTATCAGATATTTTCTTCTTTGTAGTCTTCATTTTACTATTATAGCATACTTCCTGGGCTAATGGTAGTCCACATCCCAAGGTTCATCCTAGCCTATTACGATATTACGCCACCCTGACCGCTCGTGCGCAGGTGTCGGACAGCGTCCTCGGCCGAAGCACCAAGCTTGACCCCAGGGTTCATAATACTAAGCGGATCAAAAGCCGCTTTGACGCCAGCGTATAATTGGCGTTCACTGGCCGAAAGCGTCGCAATTTGCACAATCGACCGCGTTCGCCCCTCAGGGTAGTTACCAGTAATGGACCCTTGGCACGATACTACTAGCTCGCTATACATCTGCATGAAATCTACCATGTTTTGGCGGTCCCCAAAATCAGCTAAATCAAAATCCGGCCTTAAATTATAATTCGGCGTCGCAAACGATCCATAAATCGGCAAATCCTTTTTTATAGTCTGTTCTAACGTTTTTATCCCCTGCACGAAATCCGTAAAATTCATACTCGGGACAAAAACATTATCCAAGACTGCCGTCCGTTCACCATCACCATCATTCAGGTAATTTATCAAAAAACTTTCAATTTCCTCAAAATCGTCATAATTTTGCTCCGTTTCGATAAGTTTTTGCGCATTGTCAGGTAGTAATTCGCTAAGCTGTTCTAGGCATTTTTTAGTCTTATGCTTGTGATAATCGAACCCCACCATGACGAGAATTCCCTTCCCGAGCTTCCGAGTCACAAAATCCAGCCTCTTACCGTTCTCGACCACCGTTTCGATGATATCTAAATCTATCAATTGTAACAAATACGGTTTCAGGTCGCGAGCATAATTCATAAATCTCTGTGCCGTCTTTAAATCGTGAAAAGAAACCATCATTCGCCTCGATGTGGAAGGTAATGCCTCTAGTCGCAAAATAATATCGGTAATTGCACCAAGTGTTCCCTGCGACGCAAACAGTAGCGGCAACAAATTCATCATATGTTTTTCCCGTACCCGCACGATGTTTGCATAGCCCTCAGCATCAAACGAACGCATTGAACGGTCCAGAATTGTATCGGCCTGCTCATCTAATAACTGACTGATTTTGCGATAAAGCACACCCTCGGCAGAGTCCTCCTTTGCTTTGACATCAGCCGTACGCTGTGGCACAGCCGCAAGTTGGACTAAGTCCCCACTTGGCAAAGCTACTTCCACTCGCTCGACATACCGGAAGATGCCACTATATTTGTAATTGTACTCATCTACTGGGCTATTAGAAATCAAGCCACCAATTGTAGCGCGATCATCGTAACCTATCGGTAGCCATAGACCACTTAGTCGCAAAGCCCGGTTCAATTCCCCAAGCCTAACACCAGGTTGTAAACGGACTAGCCGACCACGTACATCTATTTCTTCGATATGATTCAGCTTTTCGGTCGATATTATCATTCCTGGCCCAATACTAGCACCAGTTTTATCAAGACCAGTCCCACGCATTGTGATCGGCAGGCGCAACTCGCGAGCCGCCAACTGATTAGCAAACCGTAAAAGATGCCTAATATCATTCTGGGTTTCTGGGATTGCTACTAGCTTTGGAGTGTAGGAAAGAATGGAGCCGTCAGTGCTGTATGCGTCGCAAATTGAAGGTCGATCAAAAACATTGCCGACAATACGCCTATTCAGATACTCGGATAATCTACTCACCTACCCACCCTCATATGCTTCATATTATAGCATAAGTAAAATCCCAGAAAAACTCTTGACTTTTTTACTAACCTGTGGTAGTATAGAAGTATAGCCCCTATTTGGGGAATAAATCTATGGCTTCGGAGAAATGCCCTAGCAACTATCTCAACCATAAGTGAGGTTATAATGACAAGAACCGGTAATCATAAATCTATCCCACCACGTTGTTGGGTTGGCGATCAACAGAAAAACTGCTATGCATCCCGTGAAGAAGCCGAAGCGGCGGCACTTGTTGCTCAGTATGATTATGGAACGCCCGAACTTGATGTTTACAGATGTGAATACGGCGACCATTGGCATTTGAGCTCGCACCGCAAGTCCAGCTGATTTCTCCTGCTCCATCCCTATCGATCCTTGCTATGTATTCCCGCGTTTGGAACCTTGGGGAGAATTATGTTTTTTGGAACCTGACCCAAAGATGGCTTTTCTCGATCAAGAGAGGTAGCTGTTGACAAAGTGCGAGCGCCTACCTCAAAATCATATCGTTCTCCACGCACTCCGGCCGCCGAATACGGGATAAGTGCGAAACGTGCTTCTTCTTCCGCCAGGCAATCTATCGTAAACTCTCCTGCGCCAGAAGAAACTTCAACCCAACCCAGAGGAGTATCATTTGCTACAAGCAAGACATCGGTACCAGTCGTAGTAAAGTTAGCTAGATTAGAATCGCCCTCTTTGTACAAAGAAAACTCATTGATTTTGGCACTTTCTTCAATCTGTCCTGCCTCTGCAATTTTGACCCGAGCCGACATCGTTGCCGAATGCTGATTTGTATCAGTCACTTTTACTTGTATAAAATCGTCTTGACTATGTGGATAAGTTTGGGTAATTGTTGCATCGGCATTTTGTCTCTCGAAAACATCGTCACCATCCAAGTCCCAATCAAAGCGCAACTTATCACCGTTCTCAGCGAATGAATCCGAAGCATCAAATTCCAGCGTATCACCGGGCTCAGCCAAATACTCAGTTAGCTTTAATTTCGCAACAGGACGCGTGATTAGTTGCTCCGACAGGTCATCGGCACTACTATCAGGCTTAATAAAGCCGCCGTTCGTACGTACTACCAAATCTTTATATGCTTCCTCGACCTCAAAACCAGTATTAACCACATACATGTTGACCGGGTCAATTTCCAAGCTTCGCGTTACTACGTCGTCCAGCGTAACGCCATCAAAATCTGGATTATGATAACCGTTATCGGTTAATAAAACGATTGATTTTGTTGCGCCGTTAGTCCATTGTAGCGAATTCATAGTCGTCATCAACCCCGAGAGGGCCGATTCGGGATCGTCACCACCACCCGTCGCACCGATATCTTTATAGTTTTGTCGAAAATCCTTGATTTTACATCCAAATCCGCAGCGTTCCAGGGTTTTAACGCTTTGGGCCAAATCACCAAATTCATAGAGCGCGACTCTGCCACCGCTCTTGACGATGCGCTCTGCAAAGTCGCCAATTGTGTCTTGATATTTCTGCTGTTTCGATCTCATAGATGCAGTATTATCGACCAGAAACGCCACCTCATGGAGTGTGCTTGGCACGGTAGCCGTGTGTACATTGAAAAATTTAAAAACCTTCGCAACTATGCTTGTAGCAGCTTCTGCATAAAGATTATCAGAAATATACGACGTATGATCGCTAATACTCATTCTAGAACTGCACATGATATCACTTTTATTGCACCAGACACCAATCTTGCCAACATAATCTTCTGGCTGATATGGCTGATAACTGCCTAGTATACCCTCGTAAGCGTAACAATCTGAAACATTAATCCGATAATCTGAGAGATTACGGCCGTAGCATGCATCGGGCTTTTTCAAAAAGCGCATCTTTCCTTCCGGCAAATAAATTTTCGGATCGCCAAAAGTTGAAACATAGATAATTTTATTAGAATCGAGCTCCCCAAGAGTGCGTGACAATAACATCGCTCCCTGGGAATATCCACCAAGAACAAATTTAGTTCTTGGACAACTCTGAGATGTCGACGTAAGATAGGATTTTAGCTCGGCCACGCCTTCGTCTACGCTTTTGCCAAAATTAAAAAGCTCTCCGCCACTGATGGCAGCACCAACCATATTGGCAATTCCGGATGAGCCACCTGATACGGAGGCGGCGGGGTATTTGTACCCATTCTGCGCCGCGCTTCCGAGCTCATAAAAAGAATAACTCAGAGTCGACTCTTGCATTCGTTTGTCAATTTCATCGTGCCACGCCGTATAGCTGGGGCCACCAATATCCTCGCCAGAGCCCCTGGCAAAGATAAATTGTACGTCTGAACACCCCGAAGCGGAAACTGGACGCATAGCAGCCACTCCCCCGTTCACGACACAACTTATCGCTAATAAATAATAGAGCAATTTGCACCATATTTTTTCAAATAAAACTGCTTTAACTGCGCTTAGGAACCGCATATACCTCCATTTCTAATGTTTTTCTGAGGCTAGTCTACGGCAAAGTTTTTTATTAGTCAAGCACTTTTCACCCTTGTTATGGCAAGAATAATGTCGGCCCCCTCCCTATCATAAAGCAATTACGAATAAAACTACAAGCGCTAGCATTTTTAAACTAATACTGGCAGCTAAACCACCTCTATAATAGAAAAACTACCTGTTTAAATAAATGTTGTTTGTATTTTTTACAACGATTACCTCTCAACTTTCTCCGTACGGGCCTCTACGATCATTCCCGTGGCAACATCAGCAGTCGTACCGCTCATGGCGGCTGGTGGTCAGACGCTAGCAGTTCGGTTACGAGCGGTTACTTCCTGGTTACGTACCTGCCGGACGTCTTCCCTCAGGCTAGCTATTACCGTGGCTACGGTCTTGCCATCCGCGTAACTTCGCTTACGCTCAGCGGGACAGCGGCATCCTCAAAAAGAAGTGCAAAGCACTTCTTTTACTCGGATTGCCTAGTCCCTAAGTACGGGAGGGGTGAAGGAGGAAGAAGTAGCCTTTTTGGAGTATGAAAGACTCCACTGAGGCCTGTTCGTGGTCGAGATTAGATATAGTGTCAGGGTTACTC